>JANNKU010000008.1:0-25694 GCA_031396445.1 Deltaproteobacteria bacterium | reverse complement strand
AAAATTATCCGACTACTCCGTGCTTCAAGAAATTTTAAAATCAACATTAAGGACCCATATTGATCAATTTTCAGGGGATGAATTCAGTATCAAATTGTCGTTGGTTGAGGGAATTTTTCAGGCAAATTTTTACGGCTTGCTTTCCCAACTAATTGATCGGCCCTAAGATCCGGGCACGGCGACGGGAGAGGTTTGTCGGCAACCTGCTAGCGCTCTGGCGGCGCGCGCCGCACCCGCAACCGCAGGCCTTCGATCGCAAGAATCTCGACGCGATCGCCCGCGACGAGAGGCTCGTCGGAGCGCGCCTTCCAGTTTTCGCCGCGCACGAAGACGGTGCCTTCCGGCTGCAATGCCGACACGACGCGCCCCACCATGCCGATCATCTCGCCGACACCAGCGGCCGGACGTCGGCGCATCGAGCGGCCGACGCTGACGACGACGAGCGCTCCGAAGGCCGCGACGCCCGCCACCGCCGGCACCAACACGGACCAGAACGACACGCGCAGATCCGACATCTCGGGCAGGTCGAAGATCATCATGCCGCCGGCGAGCAGGCACGCGATGCCCAACAGGAAGAGGAGCCCGAACGAAGCGATGAAGACCTCGGCGACGAGCAGCCCGACACCCGCGATGAACACCAGCAGCCCGAGCCAGGAAAAGGGCAGGATCTGCAGCGCGATCGCGCCGAGAATCAGCGAGATGCCACCGAGCACACCGGGCACTACGAGCCCGGGCTGCGTGAACTCGACGTAGAGACCGAGCAGGCCGGCCATCAACAGCACCACCGCGATGTCCGGGCTCGCGAGCACGTGCAGCAAGCGCTGCAGCATCGACATCTCGATGACGCGCACTTCGACGCCCGCCGTCGTGAGCGTGCGCTCGGCGCCCGCGACCTTCACCTTGCGCCCGTCGAGCTTCGTGAGCAGCTCGGCCTGATTCGCGGCGACCAGATCGATCACGCGCAGCTTCAACGCTTCGTCGGCGGTGACGGCGACCGACTCGCGCACCGCCTTGCTCGCCCACTCGACGTTGCGCTCGCGTTCCTTCGCGATCGACTCGATGAACGCCGCGAGCAGGTTCTCGGCCTTCTCGCTCGCAACGTCTTGCGCTTCCTTCTTCTCGTCGTCGTCGCCGCCACCGCCGCCCGGCACGCCGATGCCGACCGGGTGCGCTGCACCGATCGAGGTGCCGGGCGCCATCGCCGCCACGTGACCTGCGATCGTGATGAAGGTGCCTGCCGACCCCGCCCAGGCGCCTTGCGGCGACACATACACGACGATCGGTACGCTCGCGTTCAGCATCGCCTGGATGATGTCCTTGGTGGAAGACACCAGACCGCCGGGCGTGTCGAGTTCGAGGATCAACGCCACCGCGCCGTCGGTCGTGCTCTGCGCGATCGCGCGCTGGATGAAATCGGAGCAGGCGGGATTGATCGAACCCGCGACGCGGATCACGTTCAGGTGGCCGTCCGCGACTGCGAGCGCAGCGGGTGCGGAACAGGCGAACGCGAGTGCAAGCGCGACGACGCGCCCGATTCGGGTCACGAACGCGCCTTGCGCAGCGTTTCGATGCGATCGATCAGGTGCGCGGCGACTTCACGCTTGGCGAGCAGCGGCAATTCTTCCGTCTCGCCGCCGGGCCACACGAAAGTGACGGCGTTGGTATCGCCGTCGAAGCCAGCGCCCTCACGCGACACATCGTTCGCGACGATCAGATCGCAGCGCTTGCGCGCGAGCTTGCGGCGCGCGGCGGCGACGAGATCCTGCGACTCGGCGGCAAAGCCCACGACGAGCCTCGTCGCGCGATCGTTCGCCGCGCCCACTTCCGCGAGAATGTCGGGGTTCGGCACGAGCTCGATCGTCAGCCCCTGCTGATCGCCGAGACTCTCCTTCTTGATCTTGTGTTCGGCGCGCGTCGCAGGGCGGAAATCGGCGACCGCGGCGGACGCGATGAAAACCGAGCACCTCGCGAGCTCGACGCGCACGGCGTCGCGCATCTCGATCGCAGTCTCGACCTCGACGCGGCGCACACCGGCCGGCGTCGCGAGCGCGGTCGGCCCGCTGACGAGCACCACCTCGGCGCCGCGTCGCGCCGCTTCGGCCGCGATCGCGTAGCCCATCTTTCCAGACGAGCGGTTCGCGAGCACGCGCACCGGGTCGATCGGT
Organism: Deltaproteobacteria bacterium; assembly: GCA_031396445.1. Lineage (GTDB taxonomy): Bacteria > Myxococcota_A > UBA9160 > UBA9160 > PR03 > PR03. The sequence goes on along the minus strand of JANNKU010000008.1, from coordinate 23,529 downwards.
TCGCGCGTGCCGCCCGCCGTCACCACCACCACTTCGCCGGCGAGAGTCGATGCGCCGAGGCAGCGCTCCGCCTCCGCGGCGATCGCGGCCGGCTCCGCCATGCGGCCCTCGCCTTCCCAACCGCACGCGAGCGCGCCGCTCTCGGGACCGACGAAGCGCACGCCGCGTTCGCGCAGCGTCGAAAGATTGGATCGCGTCGCCGCGTGATTCCACATGTTGACGTTCATCGAGGGCGCCATCAGCACGGGCGCGCGCGTCGCGAGCAGCAGCGTCGAGACCAGATCGTCGGCCAGCCCATGCGCGAACTTCGCGAGCGCATTCGCCGTGGCGGGCGCGACGATCACCAGCTCCGCCCAGTCGGCGAGTGCGATGTGATCGATCTGCCCTTCCGCTTCGCGATCGAAGAGATCGCTGCGCACCGATTCGCCGGACAGCGTCTGCAACACGAGCGGCGCGACGAAGTGCGCGGCGTTCGCCGTCATCGCGCAGCGCACGACGCAACCGGAGCGCACCAGTGCGCGCACCAACTCGGGAACCTTGTAGGCGGCGATGCCGCCCGTCACGGCGACCAGGACACGGCGCTGCGACATCGGAAAAATCCTCGATCGGACGGCCACTTTCGCAGCTTACCCGGCACCCCTCGCGGCGTCCATGCGCGTTGCCCCCGCATCCGCATCGAGCAATCGCCAACCCACGGCGAAGCGTGCAGCCAGCGTGCTGCGATCGCGGGCTTCGGCGTAGAGACGCAACACCGGTTCGGTACCCGACGCGCGCAACATCAGGAAGCCGTCGTCGAGACCGAGTCGCACACCATCGCTGGTGTCGATGTCGCGAACGCGCGCGCTGCCGACACGATCCGGCGGCGCCTTCGCAAGCGCGGCGAGGCGCGCGCGACTCTTCGCACTCGCATCGCGCGCGACGCGTCCGCAGACGCGACGCCCGTGACGCCGGAAGAGCTGCAGCAAGCGCATCCGCAGCGCGCCGCCGGAACGCGCCGCGATTTCTGCGAACAACACGCAAGCGAGTATCCCATCCTTGTCGCGCGCGATCGGATCCCACGCGAAGCCACCACTTTCCTCGCCCGCGACATCTGCCTTGCCATCGACCCGCGCGCGCGACAGATGCTTGAAGCCGATCGGATGGCGCGTCACCGGCAGTCCATATTCCGCGGCCACGCGCTCGACGAGCGTTCCGGTTGCGATCGAGATCGCGACGCCGCGACGAACGCGGCCGCCGCGCGCCAGGTGATCGACGAGCAATGCGAGCGCATCACTCTCGGCGATCGGCTCGCCATCGACGTCGAGCACGGCGTAGCGATCGGCGTCGCCATCGGTCGCGAATCCCAGCGTGCGGCCGCGTCGGGCGCGAACGGCCTGCGCCAACTCGCGAAGTCGCGGCGGCGTGGGATCCGGCGCCGCGCCGCCGAAACGCGGCGTGCGTTCCGCGTGCAAGACCTCGACGCGCACGCCGAGCGCGCGCAGCGCACGGTCGCAGACGCCGGAGCCGGTGCCGTGGAACGCGTCGTAAATCACCTGCAGCCGCGCGCCGCGCACGGCGTCGCGATCGATGTATTGCAGCAATGCCTCGAGATAGGGCGTGACGAAATCCAGCGCGGCGATTGGTGTCGTGACTGACGCCGGCGCATCGCGAGCCGTCGCAGCAAAGTGTTCGATGCGCTGCGCCTGCGCGGTCGTGACGCCACCGCCCCACGCAGCGAGCACCTTCACGCCCTGGTACGCGGGTTCGTTGTGGCTCGCGGTGACGATCAGCGCCGCGTCGGCGGCGCCGGTCCGGACCGCGTGCGCAACGACGGGCGTCGGCACGGGGCTCGCAGCCCAAAGTGGTCGCACGCCATGCGCCGCGAGCGCACCCTGCGCCAGCCGCGCGAGCTCCGGTCCGAGAAAGCGCGTGTCGTGCGCCACCAAGATGCGTGGGTGGCGCTGCGACTCCGCAGCCCAGCGCGCCACGGCAGCAGCGAGGCGTCGGATCCGCGGCGCGGTGATCTCGTCGGCCAGGATGCCGCGCCAGCCGCTCGTGCCGAAGCGGATCGGCGCGGACAGCGCCGCACGCTTCGGCCGCGCCGCCGTCACTCGCCTCCGCCGCCGAGTCGCTCCTTCAGCTTCTGCGCAACACCCGGCGGAACGAACTCCTCGACGTTCGCGCCGAAGCGGACCAACTCTTTCAAGCGCGACGAAGACACATAGAAATATTTCTGGCTGGTCATCATGAACAACGTCTCGATCTCGGGATAGAGATGCCGATTCATCAGCGCCATCTCGAACTCGTACTCGAAATCCGAGACGGCGCGCAGGCCGCGCAACAACACATGGGCGCCGATGCGGCGCGCATAATCGACGAGCAAACCATCGAACGCGGTGATCCGGATTCCCGGCAGATGCCCGACGATCGATTGCAGCATCTCGATGCGCTCGTCGACGCTGAAGGTGCCCTGCTTCGCGACGTTGCGCGCCACCGCGACGACCAACTCATCGAAGACCGCATGCGCGCGGTGGATCAGGTCGAGGTGACCGTTGGTGACCGGGTCGAAGCTGGCCGGAAAAAGGGCGAGGCGCTGGCCGCTGCTTCCATCGCTCATGCTGTCTCCTCGTCGTCTGCCATTGCTTCGTCCGCTGCGGCGGGACCCAGCGCCAAACTGTGTTCGGATCCCGACTCGACGACGAACTCGAAGCGGTGAATCACCGTGTCGCCGTAGCGACGCTCGTCCACCACCACGAGACCTTCGACGGGTTGCGGCGCATGCCGCCGAGACGCCTCGACCACCACGGTCGCGCGGGGCGCGAGGATGCCGGAGGTCGCGAGCGCGCGCAGCGCCCGCTCCGCAATTTCGGGCTCGGCGTAGGGCGGATCGAGGAGCGCGAGATCGAAACGCTCGCCGGCCGCCGCGAGGCGCCGCACGACGCCGACCGCGTCGCCACGCACGAGACGCGCTCGTTCGAGCAGGTCGATCTCCACCAGATTGGCGTGCAACACCGCGGCGACCGGGCTCGAGCGTTCGACGAACACGACATACGCGGCTCCGCGCGACAGCGCCTCGATGCCGAGCGCACCCGAACCGCCGAAGAGATCGAGCGCGCGGACACCCTCGAGATCGCCGAGGCGGGCGAAGAGCGCCTCGCGTACGCGGTCGGCGGTAGGCCTGACCGCTGATGAGCGTGGCACCCGGATGCGTCGCCCTCGCAGCTCCCCTCCCGTCACGCGCAACGCTGTTTCTCCCCTCATTTGTGTCGGCGCTGCATCGGCGTCGTTACCTGACACCACGTCGGACTGTCCAGATTCGGCATTTTGCAGATTCGAGATCGACGCCGACACTTCGAGTGTGACAGTGAGATTACTTCCGTGGTGGTCGTGCCGACATGCCTATGCAGAAAGGTGTCATTTCGCGTTGCCGACACGGAATTCGGTGTCTATGCTGCGCCCGCTCGGTTTGGATCGTTTCGGCTGTATGCCGAATGCAGTGATCAGCGACGCTCGTGACACTCCCATGAATGTTCGAGAGCGTCGCCCTCGAGAGCCAACGCTCGAGGGCCATCGATCGATCCGGAGGGATCGTTCCGATGGACGCTGCAGCGGCAGCAGCCGCGGGATCCGACGCGAGATCAACCAACGCAATCTTCGCACTGGGAGAATCAGACACATGGCCACAGCAGGCATCTCGAAACTGAAGAAGAAGCTTCCGGAGCGGCTCGCGCAGGTACGCGCCGATCGCTCGCAGCGCCAGTTCGCCCGCGAGCTCGGCGTGTTCCAGCAGAACGTGAACCGCTACGAGAACGGGACGACGCCGCACGCGGACTTCCTGATCACGCTCGCGGTCAAGGAAAACGTGTCCCTCGATTGGCTTCTGCTCGGCACCGGCCGCATGAAGCGAAGCGGCCGCTAGCGAGCCGCTCTATACGCCGCCCCGGGGCTTGCACGCCCGCGCACCCCCCGATCTCGTTCCAACCCCCCGGCGCGGGAGCAGGCCCACTGCTCGGCCGCGGCTTCATTTGCAGCACCGCGAGCCTTGACGCTGCGCAGCGCATCTCCGAGTTTCCGCGCCGGCACGAAGGTCATGCGAGGGAGATGCGTTGCTCAATGGCATCTGGCTTGGCCTGATGCTCACGTCGGTCGTCTACGCGGCCTTCACCGGTCGCATGGACGCCGTGAAGATGGCAGCGCTCAGCGGCGCGAAAGACGCGATCGATCTCGTCATCGGGCTGGTCGGCGTGATGGCGCTCTTCCTCGGCCTGATGCGCGTCGCGCAAGAAGGCGGACTGCTGCGCGCCGTGCAGCGCGCGCTCGCACCGATCTTGCGCCGGCTCTTCCCCGATGTTCCGACCGACCATCCTGCGATGGGCGCGATGATCATGAATCTCGCGTCGAACGTGCTGGGCCTCGGCAACGCCGCAACTCCGTTCGGCTTGAAGGCGATGACGGAGTTGCAGACGCTGAACCGCACGCCGGCGAACGCCAGCGACTCGATGGTGCTCTTCCTCGCAATCAACGCGACCAGCGTCTCGCTCTTCCCGCTCGGCGTGATCGGCGTGCGCGCGAGCATGAACTCGACGTCGCCCGAAGCGATCTGGATCCCCACACTGCTCGCGACGATCGCATCGACGGGCACCGCGATCCTGCTCTGCTTTGCGCTGCGAAGAACGCCGATGTTCCGCGCGCGGGCCGAGACGTTTTCGACGTTGACAGTAGAAAGCGGCGGTCCCGCGACAACCAGCGATGCGGCCGACGATGTGCCCGTGTACGTCGCACGGGAACCGGCCACGCGGAGCGCGAAGCTCGTCATCGCAGGCACGATCGCGTTGCTGGCGATCGCGCTCGTCCGGCATATCGCGCTGAGCGCCGAGACGACGCTCCCGCTGCAACTCGCCCGCGACACTTTCGCCGCCTGGTTCCTGCCCATCTTCATGATCGGGCTGCTCTTGGTGGGCCTCGCCGGCCGCGTGCGCGTCTACGAAGTCGCGATCGAAGGCGCACGCGAATCACTCGAAGTCGCGGTGCGCATCGTCCCGTTCCTGGTGCTGATCCTGGTCGCGATCGCGATGCTGCGCGCATCGGGTGCGCTCGACGCGATGGTCGCTGCGATCGATCCGGTGACGGGCCGCCTCGGCTTCCCCGCCGAAGCGCTGCCGATGGCGCTGTTGCGACCGCTCTCCGGTTCGGGCGCCTACGGTGTGATGGTCGAGATCATGAAAGTCCACGGACCGGATTCGTTCATCGGGATTCTCGTCGGCGCGCTCAACGGTTCGACCGAGACCACCTTCTACGTGTTGACGCTCTATCTCGGTGCGGCCGGCGTGCGCAATGGCCGCCACGCGCTGCTCGCGTGCCTGGGCGGCGACGTCGCCGGCTTCGCGGTCGCCACCGCGTCGTGTCACTGGCTCTTCGGCTGAGGTGGTCGTGAGCGCACGCGATCCGTTCCTCGGCATCGACGACGAGCTGCGCACGCTCGCGCGCGCCAGCACCGGCAGCGACATCACGGGCATCGAGCGACTCACCGGCGCGGGCCTCGCGCATCGCCACTTCTATCGTGTAGCGCTGCAGAGCGGCGACCCGGCGACGCTGATCGCGCGCGTCGATCGCGGTGAGCCGGCGCCCGGCGTGCTGCCCGAGCCGCCGCTCGAGCCGCTGCGCACGTTTCTGGAATCTCAACAGATGCCTGTGCCGCGGCGTCTCGGAGGCGACGCCGCGCGCGGCATCGACCTGCTCGAGGATCTCGGCGACGCCTCGCTCGCGGAGCTGCTGGAGTCGGCGGATGGGAGGCAGCGACGCGCGCTCTACGAAGAGGCCTGCGCGCTGGTGCCGCGCTTGCAGCGTCTCGTCGATCCGAGCGGTCGCGTGCCCGCCTTCGCGCGCCGCCTCGATGCGACGCTGATCCGCGTCAAGGCGACGCGCTTCGCCAGCAGCGGTCTCCAAGCCGCGCTCGGTCGCGCTGCAACCGCCGCCGAGCAGGATGTCGTGTTCGCGGCCTTCGATACGGTCGCAGCCGTCGCGGCCGCTGCGCCGCAACGACTCGCGCATCGCGACTTCCAGAGCAAGAACCTGATCCAGCGCCGCGATCCGCGCGCGCTCACGATGATCGACTTGCAGGGCGCTCTGCTGGCGCCGCCCGAATACGACCTCGTCTGCCTGCTGCGCGACTCCTATGTCGTGCTCGCCGACGACGAGTGCGCGGCGCTCGCCGAGCAGGTGCGCCCCGCGCTGCCCGACGCGCCGACGGCGGCGGAGTTCGCGCGCCGCTTCGACTTGCTGACGATCACGCGCAAAGCGAAGGACTTCGCGCTCTTCCACGAAGTCGCCGCGCGCGGTGATGCATCGTGGCTGCGCTACGCACCCGCCACGCTCGGCTACGTGCGCCGTGCACTGGGGCGTGTAGTCGGCGAAGACGCGAGCCTCGCACGGCTCGGCGAAATTCTCGGAGACGCTGCATGCGCGCGATGATCCTCGCCGCCGGACTCGGAACGCGGATGCAGCCGCTCTCGGCGCTGCGTCCGAAGCCGATCCTGCCGGTGCGCGGCGTCCCGTTGCTCGCGTATCCGCTTTCGTGGCTCGCGCACCAGGGCGTGGACGAAGTGATCGTGAACCTGCACCACTTCCCCGACGCAACCCGCGCGGTTGCCGAGCAATGGGCGCCGCCGGGATTGCGCGTGCACTTCTCCGAAGAGCCGCTGCTGCTCGACACGGGCGGCGGAATTCGACGCGCCGCCGCGTTTCTGCGCGAGAGCGACCCGAGCCTGGTGATCTCGGGCGACATGATTCTCGACCTCGATCTCGGCCCGCTCCTCGATCGCCATCGCGCGCGTTGCGACGCCGCGACGTTGGTGCTGCGAGATGACCCGCGGGCCGCGCGCTTCGGTACGATCGGCGTCGATGGCGCCGGACGGATCCGGCGCATCGCGCGCCGCTTCGATCTCGGCGCCGAGGGGCAGGCGGGCGTCTACGTGAGCGTGAATCTCTTCGCTGCGCGCGTCTTCGATTCGCTGCCCGACCGCGATGTGTTTTCGCATCTCGATGATTGGCTCGCGCCGCGCCTCGCGGCGGGCGCCACCGACATCTGCGGCGCCGTGCTCGCGCCCGATGCGTGTCGCTGGGAACCGGTGGGGACGCCGACGGAATACCTGGAAGCAAACCTGCATGCGCAGCGGCTCTCGTACTTCGATGCGGATGCGCGCGCCGCTGCGATCGGCGTGCGCCTCGAGGCGGATCTGGTGATCGGCGCGGGCGCCACGCTCGGCCGCGACGTGCAGCTCCAACGCGTCGTGGTGTGGGACGGCGAACGCGTGCCCGATGGCTTCCGCGGTCGCGACGGCGTCCATGCCGGCGGCGCCTTTCACGTCGTCACCGAAAGGCGTGAGATCGCGTGAGTCGCGTGACCTTCATTGGAACCAGCGACGCGTTCGGCGCCGGCGGACGGCGTCAATCGGCGATCTTCATCGAGACCCGCAGCGGCGGCCTGCTGCTCGACTGTGCGCCGACCACCAGCACGGGCCTCGCTGCTCTCGATATCCCGCGCGACGCGATCGATGCGATCGCCATCTCGCATTTCCACGGCGACCATTTCGCTGGCATCCCGGCGTTCTTGCTGGCCGCGATCTACGAAGACCAGCGCCGACACGCGCTGGTGATCGCCGGGCCGCCCGGCGTCGAGACCCGCGTGCGCGCAGCGGCCGACGCGATGGGTTACGGCCTCGCGCGCCACGAGCTTCCGTTCGCGCTGCAATACCTCGAGTTGCCGGCAGGACAGGCCGTCGATCTCGGTCCCGCGCGCGCCCGCTCCTTCCCGGTGCGGCATCAGCCCGATTCGTGCCCGCACGGGATCGATCTCGAGGTGGACGGAAGGCGCATCGTCTTCAGCGGCGACACCGGTTGGTTCGACGATCTCCCGCAACACACGCACGGCGCAGACCTCTTCGTCTGCGAGTGCACCTTCCACGAACCGGTGATTCCCGAGCACATGGCGTACAGCGAGCTGGTCGCGCGCGCCCCCCGCTTCGGCTGCGAGCGACTCGTGCTGACGCATCTCGGTGCATCGATGGCAGAACTTCGCGGCCAGCTCGAAGTCGAAACGGCGGACGACGGCCTCAAGATCGAGGTCTGAAGCCAGCGCGTCCCGGTGCGAACTCGCCGAGCACGGCGGCGCGCGACGCGCCGGTGCAGCGCGGAAGATGATTCGGAATGCCGAGCAGCGCGTTGCGCCCCATCAGCGAGAACGCCATCGCTTCGACGGCGTCACCAGGAACGCCCTGTCGGTCCGTCGGCTCGACGCAGCTCTCGGGAAGCGCCGCCGCCAGCGCGTCCATCATCGCCGGGTTGCGCGCACCGCCGCCGCAGACGAGCAGGCGCGCGGGCGCACCACCCAGAAAGTCGCGACACGCTCGTGCGACGGACTCGGCGGTGAAGGCAACCAGCGTTGCGATCAGATCGTCAGCCGCACGGCCGGCGCGCAACCACTCGGTCGCCAGCGCCTCGCCTTCGGTCCACCCGTAGCGCTCGCGACCGGTGGACTTCGGCGGCGCGCGGCGCAAGTACTCGTCATCGAGCAAGCGTGCGAGCAGCGCTGCATCCACCCGGCCGCGGCGGGCACGCGCGCCATCGCGGTCCATGCTCTCGCGGCCCTCGCTGCTGCTGCGCACGACAGTGTCGAGCAGCGCATTGGCCGGGCCGACGTCGAATGCGAGCACCGCGTCGGGATCGCCGCCGCGCGGCAAGCCCGTCACGTTTGCGATGCCGCCGAGATTCAGCACCGCGCGCGACTCGCCGGGATCCGCGAGCGCGGCGAAGTGGAAGAACGGCGCGAGCGGCGCGCCCTCGCCGCCCACCGCGAGATCGCGCGGCCGGAAGTCGGCGATCGTCGTGACGCCGGTGCGCTCGGCGATCACCGAGGGATCGCCGATCTGCAGCGTCGCGCGCAGCTCGGGATGGTGCGCGACGGTCTGGCCGTGCGAGGCAATGGCGTCGATCGCCGCGAGTGGCACACCGCCTTCGTGCGCCACCGCTGCTGCCGCCGCCGCGAATCGCTCGCCGAGCAGCACGTCGAGCGCCGCCAGCTCGCGCAACACCACGGCGCCGTCGAGTCGCCCCGCCGCGAGCTGGTGGATGCGATCCTGTAGCGCGCGATCGAAGGTCTCGGAGCGGAACGCCGCGAGGCGGAATGGGCGCGTCGCCGCATCGTCGGGCCACTCGACGAGCGCCGCATCGACGCCGTCCGCGGAAGTCCCCGACATCAGGCCAATTACGCGCATGGCGCGGGAACATACAGATAGGGAGGCGACGCGACCTTCGATTGACACGAGAGTCAGCACCCCCCAGACTCGGCGCCCGATCGGAGGACCCCCATGACCCCCAACACGCAGAACCAGGGCGCGCTGATTTGCGCTGGCGCCGGCCTCGCCGCGCTGCTCTTCACGATTGGCATCCTGTCGAAGAGCTATTGGGCGCTCGCCATCCCGGTCGCGATCTTCGTGTTCTTCGTGCTCGGGCTCACCTTCTGGGTCGGCTGGACCATTCTGACCGTGCAGGTCGAGCCGGAAGCGGAGGTCGCTCCGCCCGCCGCACAGACGGCGCCGCCCCAGACTTCCAACTCCTCGCGATAGTCGAACCCAAGCGTGCGGATCGCCCTGCTCACCTACCGCGGCAACATGTATTGCGGCGGGCAAGGCATCTACACCGCGTACCTCGCGCGCGAGTGGCAGCGCGCCGGCCACGACGTGACGGTGATCGCGGGGCCGCCGCTGCCTACGCTCGATCCCGGCATCGCGCTCCACGAGATCCCCAACGCCAACGTCTTCGGTTTCCCGATGCCCGAAGTCGTGCGCAAGACGCCCGTGCGGCGGCTCTTCGATCCGCTGACGTTCTGGGAACTCGGCGTCTCACGCTTCGGTGTGTTCCCCGAGATGCAGACCTTCGGCGCGCGCCTCTTCCTGCGCTGGCCGGAACTGATGCGCAAACACCGCTTCGATGTCGTTTTCGACAATCAATGCCTGTCGTGGGGACTGCTCGGATTGCAGGCGACGGGCGTGCCGGTGGTCTCGGTGATCCACCACCCGCTGCACCTCGATCGCGAGGCGGACTTCGCGATCGACCCGAGCTTCGTGAAGCGCGTCCGGCGCACGCTCTACTTCCCGCTCTTGATGCAGCAGCAGGTGGCGAAGCGGCTGGCGAAGATCGTCACGGTGTCGGAGGCGTCGCGCCGCGAGATCGAGCGCTGCTTCGGGATTCCCGAGAAGAACGTGCGCGTCGTCTACAACGGCACCGACGCGGATCTCTTCGCGCCGACGCCGGGCCAGCGCATCGAGACCGATCTGCTCTTCGTCGGCCGCAGCGAAGACCGCAAGAAGGGCATCGGCACGCTGCTGCAGGCGATGGCGCTCTTGCCCGCGAACGTGACGCTGAAGATCATCGACGGGCGCATTCCCGATCACGGCATCGTGCCGCGATTGATCGAGCGCTACGGCCTCGAAGACCGCGTCGTACTCGAACGCCGCTGGCTCGAGCTGCCGGATCTGATCGCGCAGTATTCGACCGCGCGCGCCACCGTGGTGCCGTCGCACTTCGAGGGCTTCGGCTTCCCGGCGAGTGAGGCGATGTCCTGCGGCGTGCCGGTGATTGCGAGCGACGCGGGCGCATTGCCCGAGGTGCTCGGGCCCGATGGCCACGCGGGACGCCTCTTTGCGTCGCGCAATCCGCAGGCGCTCGCGCAGGTGATCCGCGAGGTGCTCGCCGATCCGGCGCGCTGCACAGAGATGGGGCGCAACGCGCGGGCGCGCGTGCAGCGCGTGTTCCGCTGGTCGGACGCTGCCGCGCAGCTGGTCGATGTATTCGAGGAGACGCGGCGTGCTGCTCACGGTCGATCTCGAGCAGCTCGGGGTTAGCCCCGGCGATCGCCTCCTCGACGTCGGCTGCGGCGAGGGACGGCACTGCTTCGGCGCGCTCGAGCGCGGCGCACGCGTGGTCGGACTCGACCTCGATCTGCCGTCGCTGCGCAAAGGCCATGGCCCGCTGCGCGCACGCGCGAAACAGCTCGCCCGCTCCGGCGTGATGTTGAAGGGCGATGCCTTTCGCCTGCCCTTCGAAGACGCCAGCTTCGACCGCGCGATCTGCTCCGAAGTGATGGAGCACGTCCACGACTACCGCGCTGCCGCGCGCGAGCTTTCGCGCGTGGTGCGACCGGGCGGAACCGCGGCCGTCACCGTGCCGACGGCGACCAGCGAACATCTCTATCTGCGCCTCGGCGACGACTACTTCGAATCCCCGGGCGGGCACATCCGCATCTTCCGGCCCAACGATCTCGCCGACGCGCTGCGCGCCGCCGGCCTCGCACCGATCGGCGTCGGCTTTGCGCACGGCTTCCATACACCGTATTGGGCGCTGCGTTCGATCGTCGGCCTGCCGCGCTCGGACGATTCGCGGCTCGTGCAGCTCTACCGGCTCTTCTTGATCAAGGCGACGATGTCGCCCTGGCTCGATCGCATCGAGAAGCAGGTGATGAATCGCATCTGCCCGAAGAGTCTCGTTCTCTACGCAAAGAAGCGTGCCGCGTGAGCGCTCCGCTGCGAATCCTCTTCACCGCCTACCGCGGCAACATGCGCTGCGGCGGCCAGGGGATCTACCTGTGGTTCCTGGCGCGCGAGCTGACGCGCCTCGGGCATCGCGTCGATGTGCTCGTCGGGCCGCCCTACCCCGACCCGATGCCCTTCGCCGGCAGCGTGCAGGAACTCCACGACGACCGCTTCTGGGGCAAGTGGTTCATGAACGACTACGCGAGTTTCCTGCCGCGCGAGAATCCGGCTTCCGTGCTCTCGCCGCTACGCCTGTGGGAACTCGGCGCGAGCCGCATCGGCTTCTTCCCGGAGCCCGCGGCTTTCAGCGTGCGCGCGTTTTTCGAAACCGCTGCGCGGCTGCGCGCCGGTCGTCGCTACGACCTCGTGCACGACGTGCAGTGTCTGGGTTGGGGATTGCTCGGGATGCGCGCACTCGGCCTGCCGGTGGTTTCGACGATCCACCACCCGCTGACGATCGATCGGCGTGCGTCGTTCCGGCGCGACACCAAGCTCTCGGAAGCCGTCGGCACCGTCGAGTTTCACCCGGTGGGCATGCAGCGCTTCGTCGCGCGACGGCTCGACGCGATCGTGACGTCGTCGCAGGCGAGCGCCGGCCAGATCCGCCGCGACTTCGGCATCGACCCCGAGCGGCTGCACATGCTCGGCAACGGGCTCGACACGGATCTGTTCCGGCCCGACCCGCAGGCGACGCGTGTGCCCGGCGAAATCCTCTGCGTGGGCCGGACCTCGGACCCGAACAAGGGCGTCGCGTTCCTGGTGCGCGCGCTCGCCAAGCTGCCGCCCGACGTGCGGCTCGTGCTGGTGGACGAAGATCACCCGCTGCACGACGCGAAGATGCTGGCGGCGAAGCTGGGGATTGCGCCGGAGCGGCTGCGCATCACCGGTCGCGTCGAGACCGAGGACCTGGTGCGGCTCTATCAACGCGCGTCGCTGGTGGTCGTGCCGTCGCTCTACGAAGGCTTCGGTCTGCCCGCGACCGAGGCGATGGCGTGCGGCACGCCGGTAGTCGCGAGCAACGCGGGCGCGCTGCCCGAAGTGATGCACACCGGCGGCGGCGGCTTGCTGGTCGCCCCGGGTGATCCCGACGCGCTGGCGAAGGGCATCGCGACGCTGCTCGAGCAACCCGACGCATCTGCGCGTATCGGCGCCGAAGCGCGGGCGCGCATCGTCGCGGCCTACTCGTGGCCGCGCATCGCCGCGCAGACCGCCGCGCTCTACCGCCGCGTACTGGGCCTGCGCGGGCGACCGACGAGCACCACGACGTCCGCGAGCGACGGCGATCCCAACGCGAGCGCGTCGAGCGCCTGAAGCGCGCCGAACGCCAGCGCGCGCGGCAAGCGCTCGACCAGGCGCGTCCACGGGCCAAAGCCCCAGCCGAGCGACACGCCGACCACGCGCACCAGATCGAGTGAGCGCGCAGCCTGCTCGCGCATCAGTCCAACGTCGTAGCGCGTGAAGTGATCGGCCGGCACATCATAGTGACGTCGCCCGCGGCGCGGCGCGGCGCCGCTCACGAGTTCTCCCATGGTGTCTTGCGCGCGCGCCAGCCGACACGCGAGCGAATCGAAGTTGGCGATCGCCAGCACCACGCGACCATCTGGGCGTGTCACACGCGCCATCTCGGCGATCGCGAGTTCGGGTCGGTCGAAATGATCGATGGCGCCCTTGCAGATCGCCGCGTCGAAGCTGCTCGACGCAAACGGCAGTGCGTCGGACCAGCCGCGCACCCACGTCGGGACGCGCCCGCTCGCCTTCGCCGAGACCAACTTCGCCCACGCCGTCATGCGCGCCGAAGGTTCCGCACCCACCACGTTGGCGCCGCGCGCTGCGAGCGCGATCGAGTCCTGCCCGAAGCCGCTCGCGACGTCGAGGATGCGGCGACCTGGCGCGGGTTCCGCCATCGCGAGCGTCACTTCGGTCATGCGCTCGAAGAGCAACTGGCTGTCGCGCGTCGTCCCGGTCGGGATGACGTCGCTCATGTCCCTGTCGAGGTCGACGACGCGCATGGGCGGAGCAACGTAGGGGAGCCGTTTGCTGCGTCGAGTAGGCAGCGCTCCGTTCGGCGGCGGTGGGCTCAGAACCTTCCGGCGACGTGATTCTCGAGCAACTCGGCGAGTCCCGGGTCGACGTCGTCGAAGCGGACGCCGAGCCGCGAGCCGGCCACCCACGCGACGTGTCCGTCGAGCGCGAGCGGCAATGAGATCCCCGGCAACGCGAATTCGCAGACGAGCGGCGACGCCGGTGTGAGCGGGGCGCCAGGAAGATCGATGCCAATGCCAGCGGGTGACAGATCGCGCGCAGTGGCGAGCCGGCGCTGTCCTTCCACGGAGATCTCCACCCATCCTTCGAATGATGTGCGGGGATTTTCTCGTCGACGCTCGCCTTCCACCAAAACCTCCGAGCGCTTCGAATCATTCGAACGCTTCGTAGCAACCTGCGAGCAAACCGTGCGAGCTGTCGGTTCGCTCCTTGGATCGATCGTTCACGCGTGCAATGTGTCGGCTCGCGGTACAGCAAGCCTCTCCTCCTCTCTGCAAGAAGCGTGCGCCGAAGTGTGAGACGGGGAAACGCCCCCGAGTTGCGTGCGGCAGCCCCGCACGAACGTTCTCAGGACTGGGGAACGCTGCGGCCCAGACTATGCTGTCGAAGCGATGGGGAAAACTCTTCCGTCTGACGGAAACACAGTTCCGCCCTCCGCTCCGATGATGGGCGCGGTGGGCGCGACGCGTACGGCGGCAGTCGTCGTTCCAGGTGTCACGCTCGATCGGCTCGCTTCCTTCCGCGTCACTTACATTGCGATCCTGGTCTTCGTGCTTCTCTACGTGTTCACGGTGAAGGGCGTCGAGCAACTCTTCAGTCGCTCCTTCCGCGAACAAGTGACGGCGGCGATGCGCGTCGATCCCGCAGCGGGGCCCGTCGCCGACCAGATCCAGCGACGGGTCGACGCCGTAGTGCGTGACTCGCCGTGGGTGCGCGTCGGGGGTGTGCGCGTCACGGCGATCGTACTCGGCGCGGACGGTCAACCGATCTACGCCGGCGGTCGCCGCATTCCCACGCCGATGCCGGGCGATCCGGTCGCCGAGGCCGCGCTGCTGCTCCCCGCCAGTGCGGACGTGGTCGTCTCGGTACCGCACAACTCGCTGGTCGCGAACGGCGTACTGGTCAGCTACGCCGCGGCACTGATCTACACACTTTTCTTGTACGACCGACGCCGCCAACGCTACGAGGAGAGCCGCATCGCGGCAGCGTTCGCCGCGCGCGAGGAAACCGCCACGCGCGCGGCGCGCATCGAAGCCGAACTCGCCGCGTTGACGCGCGAGGTCGACGACCGCGTAGAGGCGGAGGTATCGGGCGAGATGACAGCGGTGCGCGCCGAGCAGATCGCGCTCCAGGAGAAGCTCGCGGTGCTGGCGCGCCGCGAGTCCGAGCTGCGCACGCAAGCGGGCCAATTCCAGCAGACGCTTCACAGCGAGCGCGCAGGTCTCGAAGAAATGCTCGACGAGGCGCTCGCCGATCTGTCGCGCAAGGACGAAGCGCTGCGCACGCTCGAAGAAAAGCTGAAGCGCGCCGGTCAGCCGAAGGAACCTGCCGCCCCCCGCGCGCGCGATCTCGATCTGCTCACACAGCGTCTTCGCACGCTCTACAAAAATCTCGAAGTGGACGATCACGCGATCCACGACTTGATCGCACTGCGCGACGAATCGATGAAGCTGCGCGCAGAAGAGGAGCTGAAGCGCCTGTCGGATGATGTCGAGACCGCCGCGGTGCGCCGCAAGGTCGGCGGTCTTCCCAGCCATCTGACGATTTTCGAGCTGGGCTTCGCCGGCAAGGGTCGCATCTACTACACGATCGGCCGTCAGCGACGCTTTCGTGTGCTCTCCGTCGGCGCGAAGAACTCGCAGAAGACCGACCTCGAATACCTGAGCCGCCTCCCCCGCGAATAGCCCAAGGAATCCCCTGACCCGTGTTCGGCTCGGCCGCGTCCGCGACCGAGCGAGATCATGAGTTGCGCCCGCACGGCAACCCGCCCCCTGACTCGTGTTCGGCTCGGTCGCTTCCGCGACCGAGCGGAATCATGAGTTTGAGAGCGCGGCACGCAGGACGCGCTTGAGCTCCGCATCGTCCCACGGTTTCGGGATCAGCGCGCGAACGCCGAGCGCTTCGAGTCGCCCAGCCGGGATCTCGTCGGGCCAACCGGAGATCAGCATGCGCACGGCATTCGGGCGCCGCCGCGCCGCGGCTTCGAGCACTTCGAGACCGCTCATGCCGGGCATCTTGTGATCGGAGAGCACCGCATCGATCGGCTCTTCGTCGAGCAAGCGCAGCGCTTCGGCGGGCGTCGATGCCGTGAGCACGCGCCAACCTTCTCGTCGCAGCGAGCGGCGCAATGCCGAGAGGATGCGCGCCTCATCATCGACCAGCAGCAGCGTCGGCGGATCGCCGCTCACGGTTGCGGGGTTTGCCCGTCCGGTCCCTGCAACGGCAGGAACACTTCGAAGATCGTGCCGCCGCCGTCGCGCGGCAGCGCGCGGATCGTGCCGCCGTGACGTCGCACGATCTCGAACGACGTCGAAAGTCCGAGGCCAGTCCCCTCGCCCACTTCCTTGGTGGTGAAGAACGGCTCAAAGATCCGATCGGCGTGTTCGGGCGAGATGCCGGCGCCGTCGTCGGAGACCGAGATCACGACGCCGTCGTCTCGCGTCGCCGTGCCGAGCACGATCACGCCGGTGCCGCCCGCGCCGTCGCGCGCCACGCGCGCCTCGATCGCCTGATAAGCGTTCACCAGCAGGTTCATGAAGACCTGTTCGAGTTGCTTCGGATGACAGCGCACCGGCGGCAGCGCCGCGTATTCCTTCTGCAGCACCACACTGTGTTTCATCATGGTCCACACGATGTGCGCGGTGGAGTCGAGACAGCGATTCACGTCGCCGGGCACCCACTCGCCGTCGTCGCGATAGGCGAAGGCGCGCAGATCCTGGACGATGTGGCGGATGCGCTCCGAGCCTTCTTGCGATTCGCGAATCGCCTGCCCGAAATCGGCGAGCAGCGTCTCGGCGTCGAGCGCGCGCGCCAGCGACGCGAAGATCTCCGGCCCGCTGCGCGCGGCATCGAGCAGCCGCGCGACGTCGCCGAGGTACTCCTCCATCTGCGAAAGATTCGCGTGCACGAAACCCATCGGGTTGTTGATCTCGTGCGCCACGCCCGCCGCGAGCCGTCCGAGCGACGCCATCTTCTCCGTGTGCAACACCTGCGACTGGAGCTGCACCAGCTCCGACACGTCGGGGAAGATCACCACCGCACCGAGTCGCGTGCCATCGGCATCGACCAGCGGCGACGACGAGATCGCGACCGGCACGCTCTTGCCATCCGCGCGCAGCACCACGCCCTCGGCACCGCGCACGCGCGCGCCTTCGCTGAGCGTGCGCGCGATGCAGCCGTCGGGCGCCGCAGCGGCACCGAACCAGTCGCGGACTGCACGCCCTTTCAGCGAGCCGCGCGCTTCGCCGAGAATCTGCTCCGCCATCGGGTTCGCCACCGCGACGCGCGCCGCTTCGTCCACCACGACGAGGCCGCTGTACATGGTGTTGATGATGTTTTCCATGTAGCCGCGCAGGTCGCGAACGTTCTTCGCGAGCCGCTCGCGCTCGGTCACATCGGCGAGCACCAGCAGGATGCGGCCTTCGGCGTCGAGCTTCTCGGCGCGGACGTCGAACGCGCGGGCGTTCTCGCCATCGCGCGCGTGCGCAATCCGCGGCGTGCGCGCCGCGCCAGCGAGCGCGCGCGCGAGCAGGTCCGGCACGTCGGCGCTCGCCAACAAGTCGGCGGGCAGTACGCCGTCGAGCGGCCTTCCCTCCGCCGCCGCACCCGCGAGAAACGCGCGCTCGAACTCGGGATTGACGGTGACGAGACGGCCTTCCGCGTCGAGCACTGCGAGCGACGCCGGGAAGTGATCGACGATCGTCTCGTGCAACCGCTCGAGTGAGCGGATGCGCTGGTGCACCGCGCGCCGCGCAGATTTTGCGCGCCACGCGCGGAGCTGTTCGAGCGCGACGGCGGGAAGCACCTCTGCGTAGTCGGCGCTGGCGGTCACGCAATCGGCTGCGCCGGATTTGAAGGTCTCGAGCGCGACGTCGGCGGTCGCTTCGGGCGTCACGATCACGACCGGCGGACCGCTGCGTCGCAGCGCCGCGAGTACGCGCGCGCCCTCGGCGCCGAGATCGCGATCGACGATCACCAGATCGGCGGTGCTGCGCGCCAGCTCGATTGCAGCGGCGGCGTCGTGAACGACTTCGATGCGCACGCCGCGACCGATGCGACGCAACGCCTCGACGGTGCCGAGTTTGCCGCCGCCCTCTCGCGGCGACGGCTCTGCGACGACGATGCGAACCGGCTCGCGCGCTCGACCCACCCGACTCCGCCGAACGAAGCCGCTCGATCCGAGCGCTTCGTCGCTGCGAGCGGCCGAGCCTTGCGCGTGTATGCGCAGCACTCGATCGCTCATTCATTCGGGGGGCGGCGGCAATCTATCCCATCAAGCGGGGTCGACCAACCCAGGCACACGCAGACCGTGCTTGCCGAGTTTGCGATAGAAGGTGCTGCGGCCGATGCCGAGGCAGCGCGCCGCATCGGTCGCGTTGCCGCCGCACTCGAGCAGCGCGCGTTCGAGGGCGCTGCGCTCGTAGGCGTCGAGCGAGAGCGGCAGCGCGCCGAGCACGGCGGCGTCTGCGCCATCCGCTCCGGTTTCGCGCGCGCTGCCGAGCGACGCCACGCGCCGATTCCGTCCCATCGGGAGATCGGCTGCACGCAGCCACGGTCCCTTGGCGAGCGCAACCGCTGACTCGATGATGTTCTCGAGTTCGCGCACGTTGCCCGGCCAGTCGTGCTCCATCAGCCGCGCGATGGCGTCGTCGCCGATGCCATCGACGACGACACCGCCGCGCCGCTGCTTGTCGAGGAAGTGCTGCACCAGCATCGGCACATCTTCGAGTCGCTCGCGCAGCGGCGGAATCTCGATGCGCACGACGTTCAGCCGGTAGAAGAGGTCCATCCGGAAGCGACCCGTCTCGACCATTGCGGCGAGATCGCGGTGCGTGGCTGCGACGACGCGCAGATCGACCGGCACGGCGCCCGAGCCACCCACCGGTCGCACCTCTTTGTGTTGCAGCGCGCGCAGCAACTTGGCTTGCATGGCGATCGGCAGCTCGCCGATCTCGTCGAGAAAGAGCGTCCCGCCCTTCGCCATCCGGAACAGTCCCGGCGCCCCCACTGCGCCGGTGAACGCGCCTCGCTCATGCCCGAAGAGTTCGCTCTCGATGATCGACTCGGGCAGCGCGCCGCAATCGACCGGCACGAAGGGACCGTCGTGGCGACGACTGCTCGCGTGCACCGCGCGCGCGACGAGTTCCTTGCCGGTGCCGCTCTCGCCCTGGATCAGCACGTGACTCTCGTTGTGGCGCAGGCTTTCGATGGTGCGGCCGAGGCGTCGCATCTTCGGCGCATGGCCGATCAATTCCGGCTCACGCGTGTGGCCTTCGAGTCGCTCTTCGAGTTCGCGATTGCGGCGCAGCAAGCGCCTGCGTTCGAGCGCTTTCTGCACGGTGGTGCGAACCCGATGCACGTCGTCGAAGGGCTTCGCGAGGTAGTCGAAGGCGCCGCGCCGGATGCAGCGCACGGCGCTCTCGATGCTGGCATGACCCGTCATCACGACCACTTCGATGTCGGGACGCTCGCGCTTGATGCGGTCGAGCATCTCGAGCCCACTCGCGGTTCCGATCACCAGATCGAGGAGCGCAACGTCGAGCCCCGGATCGGCGAGCGCCGCGTCGGCCGCGTCCGGACTCTCGGCGAGTACGAGTTGGTGACCGTCCTCACGCAGGATGCGGCCGAGCGCGCGCAGCATCAGCGGCTCGTCATCGACCACGAGCACCATGCCCGACGGCGTCTCGATCCTCGGAGTCGGCGCGGGCAACTTCGCTGCGGAGTTCTGGCGATTCATGGAGGCCCTATCGGTCCCAAAAGTGGGACGCTTGAGCTTCCTGTCTTGCTGCGTCGTCTCTGCGTCCTACAATGCGCCCGCCCCCCTCCGCTGTCGCGGAGGATCCGACACTGCGCCGCTCTCATGTGCTGATCGTCGATGACGAGGAGCTCTATCGCCGCGCTCTCGAGCGCATCCTCGTTCGCTGTGGCTACACCATCACTTGCGCGCGCGATGCCAGCGAGGCGATGGCCGTCGTGACGGCCGAACCCGTCGACCTGGTGCTCTGCGATGTGCGCATGCCCGGCATCAGCGGCCTCGAGCTGGTGCGCCAGATCCACGACGTCGATGCCGACCTGCCCTGCATCGTGATGACTGGGTACGACTCGGTCGAGCATTCGGTCGATGCGCTGCGCGCTGGCGCGTTCTGGTATTTGCACAAACCCTTCGAAGGTTCGCTCGACGTCGTGCGACGGCTGGTCGAGCAGGCGATCGAGCACCGGCGCTTGCGCACCGAGAACCGGCTGCTGCAGAACCAGCTCCGCTCGCGCTATCGCTTCGACAACGTGGTCGGCCAGAGTGCAGCGCTGCGCGGCGTACTCGATCTCGTCGACAAAGTCGCCGAAAGCGACTCGACGGTGCTGATCACCGGCGAGAGCGGAACCGGCAAGGAACTGATCGCGCGCGCGATCCACTACAACAGCCGGCGTGCAGAACGCGTGCTGATCTCGCTGAACTGCGGCGCAATTCCCGAAGAGCTGCTCGAATCCGAACTCTTCGGCCACGTGAAGGGCGCTTTCACCAACGCCGTGGCGCACCGCGAGGGACGCTTCGCCGCAGCGGACGGCGGCACGATCTTCCTCGACGAGATCGGCGACATGAGCCCCAACCTCCAGGTGAAGCTGTTGCGCGTGTTGCAAGAGCGCAGCTTCGAGCCGGTCGGCTCGTCGAAGCCGATGCGGGTCGATGTGCGCGTGATCGCCGCCACCAACCAGAATCTCGAAAGAGCGATCCGCAGCGGCGCGTTCCGCGAAGACCTCTTCTACCGCTTGAACGTGATCCCGATCGAAGTGCCGCCGCTGCGGGAGCGCAAAGAAGACCTCCCGCTGCTGGTGCAGCATTTCCTCGACCGCTTGAACACCGAGAAGGCGCGCAAGGTCGAGGGCATAACGGCGGCCGCGCTCGATCGAATGCTCGAACACGAATGGCCCGGCAACGTGCGAGAGCTCGAGAATCTGGTCGAGCGCATGGTCGTGATGCGCGGCGAAGGCGTGATCGACGTCTCGGATCTACCGCCGCTGTTCCGACGCAGCGCGGCGACGGCGGAAGCGACCGCGCCGGCGCTCGGCCCGGGCGGCATCGATTTCAACGACGTGGTCGATCGCCTCGAAACGAAGCTGATCCTGCAGGCGCTCGACAAGACCGGCTGGAACAAGAACCAGGCCGCGCGCCTGCTGGGCCTCAATCGCACCACGCTGATCGAGAATATCAAGAAGAAGGGACTCGAGTCCCACGCTCCTGCGCGTGATCCCGCCAGCATCGCGCCGTTCGGAGTTCAATAGCGTGACAGCACGCGCGCGGACTCGCCGGGTTTTTGACGCTCGGCGCGCGCCCGCCGCCCTCGGCGGCAGACCCCGAAACGGCTGATCGCTCCACTTCCTCGCTCCATCCCAATCGAGAACTCGTCGCGCGACGCGGGTTTGCGCGCGGGCCCCGCGCGGCGACGAGCCGTCCGCAGCGCTGCACTCCGTTGTTGCAGCGCCGGCCATCACGCGTTGGCACAAGCCGTGCTCTTTCGGTGCATCGCAGATGCAGCCAGCCGGCAAGGGCCCGGCACGGGAGTGCGAAACGAACGCGATGGACGGGGAGCAAAACACCATGGAGACGATGCTGCGAGAGGCCAAGGAGCAACACAACGAGGTTCCGGCGTCAGTGAAAGAGCAGATCGTGCTCGAGCACGCCCCGCTGATTCGATACATCGTGAATCGGATCGCAGTCCGGCTTCCTTCGCACATCGATCTCGACGACCTGCACAACACGGGCGTCATCGGCTTGATGGATGCGATCGAAAAGTACGACCCCGACAAGAACTGCAAGTTCAAGACCTACGCCGAGTTCCGCATCAAGGGCGCCATCCTCGACCAGCTCCGATCGCTCGACTGGGTGCCGCGCAGCGTGCGCCAGAAGGGCCGCAGACTCGAGCGTGCGTATGGCGAAGTGGAACAGCGACTCGGTCGTTCGGCGAGCGAAGAAGAAGTGGCCGACTCGCTCGGCCTGCAACTCGAGAAGTTCCACGAGCTGCTCAATCAGGTGCGCGGCGTGTCGCTCGTGAACCTCGAAGAGCTGCGCGGCGGAAACTCCGAGGGCGAGCGCACCGGTTCGTACGCGGACATCGTCGAGGACATCCACTCCGAGAATCCCTACTCCGCGCTGAAGCAGCAGGAGACGCGCGGTGTGATCGCAGAGACGATCGGCTCGCTGCCCGACAAGGAGCGGCTGGTGCTGACGCTCTACTACTACGAAGACCTCAACATGAAGGAGATCGGTTCGATCCTCGGGATCACCGAATCTCGCGTGTGTCAGATCCACACCAAGGCCGTGGGACGACTGCGCTCGAAGCTGAAGTCGCTGACGGAGCGCTGAGCCGCGGCGCGGGTGCGCTGGACGAATGCGGTGGCAACCCCACCGCATCGGCCGCAGACGGCCGATCGTCTTGTTGCCAGCACGACCGCGAGCCTGATGGGCTTCGCTCGCCTTCGGCTCGCTGCGCGCTACGCCGCCGGGAACGGCGGCTCCGCTTGCATGGGCTTCCCTTCGAATGTGGCGCGGAGCGGGCGCTTCGCGCGAACTACTCGGAGGCGGCGCTCTTCTCGCAGCGCACGACGACGACGGTGATGTTGTCCTCGCCGCCGCGCGAGTTCGCTAGGCGGATCAGCGAGTCGATGGCCTCTTGCGGATCGACGCCACCGCAGACGGCCTTGGCGATTTCTTCGTCTCGCACATGGCCGGTGAGGCCGTCGGAGCAGAGCACGAAGACGTCGCTCTCGTCGGGCGAGAGTTCGGCTAGATCGGGTTCGACTTGCGCGCGCACGCCGACGGCGCGCGTCAACACGTGGCGTTGCGGATGCTCGCGTGCGGCATCGGGGCTGATCTCGTTGCGACGCAGCAATTCGCCGACCAGCGAGTGGTCGTCGGTGAGCTGGCGGATGCGTTCACCGCGCACGAGATAGGCGCGACTGTCGCCCACGTGCGCAAGCGCGGCTCGACCTTCCTGTGCGAGCAGCGCGACGAAGGTCGTGCCCATGCCTTGCAGCTCGGGGCGACGACGCGCGGTCTCATGCACTTCGCGATTCGCCGCGGTGACCGCATAGCGGAGCTTCTCGGCCAGACTCGGCGCAGCGCCTTCGAGCGTTCGCACGGTGCGCAGCGCAGCTTCGGCCGCGAGTTCGCTCGCGACCTGTCCCGCGACGTGACCCCCGAGACCATCAGCCACGAGGTAGAGGCCGATCTCGGGCGCGAGCGCATAGTGGTCCTCGTTGGCCGCTCGACGGCGACCCACGTCCGAACCGGCTGCCGCGCGCAGAATCATCACCACTCCTCTCGAGAACGATCTCTCGTCTCTATCGGCCAGACGAGGACGCGGTGGTAGTATCGAAAAAGCGTTCAATCGCAATCGACGCCGCGACGATAGGCTTCGTCAACAGGCTCTGTGTGGACGGGACCGGCGAAGACCTGCAGCGTTCGCCGCGTTCGATTGACTTCCGCTGAGCCGCGCCAAGGGACCGGGGGGTACCATGCCGAAAACGCTCCTTCTCGCCGACGACAGCGTCACGATCCAGAAGGTCGTTGGAATCTCGTTCGCGAACGAAGACGTAGTGCTGATCACCGTCGACAACGGCGATGATGCAGTCCTGCGCGCCAACGAAACGCGACCCGACCTCGTGCTCGCCGACATCGCGATGCCCGGCAAAGACGGGTACGAGG
>JANNKU010000160.1:0-60478 GCA_031396445.1 Deltaproteobacteria bacterium | reverse complement strand
CCGCAACTCTGCCTGCTCTTCGGCCCCTCGGCAGCCGGCGGCGCCTACATCCCGGCGTTCTGCGACGCGCTCTTCATGGTCGAAGGCAACGCCAGCATGTATCTCGGTTCGCCGCGGATGGCGGAGATGGTGATCGGGCAGTTGACGACGCTCGAAGAGATGGGCGGCGCGCGCATGCACTGCTCCGTGTCGGGACTCGGCGATCTGCTCGCGAAGACCGAGGAGGAGGCGATCACCGCTGCGCGCGCGTACCTCGGATATCTCCCGCTGCGCGCCGGCGCCGCGTTGCCGATCGCCGCGGCGCGACCGCCTGCAAAGGATCCCGCCGAGCTCGAATCCGTGATTCCGCGCGACGAGAACAAGCCCTTCGACATGCGCGAGGTGATCGATCGCATCATCGACGCCGAGTCCTTCTTCGAGCTGAAGAAGCTCTGGGCCGGCGAGCTGCTCACCGGGTTCGCGCGCATCGACGGGCGCCCGATCGGCATCATCGCGAATCAGTCGAAGGTGAAGGGCGGCGTGCTCTTCGTCGATTCCGCCGACAAGGCCGCGCGCTTCATCGGCCTCTGCGACGCCTACGGAATCCCTCTGCTCTACCTCGCCGACGTGCCGGGATTCATGATCGGCAAGCAGGTCGAGCGCCAGGGCATCATCCGCGCCGGCGCGAAGATGGTGCAAGCCGTGTCCGAGGCGAAGGTGCCGCGCATTTCGGTGATCGTGCGCAAAGCGTATGGCGCCGGCCTCTACGCGATGGGCGGACCTGGCTTTGCGCCCGACGCGTGCCTCGCGCTGCCGACCGCGATGATCGCGGTGATGGGTCCCGAGGCCGCCGTCAACGCCGTCTACTACAACAAGCTGCAAGCGATGCCCGAAGACGAGCGCGAGCTCGAGACCGAGAAGCTGCGCAGCGAGTATCGCGAAGACATCGACATCGAGCGTCTCGCGAGCGAGCTGGTGATCGACGCGATCGTCGCGCCCGAGCGATTGCGCGCGGAGCTGTGCGCGCGCTTCGCGGTGATCACCGCGCGACCGCAGGACCCGCTGCCGCCGAAACGGAGAAGCGTCACGCCGATGTAGGACGGCGGAATCGCTACGCGCGGCGCCGTCGTGCGAGCATCGAGAGGGCCGGCAACGCGACGAGGAGTTCCGCGCCGAGCCCGCAGCTGCCGCTCGCCTCCACGCGGTACGGCGTCACGCACTGCGGATCGGGCAGCGCGGCGGAAGCGCCGCCGTCCCAATCGATCTTGCCGTCGCCGTCGTTATCGATGTCGTCGTCGCACTTGGGATTCTCGGCGGGACTCGTGCCGTTCTCACAGCCCGGATCGAGCGGGAAGTCGGCGAGCGCATCGCCGTCGTTGTCGAGTCCGTCGTCGCAGGCGAGCGCGGGCGACTGCTCGGAGTCGTCGTTCGGATTCGCGCAGCCTGGATCGCCGGGCGCATCAGCAAGACCGTCGGCGTCGTCGTCGATGCCATTGCTGCACGCGGGCTCCGGCGGATCGGCGCAATCCTGCTCGACCGCGAAGGTCGGGTTGCCCGCGAGCACGGCCTGGAAATCGTCCCACGCGAAGGCTTCGTTCTTCAACACCGCGTCGAGCCACGGAAGCAGCACGGAAGTCGTCAGCGCAAACTGCGAGGCGCGCGAGATCGACGCCGAGCAGAACTCGCCGATGTCGCAGGTGAGGGAGTAGTCATTGAACTGGCAGTGACTCGCGCCGTCGATCTCGACGTACGCGCGGCACGCGGACGCGGACGCGTCGTAGATCGGAATCTGATGGCTGCTCGGCGGCGCCACGCAGTCGTTGCCGGCGGCCAACAGGAGCGTCGGCACCGTGACGTTCGCGGCTGCCGCGATCGCCGAGGGATTGGTGTTCGCCGACGCGAAGCCGAACACGGCGTCGACACCTGCGTCGCCCTGTGCGCCGAGGAAGCTCGCGCCGCCGCCCATCGAGTGACCGCCCACGGCGCCGCGCGCAGCGACAGCGCCATAGAGGAACGACGCGGGAGTCGCGCCGGCCGCCTTGAGCGCGTTCACCAGAAAGGCGAGGTCCTCGCCAAAATTGGTGTGGTTCGGCGCGAAGCCCGTCTCGGTCGCGGGCAACACCACGATGTAGCCGTCGGCGGCCAGCTCCTCGACGAACGAATAGAGATTCGACCCGATCGTGAAGCCGTGCCCGAATGCAATTACCGGGAAGCCGCCGACCGGCGGCGCCGCCACGGGCACGTTCGCACCGCTGGTGTCGGCCGGATAGAAGATGTCGGTGCCGATGTTCCGATTGCCGCGCGCGGCGTCCTGGTAGGTCATCACGCGCTGGCCGATTTGATAGGCCGATGCAGGGAGCGCCACGAGCGACAAGCTGGCTGCGAAGAGCCGGACGATGAGCGGGATTGATTGCACGGGGAACCCCCTTTGTTGAAACCAGGAACGCGGTGTACCCGAAATGAACCATCGCGCGCCATGGCGAATTCTCGTAGGGATCGCGCCAAGTTGGAGTCCTCTTCCCTGTACCGCTGGTACAGTCGGGCGAGCCGAAGTGGGCGACGTCGAGGTGCCGGCATGAAACGGAGACGACCCGAGACTGGCGCGGCGAGTGAAACGTCGAAGCCAGCGCGCCGAGGGACGCGCGTCCGGAGAACGGCCCAGGGGCGCGCGAGTCGCGAGCGGATTCTCGAAGCCGCGATCGCGGTCATCACCGAGCATGGCTTTCGAGCGTCGAGCGTCGACACGATCTGCCGGCGAGCGGGCATCCAGAAGACCGCGATCTACTGGCACTTCGGCAGCAAGGACGGACTTCTCGCAGCGCTGGTCGAACGCGTCGCGGCAGACTGGACCGACACGATTGCGATACGCGCCTACGCGGCCGGCGCGAATCCACTGCATCGACTCGACCAGTCGTTCACCGCGATGCGCGAGTTCCTCACGACGAAGCCCCACCTGCTGCGGCTCCTGCTGACACTGACCTTCGAGCCGATTCGCGTCTCCGCCGCGACCCGCGCCACGCTGCGGCGCGCCTCGGCGCATGCGGAACAGGCAATTGCGCGCGGGATCGAGGACACCTTGGGTGCGCCGCTGCCGGGTCTCGACTTCGTCCCGAACCTGATCCTCGCGATGCTGCAGGCCGCTTCGGTTCGGATGCTGATCGACCCAAAGGGCTTCGATGCCGACCGCCATTTCGACGATCTTCGCCGACTCGTGGTGCTGGCCGTCGGTCACAGCATTCGGGAGCAACTCGCCTCGGTGCCGCATCCCGCCGCAGTTGCGGCTTCGCGAGACACCGCGGAACCGAAGCGCAGAGCAGGTGCGAAACGACCCGGTAGCTGACGGGCCGAGCCTGCGAGAGAGCGGCTTTGGCGGTCTATTCGGATTGCCGCTAGACAGTTGACGTGAACTGGCAAACAGCTCCCGAGAGCGCCGCGAATCCCGAACCCGAGCTGCTGATCGCGGAGGTCTGCGCGCAGACAGGCCTGTCGGCGCGCACCATCCGCTACTACGAGGAACTCGGGCTGCTCCCCGGCGTACGGCGTCGCGCAGGTGGCCGCCGCGTCTACGGGCCCGATCAAATCGAACGCCTGCGATTCATCCAGCGGCTCCAGATCCTCGGCTTGCCGCTCGTCGAGATTCGCGACCTCAACGACGTGCACGCGATCGCGGGCTCGACGACCGCGATGCTCGACCGCCTCGACGAGGTACTCGCGCAGCGCCTTGCCGAACTCGACGCGCGCATCGGCGAGCTCGCAGGTCTGCGCGACGAGATCGAGAAGTACCGCGCGCGCGTCGCGAGTCGCGCGGGCGCATTGCGCACCGCAAGGGGGAACGACTCGTGAGCACGGCATCGTTGCGCGTGGCCGAGGCGATTCCGGCGAAGGGCGCCGTTCGCATCATCACTGCCGCGTCGCTCTTCGATGGCCACGACGCGGCGATCAACATCATGCGCCGCATCTTGCAGGCGCAGGGCGCCGAGGTGATCCACCTGGGTCACGACCGCGGCGTCGATGAGATCGTCGATGCGGCGCTGCAGGAAGACGCGCACGCGGTGTGCATCTCGTCCTACCAGGGCGGGCACATGGAGTTCTTCGGGTTTCTCGTCGAACAGCTGCGCGCGCGCGGTGCAGGTCACATTCGCGTGTACGGCGGCGGCGGCGGCGTGATCGCGCCCGCCGAGATCGAGCAGCTCCACGAACTCGGCGTCGCGCGCATCTTCTCTCCGGACGACGGCCGGCGCCTCGGGCTCGAAGGCATGATCCGGCAGATTCTCGTCGAGTCGGCAGAGCGGCCGCGCATCGATGCGACGGCCGAGCTCGCGCGCCTCGCGCCGGACGCGCCCGTCGCGGTGGCACGGCTGGTCTCCTGGTTCGAAGCGCGCGGCGGCGAGAGGGACGCCGAGGTCGAGCGCATGCGCGCCGCGATTGCGAAGCGTCGGCATGGCGCAGCGGCGCCGATCGTCGGCTTCACGGGTACGGGCGGCGCGGGCAAATCGAGCGTCGTCGATGAAGTGGTGCGGCGGCTGCGCCGCGATCACCCGGCGCTGACGATCGGCTGTTTGCTGGTCGATCCGACCCGGCGTCGCACCGGCGGCGCGCTGCTCGGCGACCGCATTCGGATGAACGCGATCGGCCAGCCCGGCATCTACGTGCGCTCGTTGGCGACGCGCCAGGCGCACCTCGCGCTGTCGCAGGCCGTGCGTGACGCAGTTGGCGTATTGCAGGGCGCAGGCTTCGATCTGGTACTGGTCGAGACCGCCGGCATCGGTCAGAGCG
The DNA here is from genome assembly GCA_031396445.1 of Deltaproteobacteria bacterium. GTDB lineage: Bacteria > Myxococcota_A > UBA9160 > UBA9160 > PR03 > PR03. Next base: position 55,723 of record JANNKU010000160.1, on the reverse strand, counting down.
ACTCGGAGATCACCGAGCTCGCGGATCTCTCGATCTACGTGATGACACCCGAGTACGGCGCGCCTTCTCAGCTCGAGAAGATCGACATGCTCGATCTCGCCGACCTGGTGGTGCTGAACAAGTCGGATCGCCACGGCGCGCAGGACGCATTGCGCGACGTCCGCAAGCAATGGCGCCGCAACCGCACCGCATTCACTGCGTCCGACGACGCAGTGCCGGTGTTCGCCACGATCGCGAGCCGCTTCGGAGATGCGGGCACCGAGCGCTTCTATCGCGCGCTCGTGGCGGCTCTCGTCGAGCGCGCGGGTCACAGTTTCGCGTTGCCGGCGGAGGCTCCGCTCGCGGCGGTGGAGACGAGCCCGCTCGTGCCGGCGCCGCGACGCCGCTATCTCGCGGAGATCGCCGAGGCGGTGCGTGGCTATCGCGCGCGCTCGGACGCCGAAGCGGAACGCGCGTCCGATGCTTGGGCGCTCGATCGCGCGCAACACGCCGTCGCGTCGCGCGATGTTGCCGCCGCACTGCAATCTCAACGCGACGCGACGCTCGCCGCGTTGTCCGAAGACGCGCGCGCTGATCTCGCCGCGTGGCCCGCGCTCCGCGAACGCTACGCTGCAGTGACGCAGAGCTACGCAGTGCGCGGTCGCGCGATTCCGGTCGAGAATCACGTCGAGACGCTCTCGGGTTCGCAGGTTCCGCGCGTCGCGGTGCCGGCGATCGACGAGTGGGGAGCGGCACTGCGCTTCCTGCGACGCGAGAACGTGCCGGGTGCGTTCCCGTTCACCGCAGGCGCGTTCCCGTTCAAGCGCGAGGACGAAGAGCCAACGCGGATGTTCGCGGGCGAAGGAACGCCCGAGCGCACCAATCGGCGCTTCCATCTCCTCGCAGCGGGGCAGGGCACCGCGCGCCTCTCGACCGCGTTCGACAGCGTCACGCTCTACGGACGCGATCCGCACGAGCGACCCGACATCTGGGGCAAGGTCGGAAACTCGGGTGTGTCGGTGTGCACCGTCGATGATGCCAAAAAGCTCTACTCGGGCTTCGATCTCTGCGATCCGCGCACGTCCGTCTCGATGACGATCAACGGACCCGCACCGGTGATCCTCGCATTCTTCCTGCACGCAGCGATCGATCAGCAAGTAGAGCGACACTTGCGCGAGACGCAGCAGCTCGATGCCGTGCGCGCGCGTTTCGCATCGCGCGGGCTGCCCGACTACGCCGGCGAGCTGCCGCCGGGGCACGATGGTCTCGGCCTCGGGCTGCTCGGCATTCCGGGTCACGAGGCGGTCGATGCGGACACCTACGCGCGCATTCGCGCCGATGTGTTGCGTCACGTGCGAGGCACCGTACAAGCCGACATCCTGAAAGAAGACCAGGCCCAGAACACCTGCATCTTCTCGACCGAGTTCGCGCTGCGTGCGATGGGCGACGTGCAGCAGTGGTTCGTGGATAACGAAGTACTCAATTTCTATTCGGTGTCGATCTCCGGCTATCACATCGCGGAAGCCGGAGCGAACCCGATCACGCAGCTCGCCTTCACGCTCGCGAATGGCTTCACCTACGTCGAAGCGTGGCGCGCGCGCGGCATGGCGATCGATGCCTTCGCGCCGAACTTCTCGTTCTTCTTCAGCAATGGCCTGGATGCCGAGTATTCGGTGATCGGTCGCGTGGCGCGGCGCATTTGGGCGGTGGCGATGCGCGAGCGCTACGGCGCGTCCGAGCGCTCGCAGAAGCTGAAGTACCACGTGCAGACGTCGGGTCGCTCGCTGCACGCGATAGAGATGGCGTTCAACGACATTCGCACCACGCTGCAAGCGCTCACCGCAATCGCGGACAACTGCAACAGCCTGCACACGAATGCGTACGACGAAGCCGTGACGACGCCGACCGAAGAATCGGTTCGCCGCGCAGTCGCAATCCAGCTGATCGTGAATCGCGAACTCGGCCTGATGAAGAACGAGAATTCCACGCAGGGCGCCTACGTGATCGACGCACTCACCGATGTCGTCGAGGAATCCGTACTGCGCGAATTCGAGCGGCTTACGGAGCGCGGCGGTGTTCTCGGCGCGATGGAGACGCTGTACCAGCGCTCGAAGATCCAGGACGAGAGCCTTCGCTATGAAGAGAGCAAGCATTCCGGCGCGCTGCCGATCGTTGGCGTCAACACCTTCGTCCGGCAGGAGAGCGAAGCGGATGCCGCGATCCCGCCGCGCGAGTTGATCCGCTCCGACGAGGCGGAGAAGACACGGCAACTCGAGAATCTGCGCGTGTTCTGCGCGCGACACGCGGACCAGCGCGACATGGCACTCGCGCGTTTGCAATCCGCTGCGACGCATGGCGAGAACCTATTCGAAGAGCTGATGCGCAGCGTCGAAGTGGCGAGTCTCGGCCAGCTTTGCGACGCGCTTTTTGCGGTCGGCGGTCGCTATCGCCGCGCGATGTAGCGGCTATCTTGGCTCGGCTCGATCCATGGGAGTTTCACGATGTCGAAGCATGCGGATCTGGAGAAGTGGCGCGCGCTCGCGAAGAGCGAACTGAAGGGCAAGGATCCCGAGTCGCTGAACTGGGAGACGCCCGAGGGAATCCGCATCAAGGCGCTCTACACCGCCGCGGATCTCGAGAAGCTCGAGTCGCTCGACACGCTGCCGGGCGCCGCTCCGTTCGTCCGCGGTCCGCGCGCGACGATGTACGCGAACCGCGCATGGACGATCCGCCAGTACGGCGGTTTCTCGACCGCGGATGAAACCAACGCATTCTTCCGCAGGAATCTCGCCGCTGGACAGCAGGGGCTTTCCGTCGCCTTCGATCTCGCCACGCATCGCGGCTACGACTCGGATCACCCGCGCGTGACGGGCGATGTCGGCAAAGCGGGCGTCGCGATCGACAGCATCGAGGACATGAAGCGGCTCTTCGACGGCATCCCGCTCGATCAGGTGACGGTTTCGATGACGATGAACGGCGCGGTGTTGCCGATCCTCGCCTGCTTCATCGTCGCAGGCGAAGAGCAGGGCGTCGCTAGCCAAAAGCTCGCCGGCACGATCCAGAACGACATCCTGAAGGAGTTCATGGTCCGAAACACCTTCATCTATCCGCCGACGCCGAGCATGCGCATCGTGGCCGACATCATCGAGTTCACCGCGCAGTCGATGCCGAAGTTCAACTCGATCTCGATCAGCGGCTATCACATGCAGGAAGCGGGCGCGAACGCCGTGATCGAGCTGGCGTTCACGATCGCCGATGGTCTCGAGTACGTACGCGCGGCGCTCTCGAAGGGCCTTGCGATCGATGCCTTCGCGCCGCGGCTGTCGTTCTTCTTTGCAATCGGCATGAACTTCTACATGGAAGTGGCGAAGCTGCGCGCCGCGCGCGTGCTGTGGTCGGAGTTCACCGCGCAGTTCTCGCCGAAGAAGGTCGAGTCGTCGATGCTGCGAACACACTGTCAGACGTCGGGCGCGAGCCTCACCTACCAGGATCCGCTGAACAACGTCGTGCGCACGACGATCGAAGCGATGGCCGCAGTCTTCGGCGGCACGCAGTCGCTGCACACCAATGCGTTCGACGAGGCGCTCGCGCTGCCCACGGAGAACAGCGCCCGCATCGCGCGCAACACGCAGCTGATCTTGCAGGAGGAGACAGGCATTCCCGCGGTGATCGATCCGTTCGCGGGCTCGTATTTCATGGAGTCGCTGACCGCGACACTGGCCGAAGAGGCGCGCAAGGTGATCGCCGAAGTCGAGTCGCTCGGCGGCATGGCGCGCGCGATCGAGTCCGGAATGCCGAAGTTGCGCATCGAAGAGTGCGCCGCACGTCGCCAGGCACGCGTCGATCGCGGCGAAGACGTGGTCGTGGGCGTCAACAAGTACCAGGTGACGGGTGCCGAGAGCGAATTCGATCTGCTCGAGATCGACAACGCCGCCGTGCGCGACTCCCAGGTGCAGCGTCTCGCCGAGCTGCGTGCGAAGCGCGACGCCGGCGCGGTTGCACACGCGCTCGACGCGCTCGAAGCGATCGCGAAGGGAGGTCCCGGCAACCTGCTCGCCTCTGCGATCACCGCTGCGCGCGCGCGTGCGACGATCGGCGAGATTTCCGAGGCGCTCGAGCGGGTCTGGGGTCGTCATCGTCCCGAGACGCGGACAATCTCCGGTGTCTACGCAGGCGTTTCCGGCGGCGATGCGGATTACCAGGCTGTGCGACGGGAAGTCGATGTCTTTGCGGATGCGGAAGGTCGGCGACCGCGTCTGCTCGTCTGCAAACTCGGCCAGGACGGCCATGACCGTGGCATGAAGGTGATTGCCAGCTCGTTCGCCGACATTGGCTTCGACGTCGATATCGGCCCGCTCTTCCAGATGCCGGAAGAGGTCGCGCGCCAGGCGATCGAGAATGACGTACACGCGGTAGGCGTCTCGACGCAGGCGGGCGGCCACAAGACACTGATCCCGCAGCTGATCGAGGCGCTGCGCGTGCAGGGCGCGGTCGATATCGCGGTCGTCGCAGGCGGAGTGATACCTCCGAAGGACTACGCCGATCTCCACGCGGCTGGCGTCGCTGCGATCTTCGGACCCGGAACGCCGGTGCCGAAGGCTGCGCGCGAAGTTCTCGCCGCGATTCGCGCGCGACACGCATGAGCGACGCGGTCGCGGCGTACCGCGACGGAGTCCGCGCGGGCGATCGACGCAGCATCGCGAAGACGATCACGCTGCTCGAGAGTCGCCGCGCCGATCACGCGGCTCTCGGGCACGCCGTGCTCGACGAGCTGTTGCCGCATACGGGTGTCGCGCTGCGGCTCGGCATCACGGGCACGCCGGGCGTCGGAAAGAGCACCTTCATCGAGTCGCTCGGTCTACAGCTGATCGCGTCGGGCAAACGCGTCGCGGTGCTGGCCGTCGATCCATCGAGCCCGCGAACGGGCGGCTCGATCCTCGGCGACAAGACGCGCATGGAGCGACTCGCGCAGAGCGAGTCTGCGTTCATCCGTCCGTCGCCGTCGGGCGGCTCGCTGGGCGGCGTCGCGCATCGCACGCGGGAGACGATGCTGGTGCTCGAAGCGGCCGGCTTCGACGTGGTGATCGTCGAGACGGTCGGCGTCGGACAGAGCGAGTTCACAGTCGCCTCGATGGTCGATTTCTTTGCGGTGTTGCTGCAGCCGGGTGCGGGGGACGAGCTGCAGGGGATGAAGAAGGGCGTGCTCGAGCTGGCCGACGCGCTGGTCGTCAACAAAGCCGACGGCGAGCAACGCGAAGCCGCGGGCCGGGCGCGCATTTCGTATCAGCACGCACTCGGGCTGCTGCGTCCGAGCTCTGCGCACTGGCGCCCGCCGGTGTTGCTCGCGAGCGCGCTGAGCGGCGAGGGGATTGCTGCATTCTGGGAGCAGATCGTCAGCCACCGCGCGACGCTCGATGGAGTCGGCGAGATCGAGGCCCGTCGCGCGGAGCAGGCCAAGGCATGGCTTTGGAGCCTCGTCGAGGAATCGTTGCAGCGGAGTTTCCGATCGCACCCGGCCGTCGCCCAGGCGATCCCGCGCCTCGAAGCCGAGGTCGCCGCGCGCCGCACGACACCCGGCGCCGCTGCCCGCGCCCTGCTCGACGCCTTCCGTTCATAACCTGACAACCCAATAACCTGACGCCCGGCCCCGTTTCGCGGCTTCATTTCGGCCTTGGCGTTGCCGAAGAGCCCGAGGGTGGCGCCTTGCCGGACGGCGGAGTTCGGCTTGCGCCCGGAGGGGCCATGGTCCAGATCAACATGGCAGCGCGGGAGATCACCTTGAAGGTGGTCTATTACGGACCCGCGCTCTCCGGCAAGACCACGAACCTGCAGCAACTCCATCAGCTGCTCGACCCGGCCTCACGCGGCAAGATGGTCACGCTCGATACCACCGACGATCGCACGCTCTACTTCGACTTCCTGCCGATCCAATTCGGTGCTGGGAAGGGCGTGTCGGTAAAGCTGAAGCTGTTCACGGTGCCGGGGCAGGTGATGCACAAAGCGACACGCAAAGTGGTGCTCGCGGGCGCCGATGCAGTCGCCTTCATCGCCGATTCGCAGCGCGCGTCAGCGAGTGCAAACGCGTACTCGTGGCGCGACATGGAAGCGAACTTGCGCGCGAATGGGATCGACTTCGATGCGATTCCGAAGATCGTTCAGTTCAACAAGCGCGATCTCCCAGACATCAAGCCCCTGCAAGAGATCCGTGCGACGTGGGGCGACATCGCGACCTTCCCCGCCGTAGCGAGCAAGGGTGAGGGCGTGATCGAGAGCCTTCGCGAGCTGTTGCGCAGGCTCTATCGCCATCTCGATGCGAAGCATCAATTCGCGACCAACTTCGGCGTGTCCGAGGACGAGTTCCTCGCCGGCGTATTTCGCCAGGTAGGCCGCAGCGAGAGCAAGGCCGCCACAGGCTGATCGCCGTTCGCGCCTGACCGCGCCGGCGTTTGCGGTTGACGCTCCAGTCAACCGTCGATAATCTGCGACCGCCGATTCCCGTGGGGAAAGCTCAACGACGGACCTGCCGCGTGCTCGCACGCGAGTTCCGGCGCCCCCGGCGCGGCGGTCCGACCGAAAGGCCAAACAGCATGGATTCGAAGGCGGCTCCCGCTCTTCGGCTGAAGCCCCGCCGCGTTCCTCCGGAGTGGGCCGACGTCATCGTCCCCGTCGAGGAAGGCATCGCCGAGATCCGCGCCGGGCGGATGATCATCCTCACCGACGACGAGGATCGCGAGAACGAAGGCGACCTCTGCATGGCCGCCGAGTGCGTGACGCCCGAAGCCATCAATTTCATGGCGAAGTTCGGGCGCGGCCTGATCTGCCTCTCGCTCACCGAGGGACGCCTCCAGGAGCTGCGGCTCCCGATGATGGTGCCCGACGGCGACAACACGACGACCTTTGGCACCGCCTTCACGATTTCGATCGAGGCGCGACAAGGCGTAACCACGGGCATTTCCGCCGCGGATCGCGCGCACACGATCCAGGTCGCGATCGGCGACGACTCGCGCCCGCACGATCTGTCGCGACCGGGGCACATCTTCCCGCTGCGGGCACGCGATGGCGGCGTGCTGCGGCGCGCCGGTCAGACCGAGGGCTCCGTTGATCTCGCACGACTCGCGGGCTTGAAGCCCGCCGGCGTGATCTGCGAGGTGATGAACGACGACGGTTCGATGGCGCGCATGCCGCATCTGGTCGAGTTCGCACGCACGCACGGCCTGAAGATCGTGACGATCGCGCAGCTGATCGAACATCGATTGCGAAACGAGAAGCTGGTGCGTCGCATCGCCGAGGCGGCGTTGCCCACCGCGCAAGCCGGCGAGTGGCGCTCGTACATCTTCGAGAACGACATCGATCACGTCGATCACATGGCACTGGTCAAGGGCGAGATCACTGCGGAGAGCGACGTGCTCGTGCGCGTCCACAGCGAGTGTCTCACTGGCGATGCCTTCGGCTCGATGCGCTGCGATTGCGGCGAGCAGCTCCAGGCCGCGATGAAGATGATCGATGCCGAGGGTCTCGGCGTGATCCTATATATGCGTCAGGAGGGTCGCGGCATCGGCCTGAAGAACAAGATCCGCGCCTACAGCTTGCAGGACAAGGAAGGCCTCGACACCGTCGAGGCGAACGAGCGACTCGGATTCCCGCCCGACCTGCGCGACTACGGCGTCGGTGCGCAGATCCTCGTCGATCTCGGCGTCAGCAAGATGCGCCTCATCACGAACAACCCGGGCAAGCGCGCCGGCATCGAGGGCTACGGCCTGACGATCGTCGAGCGGGTGCCGCTCGAGATCACTCCCAACGAGAAGAACTACGAGTACCTGCGCACCAAGAAAGAGAAGCTTGGCCACGTGCTCCACTTGATGAGCTGAGGACTTCATGTTCGAAACTGTCGAAGACGTGCAGAAGCGGTTGGAAGAGCAGGGCTACATCTGCGATCGCCGCATCGCGACGGTCGTGTACCTCGCGATGAAGCTCGAGAAGCCGGTGCTCGTGGAAGGTCCCGCGGGCGTTGGCAAGACCGAGCTGGCCAAGGTGGTCGCGAAGGCCTCCGGTCGCCCGCTGATCCGCCTCCAATGCTACGAGGGTCTCGACGAAGCGAAGGCGCTCTACGAGTGGGAGTACTCGAAGCAGCTGCTCTACACGCAGATCCTCAAGGAAAAGATCTCGGAAGTGATGGAAGGCACGAAGAGCCTGCGTGAGGCCGCGGAGCGCGTCGGTCAGCAGGACAGCGTGTTCTTCTCCGAGCAGTTCATCGTGCCGCGTCCGCTGCTCCACGCGATCACGTCGAAAGAGCCGACCGCGCTGCTGATCGACGAGGTCGACAAATCGGATCCCGAGTTCGAAGCGTTCCTGCTCGAAGTGCTTTCGGATTTCCAGGTGACGGTTCCCGAGATCGGCACCTTCGAAGCGGTGACACGCCCAATCGTGTTCCTCACGTCGAACGACGCACGCGAAATGAGCGACGCGTTGAAGCGTCGCTGCCTGCACCTGTGGATCGACTACCCGGACGAGGAAGTCGAGCGCAGGATTCTCGAAGTCAAGGTTCCGGGGATGGATGCAAAGCTCGCGGCCGACGTCGTCGCGCTGATGCAGAAGCTGCGCAGCCTCGATCTGAAGAAGGCGCCGTCGATTTCAGAGACGCTCGACTGGGCGCGCGCGCTGCTGGCGCTCAATGCGACATCGCTCGATGAAGAACTCGTGAAGGACACGATGAGCGTGATCCTCAAGTACGAGGCGGATATCCGGAAGGCGCAGCAAGAGCTGTCGCGACTGATGACGAAGCCCGCGCCCGCGCCGGGTGGTGCGCCCGGTGCGCCGGCGCCGCCCCGCAAGAAGGGCACGCTCCACTAACCGGCGATCCGTCCGCCCGCGTCGGAGAAGTGCATGCAGCGCAAGATCCTCGAGTTCGCGAACTTGCTCCGCCAGAGCGGTCTGCGCGTCTCGGTGTCGGAGGCGATCGACGCATTCCAGGCGCTCGACGAGCTTTCGCTCGCCGATCGCGACGTGTTCCGCGACGCGCTGCGCGCATCGCTCGTGAAGCGCGGCGACGACATCGCCACCTATGACCAGCTCTTCGATCTCTACTGGTCCGGCTTCTACGACAATCTGAAGAACGCCTTCGACTCTGCCACCGGCTCGCTCGGTGAGCAGGGCATCGACGTCGAGCGGCTGCTCGAGCAGATCCGCCAGATGCTCGAGAGCGGGCAGATGCCGGAAGGCGAGATGGATCTCTCGGAGCTGGCGCGCGCGCTGCTCACCGGCGACCTGAATCTCCTCGAGCAGATGATCCGCGCTGCGGCGGCGCAGGCGGGCGCGGCTCGCATCGAGAACATGCTGCAGATCGGCTTCTTCTCGCGTCGCACGATGGAGTCGCTCGGTGCCGAAGGTGCGGCCAACGAATTGCGTGAACTCGCCGGGCGGCTGCGCGCCGCCGGCATGGGCGACGCCGAGGCCGATGCGATCGGCAAGCTCGCCGAACGCTTCTTCGAAGCGCTGCGCAAGAGCGTGCGCGATTTCATGGAGCGCGAACTCCAGACGCGCAACTTCGACTACATGGAGAAGTTCCGCCGCGAAGCGCTCTTCGAGAAGAGCTTCTACTCGCTCACCGAAGACGAGATCGCACGCATGCGCGAGGTCGTGAATCGGCTCGCGCAGAAGATCAAGAACGTGATGTCAGTCCGCCGCAAGCGCCGCAAGAAGGGCAAGCTCGATCTACACACGATGTTGCGTCGCAACGCAGGCCACGGCGGCGTTCCGTTCGAGCTGGTCTTCAAGGAGAAGCGCAAGGATCGCCCGAAGCTCGTGATCCTCTGCGATGTATCGTCGTCGGTCGCGAACGTGTCCCGCTTCATGCTGCAGTTCGTCTACAGCTTGCAGGAGTGCTTCACGAAGATCCGCGCGTTCGTATTCGTCGCGGAACTGGGCGAAGTGACGCAGACCTTCCATGACCACGAAGTGAGCAAGGCGATCGAGGAGGCGCTCGAGGGCGGCGGCGTGATCAACGTCTACACGCGCTCCAACTTCGGCATGGCATTCCACACCTTCTGGCGCGACTTCCTGTCGGCGGTCGACGGCAAGACGACCGTGCTGATCCTCGGCGACGCGCGCAACAACTACAACGATCCGAAGGCGTGGTGTCTGCGCGATCTCCACACGAAGGCCAAGAACGTCATCTGGCTGAACCCGGAGAGCCCCAGTGCGTGGGGCTTCGGCGATTCGGTGATGGACAAGTACCTGCCCTACACGACGATGGCGGAGGAGTGCCGAAACCTGCGCCAGCTCTCGCGGGTGGTCGACAAGCTCGTCCTCTGAAACGCCCGGCGACCGCCCCCTGAACGTCGAAACGCCCCGCCTGGTTTCCCAAGCGGGGCGTTCTTCAAGGGCGGAGAGGCGGTGGACAGATGATGGGGGGTGAGAGGTTGGACATTTCAGTCGAAATGTCTCATCCACCGCCGCTCCAGAACCTTCGATATTCGGTGGTCGCTCCTCGATTCCTGCGGCTGCGACGTTTCGAAGGGGATTATGCGCATCGCGGGTTCCGGCTGTCAAACAGCTTTTCGCAATTGATGCGATTCCCCGTCGCCCCTGCCTCCCGGCCCGCCTGAGAGTCGCGATTCAGGTCACGCGAGGCGTCTTGGCGGGTGCCCGTCACTCGGGATAGGTTGCGCGTCAGATGGCGCCCCGGACCTTCGCGATCCGCACCTTCGGGTGCCAGATGAACGCGCACGATTCCGACAAGGTCGCGAATCTGTTGCTGCACGCCGGCTATGAGGCCACGAGCGAGGACGAGGCCGCCGACCTCCTCGTGATCAACACCTGCTCGATCCGTGAGAAGGCCGAGCACCGGCTCTACAGCGATCTCGGCCGACTTCGGGAGTGGAAGGCCCAGCGGCCAGGCCGGCTGATCGGGGTCGGCGGCTGTGTGGCCCAGCAAGAGGGCGACGTGCTGCTCGCGCGCTTCTCGCAGGTCGATTTCGTTTTCGGGACGCACAACCTCCGGCTGGTGCCGTCGATGGTCCGCGCAGCCGAGGCGGGCCGGCGCGACATCGATGTCTCGACCTCCCCCAGCCTCGACCGCTTCGATCTTCCCGAGCGCCACCCCTCCTTCGCCGAGACATCGCCAGGCCGCGCCTATCTCACGGTGATGGAAGGCTGCGACATGTTCTGCTCCTTCTGCATCGTGCCGACCACGCGGGGTCGCGAGGTAAGCCGGCCGGCCGCTTCGATCTTGAACGAAGCCGAGTCGCTGGTAGCGCGCGGTGTCGTCGAGGTGGTGTTGCTCGGCCAGACCGTCAACGCCTACGGCCGCCACGACCAACGCCGCGGCCGGGCGGAGCAGGGCGGCACGATGGGTTTCGCGGCGCTGATCCGCCGTCTGGCCGAGATCCGCGGCATGCGCCGCATTCGCTACACGAGTCCCCATCCGATCTTTTTCGACGACGAGCTCTTGCAAGCTCACGGCGAGATCGATGCGCTTTGTCCGCATGTGCACATGCCCGTGCAAAGCGGCTCGGACTCAGTGCTCGAGCGGATGCGCCGCCGCTACACGGGCGACGATGTCCGGCGTCTCGTCGAGCGACTGCGCGCCGCGCGGCCCGACGTCGCTGTGACGACCGATCTGATCGTCGGCTTCCCCGGTGAGAGCGACGCCGAATTCGAGGCCACGCTCGCGCTGATTCGCGATGTCGCCTACGTGGACGGCTTCTCGTTCAAGTACTCGCCGCGACCCGGTACCGCTGGCGCTGAAATCTCGGACCGCGTGCCCGAGGACGTCGCACAGACGCGCCTCGAGGCGGTGCAGGATCTCCTGCGTGAGCACACCCTTGCGTATCACCGCTCTCGCGTCGGGACGCGCACCGAGGTGTTGATCGCAGGCCGCAGCCGCCAGGGACACCAGCTCGCCGGTCGCGACCCGTGGCATCGCGTCGTGAATCTCGATACCACCGCGTTCCCGGATGCGGCGCCGGGCGATCTCGTTCGCGTACAGATCGCAGAAGCCACGCCGCACTCGCTGCTCGGCGAGCCGATCCTTCCGCTCCCCATCGCCCACGCGGGAATCCTTTCAGGAGCCGTCGCCATTCGCCGATGAGCCTTCGAGGCGCGGAGGCGTCCCGGATTCCCCGCGACTTGGGGGCTTCGGGCGAGCCGCGTGGGCGCTCGCCAAGGGCTGAGCGTCGGGGGGAGCATGGCGAAGGCCCGGATCCTGGCGGTCGACGACCAGCGTTACTTCCGCGTGTTTCTCGAAGACCTGTTGGTGCAACAGGGCTTCGAGGTGCGCACGGCGGGGAGCGGCGACGAGGCGCTGCACCTGCTCGAACGCGAGTCGTTCGACGTCGTCGTCACGGACCTCGTGATGCCCGGGCTCTCGGGCACCGAGCTGGTCGAGCGCGTGAAGGCGCGCGCCCCCGAGCAAGATGTGATCGTCGTGACGAGCGTCGGCGACGTGCGCACCGCCGTCGATGCGATGCGCCTCGGCGCCAGCGACTACTTGCTGAAGCCACTCGATCCCACGCTGCTCGAGCGCTCTCTCGAGGGAATCCTACAGCGCAAGCGGCTCCGCCATGAGCACGCTTCGCTGATGGCCGAGAACCTCGAGTATCTCGGCCATCTCTCGCTCTTCGAGAGAAGCCTCGCGCTCTTTTCGACGCTCGCGATCGAGCCGCTCGCCGATCGCATTGTCGAAGGACTCTGCCTCGAGACGCGCGCGCAAGGTGGCGTCGCGTGGATGGCGCGCGCCGACGACACCGGAGCGTTGCGCCTCGCCGCGGCCCGCGGCCTGGTGCGGGTCGAGCGTGAGCCCGAAGAGATCTCGCTCGACGCGCTGCCCGAGGAACTCGAAGCGGTGTGCCTGCCCGACGCGACACCGTTCACGGTCGATGCAGGCGGGGCGACGCCTGCGCTGATCGTGCCGCTGCGTCACGAGGGACGCGTTCTCGGCTTCGTGCGCCTGACCGACAAGGTCGCTGGTGCGCCCTTCGAAGATCGCGATCGCGCGGTCGCGGAGCGCTTCGCGGCGCCGGCCGCCGTGGCAATGTCAAACGCGCTTCGTTTTCGCGCACTCGAACACCGCTCGTTCCGCGATCCAACTACGCGCGCCTACACCTATGCGTTCTTCGAGGACGTGGTGCGCAACGAGATCTGCAAGGCTGGTCGCTTCGGACGCTCGTTCTCGCTGATCGAAGTGGAACTGGCGGAGTTTGCGCGCTGGCGCCGCGAGCTTACGGACGTCGAGCTCGCGGCGTGGCTCGAGCGCTTCTCGTTCCAGATCGGTCGCGTGCTGCGAACCACCGATCTGCTCGCGACTGCCAGCGAGGAACGCTTTGCTGTGCTGCTGCCGGAGACCGATGCGCTCGGCGCCGCCGTATTGAAGCGCCGGATGCGCGAACTGTTGATGCGTCCCGAGGTGCGCGGCAGTGTCGCGGCAGGGCCTCCGCGCATGCACCTGGCAGCGGTCTCGTATCCGGTTGACGGCACCCAGATCGAAGAGCTGCGGCGCATGCTCTCGGCGCGCCTCGCCGAAGATCGCGAGAGCATCGTCCACGAACTCGAAGGCAAGGCCTTTCCGCTGGTGCTCGACGTGCTCGCCTCGAAAGGGCAACCGCTCGGGGCAGAGGCCCTTCCGCAGGTGTTGCGCTTCGTGCTGGGCGAAGTCGAGCGGCGTTCGCAGGAGCGGGGTCTGCTCTGCGTCGCGCCGGGCGCGCAGTTCTTGCACCTGGTGCGTGAGGAACTGGCGCGTTTCGATCCGTCCCAGACGCGAACCGAAGTGGTACTCGTCGCCGACGAACGAGCCGAATCACTCGCCGGTGTATCAGTGACCTGCGTGTCGGCATCGCAGATCGGGACGCGGCGTCCCTTCCTGGTGTACTACGCCGAGGGGCCGGGCTACGCGTTGGTCGGTGAGCCCGATGCGTCGGGAGCATCTCCGGTGCTGTTCCAGACCGCCGACAGGGTGACGGTCGAGCATCTGGCCTTCCAACTCCAACGCGCGCTCGGCGTGCCCATCACACGTTGACGGAGAAGTCGTGAGCCGTCTCGTCGTGATTGCCGACGCCAATCTGGAACGCGCTGAGCGCCTGCGCGAAGCGTGCGCCGTGCGCGGCTATGCGACGCGCATCGTGCCGCACGGTGCGGCGGCGCTCGAGACCGCCGTGCGCGATGCGCCGGACGTGCTCGTCATGGCGGGCCCGCTCGATCTGATCGACGCAGGAAAGCTCGTAGAGATCTTGCGCGCGAATCCGCGGACCCGGCGCGTGCGCTTCGTCTTCGTCGGCGAGACGCCTGCCGGCGGCGCCGAGGAATGGGGCGCGGCTGCATTGCCGGGCGACGCCGATCCCGATGAGGTCGGCGAGCGGGTGGCGGAACTCGCGACGCGTGGCTCGGAACTCGACGCGGTGGTGCACGAAGCGCGCGAGGTCGTCGAGGGTCGCCTCTCGCAGATTCCGCTCGTCGATCTGCTGCAGCTCTTTCATCTCAATCGACGCACTGGAACCATCGAGTTGCGGCGCCGCAACTCCGAGGGCCGCAGCGTGCGAGGGCGCGTGCATCTGCGTGACGGCGACGTCGTCAACGCATCGACGCGTGCGGTCGAAGGCGAGAAGGCGCTCTTCCGCTTGCTCGGATGGAGCGAGGGAAGCTTCGAGTTCCGTCCCGACACGGCGCGTGTCGAAACGCAGATCACGGCGCCGACGCGCGGGCTGCTGCTCGAGGGCATGCGTCAGCTCGACGAAGGCAAGCGGTTGCGCACGCAACTGCCGTCGCGCGATGCGCATGTCGCATTGAAGGTACGCAACGGCGCATTGCCGAGCGTCGTGCAGCCGCTCACGCAGGAAGTGCTGTTGCTGCTCGAGCTCTACACGCAGGTGGCCGAGATCGTAGATCACTCGTCGTTCCCCGACTATCAGGTGCTGCGCACGCTGCAGACACTCGTGCAGCGCGGAATCGTGGAACTGCGTGCAGGCGCGCCGATGGCGCCTCCCGACGCAGGTCTGTTTCGGTCCTCGCAGGTACGGCGGCTGCGCGAATTCCAGGGCGGGCAAGTCGGCGCGCGCGGAGACAGCGCTCCCACCCGCGATGCGAAGCTGCTGCTCGCCTCGTGCGACCCGCGCCTCACCGACGCCTTCATCGAGTTGCTGCGCGGTCTGCCGGGCCTGACGCCGCATCCGCGCATGGAAAACGGCATCGCGGCCGACACGCTCGGGTCGGTCGCCCGCCTTCGCGTCGATGATGATCTCGGCATCGAGTTCATTCACGTGCCGGCTGACCCGCGCTTTGCGCCGCTGTGGCCGGTAGCGGGGCACGGAGCGCTCGGGACTTTCCTGTTGCTCGGCGGCGCCGTGGCGGAGGCCACGAAGACGCTGCGGCCGCTCGCCGAAACGCTGGGCGCGATGCCGCGCTCGCGGATGCTGCATCTCCTGTTGCGACGCCCCGGCGAGCCCGATCTGGCCGATGAGCTGCGCCGCAATGTCGCGCTCGTCGAGGAATCGATGTTGTTCCTGCTGCCGCTCGAGGGCCGCAAGGAGCCGCTCGAGCGACTGCGCGGCGCGTTCTCGAGAATCATCCCGTGACCGCAAACGAGCTGAAAGCGTTCGGGCTCTTCAGCGATCTGGGCGACGCCGAGCGCGAAGAGCTGGCGGCGCTGTTGGAAGAGCGCGACTTGTCGGTGGGCGAAACGCTCTTCGAGCAAGGCGACGATGCGGACGCACTGGTGCTCGTCGTGCGCGGCCGCGTGGAACTCACGAATCGCCGCAGCGCAGAGAAAGTGGCGATCGAAGCGGGTGCGACGATCGGCGTGCTCGCGCTCTTTGCGGTTGGGGCGCGCGAGACGAGTCTCATCGGCGCCGAAGCCACTGACCTTCTCTTGCTGCGCCGCGAAGAGTTCCTGCGCTTCGCCGAAGATCACCCGCGCGCCGCGTTCCGCATCGCCGCCGCAGTGGCTGCGGAGGTGGCGCAACACGCTCGTGCTGCGCTCGCCAGCGGAGACGCTCCGATCGGTTGACCCTCGCGGACACGGCGAGTAGACTCGGCCGCAATTCGGAACCCCCGAATTTCTCTCCTCCGCTCGACTCTGTCCGCAACTCGTTTTTCGCAATTCGCCATTCGCTATTTGGTCGCAACCGACCCAGCTGCCTGCGCTTCGCTCCGCCTCCGTAAGTCGCGCCAGGTTGGTGGGTCCACATCCAATGGTCGACGCGATGAGCAATGAACCCGGCGAAATCGACGGCATTCCGATCCGCGATGCACTGACCTTCGACGACGTGCTGCTGGTGCCCGCGGCGTCGCAAGTGCTGCCTCGCGATGTGAGCCTGCGCACGCGCCTCACCCGGGAGATCGCGCTGAATCTCCCGTTCGTGTCGGCCGCGATGGACACCGTGACGGAGCACGAGACGGCGATCTGCATGGCGCAGAATGGCGGGCTCGGCGTCGTGCACCGCAATCTTCCGCCGGCCGTGCAAGCAGCCGAAGTTGCCAAGGTGAAGCGCTTCGAGGCGGGACTGATCGTCGATCCGGTGACGATGCGGCCGGAGCAGTTGATCCGCGAGGCGCGCCGCATCATGGCGCAGCATCGGATCTCGGGCGTGCCCGTCACGAAGGACGGCAAGGCCGTCGGCATTCTCACCAATCGCGATCTTCGTTTCGTGCGCGACGATGACCAGCCGATCTCGAACGTGATGACGCCGCGCGAGAAGCTCGTGACGGTGCCGCCCGGCACGCAGCTCGAACGCTGCAAAGAGCTGCTGCACGAGCACCGCATCGAGAAGCTGCTCGTAGTCGATGAACACGACGATCTGCGCGGACTGTTGACGATCAAGGACATCGAGAAGAACGAGCGCTTTCCGAGCGCGGCGAAGGACGAGTTCGGTCGGCTGCGCTGCGGCGCTGCGGTCGGTGTCGGGCCGGATCGGCTCGAGCGCGCGCAGGGGCTCTTCGATGCGGGCGTCGACGTACTCGTGGTGGACACCGCGCACGGTCACTCGCAGTTGGTGCTCGACACGTTGGTCGAGCTGCGGCGCCTCTTCCCGAGCATGCCGATGGTGGGCGGCAACGTCGCCACCGCCGAGGGCGCCGAAGCGCTGATCAAGTCGGGCGCGTCGGCGGTGAAGGTCGGCGTCGGTCCGGGCTCGATCTGCACGACGCGCGTCGTGACCGGCGTCGGTGTACCGCAGCTCACAGCCGTGATGGATGCCGCGCGCGTCGCGGCGCGCTTCGACATCCCGGTGATCTCGGACGGCGGCGTGAAATTTTCGGGCGACGCCGTGAAGGCGCTCGCCGGCGGCGCCTCGACCGTGATGATCGGCTCGCTCTTCGCCGGCACCGACGAAGCGCCCGGCGAAACCGTTCTCTATCAGGGCCGCACCTACAAGCTCTATCGCGGCATGGGTTCGCTCGGTGCGATGGCCGATGGTTCGCGCGATCGATACTTCCAAGGCGACGTCGAAGCCGCGAAGCTGGTGCCCGAGGGCATCGAGGGACGCGTGCCGTATCGCGGCTCGCTCACCTCCAACGTGCATCAGATGGTCGGCGGACTGCGCGCGGGCATGGGCTATGTGGGCGCGGCAGACCTCGGCGAGCTGCGCCAGAAGGCGCGCTTCGTGCGCATCTCGCAAGCGTCGCTCCAGGAGAGCCACGTACACGACGTGGTGATCACGAAGGAAGCCCCCAACTACCGGCTCGAGTAGCAGTGAGGATTCCGCGCTGATGCCCCCTGATGCGCACCGCGATCGCGTCCTGATCCTGGACTTCGGCTCCCAGTTCACCCAATTGATCGCGCGCCGCATTCGCGAGCGCGGCGTCTATTGCGAGATCCATCCCTGCCACATCGCGCTCGACGCGGTGCGCGCGTTTGCGCCGAAGGGCATCGTGCTCTCGGGTGGTCCGTCGAGCGTGCTCGACGCCGATGCGCCGTTCGCGCACCGCGAACTCCTCGAACTCGGCGTGCCGGTGCTCGGCATCTGCTACGGGCTCCAATGGATGTGCCAGCAACTCGGCGGCGTCGTCGAAGCGTCGGACGATCGCGAGTACGGCCGCGCGCAATTGAAGCTCGAACGCCGTGGCGATCCGCTCTTCGCCGGCCTCGAGGATCAGGCCGAGCGCACCGTCTGGATGAGTCACGGCGATCGCGTGTTGCGACTGCCCGAGGGCTTCGAGCGCATCGCGTCGAGCGACAACTCGCCGTTCGCGGCGGTGCGCCATGCGTCGAAGCCGATCTACGGCATCCAGTTCCATCCCGAGGTCGCGCACACGGAAGGCGGCGGCACGCTGCTCGCGAACTTCGTGCACGGTATCTGCGGCTGCGGCGAATCGTGGTCGATGGAAGCGTTCATCGACGAGACGGTGAAAAAGATCCGCGCGCAAGTCGGCGATGCGCACGTCGTGTGCGGGCTCTCCGGCGGCGTTGATTCGTCGGTGGCCGCGGCGCTCGTGCACCGCGCGATCGGCGACAAGCTGCACTGCATCCTGGTGGACCACGGCCTGTTGCGGGAGAACGAGGCGGAGGAGGTCGAGCGCATCTTCCGCGAAGGGCTCGGCATTCCGCTCGCGGTCGTCGATGCGCGGGCGCGATTCCTCGATGCACTCGCCGGTGTCAGCGATCCCGAGAAGAAGCGCCGCATCATTGGCCACGCGTTCATCGAGGTCTTCGAGCGCGAAGCCGAGCGCATCGGCGATGCCAGCTTTCTGGTGCAGGGAACGCTCTACCCCGATGTGATCGAGAGCGTCTCGGTGCGCGGGCCGTCGCAGACGATCAAGACACATCACAATGTCGGCGGCCTGCCGGAGCGCATGAAACTCGCGCTGGTCGAACCGCTGCGCGAACTCTTCAAGGACGAAGTGCGCGCGGTCGGTCGCAAGCTCGGCATCTCGGAGGCGCTGGTCGGGCGCCATCCGTTCCCCGGTCCCGGCCTCGCGATTCGCATCATGGGTGACGTCACGGCCGAGAAGCTCGCGATCCTGCGCCGCGCCGACGCGATCTGGATCGAAGAGCTGCGCCGCGGCGGTCTCTACGACGCCGTGTGGCAGGCCTTCGCGGTGTTCCTACCGGTGCAGACCGTCGGCGTGCAGGGCGACGCGCGCACCTACGATCACGTCGTCGCGCTGCGCGCCGTCACTTCGGTCGATGCGATGACGGCGGACTGGGCGCATCTGCCGCACGAGGTGTTGTCGCGCGCGTCGAGCCGCATCACCAACGAGGTGAAGGGCGTCTCGCGCGTCGTGTACGACATCTCGTCGAAGCCTCCCGCCACGATCGAGTGGGAATAGGGCGCGGATGCCGCGTCCCTTCGTCCACCTGCATCTCCATACGCAGTACTCGCTGCTCGATGGAGCGATCAAGCACAAGGCGCTCTTCGAGCGCGCCAAGAAGCTCGGCATGCCGGCCGTGGCGATGACCGACCACGGCAATCTCTTCGGCGCCGTCGAGTTCTACGAGAAGGCGCGCGACGCCGGCGTGAAGCCGATCCTCGGCTGTGAGGTGTACGTCGCATCGGGCTCGCGCTTTGAGAAGAAGGGCCGCGAGAAAGACGAATCGGGCTTCGACGCGATCAACCACATGCTGCTGCTCGCGATGAACGAGACCGGCTATCGCAATCTCATGTATCTCGTTTCGAAGGGTTACCTCGAGGGCTTTTACTACAGGCCGCGCATCGACCTCGACTTGTTGCGCGAGCGCAGCGAAGGCCTCATCGCTACGTCGGGCTGTCTCTCCTCGATGGTGTCGCGCGCGATTCTCGACAACGACGCCGATCGTGCCTGGCGTCTCGTCGAAGAATTCAGCGGCATCTTCAAGGATCGCTTCTATCTGGAGATGATGCGCCACGGCATTCCGGCGCAGGATCTCGTCAATGCCGAGTTGGTGAAGATGGCGGCGGATCTGCATCTGCCGTTGGTCGCCACCAACGACGCGCACTACCTCGAAGGCGACGATCACGAGCCGCACGACGTGCTGCTCTGCATCGGCACCGCCGCGAATCTCGACGACCCGAAGCGCTTCCGCTTCGACGGACAGGGATTCTACGTGAAGGACGGCGACGAGATGTGGGAGGTCTTCCACGACCATCCCTCCGCCGTCGAAGCCACGCTCGAGATCGCCGAGCGCTGCGACGTCGAGCTGGAGATCGGCAAGTACCACCTGCCCGAGTTCCAGGTGCCCGCCGGCACCACGCGCGAGCAAGTGCTCGAAGAGCAGGCCTACGCCGGATTGCGACAGCGCCTCGGCCTCGAGCACGACGAGCCGCTGCCGAGCAAGCACGGGGCCTATGGCGAGCGGATGAAGTACGAGCTGTCGGTGATCCAGTCGATGGGCTTCGCCGGCTACTTCCTGATCGTCGCGGACTTCATCGACTACGCGCGACGCACCGGTGTGCCGGTCGGGCCCGGACGCGGCTCGTCGGCGGGAAGTCTCGTCGCGTATGGGCTCGGCATCACCGGCGTGGATCCGCTCGAGTACGACATCCTCTTCGAGCGTTTCCTCAACCCCGAGCGCGTGTCGATGCCCGACATCGACGTCGATTTCTGCATGCGCGGCCGCGATTCGGTGATCCGCTACGTCGCCGAGAAGTACGACGGAAACGCGAAACCCGCGCCCGAAGAGATGCGCGTCGCGCAGATCGTCACCTTCGGGACGCTGCAGGCGAAGGCGGCACTGCGCGATGTCGGACGCGCGCTCGGCATGCCGTACGCGGACGTCGATCGCATCGCGAAGCTGATTCCGGAAGCGCTCGGCACGACGCTCGAGGATGCGTTCGTGCAGTCGCCCGAGTTGCGCTCGCGCGTCGAGGCGGATGGCCAGGTGGCGCGGCTCTTCCAGACTGCGCGCAAGCTCGAAGGTCTGACGCGCCACGCCTCGAAGCACGCGGCCGGCGTGGTGATCGGCAATCGCCCGCTGATCGAAACCGTGCCGCTGTACCGCGATGCGCGCTCCGGCGACATCATGACCCAGTACGACATGCGCTGTGTCGAGAAGATCGGCCTGATCAAGTTCGACTTCCTGGGGTTGAAGACGCTCACGGTGATCGCGGACGCCGAGAAGTTGATCCGCGTCGAGCTGCCGCAATTCTGCGTCGAGAAGCTGCCGCTCGACGACGTGCCCACCTTCGATCTGCTCTCGCGCGGTGACACCGAAGGCGTGTTCCAGGTCGAATCGAGCGGCATGACCGATCTGGTGATCAAGCTGAAGCCGCGCACCTTCAAGGAGATCATCCCGCTGGTGGCGCTCTACCGGCCGGGCCCGCTCGGCTCGGGCATGGTCGACGAATACGTGAATCGCAAGAATGGCGTCACCAAGGTGGACTACCTGCTCCCCGAGTTGAAGGAGCTCACCTCTGAGACGCTCGGCGTGATCGTGTATCAGGATCAGGTGCTGCAGATCGCCAACAAGCTCGCTGGCTACAGCCTCGGCGAAGCGGATCTGCTGCGCCGCGCGATGGGCAAGAAGAAGCCCGAGGAGATGAAGAAGCAGACCGAACGCTTCGTCTCGGGCGCCGTCGCGCGCGGCATCGATCGCGCCAAAGCGGAGGAAGTCTTCGAGCTCGTCGCCAAGTTCGCGGAGTACGGCTTCGCGAAATCACACTCGGCGGCGTATGCGCTGATCACCTACCAGACGGCGTATCTGAAGGCCAACCACCCGCGCGAGTACATGGCGGCGCTGCTCACGGTCGAGTCGGGGAACCACGACAAGCTCACCCGCTACATCGCCCACGCCCGCGAAAAGGGTATCGAGATCCTGCCGCCCGACGTGAATGAGTCGGTGCGCGATTTCACCACGACGGACGACGGCATCCGCTTCGGGCTCGCCGGCATCAAGAACGTCGGCGATGGCGCGATCGAGGCGATCGTCGAGGCGCGCACCGCGAGCGATGGCCGCTTCGACAGCCTTTTCGATTTCGCCCAGAACGTCGATTCGAAACGCGTGAATCGGCGCGTCGTCGAGAGCCTCGTGAAGGGCGGGGCCTTCGACACGCTGCACCCGAATCGCGCGTCGGTGTGGGGCGCCCTCGACTCTGCATTGGAACGCGGCGCCGCAGCACAGCGCGATCGCGAGATCGGCCAGGGCAGCCTCTTCGGCGGCGGTAACGCGCGCACCGCCGGTCCCGAGCCGAAGCTCCCCGATGTGGCGGCGTGGACCGATAGCGAGCGACTCGGCTACGAGCGCGAACTGCTCGGCTTCTACGTGACGGGGCACCCGCTCGGCGCCGTCGCGCCCGCGCTCGCGCGCTTCACCGACACACGTTCGACGGCGACTGAAGGCAAGGACGGTCGCGAGGTGCGAATCGGTGGCCTGCTCACGCAGCTGCGCGAGACGCGAACCCGCAAAGGCGACGCGATGGGCTTCGGCACGCTCGAAGACATCGAAGGCGCCTTCGATCTGGTGATCTTCTCCGAGCCGTACGCACGATTGCGTCCGCTGCTCAAGACTGCCGTCGAGCCCGGGCCGGGACAGCCTCCGCTGCCGATCGTGATCATCGGCAAGCTGGAAGGCGGCGATCCGCCGAAGGTGTTGGTGCGCGACGCGCTGAAACTCGAGGACGCGGAGAAAAAACTCGCCAGCCGGCTGCGCATCGATGTGCTCGAGGTCGAGGCGTCGCGCGATCGGCTGACCGCGCTGCGGAGCGCGTTCGCGAGCCACCCCGGCGATTGTCCGGTGCTGCTCCATCTGCGGATTCCGGGCGAGAGCGAGACGGTGATCGCGCTGCCCGACGGCTGCGCGGTGAGCCCGAGCGACGCGCTGCTCGCGCAGGTGAACGCGCTTTTCGGGCGTCGCGCCGCGGAGTGGGTGCAATGAAGCGGGCTGCGCGCGCCTTCGCGATTGCAATCGCACTCGTGGCGCTCGTCGCGGGTACCGCCAGCGCCGAGCTGGTTCGGGTCGAAGCGGTGGGCTCCGTGCCGCTCGCAGCCGGCGTGACCGGCGGATCGACGGCGCGGCAGGCTGCGCTCGAAGCCGGGGTTCGGGAGGCGGTGGAGCGCGCTGCGCTGGACCTCGCATCCCAGGCTGGCGCCAGCGCTACGACCGAGTCTGTTCGCGCCGCGCTCGGGAGCGATCTGCTGCTCTACGCGAGCCGCTTCCGCATTCTCGAGGACAGGGGGGAGCGCGCGCCGCTGCTCGAACAGAGCGCCAATGCGGAGCGGGAGTACGTGGTCACCGTCGAGGCGTTCGTGGATCGCGCGCGCGTTCGCGCGCGGCTCCAGCAGGGGGGCGTGCTCGGCGCGGCGCCGCAGCCCGGCGCGCGCCGGGCGCTCCGAATCGCATTCGACGGCGTCGATTCGTATCGACTCTGGGCGCGCATCGAGCGCGCGCTCGGCGCTCGCGGCGCCAAAGTGCGGCCGCTCGAGTTCGCGCGCGGCCGGATCCTCGCGGAGGTCGAGACCGAAGAGGACGGCGGCAAGCTCGTCGGGCGACTCGGGTCCGCGCTCAGCGACACCCTCGAACTCTCCTCGGTCGGCATGGATGGCGAGACGCTGCTCGTCGCGGTCGCGGCGCGGATCCCGCCCGAGGCGGCAACCAGCCCCTCGGTTCCGCCGAGCGAGCCCGCTCCCCAGCCTTCCGCTCGTTGACGAACTCCAGCCAAATCGGTATTGACTGCGCCACGTTAGCTGGCTTCTTGGCACGTAGCTCAGTGGGAGAGCACTACCTTGACACGGTAGGGGTCGGCGGTTCAATCCCGCCCGTGCCAACCATCGTCGATGACCGCCGTCGTTTTGTGTGCTCCGTCCGGTCTCCCAAGTTGCGGGAGCCGCGAAGAGTTTTGCCCATGTCTTTCCGCCGCTCATGACCGAGATCCACGTGCGCCTGCCGGATGGCAGGCTGCTGGATGTGCCGATTGGCACCACGGTTCTCGGCGTCGCGGAGCGCATCGGGCCGGGCCTCGCGCGCGCGGCGCTTGCCGGTCGCGTCGATGGCAACCTCGTCGATCTGCGGCTGCCGCTAACGCAACACGCCGCGATCGAGATCGTCACCAACAAGGATCCGCAGGGCGGCGCGGTGATCCGTCACTCGGCCGAGCATGTGATGGCCGACGCCGTGAAGCGTCTCTTCCCGAACGTGCAAGTCGATGTCGGCCGCACCGATCACTCCGAGAAGTTTCAGTACGACTTCCTGCTCGATCGCTCGTTCACGCCCGACGACCTCGCGCGCATCGAAGACGAGATGCGCCGCATCATCGCCGAGAACACACCCTTCGAGCGTCGCATCGTTTCGCGCGCCGAGGCGAAGGCGCTCTTCGAGTCGATGGGCGAGACGTTGAAGGTCGCGCGCCTCGCCGATATTCCGGACGGCGCCGAGATCACGCTCTACGCGCATGGCGCCTTCACCGATCTGTGCCGCGGTCCGCACGTGCAGCGCACCGATCAGATCGGTGCCGTGAAGTTGATCGAAGCGGCCGGCGCGTACTGGAGGGGCGACGAGTCGAACCCGATGCTCCAGCGCATCTACGGCACCGCGTTCACGAACAAAAAAGAGCTGGATGAGCATCTCGCGCGCATCGAAGAAGCGAAGCGCCGCGATCACCGCCGACTCGGCGTCGAGCTCGATCTCTTTCACATCGAGCCGCTCGCGCCGGGTTCGCCGTTCTACCACCCGAAGGGGATGGCGCTCTACAACGGCCTCGTCGACTACATGCGCAGCCTCTACCCGAAGTACGGCTACCAGGAAGTGATGACGCCGCAGCTCTTCCGCGCGGATCTCTTCAAGACGTCGGGACACTATTTCGAGTTCCACGACGACATGTTCTGGTTCGAGGGCGACGAGGGCGAAGAGCTCGGCGTGAAGGCGATGAACTGCCCGGGCCATTGCCGGCTCTACCAATCGGCGAAGCGCTCGTATCGCGATCTGCCGATCCGCTTTGCCGAGTTCTCGCGATTGCACCGCAACGAGCGCAGCGGAACGCTGACGGGCTTGTCGCGCGTGCGCGCAATGGCGCAGGACGACGCGCACATCTACTGCGAACAGGACGCCGTGCCCGCCGAGATCGAGCGCTTCTTCGCGATGACCGCCGAGGTCTACCGCGATCTGCGCCTGTCGGGTGTGAAGGTCTCCGTCTCGACCCGACCCGAGCGCTTCCTCGGTGAAGCGGCAGATTGGGATGTCGCCGAGCAAGCGCTGATCGATTGCGTGAAGAACGCCGGCTTCGAGTGCGGCATCAAGAAGGGCGAAGCCGCCTTCTACGCGCCGAAGGTCGAGTTCGATTTCTCAGACGTTCTCGGCCGCGCCTGGACGCTCTCGACGATCCAGGTGGACATGGCGGCCCCGGGGCGTTTCGAGCTCGCCTACATCGGTCGCGATGGGCAGGAACACCGTCCTGCGATGCTGCACCGCGCGATCCTCGGCTCACTCGAACGCTTCATCGCGATCTATCTCGAACACACCGCCGGCGATTTTCCGCTCTGGCTCGCGCCGGTACAGGCAATCGTGTTGCCGATCACCGAGCGACAGGCGGACTACGCCGCGAAGGTTCACGGCGCTCTCCAGGCGCGCGGCCTTCGCGCCGAGTGCGACCTGCGCAACGAGAAACTGAACTTCAAGATCCGCGAAGCGGAGCTGCAGAAGATTCCCTTGATGCTCGTGGTCGGTGACCAGGAAGTGGCGAACGGGACCGTCACGCCGCGCCGCCGCCACGGAGAGAAGGGCGCCGCCGAGTCGGTCGCTCTCGATGTGTTCGTCGCGGAGCTGTCGGCCGCAGTGGCCGAGCGTCGCGAGTCGATCTAGTCCCCAAAGGAGGAAACCCGCATCCGATTCCCCAAGCGTGGAGAACAGCCGCGTACGAAAGACGACACGCGAATCAACGAGCGCATCCGCGCCCGAGAGATTCGTGTGGTCGATGAAGACGGAACCCAGCTCGGCGTGATGACGCCCTTCGACGCCGTACAGCGCGCCGTGGAAAAAGGCCTCGACCTGGTCGAGGTGGCTCCCGGCGCGAATCCGCCCGTCTGTCGCATCATGGACTACGGCAAATACAAGTACGAGTTGAAGAAGAAGCAGGCCGTCTCGAAGCACAAGGCGCACGCGGCGACGATGAAGGAAGTGAAGCTGCGGCCGCGCACCGACGAGCACGACCTCGACTTCAAGTTGAAGAACGCGCGCCGTTTCCTTATCGAAGGGGACAAGGTCAAGGTCACATTGATGTTCCGTGGGCGTGAAATCGTCCACACTTCGATCGGGCGCGAGCAGCTCGACCGGGTGAAGGAGATGCTCGCGGACATCGCGGCGGTGGAGAATCCGCCCCGCATGGATGGCCGCTTCATGTCGATGATCCTGGTGCCCAATCGCGAAGCCATTCAGCGACTCGAGCGGGCACGCGCGCAATTGGCGAAGGCAGAAGCGGCAGAAGAGGGCGGCGCGGATGACGCCGAGGCCGAGGCAGTCGAGGCCAGCGAGCCGCAGGAGCAGACGGAAGAGCCGTCGACCGAGACCGACGCCTCGCAGGAAGACGAAGACGACGACGAAGACGCGGAGGGCGATGCGCCCCCGGCAGGAGAGAGTTGATGCCCAAGATGAAGACCCATCGCGGCGCGGCGAAGCGATTCTCGCGCACGGGGACTGGCAAGATCATGCGCTCGCAGAAGAACAAGCGACACATCCTCACGAAGAAGAGCTCGAAGCGGAAGCGACGTCTCACGGGGAAGGTCGTGGTCGCGCACGGCGATCAATTGCGATTGGAACAAATGCTGCCCTAGTGAAGGGCATTTGGAAGGAGAGGGGCCATGGCCCGAGTCAAACGAGGCGCGACCCGTAAGCGCCGCCATCGGCGGATTTTGAAAGAAGCAGAGGGCTATTTCGGCTCTCGACACAGATTGGTGCGCGTTGCGCGCGAGACGGTCGAGCGCGCTTGGCGCTACGCCTATCGCGATCGCCGCCAACGCAAGCGCGATTTCCGCTCCTTGTGGATCGTCCGCATCAACGCCGCCGCGCGGCTGCATGAGCTGTCCTACAGCCAGTTGATCAACGGGCTCAACAAGGCCGGCATCGAGATCGATCGCAAGAACCTGGCCGACCTCGCCTCTGCGGATCCGCAGGCGTTCGGGGAACTTGTGACGCGCGCCAAAGCGCAGCTCGCGTAGCGAGCCGCGCGTGGCGGACTCGGGGCCGAGTCTCGCGGCGATCGAGGAGGAAGCACGCCTGGCAATCGCCGCGGCGGGCAGCCTTCCCGTTCTCGCCGAAGTGCGCGCGCGCTTCCTCGGCAAAAAAGGCCCGGTCGGCGTCGTGCTGCGCGGCGTCGGTGCGCTCGCGCCGGAAGAACGCGCGCGTGTCGGCGAAGCGGCGAACCTCGCGAAGGAACGCATCGAGGCGTTCGTGCAGGAGCGCCGCGACGCGCTCGAAGGCGCCGCGCGCGATCACGCGCTGGGCGCGCAGCGCCTCGACGTGTCGCTGCCGGGTGTGCGCACCGCGCGCGGCCATCTGCATCCGATCACGCAGATCGAGCGCGGCATCGTCGACTTCTTCACCGGCCTCGGCTTCGCGGTCGAGGAAGGCCCCGAAGTCGAGACCCAGTGGTACAACTTCGAGGCGCTGAACATTCCGCCGGATCATCCCGCGCGCGACATGCAGGCAACCTTCTTCGTCGAGGGCGGTCACGTGTTGCGAACGCACACGTCGCCGGTGCAGATCCGCGCGATGACGGGGCGCAAGCCGCCGTTTCGCTTCATCGTGCCGGGCCGCGTCTATCGCAACGATCGCTCGCCGCGACACTCGCCGATGTTCCATCAGGTCGAAGGCTTCATGGTGGACGAGCGCGTCTCGTTCGCCGATCTGAAGGGCGTGCTCTACGCATTTCAGCGCCACATGATGGGCGCCGACGTCGAGCTGCGATTCCGCGCCTCGTACTTTCCGTTCACCGAGCCGTCGGCCGAACTCGATTACCGCTGCCTGCTCTGCCAGGGCGCCGGTTGCGCCACCTGCTCGCAATCCGGTTGGATCGAGGCGGGCGGCTGCGGAATGATCCACCCGATCGTGCTCGCCAACTGCGGGCTCGATCCGGAGCGCTACCAGGGCTTCGCATTCGGCATGACGCTCGATCGCGCCGCGATGCTGCGCTTCGGCATCCCGAACATCCATTTGATGTTCGAGGGCGACCTCCGCGTGCTGGAGCAACTCTGATGCGCGTGCCGCTGCGCTGGCTCGCCGAGTTCGTCGATCTGCCGGCGGCCGATGCGATCGCGGCGGCGTTGACGAAGGGCGGCCTCGAAGTCGAAGGCATCGAGCGCATCGGGCCCGATCTCTCCGGCGTGCGCGTCGGGCTCGTGCTCGAGCGCGCGCAGCATCCGAACGCGGATCGACTCTCGGTGTGTCGCGTCGATCTTGGTGGCGAAGCGGCTGCGGAGATCGTCTGCGGCGCGCCGAATGTCGCGGCGGGCCAGAAGGTCGCGGTGGTGTCGCCGGGCTCGAAGCTGCCCGATGGCAAGAAGCTCGAGAAGGCGAAAATCCGCGGCGTCGTCTCGTACGGGATGATCTGTTCCGCGAAAGAACTCGGTCTCCCCGAGGAGAGCGACGGCATCCTCGTGCTCGATGCGGACGCGAAGATAGGCGCGTCGCTCGACGAGGTGCTCGCGACCGGCGACAGCGTACTCGAGATCGCGCTGACACCGAATCGCGGCGACTGCGCTTCGGTGCTCGGCATCGCGCGCGAAGTGCGTGCGCATTTCGGCGGCGCGCTGCGGCTGCCGCCGATCGCACCGGAAGAGGACGGCGCGCCGGCTGCCGCCAGCGTGCGCGTCGAGATCGAGGATCCCGAAGGCTGCCCGCGCTACTGCGCGCGGCTCGTCCGCGGTGTCACGGTGGGGCCGAGCCCCGCGTGGCTCGCAGTGAAACTCGAAGCCGCGGGCATGCGCGCGATCAACGTCGTCGTGGACGTGACGAATCTCGTACTGCTCGAGTTCGGCCAGCCGCTGCACGCCTTCGACGCTGCAACGCTGCGCGGCGGCGCGATCCACGTGCGGCGCGCGCGCGCCGACGAGAAGATCGCGACGCTCGATGGCGCCACGCGCGCTCTCTCTGCCGAAGATCTGGTGATCGCCGACGCCGAGCGCGCGATCGCGATCGCCGGCGTGATGGGCGGCGCCGAGACCGAGGTAGGCGCACGCACCACCGACGTGTTGCTCGAGAGCGCACACTTCGAAGCGACGCGCGTCCGGCGCACCGCGCGCCGTCTCGGCCTCAACAGCGAAGCGTCGTATCGCTTCGAGCGCGAGATCGATCGCGATGGCCTGCGCCGCGCGATCGACCGCGCCGCGCATCTGCTGTCGGAGCTGGCGGGCGGGAGCGTTGCACCGGGCGTCGTCGAGGCGATCGGTCGCGCGCCGGCGGCGATCGACGAGATCGCGCTCGATCCGGAGCGCGTGAATCGGCTGCTCGGCTCGAAGATCGATCGCGCTGCGATCGTGGAACTGCTCGCGCGCATCGACGTCGTCAGCACCGACGCGGGTTCCGGAGCACTGCGCTGTCGCGTGCCGTCGCATCGCAACGATCTGCGGCGCGACGTCGATCTGGTGGAAGAGGTCGCGCGCATCCACGGCTACGACAATCTGCCGACGACGCTGCCGATCGAGCAACTGCGTCCCGTCACGGTGTCGCGCGCGCGCAGCGTCGTCGAGAGCGCGCGTGATGCGCTCTGCGCCGCGGGCTTTCTCGAATGCATGACGCTGCCGTTCGCGAGTGCGTCGGATCTCGATCGCATCGGCCTCGACGAGAGCGATCCGCGGCGCAGCGCCGTGCGCTTGCAGAATCCGCTGACGGACGAGGAATCGCAGCTCCGCACGACGCTCGTGCCGTCGCTGCTCGGCGTCGTGCGCACGAATCACAGCCGGCAGGTCGATGTCGTGCGCGCCTTCGAAGTGGGTCGCGTGTTTTCGCCGACGCTCGGCAAAGAGCTGCCGAATGAATCGCGACATGTCGCGGGCGTCGTGACGCGCGGCGAACGCGATCTGTGGACGGCGCCCAAGCCGCCGCCGCTCTTCTTCGAGTTGAAGGGCGCCGTCGAGCAAGTGCTCGACGCGCTCGGCGTCGAAGCGAGCTTCACGGCCGATGCCACCGAACCGTTTCTGCATCCCGGCTCAAGCGCTGTGATCGCGATCGGCAAGCAGCGCGTCGGCGTGCTCGGTGAACTCCACCCCGAAACCGCAGCGCGTTTCGAGATCGAAGCGCCCTGCGCGCTCTTCGTGATCGACCTCGACGCGATCGCCGCGACACCGGCGGCATCCGCGCGCTACCGAGAAGTGTCGCGCCAGCCGAGCGTGCGCCGCGATCTCGCCGTGCTGCTTCCGCAGAGCGAGTCGGCACGTGCCGTTCTCGACGCAATCCGCGGCGCCGCAGGGCCGCATCTGGTTGCCGCGGAGATCTTCGATCGCTACGAAGGAACCGGTGTCCCGGAAGGTCGCGTCTCTGTCGCCTTCCGTCTCGTCTTCCAGCGCCCCGACCGGACCCTGCTCGACACCGAGGTCGCACGCGCGACCGAACGTGTCGTACGCATGCTCGCCGACCGTTTCGGCGGTGAGCTGCGGCAGGGAAGCGGCGAGGCAAACTGAATGGGGGGTGATCGCGTGGGAGGTCGCACGATGACCAAGGCCGAGATCGTCGAGCAGATCTACGAACGCGTGGGCTTCTCGAAAAAGGAATCGGCGGACCTGGTGGAGAAAGTCTTCGAGATCATCAAGGAGACGCTCGAAGCAGGGGAGAAGGTGAAGATCTCCGGCTTCGGCAACTTCGTGGTGCGCGGCAAGAACGCCCGCAAGGGCCGCAATCCGCAGACTGGCGAAGAAATCGTTCTCGAAGCGCGGAGAGTGCTCACGTTCAAGCCGTCGCTCGTGCTAAAAAACCTCTTGAACGACGAGCAGGAGACGGGCCCCGAGTTCGACGACGAGTCGGACGACTAGACGCCGATTCGCGTCACGGGCAGACGCTGATCTGATTCGTCGTTGCGTTCATGGGGAGGGCGCTGGTGACACAAGAATCTGTGCATCCCCCGCCGACCGCGGGCGACTCCGCCGCGCATCCCGCGAAGCGCTACTACCGCATCGGCGAAGTCTCGCGCCTCACCGGCGTGAAGGCGCACGTACTGCGCTACTGGGAATCCGAATTCCGCTGGATGGCGCCCGCGAAATCGCGCTCACAGCAGCGCCTCTACCGCCAACGCGACATCGAAGTGATCCTGCTGCTGAAGCGCTTATTGCACGAAGAGCGCTTCACGATCGCCGGCGCGCGCAAGCGCCTGCGCGAACTCGGCGTCGCACGCGCACTCGAAGTCCCGCAACTCGACCTCGGCCTCGAGATCGATCACGCGGCCCGCTACCAGCGCATCCGCGAGGAACTGCTCGCGATCAAGGCGATGCTCTGAGCGGTGCACCAAGGAATCGGTCGACAGCGACCTCGGTTCCGCGCTAACCACGCCCCGTCGGGCCGTAGCGCAGCTTGGTAGCGCGCCTGAATGGGGTTCAGGAGGTCGCGGGTTCGAATCCCGCCGGCCCGACCAATGGAATCAAGTACTTAGCTGCCATCCTTGGCTCGGCTTCGAAGCCCCCGCGCAGTCACTGCAACCATACTGCAACCAACTGCCGGCTCTTGCGCCTACCGCCCGAGGTCCCCTGGCGTTTCGACGGCGCGCCAGCCGTCGCCCTTAGACGTCTCTGGATCAATCCTCTTCCTCGCGGTCGGGTCGCACGTAGTGCACCTCAATTCTATGCGGCTCCGCCGTCTCGGCGTCGGCCATCCCCAGCTCGGCCGCGATTCGAAACCGAAACTCCACGCACTCGCGCGCTTCCTTGAGCGCGACGACGGCAGCGCGCACGTCGCCCTCGGCTTGGGCGCATTCCATCAATTCGAGCGCCTTCGCTTCGAGTGCCATCAACTCGCCGAGGATCGCGTCGGCACTCGCTGCCGCCCGAGCCCCTTCCGCACTCACGAGCGCTGCCGGTAGGTGAGCGCGCTCGTGTCGGCCGAGGCTGCTCTCGGTCAGCCCGTGCGCCGCCGCTATCTGGCGCTTTGGCTCGCCGCGGAGCAAGCGACGCTCGATTGCCTCGCGGTCCGGATGCCCGCACGCGGTACAGACTCGCGACATCAGCGGGACGACGCCGGAGGGCGTAGAGGTACGATGCTCGCCGCCTCGGTAGGGCGTGCGCGCAGACGCGCACCGCGCCCTTTCAATCTAAACGAACCCAAGAGGAGAAATATCGCCGTGCCTGACTTGAATGAACTCAACCCGCAGTTTGACGACCTGGCCAGCTTCGTGGGCACCGTGTTGGCCGCGATCGTCGCGGGCATGCACCGCGTCGGAACGATCGACGCGGCAACGACGATCGAGATTGTTCGGGCGATCGCTGAGACGGATAGCTCGCGGCAGAGCGGGAGCTTCCAAGGCTTCGTCTTGATGGCCGAGGGATTGTGCTTTCCGAATCCTTCCGCTGAGTGACGGCACGGTCGGCCGTAGCGCGCCGACTGAATCATGGCTTCGCCGTCAGTGCGAAGACGCGAACCATTATGAACCCCCTTCGCTGGTCGAAGATCCCGAGCACTTCGAGCGGCGCCACGCTGACAGGCTCGCGCGCGTGCCTAACACTCCCGCAAGTTGTCGCGATGCCCAGCGCTTTGAGCGCTGCGACGGTGTGGATGCCGCGACGATGGGCAGCGGGGACCGCTCGAACCTGAGCGGCCCCCGTTTGCCGTTCGTTGCATGCATGTCGCGCCGAATTGGCCGTCGGCGCAGCGGCATCGTGAACGGAAGTCGCGAGCGAAGTCGATTGAGCAAGTCGAGCGCCCGCCACCGTTTTCTCTATGGGCTCTTGGTACGGGTACGGGTGCAGGTACAGGTAGAGGTTCTGATTCTGAGGGGTCTTCATGGTTGATCCTTCCTGAGAATCGGGGGCGTCCCGCTCTCCCTGCGGATCAAGTCCTGCACCTTGCTGTAGTGCAGCACGAGCGGGCGCTCGATTTGCCGTCCGTTCGTGCCCACCGTCACGACGCGCGCCGCGAAGGTGCAGTCAGCGAGGAAGCGCTCGGGAGGAATGCGGTAGAGATCGCGAGGCGGTCGGCGATCAGTAGCTATCGCGAACAACTCGACCATCTTGCGCGCCGCGTGCAGCCGGTCGCTCTTGATCACCGAGTTCGCGAACATCGGCAGCGAGACGCCGAACGCTTTGCCTTGCTCAACGACACGCCAGCGGATCAGCCACTTGCCGCAACTCTTTGACCAAGGATTTCGCTGGCGCTCGGTGCCTTCGAGCGCCACGAGATAGACCCCCGGCTCGATCAGTGGCGCCCATCCTTCGTCGTCTTCTTCGATCAATTCGAGTGGCGCCTGCGCACGCGTGTCGTCGTAGGATGCACGATCGTCGCCTCGCCGATGCCGTTTACGGTGCAACGCCGATCGAGCCATTCCCGCGCGATGCGCAGCACGCTGGCGTCGTCACTGATCGGCGTGGGTGCCCGCTCGGGCATGGCTACGCCGCCTCGCTAGGCGACTCGCTCGTCGAGCGGCGCCGGCCCGAGCGCATCCACTGGTCAAGGTCGTCGCGGTCGTACGCGACGAGGCTGCGCCCGCCCGGCCGGCAGTACAGCGGCCCGCCGCCCTTGAGGCGGAGCTTTTCGAGGGTGCGGGGGGACAAGCCGAGATATTCGGCAGCGTCATCGGTCCTGAGATACTGAGCGCCCATGAGTGACTCCCTAGAGTGTCGTGGCATAGCGCCACGCACGTCGGGGAGTCTGGCCGTGCGACGCGCGGGGCGCGTCGCCTAGTGCGTCGAGTGGCTAGCTACCCGACGCATTACGGGGCGCCCCCGTGGTAGTGACAGGGCTCGGCCGATGATGCGCGCGATCCGGATGGCCGAGCGTTGCTGCGCATCGCCGAAGGCGAGTTCTTCGCCGATGCGCTTCGCG
This sequence comes from Deltaproteobacteria bacterium, assembly GCA_031396445.1. Classification (GTDB taxonomy): domain Bacteria; phylum Myxococcota_A; class UBA9160; order UBA9160; family PR03; genus PR03. Next base: position 21,897 of record JANNKU010000160.1, on the reverse strand, counting down.
GTCCAGTCGTGCTGCGCGCGCAACTTCTTGGCTTTCTTGATGAGCGCAGCGTTGCGCGAGGCGATTGCCTCGCCTCTCTTGCGACGCCCCTGTTTTGCTCCCCTGTTACGGGCGTCGTCGCGGTTTTCGAGCGCGATTGCTTGCACGTCGTTGTGCGTACCGCGGCGCACGGACTCCGCCGCCTCTGGCCGGACGAGCAGCTCCCGCACCTCGACGCCGCAGAGAAAGGCTCGCGCCGCATCGCCGTCGCGGATCGCTTGCGCAGCGCCAGCGAGGAACGCGCGCGCGACCCGCTCCTCTGACAACGCGCGCGGGAGTGCGCGCTCGTCGAGCCACGGTGCCGCGTCGATGCGCCGGCCCAGCTCCGCGATGCGCTTCTGCGCGCTCGACGCGCTCGCTGTTGCCGCGCGGCTGCGCGTCGCCTTTCGCTTTTTGGGATTCGCCATCGCCACGCGCTCCCGCGGCTCTCCGAAAGGGCTCAAGGCAGCACGCGGAGCGGCGTGCGTTCGGCTGGCCGGCCTAGCCTTGAGCGAGTCTAATCCTACGCGACGACGCGACGCCCGAACCCCCCGCCTTTTAGAAAACGGTGCGGCGGCCCGCGCGGGTGGTGGGTGTTCGGCTCGCGACTGCCTAGCCGCACCGTTCAGGAAAGTTACCGACGGCGTGACACGCCTAGCGAGGTGACGCAGCCACCATCGGAGCGCCATGCGGGCTGGCCTGTCTCGAATGCCATCCGCGTTGTCTCAACGAGTTGTCGGTCATCGAACTTCGCGGTTCTGATAGGATCGCGCTGGGGGCTCGGGAAAGGGGCTGCGCTGCCATGTCCATGGTTCGGTTTCTGACCACTCTTCTAGCGATCCTGTGTCCGTTGTCCGCAGGCGCAATCACCCTCGCGCCTCGCGACATTATCGTTTTAGATGGACTGCTCGACGCGGTGTTTCGAGTCGATCCAATCACTGGTGACCGCACGATCTTTTCTTCTGCCTCCGTTGGAACCGGACCGGGTATCGAGCAAGCCCTCGGCATTGCGGTCGAGCCAGGCGGCACGGTCTTAGTGTCTGGCACCTCCGATTTCATAACGGGTTGGATCTATCGAATCGATCCGGCAACGGGCAACCGCAGTGTTGTCTCGTCGGCCGCCGTCGGAGCCGGTGCCGCACTCGTGAACCCTCAAGATTTGGTGGTCAGCCCAACGGGCGAAATCTATGTGGCCGATGGTCAGGTCGATGCGCTGTTCCGCGTTGATCCGATGAGCGGCAACCGAACCGTCGTCACTTCTTCGACCATCGGTAGCGGTCCTGTGGCGGACAACCTCCTCGATCTCGTCCTAGGTTCAGATATGGACGCTTTTGTTATCGACTCGAATGCCGTTTTCCGAGTGGACCTTTTGAGCGGAGACCGGGAGCTTGTCTCCGCGGTCTCATTTCCCTCTGTAGGCACCATCGGGTCGGGGCCGAGCTTCAACTTTCTGAACGGTGTCGCCATCACAAACGAAGGAACTCTCGTAGCGGTGGATCGTATTCTCAACACGATTTTCGGAGTCGATCCGCTTACGGGGAATCGCACGATCATCTCGAACAACGCAATCAATGCTGGTACGGGCTTAGCAAACCCCTTAGACATCGCGGTCGATGCGGACGGCGACCTGCTCGTAGTGAACCAGACAAGCATGGCACTCGTTCGCGTAGACCCCCTGACCGGTGGTGGCGCGTTTGTGTCGATCGGAGGAAGTGTTGGCTCCGGGCCTGGATTTGGAGAGCCATCTCGCGTCGCAATCGTTCCGGTGCCGGAATCTTCAACCGCTTCTTTGTGGCTCGTGGGCATCCTCATACTGCGAATGGCCCACCTTGGCGGAGTGCCGAAGCGATTGCGTTCGTCGCAACGTGCGCGCAGCGTGACGTAGCGCCGCAGCGGCGCGCGTTGATCGAGTGACGTTGCTTGTCGCTCAATTGGATTTCGAACGCCATTAGAGCGACGACGCGCGACCGCGGTCGGCACCTTTGGATAACCGCGAAGCAAGGCGGTTCGGTAGCCCTAGCGGGTCGCGCGACTGCCTAGCCGCACCGTGAGAACACTCTAACGAGTAGCCGCTACGCCCTCGCGACGAAGCGGAATCACTGACGCCTCAGGCCGCGCGTCGAGCGCCGCAGCGATGCGCGCGCCAACCAACTCGGCCGCTTCGAGCAGCGGGTCGGAGGCAAGATGCGCATAGCGCTGCGTCGTCGAAGGCTGCCGATGCCCGAGTAGCGCTCCGATGAGCGGCAGCGAGAGCCCCGCAGCGATGCCGACGCTCGCGTGGGTATGGCGAAGGTCGTGAATGCGAAAGTCAGCGAGGCCCGCGCGATCGCGAACCCTGCGCCATACCTTCGGCAGTCCGACGAACGGTTGCGCGGAGTCGCTGCCCGGAATCACCCAAGGCGAATCGCCGCGGCGTTCCCCGAGCGATGCCAGCACCGCGAGCGCGGGCGCGTTCAACGCGACTGCCTTCGCGCCCGTCTTCGAGTCGGGCAGCCGCACGCATCGCCGCTCGAAGTCGATCCACTCCCACTGCATGCCGAGCACTTCACCGCGGCGGCAGCCGGTGAGGATGAGCAGCCGCAGCGCCGCGACGGCGGCGGGCAGCTCTGATGCCTGCCGCCTAGGGTCGCGCCCTTCGACGTGCGCGGCTTCGACTTCGGCGAGCGCGGTCCCGAGACGCGCCAACTCGGCGGACGAAAGGAAGCGCTCGCGCCGATTCTCGCGATAGCGCTCGACGCCACGGCAGGGGTTGGAATAGGGCGGCCGAAGGTCCCACTTCTCCGCAAGATTGAGCATCGTCGAGAGCAGAAAGAGCACGCGATTCGCCCGCACGGGAGTTGCCGAAAGCGAGGCGTGGAGTCGGTCCACGTCGGAGCGCGTCACGTCTGCCACGCGACGCTTTCCCAGGCTCGATACGACGTAGAGCCGCAGCATCGCGCGATCGTCGCTCACACTGCTCGGCTTCTTCTTCGGCACCGCGTGGTCACGCAAATACCGCTCGGCAAGCTCGCGCATTGTAGGCGCGCTGCGCGCGGCGTTCCGTTCCTCGCCGGGATCGCGGCCTGCGCGCAGCTCCGCGAGTCGATTCTGCGCGATTCGGCGCGCTTGGTCGGGTGTCAGCTCGCCGAAGAACCCGAGCTTGATCCAACGCTGCCGACCTTTCGCGCGACACTTCAACACGAAGCACCGGCGACCGGACGGGAACACGCGTAGCCCGAACCCGGATAGCGCGTCGTCCCAGACGTGCGTGACTCGATCGGCGGGCTTGGCACTCTCGACGGTTCGCTTGGTGAGTTTCGGCACGTTCCCTCGGGCCGAGTCGGCTGCCGTTCGCGGCCATTGCAACCACACTGCAACCAACCTCGGGCGAAGTCCAACGTATCAGAGCGTCGGCATGCGTAAAGTGAGAATGCATCGAATCCCACGATTCGACCGCGAATTCGCGATCTAGCGCAGCGAATCGTATTACGTCGTAGAGTGTCACGAGGGGCGGTTGGGCAGAATGGGGTTCAGGAGGTCGCGGGTTCGAATCCCGCCGGCCCGACCACATGAGATAGAAGTCATTGCGGACAGTAGGGCGAGTGGGCGGCTGAGCCATTCACGCCGCCCACTGTGCATCTCGGGTGCGGTTTGGGTGCAGAGGATTCCATAAGAGCGAGCGCGTTGCGATCGCGATGCCCGCCGACAGAACGAAGGCTCTCCGGCGACGTTTGCTCGCCGCGGCTTCGCGGAGGTCGTAGAGCCGAACCGCCTTGCGCAGCTTTGCCAGCCTGAGCAGCGGCTCGAACGAACGGTAGCCGTCGGCCCGTTCCCAGGGGCAAATTGCCATAACGCCCACTATCACCCCCGGAAGCCCCACTTGTGCGTACCTTGCTCATGCTCTGATCAACATTGTGGGCGGATGGGTAACTTTCGCCCGCCACTTCTCCGGAGGCGAGTCGCCCATGCAGCCCATCCCCCCGATCCGCGCAGCCGCACGTTCGCGCCGCGCCCATCGTCGCGCCGCCGTTTCCGTCGTCGGTCTTGTCGGCCTGTTTAGCTTCGCGTCCACCGCGTCGGCCGAGGACATCCTCTTCGCCAACACGGTCAGTTACAGCATTATCGGCAGGGCCGGCGGCTCCGGCGCCGAGATAGAGAGGATCTCGGAAGCCGATTTCCTTCAGAAGTTCAACACCCTGTCCGTCGAGGCCTTTCTGGATTACGAGCTCACGCGTAACGTGAATGCCTTCGACGCAACCGGTCACGTGTCGGCGACGATCAGCGCGCTCGCAGACTTCGGTTCGCTCGGTATCGCATACAGCGGCAAGGTCAGGGCGACCACGTCGGGTCAATTGAAATCCGGCTACGGGATCGTCGACTCCTCCCGCGTGACGGCGCGGTGGCAGGACACGCTCATCTTCACGGGCAATGAGCCCGGCCGCACGACGACGATCGCCGCGACATTGAAACTCGACGGGGGGTTCGGCGGCGACGGCGCCCTCTCCCTGGGGCCGCAGGTGGACGCGGCCTACACGCGCACGTCGCTGAGCATTCTCGCGACCCTCAACGGGACGTCGGTCATTCCGGTGTCGCCGTACTACGGCTTCGGCGGCATTTGGGGCGTGAGCACCCTGAACGCCCGGGGCGGCCAACCCGCGCCGATCATTTTCGAGCCGCCGGAATCGGTCACCGTGATCATGACCTTCACCCAGGGTCAGGTGTACGTGCTCGACTACCGGATGGAGGTCCAAAGCGACTCCTGGGCCGCCATCAACCTGGCAGCGGCCGCGGCCCCCCAAGAAGCAGAAGCGGAGTGGAGTGCAAACTTCGGCAACACCCTGACGTGGGGCGGCATCACGTCCGTCACCGACACCCTCACCGGCCTGCCGCTCGACAACTACTCCCTCACCTCCGCCTCCGGCATCGACTATGTCCAGGCCGTGCCCGAACCTTCGTCGTACCTGCTCGCCGCCGCCGCCACCGCGGCGACGATGCTCCTCCGCCGCCTCCGGCGCTAAGCAGCGCAAACGAAAAAGGCTGAACTGAACCGCCCCAGGTTTGCCGGAGGCTCTGGGATGTCCCGAGTTTGACGGAGGGAGAAAACTGGATTCCGCTGCCATGATCGCAAGAGGAGGGCGATATGGAACGGGCACGAGTGCGACCGACAGCGCAGCAACGAGGACGAGAGTGGCTCTGCGCAAGCTCGAGGGTGATATGTCGCGACACCACTCGCCTATCGCCGAGTTTGAAGTTCACGCGCTCGCATCATCCAGGGACGGTTGCGCCAGGAAGAAGCGCCGCATCTTCTGCTGATCCTTGTCGAGTTGCTGGCGTGCGAAGCGAAGTTGTTCGAGTCGGCCGCGGCGCAACAGGTGTAGCGAGGTGAGGCGCAAGTTCTCGCCGTAGTGGCGGATCAGCAGGAACCAGCGATTCGAGAGGTATCCGATCGCGGGAAAGATCAGCACCGCGAGCGCCTGCTCGCCGCGGCTGAGCGGGCTGTAGTGATGCAGCAGCGCGACCGCTGCCGCGTAGCTCGCAGCGAAAGCCGGCAATCCGATCGCCATCTCGTAGAGCGCGAGTTGCGGCGCGCCGGGTGCAAGGCGCTTCGAGAGACCACGGGTGACGAGTCGCGGCAGGCTGTTGAGCAACCAGCCGAAGCCGGCGAGCGGCGCGCCGAGCACGCCGATGATCGCGACGGGCAAGGTCTGGCGCAGCAGCGGCAATGCGCCGACGCGCCGGTGCAGCATTTCGTCGCTGATGCGCAGCCGCTCGAGCGCAGCGCGGTATGCGGCGATGCGGCGCTCGACGTCGAGCGCCCAGACCGGCTGATAGCGGGAGTAGTACTCGATCGCCTGCGCGATCGCGTTCTTCACTTCGATGCGTCGCGTCGCTTCGTCGCCGATCTCGGGCAGGATGCGCGGATCGGCGAGCCATGCGGTTCCGAAGACGGCGAAGGCCGCGTCCACGATCGGCGCCTGCGCGACGTCTTCGAGGTGTACGACGAGCGCTTCGATGCGCGTCCGTAGTTCTGCGGTGAGGACGCTCACGGTGGCGACCGGGTCGGCGCGGTACGCCGCTGCGTGGCGCGACAACACGATCGGAGCGCCGATGCGCAGCAGCAGGTCGCCGCGGCCCGCTCCCGGCTTCGCTTGATTGATGCCGACCGGTACGACGCGCACGCCGAGTTCGAAGTCGCGAGCGGCTTCGGCGCCGAGCCCCATGCGCATCGCGCCGGTGCGCATTTCCTTCACCTGCGGATCCACGTGGGTGATGCCTTCGGGAAAGATGCCGATCACGCCGCCGGCTTCGAGCAGCTCGTAGCAGCGCCGGAACACGTCGGCGTTGCGGCCCATCTCAGCGGCGGCGTCGAGCTTGCGGAAGATCGGGATCACGCCGAGGCGTGTCAGCAGGCGCGCGAGCAGAGGATTCGCGAAGAGCGTGCTGCGCGCGACGAAATGCACTTTGCGCGACGTCGCGAGGCCAACCGAGAACGAATCGACGATCCCGCTCGGGTGGTTCGCGGCGAGGATCAGCGGTCCGCTCGTCGGGATGTTCTCGCCGCCGCGGATCTCGATGCGGCGGAAGAAGATCCGCATCACGAAGGCGATGACGCCGCGCGCGGCGCGATAGAGGCGATCGCTTTCGGGGCGCAGCGGAACGTCGGCGATCTCGGGGGTCGGCATGGGTCGCGGAGAGTATCCGGGGCGGCGTCGGGTGCGAGACGGAGGAGCGCAGACGACTCACCCAGGCTCAGACCTGGTACTCGGATCTAGCGGCGGATTGCGGCCGCCTCCGCCTAATCCCCGGCGCGTATCGCGAAGGCTACTCGTTCGCCGCGTGTGTCGTCATCGAGCCGATGTACTCCATCTTGCCGAGCGGCACGCCGTTGTGTCGCAGAATGGCGTAGGCCGTCGTGATGTGGAAGAAGAAGTTCGGCACGGCGACCTGCGCGAGGTAGTCGCCGCCGCGGAGCCAGCGTCCCTCGAGCCAAGTCGGTGCCACCTTTCGGTCCTCGGCGCCAGCGCAGTCCTTCTCCTGGACGGTCGCCACGAAGGCCGAGCACTTGGCGATCCGCTCGCGCAGCTCCGCGAAGGTCTTCTCGGTGTCGGGATGCGAAGGCGCCGGCTTGTTGCCGAAGTACGCCGCCGCGTACTTCGCCTGGTCGCAGCCCCCCTGCACTTGCTGGGCGAACGAGAACTGATCCGGCGCGAGGCGCGACTGGGCGAGCACTTCGACATCGAAGGAGCGCTCCTTCGCGTACTCGGTGGCCTTGTCCATCCACTTCTCGAGGTTGTCGAGGGTCTTGATGAAGAGCTGCAGGGTCTCATGCGGGGTCATGGAATTCTCCTTGGAGGGCGCGCGATCGCAGAGCCTGCACCATTCTCTCCCGCGAGGCACGCACGCCTGATGGGAGAGAAGTGAATGCCGCTCGTAACTCGAAGCCCTCGGTGGCTCCTCATTCTCGCGACCTTCGTGCCCATCGCGGCCCGCGCCGACATCGTCCCGGTGACGACCGCCGCCGAGCTGCGCACCGCGATCACCACCGCGTCCGCCGGCGACGAGATCGTGCTTGCGCCCGGCACCTACGAGCTGACGAGCAACGTCGCCTGCAACGCGTCGGGAACCGCGCCGCTTCCGATCGTCGTGCGCGCAGAGACCGCCGGCACCGCACTCCTCCGCTTCGATGCGCTCGAAGGCTTCCGCGTGACCGCTCCCCATTGGCGCTTCGAGGATCTCGTGATCGAAGGCATCTGCGCGTTGGACGACAACTGCGAGCACGCTTTCCACATCACGGGCGCCGCCGACAGCGTGGTGATCCGGCGCAACGTCGTGCGCGACTTCAACGCGCAGATCAAGAGCAACCGCGATGGCGCCGGCGCATTCCCAGACGACGTCGTGATCGACGGCAACGAGCTCTACGACACACGAGCGCGTGAAACGGCGAACCCGGTGACGAAGATCGATGTCGTCGGCGGGCGCCGCTGGATCGTGCGCGGCAATACGATTCGCGACTACGAGAAGGGCGGCGGCGACACCATCAGCTACGCCGCATTCCTGAAGGGCAACTCGCGCGACGGTCTCTTCGAGCGCAACCTCGTCTTCTGCGAACGCGATACCAGCGGCGGTACGCGGCTCGGGCTCTCGCTCGGCGGCGGCGGCTCCGCCCCGGCATCGATCTGTGAAGACGGCGACTGCACGACCGAGCATCAGAACGGGACGCTGCGCAACAACGTGATCATCGACTGCCCCGATGTCGGCATCTACTTGAACCGCGCCGCGGGCACGATCCTCGAGCACAACACGCTCTACGACACGGCGGGCATCGACGTACGCTTCGCGACGGCGAGCGCCGAGCTCCGCAACAACCTGCTCTCGGGCGCGCTCCGCAATCGCGACGGTGGCAGCAGCACGAGCAGCGGCGATCTCACGCAAGTGCCGCTCGCGAACTTCGACGCGTGGTTCGCGGATCCCGCGGCGGCGGATTTCACGCTGCTCGACGGCAGCGAGATCGTGGATCAAGGCGTCGCCGCACCGCTCACGGCCGACGACTTCTGCGGCACACCGCGAAGCGACGGGACGGCGGACGTGGGCGCAGTCGAGTACGGCGCGGGCACCTGCGACACGACCGTCGGCGGCGGGATCTACGTCCCCGAACCCGGTGAAACGATCCTCGGCTTCGGCGCATTCGCTGCACTCGTCGTGCTGCGTCGCGCGTCGCCTCAAGCCTGCGGTCGCCGCAACAACGCCTCGATCCGCCGCAGCCGCGCATCGTCCGCCTCGAGGATGCGCCGCAGCCACAGCATCGCGTAGGCCGCGTCGAAGTCGGCGCCGAGCGCGTAGAGCATCTCCTCGATGTCGCTCCAGTCTTTGGTGCGATCGAAGATCACCTTGAAGATGCAGAGGTCTTCGGCGGACAAGATCGAGAGCGTCACGCCGTCGCCGAAGGGCACCTGCCTCGCGCGTTCGGCGCAGCGATCGTGGAGAGGGTCGTACGAGAAGAAGAGATCGAGCGGCGTGTGTTCCCAGTGCACGCGAACCTGTCCGTGATCGCGCACCTGGCGCAGCGTGGTGGCCGCGGTGGCGGCGACACCGAGTTCAGCGAGCGTCGCGAGCACGCGTTCGCTCTGCGCGGCGGACACGAAGATGTTGAGGTCGATGTCGTGCGTGCCACGCGGAGCAGCGTAGTAGGCGAGGGCGAGCGCGCCGCCGAATGCGTGCGGGATCTCGGCGGCGGTCAGCGCGTGTGCGAGCGCCGCCACCTTCTCATCGAGCGCGAGCGGCATCTACGCGACGTCGTTTGCCGCGCGACGAGAAGCGCGGGAACGCGACCTTCGGCTTCGCGCGCACGGCGCCGCGCGCGCGCACGATGCGATCGGAGAGACGCAGCAGATCGCGCACCGCAGCGCCGCGACGCTCGATCGGCGCACCGACCCACTCCGCGACTTCGGCGAGCCGCTCCGGCACCGGCACTGCCGCCGCTTGCGCGAGGGCATCGCGCAAGAGCGTGACGAGCACTGGGTCGATCGCAGCGCCGGCGCGCAGCAACGCGAGCACTTCGCGGCCGGCGCGATCCTCGCGGCGCTCGGTCGTCGCGATGCCCAGCTCCGCGGCGCGCGTGAGAATCTCGGCGCGGTCGAAGCGGCGCGTGGCGCGCGTGGCGGCGCGCTCCAGCACCTCGGGCGTCAGCGGCGCGCGGAAAGTTGCGAGCGTGCGCGAACGCGGCCCATCGGGCGTCGCGATCGCTTCGCGCAGATCGAAGCGGTTGCCGTCTCGAGAAACCAGATACGCCACCGCTGCTCCCTCCGATTGCATCGGAACCTAGCATAGTGGCCATTAGACACTATATCGGGGTTGAGCCTGCAACACGTTGGAAAGAGGCGCGCGGCGGAGCCCCCAGAGTTGCGGGCCACCGCCGGCCACGCGGGCTTGCCCCACCACCTCGAAGCCGTGCGCGGCGTAGAAGCCGAGGTTCGATTCGGTGGCTGTCTCGAGATGCGCCGGCAGCCCCGCGGCGTCGCAGCGCGACAGCATTGGCGCCAGCAGGCTCGCTGCGAGTCCACGTCCTTGCGCTTCCGGCGCCGTGCCGAGGAGCGCGAGGTACCAGTGCGGCTCGTCGATGTGCAGGCTCTCGAGCGCGCTCCCGACGTGCGCGCCGCGCAGCAGCCGAAATCCGAGCAGCGCACCGATCTGCAGCGTGAAGCGCAAGCGCGCGAGACCACCAGGAGCGCGCGGTTCGGGCGCCGTCCAGATCGCGACGGCGCCGCCAGCGTCCGGTGTCAGCACCGTGGCATGGCGCGCGAAGTAGCGCAGCAGGATGCGGAAGAAGCGCGGTCCTTTGCGGTCCCACTCGCGATCGTCGGGATGGATGAATCGGTAGACGGGATCGCTCGCGAAGGCGCGCGCAAGTGCGTCGGCGCACGAGTCGATGTCCTCGTCTCGCAGCGCGCGAACAGTCTGTGCGGGATCGCGTTTCGACGGCATCGTCGATCGCGACGCTAGCCGACCGCCGTTTCGCTACGCGCCTTCGCGCGCGCGGGTGACGTCGCCGCCCCAGATCGGCGGCAGATTGAGCACCTCGCGCGGGAAGCGATCGACGAGTAGTTCGACGACGTCGCGCACCGACACCACGAAGACCGGGCGCCCGTCTTTATCGACCACCGGAACGTGGCGGAAGCCGCCGACGCTCATCTTGTTCAGCACCCACGCGACGCTCGCTTCGACCGGCAGGCAATCCGGATCGCGGGTCATCACTTCGGCGAGCGGCAAACGCGTCGGGTTCTGGCCGCGATCGATGATGCGGAAGAGCACGTCGCGCTCGGTGAAGATGCCGAGCACGCGCGTGTCGGGCGATCCGTCTTCGGTGATGAGCACGCAGCCGCGATGCTCTTTCTGCATCGCGCGCATCGCCTCGGCCACCGTGTGCTGCGGCGCGAAGAGCAAGGGATGGCGAGCCGGCAGTGCGCGCACCGACTGGCGCAGCAGCGAGGCGTCGAAGACGCCCTGCGGAACCGACTGCCGCTCGGATTCGAAGTAGGGATCGTCGAGGAACTCGTCGTCGGGTCGATCGATTCGCGGGGCCATCGGATTCCTCCCTTGGACTGACGCCACAATACTCCCGCGCGCACGAATCCGAGAACTCTCTTCATGACGAGTTGCCATTTCTCACCGTTACTGGCGACGCGAGGCGTGCCGAACGCGACGCGAGCGGGCATCGCGGTACCTTGGCGGCCGTTTTGGGGGGGGAATCCATTGGAATCGTCGCTCGCGGATCTGCTCGATCGACAGGCGCGGCGCTGGCAGATCGAGGGCGGCGCCGGGATGCCGCAGCCGCGCGGTCCGCTGGTTGCGCTCTCCCGCTGGGCTGGTGCGCACGGCGACGAGGTGGCCTCCCGTGTCGCCGAGTGGCTCGACTACGGGCTCTTCAACGCCGCGTCGATCGATCGACTCGCGGGGGAACCGGAGTTCGCGGCGCGATTGATCGTTGGCCTCGACGACGTGCAAAGTGCGGCGATCGAGGCGCGCGTCGCGGCCGTGATGGCGCGCGCGCCCGCCGCTCCGGTCGGTCTCGTGCGCGCGGTCGCGACGCTCGGCGAGCGCGGCATGGCCGTGGTGCTCGGTCGTGGCGCCGCATCGATCTTGCCGTCGGCGCGCGCACTGCGCGTGCTGATCGTCGCGCCCGAAGCCACGCGCGCGGAACGCACGGCGCAGGAGAAGCAGATTCCGCTCGCAGAGGCCGCCGCGTGTGTTGCGAGCGCGGACGGCGCGCGTCGCTCCGCGCTGCGCGAGCGCTTCGGCATCGCCGCCGAAGATCTCACCTACTACGACCTGGTGCTGAATACCGAAGCGCTGTCGATCGAAGCCGCAGCGGCGCTTGCGGTCGATGCGCTGCGCCGACGCTTTCCGCTGTAGCCAGAGATCAGATCGAGACGTCCGCCCTGGCCTTCAAGTGGCGCAGCTCGTGACGAAGCAGCAGCCGCCGCAGCACGGACTCGGGCGGTTGATACACCGCTGGCAGTCGCGACAGCACCAAGCGCAAGCGCGCATTGCGGCGCAGCGCGCTGCGCAGCGCTAGCACGCCGGCATCCTCGTCGCCGAGGCGCGCGAGCAAGATCCCGACCCAGAACGACACCTCATCGTGTGCGCGGCCGCGGCGCAACGCCTCGATGGCATGCGCGCGTGCAGCGTCGATGCGTCCCTCGCCGAGCGCGCGTGTCGCCTCGGCGAGTGCGAGGAACGCCTGGTGGATGCGAAGTAGTCGCCGCAATTCGTTGATCGGATTGCGGTGATTCTCGACGCGCAGATCGACGGCGCGATTGCGCCACGGCTCGTCCGCCGAAACGGAGCGCTGCACGGTGAGCGCCGCCGACTCGCGGCCGCGCGCATCGCCGCCCGCCGCTTCGCCCGCTTCGAGTGCCGCGACCAGGCGCGATGGGAACGCGCCTTGTGCGCGCTCGAAGGCGCGAGCCATCGCATTGCACACGCGATCGGTCGCGAGCAGGTTGCCTTGCACCGCAAAGCCATCGCCCACGACGTGCTCCGCAAACGGGATGCAGCCGGCGCCGGTGTGCACGGCGACATCGCCCCGCGCACCGACCACTGCGACCTGACGGATCGCTGCGGCCGGATCCGCGGCGAGCAGGCGATCGAGCGCGTCCTTCGCGCCGACGCCCGCGCGCAGCAGCTCGAGCGCACGCGGTCCGTAGCCCGGCTCCGAGAAAGCTTGCGTTGCGACGGCGCCGACGCCGGCCTCGGCCCACGGAACGACCGCGCCTACGTTGAAGCGTCGCGACTGCACCGCGATGCCGAAGTCACCGCTCGCGGCATCGCGTGCGACGATCGAGAAGGTCGAGACGAGGCGCGTTTCCAGCATGGAAAGCCACGCTATCCCTGCGCTTCGGGACTGTCATCACGGCTCGCTGTGAACCTCCTCACAGGGTCGCGCGTAGAAGCGGGTGAAACAGCGCCCACGAGGAGAACCATGTCGAGCCAGACCTGTCCGTATTGCGCCGAGCAGATTCACGCCGAGGCGATCAAGTGCCGCTATTGCGGTTCGCGCGTGAGTGGTGGATTCCGCGACCCGGCCGAGTGGCATCGCGGCCATCCGGGCCGCCGCGTCGCTGGTGTTTGCGCAGCGATTGCGCACCACATGGGAATCTCGGTGACCGCCGTTCGCGCGAGCTTCGTGCTCTTCACGTTGCTGCACGGCTTCGGCGTCGTGATCTACGGCGTGCTGTGGCTGGTGCTTCCGAACGAACGAGGCGGACGCTCGGGCGTCGATCGCATCGTCGCCGCCGCGCGCACGCTGCTCGGCAGCGACGAATCGCAGAATCACAGCGACGTGAGTGAAATGCGCACTCCCGATGACTCCGATCGTGAGGGATCCTCCGGCGGATGGCGTCCGACGAGGAACTGATGCGAGGCGTAGGGCAGGGCGACGAGCGCGCGCTCGCATCGCTCGTGGAACGCTACGCGGCACGCATCCATGCTTTCCTGACGCGCGTGACGGGCGATCGCGACGATGCGGACGACCTGCTGCAAGACACATGGATGCGTGTGGCGCGCGGCGCGCGCGGCTTCGATGCGGCACGCCGCGTGCGGCCCTGGCTCTACGGGATCGCGACGAATCTCGCGCGCGATCTCCACCGCCGCCGCGCGGTGCGCGTGCGGGCCGTGGAGCATGGCAATGTCGGAGCGGACGAGGCTGCGACTGTGTTTCGCCCGGTCGATCGGATCGACATGCGCGAGCGCCTCGCACAACTGCCAGAGCGACTGCGCGAGGTGTTGGTGCTGCGCTACTTCGACGGTCTCGACGAAGCCGAGATGGCGGACGCACTCGGCATCCCGCGCGGCACCGTAAAGAGTCGCCTGCACGGCGCACTCCGCGAGCTGCGGCAGAAGTGGGAGACGACATGAACTGCGACGCGTTCCAGCAGGAACTCGACGAACGGGCGTTGGCGCATGCGCTCGCGGTCAGTGATGGCGCGACGCTCGAAGCCTTTGCGCACGCTGAGTCGTGCGAGAGCTGCGGCACGCATCTCGCGTTCCTGCGCGTCCTCGATGCGGAGTTCGCGGCGCTGCCGCTCGCACCCGTGCGCGCTTCGATCGTCGTCTTCGCGCAGCAGCGGGCGACGCGGGCGCTGCGCGCGCGCGAGCGACCGCAAGGCTTCGGGCGCGAAGTCGTCGCCGCACTCGCGGTCGCGATCCTCGCGCTGCCGCTGGTGGTTGCGCAGGCCTTCGTGGTGGTCGAAAGCGGCGCCTGGCTGCTCGCATCGTGGGTGCCCGAACCGATCCTGCTGGGGCTCGGCTTCGGTTATCTCGCTTCGTTCGCGCTGGGCGTCGGCGCGCTCTATGGATCGATTCCGCTCGTCGTCGCATGGCGGCGACGCGCGCTACTGGAGTGGGCATGAGTGACAACGAAGATCGAAGTCTGGAAGCAAGCGCGGGAACCAAGATCTGCCCGTACTGCGCCGAGTCGATTCGCGCCGAAGCGATCAAGTGTCGCTTCTGCGGCAGCTTGATCGAGTCGCGCGCGCTCGGCGGGCTGGCGCATCCGTGGCTGCGCCCGCGCGACGGACGCAAGATCGCCGGTGTCTGCATCGGCCTCGCCGATCAATTCGGTGTCTCGGTGACGCTGATCCGGCTCGCCTTCGTGCTCGGCTTCCTGTTCTCGATCGGCATCCCCTTCGTACTGGTCTACGGCGTGCTTTGGCTCGTCATGCCCGACGAGGACGATGCGCCCGGCCCGCGCCAAGGCCACCGAGACCTCTCTACTTTCGATTAGGCTTGCCGCTCGTCCAGCCGATTCGGGACGAGATGTCGGTGTCCTGCGAATCCATCGAGACTGAGCGCAAGCGGCTGCTCGCTGCCGTCGATGCGCGTCTCGGCGAAGCGGTTGCACTGGCGCGTTGGATGACGGCGCATCCGGAGCTCGCGCTCGAGGAGCACGAGGCGAGCGCGCGTTACCGCACCTGGCTCGGCGATCTCGGCTTCCGCATCGAATCGCCCGCGGCGGGGATGGAAACCGCGTTCATTGCGACGCACGGCTCTGACGCGGCGCCGCTGCGCGTTGCGCTGCTCGCCGAGATGGACGCGCTGCCCGAGATCGGTCACGCCTGCGGTCACTCCTTGTCGGGGCCGGCGACGTTGCTCGCCGCGTCGGCGCTCGCGGCGGTGCTTCCTGCGGACGCCGTTCGCTTGCACGTGGTTGGTTGTCCGGCGGAGGAGATCGGCGTCGGCAAGCGGCGGCTGGTCGAAGCGGGTGCGTTTGCGGATGTCGATGTCGCGCTGATGGCGCACGCGGCGGGAATGCGGCGCGCGCATCGACTCTTCCTCGGCAATCGCAAGTTCGAGTTCCGCTTCCGCGGTCGCGCTGCGCACGCGGCGGCGTATCCCGAGCGCGGCGTGAATGCGCTCGACGGCGTGATCGCGCTCTTCGTCGCGCTCGGTTTGTTGCGCCAACAGCTTCCGCGCGGTGTGCGCGTGCACGGCATCATTCACGATGGCGGCGTCGCGCCGAACATCATTCCGGAGAACGCCGCCGCGCGTGTTTGGGTACGCGCGCTCGACGACGCCGAACTCGAAGCCGCCGTTGCGCGCGTAACCGCATGCGCACAAGGCGCTGCGACGGCGACCGGCACGACGCTCGATGCGCGTGAGGAAACCGGCGCATCGCCGCCGCTGCTTCCCAATCTATTGCTCGCTGGTGTCTATCGACGCCAACTCGAACGACTCGGCCTCCCCGAGTCGGGGCCGGGGCCCGGCGATGCGATCGGATCGAGCGACATCACGCACGTGTCGCGCGTGGTCCCGACGATCCATCCGAACTTCCCGATCGGTGACGGCGTCGAGATCCACAGCCGCGCATTCGCAGCAGCCGTCGCCAGCGAAGCGGGGGAACGCGGGCTGCTCGAAGCCGCGCGTGCTTTGGCCCTCACCGTGCACGATCTCGCCCGCGACGCATCGCTTTGCGAGACGATCGTCGGCGAGTTCGCCGAGCGACTTCGCAATTCGCCCATCCAAGCCCCTGAAAACCTTGCCATCCGCGTAGCTTCCCGCTTACCCTGCGCGCGGGGGTGAGATTTGATCCGCGCAGCCCGCTCCAGCGAGGAGCTGCGGGGTGCACGTCGTCGCATGGTGGAACGCCTGTCCCTGGATGGCGTCACCGATGTTCGCGTGCTCGCCGCGCTCGAAGCCGTTCCGCGCCATTGGCTCGTGCCCGAGGCGCTCCGCTCGCAAGCTTATCGCGACAACGCGCTGCCGATCGGCGGCGGGCAGACTATCTCGGCGCCCTCGACGGTGGCCGCGATGAGCGCCGCACTCGAACTCACCGGCCGCGAGCACGTACTCGAAGTCGGGACGGGCTCCGGCTACCAGGCCGCCGTCCTCGCGCGACTCGCCGAGCGCATCGTCTCGATCGAGCGCTTGCCGCGGCTTGCCGCCGAAGCGCGCCGCGCACTCGATCAGCTCGGCGTCACCAATGTCGTCGTGCATCTCGGCGACGGCTCGCTCGGTCGTCCCATCGAAGCGCCCTACGACGCGATCGTGATCACCGCGGGCGCGCCGGCCGTGCCGGAACCGCTGCTCGATCAGCTCGCGCCGGGCGGTTGCCTCGTCGCACCGATCGGTCCGCGCGGCGAGCAGCGCCTCGTGCGCATTCGCCGCGGCCAGGGCGACCGCTTCACGCGCGAGGTGCTAGGCCCGTGCCGCTTCGTAGACCTCGTCGGTCGCCATGGATGGGCCGCCTAGCCCGCGTCGTTGCGCTGGTGTTCGTCGCGGGTCTCGCCGCGGGAACACTCGCATGCAGCCACGAGCCGAAGGGCAAGGGCGTCTGGCATGTCGTGAAACCGGGTGACACGCTCTGGCGTCTGTCGCAGAGCTACGAAACGTCAGTCGATGCAATCCGCGACGCCAACGACGACATCGACGCACGCTCGCTGCGCGTCGGGCAACAAGTATGGATGCCGCGCGGCGGCGCCAAGCGACCGGCCGGCGGCGCGCGCAACGCCGCTCGCGCGCGCACACAGGATTCGGAGGCCGGCGCGCAATGCGCTCCGCTCGCGAAGCAGGAGAAGCTCGACTTCGAGTGGCCCGTGCTCGGGCACCTCACATCGGCCTACGGCGTGGAGCGCGGCAGCCACAATCACGACGGCATCGACATCGCGGCCGAAGAAGGCACGCCGATTCACGCCGCCGAAGCGGGCCGCGTCGTCTACGCCGGCGACGAACTCGGCGACTACGGCAAGGTGATCATCATCAAGCACATGGGCCGCTGGGCGACCGTCTACGCACACAATCGAAAAAATGATGTAGACGAGGGCGCGTTCGTCGAAAAGGGCGACGTCATCGCCGAGGTAGGCGAGACTGGAAATGCCAGCGCGCCGCACTTGCACTTCGAAGTCCGCCGCAACAATGCTCCGCGCGACCCGCAGAGCTGCCTGCCCTGACCTGAACTGAATTGAATTGAACGGAGACAATGCTGTGACGAAGTCGATCGATCTGCGCCAATACGTTCGCGACGTCCCCGATTTCCCGAAGCCCGGCATCTTGTTCCGCGACGTGACGCCGCTGCTCGGCGATCGCGACGCGCTGCCCGCCGCCGTCGAAGCGCTCGCCGCGCCGTTTCGAAACGAAGGCATCCAGCAAGTACTCGGCATCGAATCGCGCGGCTTCGTGCTCGGCGTGCCGGTCGCGATCGCACTCGGCGCTGGCTTCACGATGGTGCGGAAGAAGGGGAAGCTGCCGTACGAAACGCGCAGCGTGACCTACGACCTCGAGTACGGCACCGACACCGTCGAGATGCACACGGATGCGGTGAAGCAGGGCCAGCGCGTGCTGATCGTCGATGACTTGATCGCGACGGGCGGCACGGCGTCTGCGGCGGTGAAGCTGGCGCGAGATGCGGGTGCGCAGGTGGTGGCTTGTGCGTTCCTGATCGAGCTCGGGTTTCTCGAAGGTCGCTCCAAGCTGGGTGTGGATCGCGTGCACGTGGTGTTGGAGTACTGAGCGCGCCGTGACGAAGTTCGCGGGTCAATTCACCAGTTTGGGCAGCGCCACCCGGTTCTGTAGGTTCCGCCTCGTCGCCCTCGTAGCTCAGATGGATAGAGCAGCGGTTTCCTAAACCGTTTGTCGGAGGTTCGAATCCTCTCGAGGGCGCCAGCGCAACGCTGCGCCGCCTCAGTTCCCCATCTCACTCTCGAGCTGTGGTATCGGAGGAGATCGAGTCCCGCTGCAATCTCCGAGGAGACCCCCCATGACCTCTCGCGCGCTTCCCGCCGTCGTGCTGTCCTGCATCACCGTTCTCCTCTTCGTCGCAGATGCCGCTGCGCAGCCGATCCTCCGTTCGATTCCCAATCCGGTTCCCGACACGGGTGCGCTCTTCGGCACCGCCGTCGCTGGACTCGGCGATGTGAACGGCGATGGTGTCGGCGATCTTGCGGTCAGCGCGCTCGGGCAGGCGAAGGTCTTCCTGCACTCCGGCTCCGATCTTTCGGTGATTCGAACCATCACAGATCCCGACGGACTCACCGGCATGCGCTTCGGTCTAGCGATCGCGGCCGTCGGCGATCAGAACGGCGACGGCGTCGAGGACCTCGCAGTTGGCTCGCCGGGCGAGGATCTGACGATCGTGCTGCCGTGCGTGGATCCGGACGTGCCGTGCGTCGCGCAACCTTTCCAGGGTCGCGCGTTCGTGTTCTCGGGCGCGACGGGCGCGCTGATCCGTCGCCTGCTGCCGCCCGGCAATCTCTATCTCGCGTTCGGATTCTCGTTCGCGGTGATGGGCGATCTCGACGGCGATGGGAGGCGCGAGATCGCCGTCGGATCTCCGACGCGACGCAACAACAGCTTCGGTCAGGTGTTCGCGTTCCGGAGCAGCGACGGCAGCGTGCTCTGGCAGCGTGCCGAGCCCTCGACGCAGGCATTGGCGTCCTTCGGCCAGTCGCAGGCTTCGATCCACGATGTCAATGGCGACGGCGTGCGCGACATCCTGATCGACGCGCCGTTCCATGACTACGACCCCACCGTCAACGGATTCCTGCTGGCCGGTCGCGCGTACCTGCTGTCGGGCGCGAGCGGCACCATCCTGCGTAGCCACGACAATCCGTCGCCTGCCGAGGGCGAGCGATTCGGCCTCGGCCTCACCGGTCTCGCCGACGAGACGGGTGACGGCATCGATGAGTACGCGCTCGGCGATCCCGTGGCTGGCGCCGTCTTCGTCCATCGAGGGAACGACGGCGCGTTGCTGCGCAGCATTGCCAGTCCGGGGACGCCCGCGACGGACGGCTTCGGTTCGCCGCTCGTACGCGTCGACGACGAGGATGGAGATGGGCGAGACGATTTCTGGGCGGCCGCGTCCCGCGGCGGGGTGATCCATCGGATGAACTCGCTCGGCGCCGTGCTCGCCACGATGCTCGACCCGACACCGGATGCGGTCGCGCCGACCGGCGGATTCGGCAGCAGCCTCGCGGCAACAGCGGACCTGAGCGGCGATGGCAAGCGCGATGTCGTGGTCGGCGAGTCGGCCGAGCCCGCCGCCGGACAGGCGAATGCGGGCGCGGCGTACCTCGTGGTCGACAATCGGCCTCCGGTGGCGAAGTGTCGTCCGGTGACGAAGTCCGCGGGCGCTGGCTGCAGCGCGGACGTGACGGCCGCGGAGGTCGACGACGGTTCCACCGATCCTGATGGCGATCCGATCGAATCGACAATCGTGCCCGCGGGTCCCTTCGCGCTCGGGGGCACTCCCGTCGTGCTCACCGCAACCGACGACAAGGGCGCGAGTACCACGTGCAGCACGACGGTCACCGTCCTGGACACGACACCCCCGTCGCTGTCGCAGGTGTCGGCTTCCCCGTCGGTTCTCTGGCCGCCCAATCACAAGCTGATCGGCGTGGCGATCCACTACACCGCGGCGGACAACTGCTCGCAGCCGGCGGCGATTGCATGCACGCTCGACGTCGGCAGCAATGAGCCGGTCGACGGCATCGGCGATGGCCACACGAGTCCCGACTGGCTGGTGGCGGACGCTCATCGCGTCGAGCTCCGCGCGGAGCGAAGCGGCCGGGGCAACGGCCGCTTCTACAGCGTCGCAGTCGAGTGTCGCGACGAGGCGATGAATGAAGTCGGCGCAACGGTCGACGTCGTCGCGCCGCATCACCGCTAGAACCGACTGGTCGCCACGCTTCGGCGAGCGGGGTCACGCCGCGGGGGACTGGCTCCTCAGGGGCCGGTCAACGTTTCGCATCGCAGGCAGTAGTCGTAGTGCTTGCGATGCTTCGAGCCCTTCGTCTCGAGCGATGCGGGAATGCAGCGTCCGAAGCTGCGGCCGTCCTCGACGCCGACGCTGAAGCGAGCGGCGGTGGCGCCGGCGAGTTGCGCGTCGAGCCGCGCCACGGGAGCCGGCGCGTCGATGCAGACTTCGAGCTTCGGGCAGCTCGGGAGCAATCGCGGGCATTGCTCGCCACCTTCGCGAAATTCGGTGATGCCGACGTCGATGCTCAGCTTCGAGCTCGCGTCGGGAATCGCGGTGCCGTCGAGTGTCACGCCGGCTGCTCGGGCGCTTCCCGTTGATACGAGCACGAACGCAATTGCGATTTCGATCGATCGGATTCGCGTCATCGAGTGGATCTCCTTGCCCCCGATTCGCATGGTGCCCCGGCTCGCTGCAGAACGCTCTTGCGAGTTTGGAGGAGCAGTCATCGCACGACGGTCGCAGGCACATCCCGTCGCATCGGAGTTTTCGCGTCCCTCACGCATTCATGCGACGCGGGAGAGCGTCGGCTCCGCATAGAATTCGCGCGGTGCCACCGCGTACGACGCGAAGGAGTCCGCTCTGAAGCGCACGAACGGATGGATCGAGATCTGCGCTGCCTTGACGGCGCTGGCGAGCGTCGTCGCAGTGGCCACGCCTGCATCTGCCATCGTCCAATCGACGACCGTCGCCACGTCGACTGCTCAGGGCGGGGGGAACCCGATCATCTTCGGGGCTGCGAACTGTCCGGAGGGCGCATCCGCGGTGGGTGGTGGCGTGGAGGTGAACTCTCCGTTCTTCGTCACCGCGACGGCGAGCTATCCGACCTTTGGTGGCTTTGGCCTCTTCCAACGGGCCGATGGAGTGCACGGCGTCCCGGATGGTTGGAACACCGTCGCGATGATGGATCTCGTGCAAATCGGGTCGACGCTCAAGAGCGCCGTTCTCTGCAGCACCACCGTCACGCCGCAGACTGTCATCGCGTCCACCAGCATCCCGATCGGTGGCACCGAGAGCGTCACCGCAGAGTGTCCCGATGGCGGCGTCGCGCTTTCCGGCGGCGTCGCGCCGGAAGCGCCGAGTTTGGTGCGCGTTCTCGCGTTTGAGCCGACCTTCGCGGCGGGAGCTCTCAGCACTCTGCCACTGGGCGCAGGCCCGGCGCCGAACGGCTGAACTGCGACCGCGCGCAACAACGGCAGCGGCGTGTTCGGCCTCAAGGTGGCGGCGATCTGCAGCTCTTCCGTCACGGCAACCACCGACATCACGAACTTTGCTGTGTCCGGTTCTTCGAATGACATCGGCTTTGGCCTTCATGCATGCCCAGCGGATGGCATCGCCACGGCCGGCGGCTTCGGCGCTCCGAGCCCCACGGCGCTGGCTTTCGTTGCGAATGCACCCGAGCTGCTGCAGGGAGCTCCGAACGGAGTGAACCCAGCTCCGACCGGCTGGAGTGCAGCGGTGCGAAGCAACCCAAACAGCTTCATCGCTAGGAGATTGACCCAAGACTGTGCCGTGCGGCTGGGCGTGCAGACGCCCCGCCCGCGAGGCGCGCGAGCGAGGCGTAGCGGTAGCTACGGCGAGCGAGCGCAACGAAGTGGGCGGGGATGGATGCGCGGCCAGACGTGCGGAGGCAGTCTTGGGTCAGTCTCCTAGCT
>JANNKU010000111.1:0-19124 GCA_031396445.1 Deltaproteobacteria bacterium | reverse complement strand
GGGGCACTGCCGTGCGAACGTGAGCGCCCCCGCCAGCGGCGCCAGGTGCTCGCGGCGCAGGGTGCTGAGCCCTGCCCCGAGGGTGGGCCGGCCCGTGGCCACCACGAGCGTCTCCACGGTGGCGCGCAGGTCCGCGGCGGTGGCGAGACCACCAAGCGCGAGGGCACCGGTCTCGGGCTCTACACCGCCGAGCGACTGATGCGCGCGAGCGGCGGCTCGTTGCAGCGCGCGAACGGGCTCGACGGCGGCGCGGTGGTGACGCTCTACTTCGCGGAGGCCGGCGCGGCCTGAGCGCGTCCGTGTGCGCTACTTGCGCCGGGGCTTGCCCGCAGCGGATTTTGCAGCGGCTTCGAAGTCGCGCAGCCATGCGTCGCGTTCCTGTGGCGACAGCGCCGCCGCTCGCGGCGAGCGGATGAGCGCGACGCCGCTTGCAGCCGCGGCCGCGCGACTCTCGGATGCGTCGGATGTCGCGAGTTCCATCCACGTCGAAAGCGCGCCCGGGATCGCGCCGGCCGCTTCGGCCAGTTGCGCGCGCAAGCGCAGATCCGCGCGCATTCGCATCCGCGGCAGCAGCGTGTCGAGGATGCGCATGCCTTCGCGCGCCGCGGCGGGGTCGCCGCTTTCGAGGCGCGCGCGGGCGCGCAACTGCAGCGCTTCGGTCGCCAGCGCCGAGCGTGGATCGATCGCGGCGAGCGACGCATCGAGCGTACGCACCGTGTTCCAATCGGGTGTCGTGCGCGCCGCCGCACGCCGCGCTTGCAGCAGCGCCTGCGCGCTCGGACCGTCATCGCCCGCTTCGGCCGCGCGCTCGGCGTCGGGAACGCGGGCCGCCAGCGCAATCTCGCGAGCGTCGCGGCGCGTTCCATCCGCGGCGCTCGCTTCGCCCGCCAGACGTCCGGCTTCGGTGTTGCGACCCGCTCGCAATGCGAGCGACGCCTGTGCTGCCAGGCGTTGCGCCGGATCCTCGATGGCCGCCGCGACCTGCGCTGCCCGCGTGGGCAAGCCGATCGACGCGACACGCCGCACCAGATAGCTGGCATCGAGTTGCGTGGGCAGCGGGATCAGCGGCTCGTGCGCGGCAAACAGTTTCGAGGCGCCCTTGGGTCCCAGCGGCGCCGCGAGCACCTTGGGCGAACGCGTCGCGAGCACGTTGCGATCATCGGTCGAGAGCGTGGCGCCCTCCGCCAGTGCACGCGTCCCGGCGTCATCGAGTGCCAGCGCCGCGGCCAGATCTTCCGGGGCGACGATGCCGACCGCCGCGAAATCCTCTGGTGAGGCAGCGATCGCGGTGGCGGCGTTCGCTTCGACATCGAGCGGCGTCCCCGAGGCGAGAAAGAGCACGCCGTTCGGGCTCGGCCGATAGACGCGCACATTCGTGAATACGCTGCGCAGCGTCGCGAGCAGCGTGCGCAGCAGGTCGTCGTCCACGAACGAGAGGCCGATCCACTGCACGAATACGCCAGCCGGTGTGAGCCGATCGCGGACCAGTGTGAAGAACTCGCGCGTGTACAAGTGAGATGCGCCGGCGCCCCAGGGATGCGACGGCTGCGAGACGATCGCGTCGTAGCGCTTGTTCGTGAGCAGCAATGCGCTGCGCGCGTCGTTGGTGCGCACGTGCACGCGCGGATCGGCGAGTGGGTCGCGATCGCGCCAACCGGCGAAGCGCTGATTCGCCCGCAGCACTTCGGGCTCGAGTTCGACGACGTCGATCGAGGCGACGCTCGCCGGCACGCGCTCGAGCGCGAGGCCGCCGCCGAGTCCCACCACCAACATCTCTTGCAACTCCGGACGCGCCGCGACGGGCAGCGCCGTCAGCCACTGTGCCACCGGCTCGAAGCCCGGCCGCGCGTCCTTCGCCATGATGCTGGCTTCCGGAAGTCCGTTGGTGCGCAGGTCGTGGCGGCCGTCCTTGCGCAGCACCAGCACCGTGGCCGCGCGTCCCACTGCGAAGTGGGCGATCGCGCCATCGGCCGTGCGTCCGGTGAGCGGTGAATGCAGCAACAGGCGCCACGGCTCCTGCGGGGTCAGCACGAAGAGTGCGACGACGCCCGCGACGGCGACACCGAAGAGAGTCGGCCCGCGCGCGAGCAGCAGCGCCGTTGCGGCGGCCAGCGCGAGATTCAGGCCGCACGCGGCGACGAGCGTGCCGGCGTAGCCGAGCGCGGGCAACACCACGAAGCCGGTTCCCACGGCGCCGACGATCGCGCCGATCGTGTTCCACGCGTAGACGCGCGCGCTCGCCGGCCCCGCGTCGCCGGCGCCGTGCGCCAGCACGCGCACCGCGAACGGGAAGGTGGCGCCGATCGCGAGCGCGGGTGGCACCAGGATCGCCATCGCGAGCATTGCGTTGGCGCCGAGTCCGCCGCGACCGCCGGCACCAAGCTGTGACGCGATGGCGGGCACGAAGTCGAGCGCACGGAATGCGGCGAAGGCGAGCGCCGACGTCGCGAGCTGTGCGACGGCGAAGCCACGCGCCGCGAGCGCCGGGCTGGTTGCGACGCGTGCGCCGATCGCGCCGCCGACGGCGATGCCGACCAGCACGCTCGCGAGCATCGTCGCGAAGGCGTAGATGCTGCCGCCGAGCACGTGGCCGACGAGGCGCGTCCACAGTACTTCGTAGGAGAACGATGCGGCGCCCGAGAGCAGGATGATCGGCAGGATCAGCGCCGCATGCGCGAGCGGCGGCGCGATCTCGGCGCGCGATCGTTCGCCGTCGCTCGCGTCTTCGGCCGCGGACTCGCTGCGCGCAACGGCCGCGGCGAGCGCGAAGACCAATGCATTGAGCGCGACGCCTATCCAAACCGTGCCGCGCAGCCCAAGCGCGGGCAGCAACACAAAGCCACACACGAGTGTGCCGCCGATCGCGCCGGTGGTGTTGATCGCGTAGAGCGCGCCGATGCGCGGACCCACCTCGCGATCGCTGCGAACGGCGTGGCGCGCGAGCAGCGGCAGCGTCGCGCCCATCAATGAAGTCGGAACGAGCAGGATCGCGAACGCGCAGAGCAGGTAGAAGAGGGCGCTCGCGATGCCGCCGGCATCTGCGGGAAGGTCGCGTCCGCCGAGCAGCGCAACTTCGAGCGCGGTGGCGGCGCGGATCGCGAACGGTACGGCGAGCGCGGCGATCGCAACGCCGAGTTCGAGCAGGCCGTACACCAACACCGGTCGGCGTACGCGCGCTCCGAAGCGACCGGCGAGCGCGGCGCCGCTCGCGAGGCCGCCCATGTAGGCCGCGAGCACCGTCGCGACCGCCAGCTCCGACGTGCCGAAGACGGCGCCGAACTCGCGCGTCCACGCGGTCTGGTAGAGCAGCGCGGCGAATCCCGACAGGAAGAAGCACGCGAGCAGCGCGAACCAGGAGCGCCGCGCGGCGACCGCCTGCGTGTTCATCGAGGCGGCGCGGGGAGCATCCCGACGATGACGTCCGCGAGTGCGTCGCCGACCAGGCGATGACCGAACGCATTCGGGTGACAGGTGTCGGGCAGGAACGCCAACCACTTCGGGTGTCGCTCCAGATCTCCGCTGCCGTAGCGCTCGCGTTGCGCTTCGCGCAGATCGGCGTAGCGCTCCTCGGTCGTCATCGCTTCCACCGAAGCGTCGAGCAGCGCGGTCGCATCGAGGTGTGGCGTGGAGGTGGCGCGGGCAACTTCGGCCATCATCGCGGCCGGCTCGCCGCGTGTGCATTGGCCGACCAGCACGAGCGGCACCTCACGATCGCGCGCCAGCGCGACGACGCTTCGAAGGTTCGCCGCGGCGACGCGATAGCTCGGGATGTTGCGCTGCGCGGCGTCGCGGGGATCGAGCGCCGCCGCGGGTTGCAGCCGCTCGCGGGCGACCGCGATCCACGCCTCCAGCGTCTCGAAGGCGCGACTCCGGTGGAGCGCGGCGAGCAGCGCACCGCTCGCGCTGATGCGCTTCTCGTAGGTCGCTTGATCGCTCTCGCCGGTCATCGCGCCGTCGTTCGACAGATAGCTCCACACAATGATGTCGGGATCGAGGCCGAGCGCGACGCGCTCGAGCAGTACGCGACCCTGGAAGCTCGAGTAGCCGGGCACGCCGAGGTTCACGATCTCGATCCGCGAGCGGTCGATCGCCCAGCGCCGTGCGAGTGCGGCGCCGAGCTGTTCGCCGTAGGTCTCGAAATGCTCGACGCCCCAGCCGAAGGTCGAGGAATCGCCCAACACGACGATGCGCACGACGCCCGGCGCCGCCGCATCGGCAAACGGGGAGGTGCGGAAGCCACGCGAATTGGTGTGGACGCTCCAGCGCGAGCGTTCTAGCGCGCGCGGCGGCGCGAAAACGTCGAGCAGTTCGGTGTTCACATCGGGGCGCAGCCGGTAGAAGAGAAAGCGATCCCACTCGTAGAGTTCGTAGTAGCGCGAGAGCACGCCGGCCTTCGCCATCTCGTCGCGATAGTCGTCGCGCAACAGCACGCGCTCGCCCATCCAAGGTGGATTCGCGAGCGCCGTGCCGCCGGCCGGTCGCAAGTCGAAGGAGCGCGCGAGCAGCTCGGCGCCGCCGATGAAGAGTGCGAGCGAGACGGCGGCGAGCAGTAGATTCGAGAGCCAGCGCCGCGCGCTCATCCAGCGCCCCCGCCCGGCGCTGCGACGACGATCGTGTCGCCGCGCACTACGGCTTCGTCCGAGACGGAGACGGGTCGTGTGTCGTCGCCGACGCGCACCAGCCACGGGCTGCGCGATGCCACCGGTGTCGCACCCTGGCTCGCGTAGGGAACGCGCAGCCGCGCAATGCCGTCGTCGCCGGTGACGCCGCTCGCGGGATACTCGAAGTTGCGTCCGATGGGCGTGTGCAAGATCAGCCTGGCTTCGACCGGCGTTCCGGGCGCCGCGTGGATCTCGAGTACGGCGCCCGCCACGCGCTCAAAGAGCTTGTAGGGGGCGACGCCCGGCGCTGCGGCGCCGCCGTAGATGTCGCTGAGCGGACGCCCGCCGCGCGGTCCCTCGGTGACGAGCCGGAATTGCTCGAAGCGCGGCGAGTCGATGCGTTCGAGACCATCCTCGCGGTGCAGGCGCTGCGTGAGGCTGCGGTAGTCCACCGCGCCGTACTCGGCCGTCATTACGTAGCGAGAGCCGAGTGCGTCGGCGATCTCGAGAGCGCGCGGCTCCGTGCGGACCTCGAAGAAACGCTGCGTCGCAGCCCAGTGACGCGAAGCGGAGTAGGGCCCGAAGTTGTCCGACGGCGTCGCGCGATGCGCCACATAGTGAAGTACGTGACCGACGTTGGCCGGGGAGAGGATTCCGTACGCGGGACGTTCGCTCGGGTCGAAGTAGCCGCCCGTTTCCGGTGTCACGCGGCGCACTTCTTCGGCGAATCGATAGAGCGAGCCGTTTGCCGTCGCGAGCAGCGGATCGCCGGGCTCGTCGCCGCTGCGATGCCGCGCAATTTCGAGCCTGAGCTGGCCGATCTGTTGCGCGACGATCGGGCCGGCGCCGACGAGTGTCGCCACGGTCGCCGCCACGCGGCCGCGACGGCCCGGAAGACCGCGGCGCAATGCATCGACCGAGATCGCGAAGCCGACCGCAGCGGCGGGCGCGAAGTCACTGCCATAGCGGAGCTGCGAGATGGCGAGCCCGCCGAAACCGGTGGTCCAGAGCGCGAGCACCAGCGCGGGATCCCGCCGGCGCGGATCGCGTGCGAGCCACAGCGCCGCGAGCGGTAGAAGCGGAATCACGTAGCCGAAGCCGCCGTAGAACCAGATCGGGCGCAGCCATCCTCTTTTGGTGTAGGGAGAGAAGAGGGGGCGCTGCTCGGCGTTCTGCGCAGCCCAGGGCTCGTCCTTGCCGACGAAGCCGGCGCCCTCGCGCAGCTTCGGCAGCAGATCTGGCAGCGCGAGCAGCGCCGCGCTGGCGACGATCGCGACGCCTATGCTCTGGAAGGCCCGCATCCAAACGCTGCGCGCAGGCCAACGCCTGGCGAGCTCGGCACAGACGAATGCGACGAACGCGAGCGCGAGCAGAGCGGGCGCGTGCAAGTACGAGAGCGACAGCGTGGAGTAGGTGCCGCCGACGGGAGGGCCGAGCAGCGGCACCACGAGCGCAATCGGCAGCGCCGTCGCGAGGAGGCCGAGCGCATGCGCACGCGTCGCGCGCACACGACCTTGGAGCGCCAACACCGTGATCACCGCGCCGTCTGCGATGAAGAGGTAGAGCAAGGAGCCGGCCCATGTGAAGACGACACCGAGTCGTCCCACCGCGACCAGCACTTGCGCCGCGCTGCGACCGGAGCGACTCGCGTCTGGCCGCGCCGCGAGTAGCGCGCCCCACAGCCAGATCGCGCCAAAGAACGTGACCGTGCAATGGTGGTCGGCGTTGCCGACGTCCGAGTACGAGATCGCCATCGGCGAGAGCGCGAGCAGCAGCGCCGCGAGCACACCGACGCCCGAACCCGCCAGCGCCGCGGCCGCGCCGAACACCGGCAGCGCCGTCAGCGCACCGATCGTTGCCGGAAACCACGCGCCCGCGATTTCGAGATCGCGGTGCGTACCGCCGAGCGCTTTGCCGGCGCCTGCGAGGAAGAGCGTGTGCAGCGGCGGCCAGGGAATCCACGAACCGTCGGGATGGTTCACGAGCGGGTCGAAGAGCAGCACGTCGGGCGCGCGTTCGAGCGTGAATTCGGCGCGCCGCAGGTGGTAATAGGTGTCGCCGATCGGAAACACGACGGTGTCGCCGCGGAAGACCTGCTGGTAGCTGATACCTCGCAGCGCGAGGCCGAGCAGGACGACGACGGCCAGCAGCGCCGCAGTCTGGATCCGACTCATCGCGCTTCGTCTCTCTCGGAGATCAGCCCGGTCCGGATGCGGCGGGGGTCTTGGCTGCTTCGAGTTCGCGGCGCGCATCGTCGGCATTCAAGAACTTGGCGTCGAGTTGGAGCGCGCGTTCGAGCGCGACGGTCGCTTCGTCGTTGCGGCCGAGCGCTTTGAGAGCCAGCCCCAGGTGATAGTGGTATTCGGGCCGCTCGACCTGGACATCGTTGGTCGCGCGACCCGCGAGCTCGACCGCGTATTTGAACTGCTGCAGCGCCGGGTCGGAGAGTCCCTTCTTCAGATACACGTAGCCGAGCGTGTCGGCGATCTCGGCGTTCTCCGGCTCCGCTTGCTGCGCTTCCTGCGCGAGTTGGAGCGCGCGTTCCAGATCATTTCCTTCATCGGCAAGGATCCAGGCGAGATCGTTCTTGGCGCCCGCCAGATCGCTGCGCGCTGCGAGCACCTTCTCGTAGAGCGCCTTCGCTTCGGCGCGGTGTCCCGCCGCATTGTGCAAACGCGCGAGCAGCTGTTGCCCAGAAATCGGCAGCGCGCCGACCTTCTCGGCTTCCTGGAACGAGGCGATCGCTTCGTCGAGGCGGTTCTGCGCGACGTAGATGCTCGCGAGCAGCTCGAGCGCTCCGGGCAGACTGGGCGCCGCGGCAAATGCGCGCCGCGCTTCTTCCTCGGCGCGCGTCCAGTCCTTGTCTGCCGCGAGGATCTGGGCGCGCAGCAGAATCAGCGGCGGCGTCAGCGGCCCGGTCTCGGCGGCCTTGTCGATTCGCGCGAGCGCCTCGTGCGAGCGTCCCGCACCAAGATCCAGCTGGGCGAGCAAGCGCAGCGCACCTGCGTGGTTCGGCTGCGCCGCCAGCACCTGATCGAGATAGCCGCGCGCGCGTTCCGGCTCGCGCGGTCCCTCGCGCTGCGCGAACTCGATCAAGACGTTTACCGGGGGGTTCTCACCCGCGAGCTGCTCTTCGAGAATCGCCTTGGCGGCGGGTCGTCGGCCGGTCGAGTAGAGCGCCTTCGCGTAGAGCAGCTTCTCGGGCGGGCGCAGGTCGCCGGCTTCGCGGGCCAATCGATTCAGCGTCTGCATCACGAGTGTGTAGTCGCCTGCGCTCGCGTGCACGGTCGCCTTGAGGCGCAGCAGTTCGATCTCTTGCCCCCCGGAGAGCTGAATCGCGCGATCGATCGCAGCGGTGGCGGCCGGGAGGTTGCTGCGTCGCAACTCGGCCAGCGCCAGCAGTCGCTGGCCTTCCACCGTCTCTTCCATGCCGACGTAGCGGCGCAGCGAGTCCGCGCTCTCGTCGATCCGGTTCTCCGCAAGCGCCATGCGGCCCTTCGCGAGCTCCGTTCGCGGGTGCGTGGGGAACTCTTTGACGAGTCGGTCGAGTGCCACGCGCGCGGGCTCGATCTCGTTGACGCGCACGCGCAGCGAGACGATCTCCTCGAGCGCGATCGGCGCGTCGGCGGAGTTCGTCGTCTGGGAGTCGAGGTGCTGGAAGGCTTCGTCACGCCGATCGCTTGCGAAAAGTGAACGCGCATAGTGAAGGTGCGCCTGGATGTCCTGCGGCCGCACGTCGAGAAGGCGCTTGAAGACCGCGTCCCCCGCGCCCTTCTCGCGCTTCTCTTCGAGCGCGGCCAACTCATCCCACGCGTTGAGATTGGCTGGGACGGCTTCCACCATCGTCTGCAGCGCGGATCGCTGGAACTCTTCGTTGCCGCTGGCACGCGCGAAGGAGATCGCCGCTGCGGCCGCCTTGCCGCGCTGTTCGCTCGTCTCCGCCACCTCGATCGCGCTGCGGTACGCCGCCATCGCCTGCTCGTTGTGATCCTTCCACACCGAGTAGAGTCGCCCCAGCTCGCTGCGCGCCACGACACCGTGCGGGAACAGCTCGGCGGCCTGCTTCAGCGACTTTTCGGCGTCCTGGTAGACGGAATCGTCCACCGTTTCGCCTTTGACCGTGAGCTCGCGCAAGCGTGCCATGTGTACGATGCCGAGCTGCATGTGACTCATGCCGTCCTTCGGCGCGAGTTCGACGGCGGTGAGCGCCGCCTGCAGCGCATCCGACG
The DNA here is from genome assembly GCA_031396445.1 of Deltaproteobacteria bacterium. GTDB lineage: Bacteria > Myxococcota_A > UBA9160 > UBA9160 > PR03 > PR03. The sequence goes on along the minus strand of JANNKU010000111.1, from coordinate 10,294 downwards.
ACTTGCCGCGCGCGAGTCCCAGCTCGGAGCGCCGGATGTAGCCCGTCGCGTTGCCGGGTTCGAGTTCCAGAACCTTGTTGATCAGCGCCTCGGCGCGCGCCTTGTCATCGAAGAGGATCAGCTTGGCTTCGGCGAGCGCCGCATCGTTGCGACTCGGATCGAGGCGTGTCGTCTCGCGATAGAAGAAGGCGGCGTCGGCAGGGTGGTTGTCCGACGCGAGCAGTTCGGCGATGCGGAAGTTCACATCTGCGCTCTTCGGATCGAGCTGCAATGCAGAGCGGAGTTCGAGAAGGGCCTCTTTCAGCTGGCCCTTCTGCTGAAACTCCGTCGCACGCTCGAAGTGCTTCGCGAACTTCTGTTCTTTGGAAGAGCACGCGCTGAGCGAGATGGCGATACAGATCGCCACACCCGCGGCGAAGCTACGAGCGATACGCGGCCTCAAAGCGGCTCTCCTCACTGCTGTTCGAGGCGGGCGAGCTCACTCTTGGCGGCTTCAGCCTCGGGGAACGGACCGGCTTCGAGCGCCTGGCGCAGGGTCTCCAACGCACGTTGGCGTTCACCCTGGCGCCCGAGCGCAATGCCGAGGTGATATCGGATCGACTGGGATTCCGGACGCAGCTCGATGGCCTGTTGAAAGAGTTCCACCGCGCGCTCGTTCTGCCCGCGCTGCAGGTGTACCCACGCCAGCGTGTCGGTGATCTCCGGACTGCCGTCGATCCGGTGCGCCTCTTCGGCATACACCAGCGCGCGATCGAGTTCGGGGTTGGGCGGCTGCGACAGCAGCCACGCGAGATCGTTGCGGGCGCCGGCATGACCCGGATCGCGCTTCACGATCTCCTCGAGTCGGATGCGTGCGCCCGCGACATCGCCCGACGCGAGCGTGAGTTGCGCCGCCGCATACGCCGAGCCCGTTTCATTGGGCGCTGCCTTCGAGGCTTCGTCATACATCGCAAGGGCGCGCGCCGAGTCCCCTGACTTGGCGGTGAGCCCTGCGAGCCCCGCCTTGCCGCGGGCGTAGTTCGGGTCGATCTCGAGCGCCTTCTGGAAGGACGCCTGCGCTTCGCCGTCGCGACCGAGGTGAACCAGCAGCACGCCCTGAATCTCGCGAAGCGGCGCCGAATCGGGATGCTTCGCGATGCTGGCTGCGACGAGGTCGGATGCCTCACGAACCCGATCCGCGGCGATCAGGCGTTCCGCGATCGAACGCAACAGCGACTCGCTCGCGGGATCGCCGAGGTCGATGCTGCCGGACTTCAGCCGACGCAGTGCAGCGTCGGGCCCGCTGGCGACCAACTCGATCTGCACGCGCGCCACATCGGCTTCTTTCGGAAAGCCTGCTGCGGCGAGCGCGTCGGCGGTACGATTCGCGCCTTCGTAGTTCTTCAACTGCGTCGCCGCGCGGATGTAGAGCAGGTAACCGTCGTAGCGGCTGCCGCCGCGATTCGTGACGAAGGAGCGCGCGCTGTCCGCGGCGTCCTTGTAGCGGCCCTGCGCGAGAAAGACGCTGGCGAGCGCGTAAGCGGCATCGGTCGCGGCCGGATCGACACGCAGCGCTTCACGAAACTCCGATTCGGCGCGAGCGAAATCGCCGACTTGATGCGCGGCGAGGCCCGCGAGATAGCGACCGCCGGCGTTGTTCGGCCAGCGCTTCAAGCCGGTGTCGAATGTTGCGAGAGCGCCCTTCGCGTCGCCGCGGGCCAGCAGGATGCGGCCGCGCAGCAAGTCGCGGAACGACGCTTCCGAAAGCGTGTTGACCAGCGTGTCGGCCTCGTCGAGTCGGTTCAGGTCGATCAGCAGGTCTGCCTTGAAGAAGTTCAGGTTGTCGTTGCCGGCGGGCGCGATGGCGATCGCCTGCTCGATCGCTTCGAATGCCTGCTCCGGATGTTTGTTGCGCCGCTCGAATTCGCTGAGCGCGTACCAGGCCGGCGCAGTGCCGAGCAGCTCGACGCCTTCCTTGAGCGTCGCGCGCGCCTGGTCGGCCTTGCCTTGCGCTTCGTAGCGTGCCGCGACCGCGCCGCGGATCTGCAGATTTTCCGGCGCTTCCTTCAGCGCCTTCTCCCAGATCGCAGTGGATTCCTCGCCGCGCTTGCGCTCGTCGAAGAACTGCGTGACGAGTCGCAGTGAGAGCGACTCGGTGGGATTTCGTTCGATGCACTTCCTGAAATGCGCCTCGGCGCGCGCTTCGTCTTTCAGGTTGTCCTTGAAGAATGTGGCGCGGGCCAGACAGCCCTTCGCGACCAATCCCATGTCGGAACTCTTCGCGGCGAGCGTCTCGAGATCTTCGTGGGCCTTCTCGGCTTCTACCATGCGGCCATCGAGTTCGGCGAGGATCGTCGCGTGAATCAGCAGCGCGGGATAATCCTCGGGAGCGAGTTCGCGCAGACGCGTCGTATCTTTCAGCGCTTCCTCGCGCTGGTTGGCGCCGAGCAAGGCCTGCGCGCGCACCTTCAACGCAGCGACGCGTTCGGGATCTTGTTCGAGCACCTTGGTGGCGACACGCACGGCGTCTTCATGGGCCTGGAGCCCGAGGAAGGCAGATGCGAGAAGAAGACCCGCGGTCACCGCTTGTCCGGGATCGGCGCTCGCCTTCTCGAGCGGCCACACCGCGAGCGAGAGCTGTCCGGTCTGCACGAGCGCCACACCGAGCAGATAGTTCGCTTCGCCCTGTTCCGGATTCTTCGCGAGCAATTGGCGGAGCGGCTCGATCGACTCGCTGAACTGACCTGCGTCTTGCAGCGCGCGTGCTTCGGCGAGACGGTCTTCGACGCTGCTCGCACACGCCAGGAATAGAAGCATCGCCACCGCGCATAGCACCGCGTGGGTTCTGGCTCGTGATCGAGTCTCGACATGGGTCTCGACGGCAAATTGGGTGCGCAAAGGCATCGAAGGAAGCTCCTCCCTCCGTTTGGAGAACGCGGCATTATAGGCGCGAGGGTAGGCTCGGCCAGTGCGATTTCGATTCATTTCCGCGAGCCTCCGCACGCCGAACGACGGCGCCTTCCCTCTTCGTGACGAGTGGTACATGGCTTGAGGCTTGAGTTGCGGATCCACTGCGCGTCGCGATTGCATCGAGGCGACATCCACGCACTTCGGCTCACGATCGGCGTCGCGCTCGGCGCGATGCTCGTATTCGCATGTGCGCCCGCCGCAGAACGCCCTGCGCGCGTCGTGCTCGTGACGATCGACACGCTGCGCGCGGATCACGTCGGCGTCTACGGCGCCAAGGGCGCGCACACGCCCACGCTCGATGCACTCGCGCAACTTGGCGTGCGTTTCGATGCTGCGTTCTCGCCGGTGCCGCTGACGTTGCCCTCGCACGCGACGCTGATGACCGGACTCGATCCGGATCGGCATGGCGTTCGACACAACGCCGTGTTCACGCTGGCGCCCACGTTTCCAACGCTGGCCGAACGCATGCGCGAGGCCGGCTTCGGCACCGCGGCCTTCGTCGGCGCTTTCGTGCTCGACCAACGCTTCGGACTCGCACGCGGCTTCGACCGCTACGACGATCAGATCGGCGAGCGGCGCAGCGGAACCGCCGTCGTCGGCTTCGCGGAACGCAACGCAGGCGAAGTCGTCGATGCATTCCTCGCCTGGCTAGAAGGGGCGCCCGATCACTTTTTTGCGTGGGTTCACGTCTACGATCCGCACGCGACTTACGACCCACCCGCCGGCTTCTCACTCGGTTTCCCGGGGCGGCTCTACGATGGCGAGATCGCCTACGTCGACGCCCAGCTCGGGCGGCTGCTCGAAGCGCTCGGCCGCCGCTTCGATCCGGCCGAGACGCTCATCATCGTCACCGCGGATCACGGCGAATCGCTGGGCGAACATGGCGAGCCCACCCATTCGTACTCGTTGTACGACGCGACCCAGCGCATCCCGATGATCTGGAGCGGTCCTGGTTTTCGCGGCGGACGCGTGGTGCCGGACGTCGTGCAACTCGCCGACGTGGCCCCGACGTTGCTCGCGATGTCGGGCGCAACGCCGTTCGCGGAGACGAATGGGCGCGATCTGCGGAGCGTCGCGCGTGGCGGCGCGCCCGCGCAGCCGGCGTACTCCGAAACACTCGCCACGCATTTCGACTACGGCTGGAGCGCGCTCTTCTCGGTTCGCAACGAGCAATGGCGCTACATCCGCGCGCCACAGCCCGAGCTCTATGACGTGCGCGCGGATCCCGGCGAGCGACGCAACATCGCGGCGGAGAAGCCCGACGTGACGCGCGAGCTCGAAGCCTGGATCGAGGCGCGTCGCACGTCGGCGCGACCGCTCGATGCGCGCGGGGGACTCTCCGCCGACGAACGCGCTCGCCTGCAAGCGCTCGGCTACGTCGCCGGCGCGGCCAACGCGCAGAACGCCGATCTCGCCGGGCCCGATCCGAAGCAACGCCTCGCGGTGTTGCAGGCGCTCGATCGCGCGGGGACGCTCGGCACGTCGCGACGTTGGGCCGAAGCCCATGCGCTGCTCGCACCCTTCGAGGAAACCGGCGCGATGTTCCTCTCGATCCGCGCCAGTTTTGCGGTGAACGCGGGCTACTTCGATGTCGGCGAGCGCGACATTCGCGCCGCACTGGAAGCGGAACCAGATCGCCCCGACTACCTGACGATTCTCGCGATCGCGCTCGAACGCCGCGGCGACGACGCCGGCGCGAGCGCGCTCTACCACCGGCTTCTCGAAATCGATCCCCAGGATGCATCTGCCTCGACGGCGCTCGGTCGGATCGCCGAAGGGCACCGCGACCTGCCAGAAGCGGAGCGGCAATACCGGCGCGCGATCGAGCAGCGACCGGGCAGCGCCGAGCCGATCTGGCGACTCGCTGCGCTGCGCATGGAGCGGGGCGACCTCGCGATTGGAGAGGCCCTGCTTGCCGAAGCGCCCGACCCGCCGGATCCGATCCTGGCGCTGCGGGTCGCGGCGATCGAGGTGGACGCCGGCAGCACCGAATCCGCCAATGCGAAGCTCGAAAAGGGGCTCGCGAAGGGCGATCTACCGGCGTCGCTCGCGCCGGCCGCTGCGACCATCCTAGAAATGGGCGGGCGTCTCGCAGTCGCCCTGCGCGTTTACGAATCAGCGCTGGTTGCAGCGCCCGATGCGTGGGAGATGAAGAACGGGGTGGCGTGGTATTCGAGCTTGCTCGGCCGCGATCTCGACCGCGCGCTCGAACTCGCGCAGCAGGCGTCGCGGGAGTCGAAGGGCAATCCCGCCGTGCTCGACACGCTCGCGAGCGTGCAGCTGCGTCGCGCGGAGCCGAAGGCGGCGCTGGCGACCGCGGAGCGCGGGCTCGCGAAGGCCGACGACGCGTCGCGGCCGCATCTGCTCTTCGTCCGCGCCGCGGCGCTGCGTGCCCTCGGGCGCCGCGCCGAGGCCCGCCGCGGCGTCGAAGCCGCATTGGCAGACGCCGCCACGGGCGCCGCTGCGTGGCGCGCCGAGGCAGAAGCGCTCGCGGGCGAACTCTCTTCCGACACCTCGCCCTCTCCATCGCCACCCTAGCACCTGACAACCATGGTCGGAGGTGGACGATGCGGAGCTGCGCGGTTCGGAATCGGTGGCGGTCTCTAGGTTGGGTGGGTGTGCTGGCCTTGGCGACGCTGGTCGTGGGCGCCCCGGCTGCGCGAGCGGCGACGCTCCCATTCACAGGGTCGCTCTCGATCCTGCTCGGCTCGTTCGGCCTCGGCATTCCCGGCGCTGGAATCGCCACGGTGAATGGCGACGGCGCGCTCGGCCATCTCCAGTCGATCGCGATTCCGGCGGGCGCATTCGACGTACAAGGTCTGACCGTGTCGATCACCACGCCGTCCGCGTATCCGTTGGGCGGCCTCCAAGTCACCGCGGCCAATGCTGCTGGCGATTTCTCGAAGCCCGGTCCCGGCTCGATCGGACTCCTCGGCGCAGCCAAGGTTTGCCTCTTCGGGCCGTGCTCGGGCGCGGTCGCGAACCTCGTCGTACCGCTGGATGTCGTCGGCGTGGGCGGCACCACCTACGCGACCGCCGCGGTGAACGTGACCGTGGTGGGCGCGCCGTGGACCAGCGGGACGGTCGCGGTCGGCGCTTCGACGGCGCGTGGCTACTTCCACGGGCCCGCGTCGCAAACTTCGAGCACCGCGCGCGCGTCGGGCGAGCTGCAACTCGTGACGCCCATCTTCATCTCGACGAATCTGGCCGGTGAGTTCGCCGCCGTCTCCGCGTTCGGCGTACTCAATCTGCATTTCGTGCCCGAGCCGACGACGCTCTTGCTGCTCGGCGCGGGGCTCTTCGTGACGGCGGCGATCGGGCGCCGCTGATCCGCTGATTCCAAGTACCAGGCATTGCGACCGTTGCGGGACGCGATGCCTGGCATTTTCTGCTCCGGCGATGCGCACACCGTGCCGATTGCCCCTCCACTCGGCCGCCCGCTGGTGGCTGCACCCGAGTGGCTCGCCTAGGATGCCGAGCTCTTTTTCTGGCGATCCACTCGCGTATCTGGAGGGCGGCGAAGCGTGCTGCGGCGTCTATTCGACTCGCCTTGGACCTACTTCAGCCTGGCCGGCGTGCTGCTGGTCGTGCTGCTCATCACCCAATTCGAGATTGAGCTGCCGCCGCGCGATCGCGGCGCGGCCGCCGACATCGCGGCGCTGGCCCAAAGAACGGACACGAACCTCGTCTTCGTGCTGATCGATACGCTGCGCTCCGATCGCATCCATGCCTATGGCTATCCCCGCGAGACGAGCCCTGTGATGGATCATCTCTCCAATACGGGGATTCGCTTCGCCCGCACGATCAGCCAATCGAGCTGGACGAAAGTTTCGATGGCGTCGATGTGGACCGGCACCTGGCCGAATCGGAATGGAATCGCGCGCTGGCAGCACGGCTTGCCGGATGACGTGATGATGCCGGCGGAGATCTTCCAGAAGGCGGGCTTCGAGACGGCCGGGATCTGGCGCAATGGCTGGGTCGCGCCGACTTTCGGCTTTCATCAGGGCTTCGACCACTATGTCCGGCCGCAGCCGAGCGCCGGGCCCGATCGCTTCCAGAAGAAGACGCCTTCCGCGAGTTCGCTGGTCGGGACGGACGAAGACCTGACGATGTCGGCGGTCGAGTTCCTGCGCGCCTTCGGTCACCAGCGCTTCTTTCTCTATCTCCATTACATGGACGTGCATCAGTACGCGTACGACGAGGTCTCGGGCAAGTTCGGGACCAGCTACTCGGACGTCTACGACAACAGCATCCACTGGGTCGATCGCAACGTCGGCGCGGTGCTGAAAGAGCTCCAGGCCCGCGATCTGCAGCGCAAGACGGTGATCGTGATTGGATCGGACCACGGCGAGGGATTCCGCGAGCACGGGCTCGAAGGCCATGGAAAGACGCTGTATCGCGAAGTCGCCGAGGTGCCGTTCATCATCTCGTTGCCCTTCGAGTTGTCGCCCGGAATCGTCGTGCCGCAGACGGTCGCGAACGTCGATATCTGGCCGACCGTGCTCGCGCTCTTCGGCCTCCCCCCGCTCGAGGGCTCGGATGGCCAGTCGCTGCTGCCGCTGGTCGAAGCCGCCGCCAGGGGCGAGACGCCGCCCTTCGATCGCCCGGCCTTCGCGCAGATCGACCGAAGCTGGGGACGGCCCACCGGCGATCCGGACGTACTCGTCGCTCTGACCCAGGGCAACTACCGCGCGTTGCGGCCGCTCGCGCCGGGCAAGGAACAGGAGGTCCAGTACTTCGACTCCACGCAGGATCCCTGGGAGACCAAGAACCTCGCAGCGCCCGAGAACGGTGGCCAGAAGGTGCTCCCGCCCGAACTGGTGCAATCGTTCGACGACTATCTGAATCTGCCGCCGGTCTCGTGGAGCGCGGAAGACGTTCCGCTGAACGAGATGGAGCTGGGCCAACTCAAGGCGCTCGGCTACGTCGTCGGCGGTCAATAGCTCCGCTTCCGCTTCTCCCATCTCTCAATCGATTCCGCGCCGTCGCCGCGCACCGCTCGCCACGCGCGCGCCGTGCCGGCCACCTCTGGTCTGACCGACGCGCTGCCGCCCACCGGCCTCCATGCAGCGTTCCGCGTCGGCCAGAGGAGGATCATCGATGCGCGGACGACGGACTTTGGCTTGGATCGGGATCGCTGTGGGCTTGATCTCGACTGGATTTGCGCGCGAAGGCGGCGCCGCGGTGTTGCCGTTCAGCGGCGAGCTGGCGCTCCAGATCGCGGCGTTCGACCCGATCGGCATCAGCGGCGCAGGCTTCGCATTCGTCGAGGGCCGGCAGGGCGACTCCGACCACCTCGCGACGATGCGCATCGAAGCCTCGCCCTTCGGCGCCACCGGGATCCAGGTGCCGGTGAGCGACCCCGAGGCGTTCCCGATCGCGGGCGTCGTCGCGACGGTTCACAACGGCGCCGGCGGCTTCGCGGAAAACGCGCAGGGCGTACTCGGCGGCGCGCTGCCGATCTTCGGCGTCGCAAAGGTCTGCCTCTTCGGGCCGTGCACGCAGAGTCCCACCGCGAACCTCTCGGTTCCCCTCACCGTGGTGGGGAACGGCGGCACGGCCGTCGTCACTGCGGCCGTGAACCTCACCGTGATCGGCGCGCCGTGGACGACGGGCGTCGCCGCGATCGGAACCACCACCGCGAGAGGCGTCGCGCGCGGGCCGGCATCGGGAACGACATCGACGCTCCACGCGTCCGGCACGGTGCGGCTCGTCACGCCGATCTTCATCTCGACCAACATCGGGGCTTCACCGGTGGTTCCGGCGTTCGGCTACCTGACGCTTCACTTCGTTCCGGAGCCGGGGACTGCCCTGCTGGTGGGCGCGGGCATCGCGGGTCTGATCGGAGCGGGGCGCATTCGCTCCTAGCGATCGCCCGAATCCGCGGGCGCTGAAGAAGCGAGGGGCGGCAGCCAACGGGTTGCCGCCCCTCGCTTCATTGGGATCGCGCGCCAAGGGTGCGGACTGGCCGTGCCCACCGCTTGCCGACGAATTTCCGCACCGGCGCCGAGAAAATCCTGCCACGTGCTGCGGTGCTCGCCCACCTCGTCTGTGCATGTAGAACCCCATCGGTGGCTCGATCGCAGCCGCGAATCACGGCCGGCAGCCGCCGAGCAAGTAGGAGAAACAGACAGATGCGCAAGTTGTCATACGCAGTAGCAGCGACCCTCTTGGCCTTCGGGTTGGCTGGCCAGGCCCACGCGGTGGCTCTCGGCTTCACGGGCGGCTTGGCCATCCAGATCGCGACGTTGAACCCGGTTGTGGTTCCGGGCGCCGGCACGGCGATCGTTAACGGTTCGGGTGGTCAGGGTCACTTGAGCGGCCTCCAGGTTCCCGCTTCGCCGTTTGCGATTTCAGGCTTCGTTCTTCCGGTGACGGATCCCGGCGTGTTCCCGATTGCGGGCGTTCAGGTCACCGCGCACAACAATGTCGGCAACTTCGAGGGTTCGGGCGGTGAGGCATTCAGTGGCACGATGCCGATCAACGGCTCCACCAAGGTTTGCCTCTTCGGCCCGTGCTCGGCCGCGGTTTCGAACCTCAACGTTCCGCTGACAGTCGTTGGCCAGGGTGGCGTCGCGCTCGTGACGGCGGCCGTGAACCTGACGGTGATCGGCGCTCCGTGGACGACGGGCACCGCGGCGATCGGTGCGTTCACGCAGATGGGCGGCGTTTCGCCGCTGTCGAACACGGGTGCTCCGTCGGGCAACGTGTCGCTGGTCACGCCGATCTTCATCAGCACGAACATCGGCGCCTCGGCGATCGTTCCCGGCTTCGGCATCATGAGCCTGCATTTCGTGCCGGAGCCCGGCACGCTGATGCTGCTCGGTTCGGGCATCGCGGGCCTCGTGGCCTTCGGCCGCAGCCGCGTTCGCTAGTCGAAGTCCCAGCGCGCTCTGCGCTTGGAAGTAGAGCGGCTACCCCTCGGGGTGGCCGCTCTTTTTTTCATGCTGGAAGGGGGTTTTTCCCTTCTCGCGGAAAACCGTTGCCCTCTGGGCGCCCGCCGCCGCAAGCCGAGGGTTCACGCAGATCTCTGTAAGTGTCTGTAGATAAAGAGTTCCAGGAGAGGGCTGCCGGTGCGCATCAATTGGCACTCGACTTGCGAAGAGCATGGTCCGGCTGGTCTGACGAGTGCGGTGGGTGCCGTGCGCAAGGCTGGGCCAGTCAGTGCTGAGAGGCTGAGGTCTCAGCATACTTTGAAGAACTAGGAGACTCCTAAATGCGCAAGTTGTTGGGTGTATTGGCAGTAGGCTTCATTGCCATGAGCGTTGCCGGCCAGGCACACGCGGTGGCTCTCGGCTTCACGGGTGGCCTCGCCATCCAGATCGCGACGTTGAACCCGGTTGTG
>JANNKU010000096.1:0-49668 GCA_031396445.1 Deltaproteobacteria bacterium | reverse complement strand
GATCAACAGCGTCCTTTGGCCGCCCGGAAGCTGTTCGGCGGCGAACGCGCTCGCGTCCGCGGGAATGGGGATGTCCCAGCGCACGCGGGTCTGCTTCAGGCCCAGCGGCTCGACAAAACTGCCGATCGCGTCGAGAACGTGCTGGCCCGTACGCGCAGGAATGCGCTCGGTCAGGGTCAGCCCGTGCAGGTCCTTCGAACGGGCGCGATCGAAGCCGATGCGGCGATCGGCCGGGATCGCGGTGGCGAGCCAGTTCGCGCGCAGCGCCACCTGGCAGTGCAGCAGCGCATCGAATCGACGGCTGCCCAGCGCGTTGCGCAGCCCACGGCGCGCTCGAAGACCCTCGGACTTGTCGACGACCACGAAGTCGACGCGCCGGGCTTCGACGCGAATGCGCGGCTGCGCGCGATGACCGCGGAGTCGCTCACCGGTCGTGAACTCACGCAGCTCGTGCGCGCGGTGGGCGCGCGCGAGGATCCGCAATTGCGCGCCTGGCTCACGACGCTCGCAGCGGATTCGCGCCCCGAAGTGCAGCGCGAGGCGCGTGCCGCGCTCACGCCGCGACGCTGAGCTCCATAGATCACGTTACGCTGCGCCGCGTGTCCGATCGCTCGACCACAGCATCTCATCTCCCGCGCATTCGCGACGCAGTGCTGCGACGCGCCGAGCAGATCACCGCGGTTCCGCTCGCGCTGGTGGTTGCGCCGGCCGGCAGCGGCAAATCGACGTTGCTCGCGGCCTGGCGCCGCAACCTCGCCGAGCGCGGCGAACGCGCGGCCTACCTCGACCTCTCGCCGTTGCACGCGAACGTGGCGGTGCTGGTCGCCGATCTGCTCGAGGTCGCGCGCGATGCGATGCCGGAGTTCGGCGCCGAAACCGCACGCGCTCTCGCGCACGGCTCGCTCGACACCGATCCATGGCGGGAGCTCGCGCGTGCGATGCAGCGCGACCTGGCGACGGCGCCCGCGCCGCTGATTCTCTTTCTCGACAATTTCCACGAGATCCCGCCCGACGCGACCGCCGCGCGCTGGCTCGACGAAATGCTGCGCGCGCGCAGCCCCCACCTCGCGTGCGTGGTGTCGAGTCGCGGCAGCGTGCCCGCCAGCGTCGCGCGATTGCGCGCCGAGGGGGCCCTCGTCGAGGTGAATGCGCAGGATCTCTCGCTGCGCTTCGAGGAAGTCCACCGCCTGCTCGTAGATCACGGCATCGACGACGATGCCGAGTTGGCGGCGCGCGTACTCGCTCGCACCGAAGGTTGGGCCACCGGCGTGCAGCTCGCGGCGCGCCGACTCGCGCGCATCGATCCCGCGAACCGGAACGAGTTTGTCGTGCAGCTCGGACGCGAACCGGATCTCTTCGGCTTCGTCGCGACGGAAGTGCTGCGCGACGAACCCAAGGAAGTCCTCGCCGCCGTCGATGCGGTGGCGCTGCTCGGCCGCTGCGCGCCCGCCGACGTCGCGGAGCTGCTCGGCGAGGAGCGCGCCGAGAGCTGGATCGCGCGCGCCGTCGAACGCGGCGTGCTGCTCACCGACGGCGCCGAAGTCTGGATCCATCAGCTCTGGCGCGAGCTCCTTACCGAACGCGCCAGCGCGCGCACTGCGCCCGCAGATCGAAGAGCGCGACTGCTGCGCGCCGGCGAAGTGCTGCGCAAGCGACAGCGCTTCGAGGGTGCGCTCGAATGCTTCGTGGCAGCGGAACACTGGGACGGCGTCGGGCGCACGCTGCTCGACGCAGCACCGGAGTGGACGCGCATGGGGCGCAGCGAACGCCTGCGTCACTGGGTCGATCAGATGCCACCCGCGCTGGTGGAAGCCACTCCCTCGATGCTCGCGTTGCGCGGCATCGCGCTGGTGCGACCCGCGCCGCAGCTCGCGATCCCCAATCTCGAACGCGCGATGGCGATGTATCGCGCGCGCGGCGATCGCCTCCAGGAACGCACGCTCGCAGCCACTCTGGGCGTGCTCTATCTCTCGCAGCTGCGCCGCGATGATGCGCTGCGAGTGCTGCGACGCTTGATCACGTTGCGCGGCGTGCTGACCGATCCGAGCGAGCGCGGCGCGCTCTACGTGATGCTCGGCGCCCGGCGCTACCTCAACGGCCGCTTCGGCGGCGCGCTCGCGATGGCGCGGCGCGCGGCCGCGATGCCGCTCGAAGCTTCGAACGATTGGTTCAACGCCCAGCTTCTCGCCTGGCTTCACAGCGCGCGCGGCGAGTGGGACGTAGCGCTCGCCGACATCGAGCGCGTGTTGGAACGGCCCGAAGTGAAGAACCAGCCGTTTCTTCACTACGGAGCGCGTCTGCAGCGCGCGCGCATCCAGCTCTTTCGCGGCGAGCTGGCGATCGCGCTCGACGACGCCGAGCGTGCGGAGGAGGCGTTCCGCGATCACAGGATGCCGATGGTGCGAGAATTTTCCGCGCTGATGCTCGCCAGCGTGAAATCCAAGCTCGGAGACCGCAGCGACGCGCGTCGCTGGTACGACGAAGCGCTGCAGCGAGCGCAGCAGCGCGGCAGCGGCGCCGACGGCTTTACCCGCGCGCAATTCTCGGTCGCACTCGTGGCCTGGGGCGAGGACGAGGAAGCGGCGCGCGAGGCGCAGCGCGCGATCGATTCACTCGACGCGCAAGGAGAGCGTTGGTCGATCGTCATGCCGTGGGCCCCGGCATTCGCCACGTGGGCGCTGGCGCGCGGCGGCGACGCGCGGCGCGCACACGCGTTTGCGAAACGCCACGCCCGCACCTTCTCGATGCCGGACCTCCGCCTCGCGCACCACACGGTCGAGCTCGCGCTCGCCGATGTTGCGCGCGCAGCCGGTGACGAACGCGAAGCGCAGCGCCACGCGCGCGCGGCCTTCGAGTTCGGCGCGCGCGAAGGCATTCGCGTGGTCGAACCGCTGATCGGCAGCATGGTGACACCGCAGTGGGCCGAGTGGGCCGTGCGCGAGAACGTCTGCGCGGACTATGCGCTCGATCGACTCGCTGCCACGGCGCCCGCGCGCGTCACGCCGCTGTTGCAAGAACTCGCGCGCGACCGCAACGCCGCCGCGCGCGAGCGCGCGCTGCGCTGGCTCGCGCGCCGTGGCGGCCGCGACGCCTATCTCCCATTGCACGCCGCAACGGAAGACCGCGTCGCGCGCGTGCGCGATCTCGCGCGCACTGCGCTCGGCACGCTCGACCTGCGACCCGCATTCGTGTTGCAGGTGCACTCGCTCGGTGGCTTCGCCGTGCGACGCGGCGACGCGACGCTGCGCGCCGAAGACTGGAAGGGGCAGACTGCGCGCCGGCTCTTCGCACGATTGCTGGTCGCCGAAGGCCGCGCCGTCGCCCGCGAGACCTTGCGCGAAGAGCTGTGGCCGGACGCCGAGCCCGAAGCCGGCCGCAACAATCTGCGCGTCGCGATGACACGCCTCAACGACGCGCTCGATCCCGAGCGTCCCGCCGGCGCGACGCCGCACTTCGTCATCGCCGAGGGCGAGTCGCTGCGACTGCAAGCGGATGCGCTCGCGGATTGGGACGCAGCGGTGTTTCGCGCGCAACTGCGCAGCGCCGACGATGCGGAACGCGACGGCAACGACGCCCGCTCGCTCGAGGAAACGCGCAATGCGCTCGCGCTCTACGCGGGTCCGCTGCTGCCCGAGATCGACGACGTGTGGGTGCTCGCGCTGCGCCGCGAGCTGGCCGAGCGCTTCGCCGACGCAGCGCATCGCATCGGCCCGCGACTGCTGCGGCGCGGCAGACTCGACGACGCGCTCACGCTCGCCGACCGGCTGCTGCGCGATGATCCCGCCGATGAACGCGCCATCGCGCTGCGGATGCGCGCGCAGCTCGCACGCGGCGATCGTGCCGCCGCGCTGCGCTCCTACGACGACGCCGTCGCCGTACTGCGTCGCGAGCTGGCGATCGAGCCCGGCGCCGAGCTCACAAGCCTCGCCGCGCAGGCGCGATCGGGCTGAACTACGGCACCTGGAACGTCGCGCGCGCCTCCAGGATGTAGGCACCCGGTGTCAGATCGACGGTCGTCGTCGCGACACACGCGCCCGCGCTGCAGCCACCGGCCGCGAGCGTCACGTTCTGCGAGAACGGCGCCGCGCCGACCCGCGGCTTCACAGTGAGTTGCAGGTCGGTGCCCGCCGGCACGTCCTGCGTGGCGAACGCCACTTGGATCGGGCCCGGCGCCTCGACGGTCAGATCGACTTCACCGCGGAACCCCTTCGGGAACTCCTCGGTGACATTGCCGTCGACCGACGTGATCACCACGGTCGGCGTGATCGGGTTCGCGATCGGTCCCGGCGACGGCGCGCGCACCGCAACTGGATTCGTGTTGTTCGCGGCGAAGCTGTTGGTGATCGCTTCCATGCGAATGCGACCCGCTCCGCCCCCGTTGGCGGGGGCATCGGAGCAGCAGCCGGCGGTTCCACCGGCTGCCGCAACGCTTCCACCGCCCAGGATCGTCGTGGCGGCGAGACGGATCGCACCGCCAGAGCCGCCGGCTCCCGCGCTGCTGCAGCTCGGCGTCAGCCGCTGGCCGCCGTTGCCGCCGTTTGCGGTGATCGTGCCGTCGATGGAGAGCGTCCCATTCGCCACCAGCAGCAACGCGCCGCCGCCGCCACCACCGCCGCCAGCCGAACACGTAAACGAGTTGCTCGTCGAGTGTCCGCCGCCGCCGCCCGAGCCCCCGGAGAGCGGTCGCAGTTCGGGCACGCTGAACAGTGTTCCTCCGTTGGCCAACGTGCGTCCGACCGCGAGGCTGCCGAGGCCGCCGCCGGGCCCAATGCCAGTGCCGCCGTTCGACGCGAAATTCACGAGCTGATATGCGCCCTCGGCGCCGGCGAAACCGCCTCGCCCGCCGAGTCCGCCGAATCCAGGGGCTCCATCCAGGCCGTTGCCGCCCGTGCTGCCGGCCACCGAGATCACGTCACCGCCGGCAATCGTGGCGTCGCCCTTCACCAGGATCGTGACGGGCGTGTTGCGCGTGTCCGTCGCGGCTCGCGTGAAGACGAGCGTCGTATTGCACCCGTTGCTCTGCGTATTGCTCACGACGAACGAATCGAAGACGAGCACGCCGTCCTCGGGGAGCGGAAAGAAGACGACGCTTCCGTTGCAGGCGGCGTTGCGCGTGACGCCCAGCGCAGCCCAATTCGATTCGTCGTTGGTGTTGAAGTTCCCGAGACTCGCGCGGCCTTCACAGGCGCAGAAGTCTGCGGCCCGCGCGGGGCCACCTGCGAAGAGCAGCACCGCTGCGATCGCCACGGCGCGCGCAGCACCGCTCCAACTTTCATTCGTTCCAACTCGGTGTCTCATCGTCATCTCTCTTCTCCTCACGGTAGGTCTTCACACGGATTCGGTGGCACACACACGAAGACGGGTGGCGTCAACGTGGGCGGCACGCGCTCGGCGGGCGGTACGCCCACTTCGATCAACAGGTTGCTCTGATCGACCCCGTACACGAGGTCGATGCGCGTGCGGCCGGCAGCGGCGCCCGCATTGATGGTGAGCGTCGTCGCGCGCGTGCCGGTCGCGATCAGCTGA
Source organism: Deltaproteobacteria bacterium (assembly GCA_031396445.1). GTDB lineage: Bacteria > Myxococcota_A > UBA9160 > UBA9160 > PR03 > PR03. The sequence goes on along the minus strand of JANNKU010000096.1, from coordinate 44,142 downwards.
TTCGCGGGCGTGACGGTCGCGACGCTCGGGTCGAGGCTCACGGCGCTCACCGGCAGATTGACGAGCGACGGGAAGCCGAGCAGATCGAGCGTCACGCTGCGCGTCGCACCCGGTTCGATGAACAGCGTCCCGGCGCGGCCTTCCTCGAACACGACGACACCGATCGGCGCCGCGAGGATCGGCGGCGTACGACTCGCACCGGGATCGCCTGCGAAGACGCGAACCGTGCGGCCGTCGCGCCCGTTCGACAGGAAGGCGAGGTCCGCCTCGCCGCCGACACCCGTCTGGATCAGCACCGGCGCCTCGACTTCGCCCGCCGGCACGACGACCGAGCCGATCACCTGCGCGACGTTCGGATCGCTACTCGACACGACGAGCGTCACGTCTTGCGCGACCGGTGCGTCGAGGAACGCGAGCGTGACGGAGCGCAGCGCGCCCGTCTCGAAGAGCAGATCGCCGAGCGACGGCAGTTCGAGCACGATCGTTCCGACCGGCGGCGCGAGAATCGGCGGGATCTGATTCGCGGGCGGCGTGCCCGTGAGAATTCGGATCTGGCGACCGCTGCGATCCGCCGTCAGGAACGCGATCGTCGTCTCGCCAGCGATGCCCGGCGTGATCTCGATTTCGCCGCCCGTCTCACCGGCCGGTACGACGATCGACGCTGGAACTTGCGCGACGCCGGGATCACTACTCGAAACAGCGAAGGTCGTATCGACCGCGAGCGGCGCGGCGAGCAATTCGAAGCGGAGCGTCTGCGCCGTGCCGAGCGGCAGGATCAGATCGCCGAGCGACGGCAGCTGGAGAACGATCGTTCCGACCGGAGGCGCGAAGATCGGCGGGATCTGATTCGCCGGCGGCGTACCCGTGAGAATCCGGATCTGGCGACCGGCGCGATCCGCCGTCACGAAGGAGATCGTCGCCACGCCGGCCGTTCCAACCGTGATCTCGATCTCGCCCGCCGTCTGGCCAGCCGGCACGACGATCGATCCGATCCCCTGCGCGACCGCCGGATCGCTGCTCGTGACGGTGAAGGTCGTGTCCACCGCCAGCGGCGCAGCGAGCAATTCGAGGCTGAGCGTCTGTGCTTCGCCGAGCGGCAGGATCAAATCGCCGAGCGACGGCAGTTCGAGCACGATCGTTCCGATCGGCGCTGCGAGAATCGGCGGAATCTGATTCGCGGGCGGCGTGCCCGTCAGGATCCGGATCTGGCGACCGCTTCGATCCGCGGCCAGGAACGCGATCGTCGTATCGCCGGCAACGCCCACGGTGATCTCGATCTCGCCCGCGGTTTCGCCGGCCGGCACGATGACCAAACCGCCCGCCTGCGCGACGGCGGGATTGCTGCTCGAAACGATGAACGTCGTATCAACGGCGCGCGGCGCGGCAAGCAACTCGAAGCGGAGCGTCTGCGGCGCGCCAAGCGGCAGGATCAGATCGCCGAGTGACGGCAGCTCGAGCACGATCGCGCCAACCGGCGGCGCATCGGTCGAGAGCGCCGTGCCGGACGCGAGCGTCGATACCGACGCCGAGATGCCGATTGTGTCCTCGAGCGTCGTCACGACGAGTGCCGTCGATCCCTCCGCGAGACCCGTGAGCGGCACGCGTGCTTCGAGCGCGCCGGCGGCGATCACGATCGGGTCCGTCGGCACGCCGACGACGGCGGGATCGTCCGAAGTGGTCGTGACGACCAGCGCTTCCGCACGCGCCACCGGGAGTTTCAGCACCAGCTCGCGCGTGCCGCCGAGCGGAACACCGACCAACGTCGACTCGACGCGCAGCCCAACCACTACCGAGACACCGATGGTGTCCCGCGCGAGTTCGACGGCGAGCGCGTCGAGCGCGACCGCCGTGATCTCGAGCTGCGTGTCCTGCGACGCGGACGGCGCGGTGGCGGTAGCCGCGAAAGGTGCCGTCGAGTCGGTCGCCACGACCACGCCGTCCACTTCGAAGCGCACCGCCGCAATGCCGAGCGCCGCGTCGCCACCGGCGGCGATCGAGAAGGACTGGCGCTCGCGCACCGCATCGCCGTCGCGCGGCGCGAGGATTCCGAAGACGCCGGTCGTGAACGCGCGCTCGAGCGTCGCGACGTTGCTGCCGTCGGGATTCCGGATCGCGTCGCCGCCGCTGCCGGTGACGGCGCCCGTCAACACCAGCGTGTACGCGGTCTGGAATGCGAGCGGCGCATCCGGGACGAGATCCACCGTGCGGTCGCCATCCGAGAAGACAAAGTGCGCGGCGATCGGCGTCGCACCGTTCTCCAGCAAGCGGAAGCTCGCGGCCGTCACCGATGCGCGGGCGAGTGCATCGTCGAAGCGCGCGCGCAGTCGCGGGCGCACCGACACGTTGGTCGCAGCGGCGGCCGGTTCGAGCGCGGTGAGGCGCGGGCCGCCGACGCCGTCCTGGCCGTCGGGGATGCCATCGCCGTCGCTGTCCGGGTTGCGCGGGTCGAGGCCGGCGGCGATCTCAGCGCCGTCGTCGAGACCGTCGTCGTCGCTGTCGGCGTCGTCAATTTCAGTTCCGCGCGCGAACTCGTCGGCGTTGTCGAGGCCATCGCCGTCGTCGTCGAGCAGGCGGTCGTCGGCGAAGGGATCGAGGCCGGCCCCGATCTCGACGCCATTGGCGATGCCGTCGCCGTCCGCGTCGCCCACCGCGCTGAAGACTTCGAGCGTGACTTCGCTGGCGACGACGGCGGCGAGATCGGGCGCGAGCAACGCATCGGCGCGGATACGCAGCGCGGGGCCGCCCAGCGTGGCGATGCTGGGCACGGCGAAGTCGACGCGGAACGGTGACGGCGGCGTCGCGTCCTGGCCGGCCGGCGCGTCGTTCGCAAAGAAGGCGGCGGCGGCGACGTCGAGTTCTGCGCCCGCGTCGAGTTGCAGTGCGAGCGTCTGCCCTTCGATCACGCGCTGACCGGCAGCCGGTTGCGTGAGCGTGAGCGTGCCGGTCGTGAAGGTGTGCGTGCGCGGCGTCAGCGCGGCGCCGCTCTCGGCCACCGCGAGGTTGCCCGCGAGATCGGTGACGCCCGCCCGCAGCGACGCGATGTTGGCCGTGCCGGGCTGGAGCGGCGCGGTCGGCGTCAGCACGACGCTGCGCGCATCCGCCGAAAGTGTCAGCAGCGCCGGCACCAACGCGAAGTCGGCGCCGCGGAGTTGCAACACGATCGCAGTGAGCGACGCGGGTGCGAGCGCTTCGTCGAAGGTCGCGACGATCGCCGGGCGCAATCCGACCGGTCCTGCGCCATTCGCCGGCGCGAACGAAACCAGGCGCGGCGCGCGCGTGTCCGGCGTGCGCATCTCGCGTTGCGCCTCGGCGGAGTTACCGGCGGCATCGAAGGCGCGCACGCGCAGCGTGAAGGTTTCGCCGTTCGCGAGTCCAGCCGGGATCGGCACCGAGAAGTTGGCCGTCGCAGCGCCCGGTGTCGCGACCACTTCGATTTGCTGCGCCGTCGTGACGGCGCCCTCGGCGCTGAGCTCGAAGCGCACGACACCGAAGTTGTCATTGCCCGCGACCGCGACGGCGAGCGGCGTGCCGGCCGCGATCTGGCCTGCGGCGGGCGCGGTGAACGCGACGCTCGGCGCCGTGCCGTCCGACACCGCGACACTGAGGAGCTGTTCCCCGCTCGATTGCCCGTTGCCGTCGATCGCTTCGCCGAGCACCAGCACGTTCGCGCCGGGGCCCGTCGCCGCCGGAACCGGAATCGAGAGCGTGATCGCTGCGCCTCCGCTGGTGACGAGCGGCACGTTCGCGGCGCCGCCGGCGGCGGCCTTCAGCGTCGCGACGCCGATGTCGTCATTGCCGCTGACGCGCACGGAAAGCGCGCTGCCGCTCGGCACCGCTCCGCTCACCGGCGCGAGTCGCGTGAACGCGACACCCGGCGCTTGATTCGCCGTGATCGCGATCGGCAGCTCCGCGATCGGACCCTCGTTGCCGAAGCGATCGATCGCGATTGCGCGCACGATCCGCGTTCCGCTGAGCGGCAGCGCGAACGGCAGCGACAACACGCCCGGCGCGCTCGCGCCGAACGGCACCAGATCGGCGCTCATCCGCACCGATGCGCCGGCCTCCGGCTGCGCGAGCACTGCGTTCACCGCGACGGTCGCGCCGCCGACGGCGCCACCGCTCAGCGTGAGCTGCGCGATCGTCGGACCCACAGTGTCGAGCGTCGCGAAGTTGCTGATGAACGGGAGATCCTCGGCGAGGTTGCCGGCGAGATCGCGCACGCCGTTGATCTGCGCGCTGTAACTCGCGTTCGGCGCCAGCAGCGTCGTCGGCGTGAAGACGACGACCTGCGCGCCGACACCGACGTCGATGCGGCCGGGCACCGCGCCGTTCGGGCCGGTAAGCGTCACGGCGATTCCGCTCGCGGCGATCGGCTCGTCGAACGACAAGCGCAACACCGCGCGCGGATCGATCTGGACCGCGCCATTCGGCGGCGTGATCGACAGCAAGCCGGGCGGATCCTGGTCGCGCGTGCGGAAGTCCAACACGAACGGCGCGGCGAGAATGCGACCGACGAGATCGCGCGGGCCTTCGGCGATCGGCGTGCCGACCGCGTTCACCAGATCGCCGTCCACGACGATCGCCTCGTAGTCGGTCTCGCTCTCGAGCGGCGCGTCGGGGCGAATTTCGAGCACGCGCAGATCGCCTGCGCTGGGATCTTCGACCAGCGTCACCTCCGCAGGCACGCTCGCACCGGCGAGCGAGCGCACGAAGATCGCGCGCGGATCGATCGTGGCGGGATCGAGCGCCTCGTTCATCGTCAGCCGGATCACCGTGTCGATCGCGACTTCCTGGTCGCCGTCGATCGGCGCGCTCGCGACGACGCGCGGGTCTTCCTCGTCGAGGCGCACGTCGCCGAGATCGACGGTTTCGCCGTCGCTCGTGATCGCACCGGAAAGCTTCAACACGCCGTTGCGCTGCGGGACGAAGGAGTCGATCGCGAAGCCACCGACCGGCAGCGCTTCGAAATGGAAGACGCCGTCGGCGGCGGTGCGGAAACCGTCGCTGCCGAGTGCGCCGCTCGGCGCGGCGTACGCGATGCCGATCTCGGCAAAGTCGATCGGCAGCGCGCCGTCCTGCGACACCAGCCGGCCGGTGACGTTGCCGCTCGGACCGAGCACGAGATCGAGCGTCGCGATTTCGCCGGCGAAGGTGATGACACCATTGTCAGTCGCTGCGAGCGCGCCGTCGCGGGCAACGAGCCGGAACGCGCTCAGCGGTACGCCGTCGAACGCGAAGCGGCCATCGAGATCGCTTTGGATCGCGAGCGCGCCGCTGAACTCACCGCCGACCGAGAGCTGCACCAGCCGGTTCGCGACGGGCGTCGTGCCGTTGCTCGCAAAGAGCCGTCCTTCGACGCGACCGGTGCCCGGCAGCACCAGCGTCACTTCGGGTTCGATCGGCCGCAGATCGATCTCGAGTTGTCGCGACACGCCGTCGAGTTGGCGACCGAGATCGCGCGAACGCGCTTCGACGCTGTAGGTCCCGAGCGGAATCCCGGCGAAGACGACGCGCCCCGCGGCGTCCGTGTCGGCGCTCTGCCTGACGCCGCCTCCTATCGTCACGGTGGCATCCGCCGGCGCGAGGCCGTCCGCCTCGAGCACGACGAAGCTCGCGGTGGTGAGCGCCTGCAGCGGGACGTCGATCTGAAGCCGCGCGACGCCCGCCGGCAGTGAAGCGGAGACGCGCCCGATCTGTCCGGCCGTCGTACCGATTGAAATCGTCGCGGCAGAGAGTTCGAACGCGCCAGCCGGCGTTCCGGGGAATGCGAAGCGACCTGCCGGGTCGGTCGTGACGGTGCGCGACGGCGAGAAACCGTCCTGCGTCGCGAGCGTCACGGATGCGCCGGGCACGGCCGCGTTGCCGAAGCCGTCGATCACCGCGCCCTCGACGAGCCCGAGCGCGCGCTCGACGAGCAGCACGTCGCGAATCTCGCCGGCGGAGGTGAGCACCACGTTCAGCGTGCCGAGTCGGCCGCTCACGGAGTCCTGCCCGATCAACAGGTGGGTGCCGAGCGGGATGCCCGTCATCTCGAAGCTGCCGTCGGCATCCGTGCTCGCGAAGCCGATGCCGTTGATGCGGAGCTGCGCGAACGCGATCGGCGTCCTGCGATCGAGTCCGACGAAGGTGCCGCGCAGCGTTGCGGTGGCGCCGAGCCGCACGATGGCGAGCGCTTCGTCGCCGGAACCCACCGACACGCTGATCGATCCACGCTGTGCGGTGGCGCCGACGACGGCGCGCGCCTGCACGCCGTAGCTGCCGACGACCAGGTTCTGGAAGCTCAACTCGCCGCTTGCGCCGGTGACACCCGCGAGTGTGTCAGCCGGGAAGGTGCCCTGCTGGACATCGACCTGCGCGCCCGTGACCGGCTGGCCGGTTCCGTCGAGCACGCGCACGCGCAGCACGCCGTCCTTCGGCAGCAGATGCACATCGACGCGATTCACGACGCCCGGCCGGAGCGTCACGAAGGCGCGACCGCGCAGAACCCCGTCGTCGGCTTCGACGGTGTAGGTGCGCGGGACATCGTCTTCGCCGAATGCCGGCAAGCTGATCTGCGTATCGAAGCTGCCGTCTGCCACCGTCTCGATCTGGTAGTCGGGGCTGAAGTCGATCTTCACCACCACGTCTTCACCGACGGGTCGGCCATCGACACCGAAAACGGTCCCCACGAGCCGTCCGCTGATGCTGTCCTCGCTCGGGAATTGCAGCAGCAGATCGGTGCGGTCGGGATCGATGCGCGAGGTCTGTCCCGAAGTCGAGATCACGCTCGGGAAGAACGGCGACGCGGCCTGCACGCCGAAGTCGCCCGCGAGCGCCTCGCCGGTGAACGAGAAGGTGCCGAGGGCGGGATCGGAGTTGCGCTCGCCGCGAATCATGAAGCCGACGCCGCCCTCGCGCGTCGGGCCGACACCGGTGAGCCGCACGCGCGCACCGATCGGAGCGCCCTGCCCGTTTCGCACGGTTCCGGCGATCGTGCCCTTCGGCAGGAAGCGCACGTTCACGACCGCCGTGCGGCCATCGACTGCGAGCGTCGTTTCGCTGAAGCCCCAGCCGCCCGGATTGAAGGTGAGCCCCTCGCCGTTCAGCAGCGGGTTGTTGACGCCAGTGAAGATCTCGAAGGCGCGCGTGATGGCAGCTTGCAGATCCTCGTTCGTCGGCGAACCGGCGAGCGCATCGAGGATGCCGCCGACATCGGTGTCCTCGACCGGCGGCGCGGGCGCGGAGACGACGTAGTCGTCGAGACCGAGGTTCGGGAACTCGAAGCGGCCCTGCGCGTTGGCCTTCACCCAGAGGAAGCCACCCTGCTGCGGGATCGACACAATGATGTTCGGCACCGGGTTGTTGTTCGCGTCGCGCACCACGCCGACGATGCGACCGGCCGGCGCGAGCCGGATCGTCACGAAGTTCTCGAGGCCCGCGATCACGTCGAGCGACGCCGCGCCGATGCGCGTGAAGTCGATGCCGCGCGCCGGATCGGCTTCGACCGCGGCTTCGATCGTACGGCCTCCGGTCGGCACGCCACTCAGTTCGAAGTTGCCGTCGGCGTCGGCATGCACGATCGCTTCGCCGCCAGCCACCAGCGCGAAGCCGCCCGGTTCGCCGTTCGCGAACTCGACGCGGCCGCGTACACGCGTGCGACCCTGCAATGTGACGGTCGCGAAGGTCACCGCGCCGACCGACGCCGCGATGTTCGCGCGCGTGCCCGTGCGGCGGCCGTCGAACGAGATCGCGAGCACCGTCCACGCGCCGACCGGCACGGCTTCGACGCGGTAGCGGCCCTCGGGATCGGCGGTCGCGGCGGCGAGCACGACGAAGTCGCCCGTCTGTTCGTCGGTGAAGCCGACGAAGACGCGCGCGTTGCCATGCGCCGCGCCGTCTTCGGCTTCGACCACGCGACCCTCGATCGCGCCGCGCGAAACGATCGCCGACGACAACACGATCGAGACGTCTTGCACGGCGCCCGCGTTGGCGAGCAAACCGCTCACGGTACGCGTGCGGCCAGTCGGGCTGGTCGCCTCGATCGAGAAGTTGCCGAGCGGCACGCCGAAGAATGCGAAGCGACCGGAATCGTCGGCGAAGAGGCCGCGACCGAGTTCGCGCGAATCGGGATCGGCAAAGAGGTTCACCGCGGCGTTCCGCGCGGGCGTCACGCCGTCGGCCTCGAAGACGCTGCCCGTCAAGGTGCCGCGACCGCGGAAGCGCAGCGCCACCGACACTTCCGTGCCGACACGCGCCGAATCCTCGTCCACCGCGTCGCGCAGCAGCGCGCGATCGAGTCCCTCGGCGGCGGCGATCGCCTCGGGCAACGCGCCGACCAGGAAGCTCTCGAGCAGCGACCCTTGCGCCGAGCCGTTCGCGAGTTCCAGCAGCTTGTCGCGTTCGAGACGCTCGTCGCTGCTGGCCTCGAGGATCAGCGCTTCGGCTGCGCTGCTGAGCCCGGTCGTGTCGGTGGCCGAGACCGAGTACGGGATGCCCGCCGGCACGAAGTCGAAGTGGAAGCGGCCTTCGGCATCGGTGCGCGCCTGCGCCGGGCGCGTGATGAACGGTTCGCAGGTGAAGCCCAGGATTTCGTCGTAGATCGTGAGCGTCACCGGTACGTCCGTTGCGGGTTCGCCGGTGCCGCGCACGACGATGCCGCTCACCGCGACGCCGAGCGCGGCGGTGGTGTCGATCGCGATCGCGCCCGCGACGAGCGGAATCCCGCGCGGATCGGTGACGTCGGATGCGATCGACAGCGTGCGCGGCACGATCGTGCCGATCGGCTGCGCGAGATTCAGCAGCGCGACGCGCCCGCCAGGCTGGATTTGAACGGAGCGCGCGACGTTGCCGCCGTCGAGCTGGTAGGCAGCCGGCACATCTACGCTCGACTGCGTCATCGGCTTCGAGAAGAGCACCGCGACGACGGTGCCGTAGTTGAGGATGTCGGAGCGCGGGCACGGCTTCGCGGGACGGCCCGAGAGCACCGACTCGTCCTGCACCACGCCGAGCACGGCAGGCGCCGTCTCGACGACGTTCTCGATCGACGCCACCAGCGACGACTCGCTGACGCCGTTGCACTCTTCGTCGATCGCGAGCGCCGGCGTCGCGATGCCGCCGAGCGACGCGCGCAAGCAGGCGCCCGCGGGCAGCGCCGGCGCCGACCAACGCAACAGTCTGCCGCTGCCATTGCCAGCGAGATCGAGCAGCGCCACCTCGGCCGCGGGCGCCGCCGCGATCGCGAGCAGATGCAGCGTTCCGGCCAGCGGACGCGACGCGACCCAGTGTCCATCGACGGAGGCGCTCGGTGCGCCGGAGAAGCCGGCCGCGGAACCGATCTCGCTGTCGTCGAGCCCCGCGCTCGCGCCGAAGAATTCGAAGCGTGGCGACCATTGCTCCGCCGACGTCGCTGCAAAAATCCACGGCTCGCCGCGACCCGCGAGATCCTGTGCGCGGCGCGCGAGCAGCGCGACCGCATCGGGCTCCGCGGCGGCGACGGCGATCGCGTCGAGGAAGGCTTCGCGCAATTCGCGGCCCGCGTCCGTCTCGCGCCAGATCTGATCGAGCCCGGCGCTGCCGCTGCGCGCGCCCTGGAAGTCGAGCAAGAGATCGGCGAGCACGCGTTCGGACGCGTCGCCGTAGCGCAGTCGCTGGCCCGCTTCGGCAATCTCGACGACGCGCGCGTTCATGCTGCCGCGCGACACGCCGAGTACGCCCGCCGGAAGCTGCGCCGCTGTCGCGATCGAGAGCGCCTGGCCGAGCACGCGTTCGATGGCCCGGAAGAGTGTCGGCTGCGACGCGCGCAGATCCTCGGCGAAGTCGGGGAAGCCGATCGCGTCGGGCGAGAGCGCTACACCGCGTTCGTCCACGCCCATCCGCAAGCGGAAGCGGCCGACGAGATCCGCGTCGGTCGTGATCTGCGAGAACGTGATCGAGCCGGTGCGCTGCGCGCGCAATCGGAACTCCGCGGTCTTCGTCTCGCCCGGCAGGATCGTGCCGAGCTCGGCGACTTCCGGCGTGCCGGGCTCGAAGATCGCGCCCGAGATCGACGCCTCCGGCAACGTCACGCTCACCAGATTCGCGGGCGTCGTGCTGGTGTTGAGGATCGTCACCGATGCGGTGTAGGGCTCCTGCGCGCGGATCGTGCGCGGGTGCGTGAACGCCATCGAGAACTTCGGATTGCGCACCAGCACCGAGCCGGCGGCGAAGCCGCGGATGCGGCGCGGCGAGCCGAGTCCGTCGAGCGTGCCGTCGATCGTCAGGTCCATCACGTGGAGGCCTTCCTTCAGGCCTTCCACCAGGAACTCCGCCTGGCCGGCATCGCCCGGCTGCAAGCGATTGCGATCGTCCGCGGTGCCGAGCAGGCCGTCGGGACCGAGCGCACGCACGGGCTTCGTCGGCTCGATCTCGGCGGCTTCGCCGACGCGCGCGAAGCGCAGCGGATCATCGCCGGGCGCGACGAAGGTGCCGGGCAATTGATCGAGGCCCGGCGGAAGCACGAGCGTCGCTTCGAGATCGCGCACCGAGAGACCGGAACCTTGCGGCGCCGCATTCTCGGTGAACAACATCACGCTGAAGAACTGGTTGAGCATGCCGATGCGGCCGGGCACGACGAGCAGCCCGGGAATCGGCGGCACCGAGAGCGCGAGGTCATCACCATCGCCGGGATCGACGAACTGGAAGTTGATGCCCTGGATTTCGATCGCGAGGCCGGCGGACTCGAGCGCCTCGGGCAGTTTCACGCCGAGCGACAACTCGGCGTTGGCGAGCTCCGCCGTGGCGAGCAGTGCCTCGAGTTCGGCCTTTGGAATCAGCTCGACGGCGCCATCGAAGCGCGGCGCCACGACCGGGAAGCGCACCGGCACCGTCGCACCGTCGATGACGAAGCCAACCTCGAACTCGAGCACCCGGAAGTTCGACTCGTCGATCGCGATGCCGCGGTCCTCGATCTCGTCGAGCGTCAGCGGACGCGACGTCACGCGTGACACCAACACGTCGTCGAAGACGTTGATCGGCACCGAGCGCGGCGAGCCGTCGAGGCGCGTCGCGCCGGTGGCGACATCGACGAGGCGCAGATCGTCGAGCGAATAGTCGCCGACCAGCGGCAGCGGCGGCAGCAGCAGCTCGCCGTTCGGCAGCCCGACCACGCGACGCGCCGGGAACGACGGACCGCGCAGCGTCGCCTCGACGATCGCGCCGGCAGCGAGCACGTCGGCGGCCTGGTCGCCGCTGCCGCCCGACACCAACTCGATGCGCACCGAGCCGGGGACGTTCTTCGGAATCGCGAGCGTCGTGCGCGCGGGCCGCAGCGCGACGCCGACGACGTGATAGTCGAGCGTGGTGAGCACCTCGGCGCCCTGCACCGGCACCGCGACGATCGCCGCGACGAGCGCGAGCAGAGCGGCGGCGGTCGCGCGACGGCTTGCCATCACGTGCTGCCTCCCGCGCGCGGACGCCGAGCGATCCAGGCGTCCACGTTTCCGCCGTCAGCGCGTACGGCGTGCGACACACCCGAGTAGTTCACCGCGGTGGCCGTGGCGCGTTCGGCACGCTGCGCCGGCAGCTCCACCGCGACGAGCTGCCAATCGCGCAAGCGACCCAGGTAGGAAAGGTTGAGCCACGCGTAGCCACTCGCGAGCAACACATCGAAGCGTTCCGCGTAGGCTTCGACGCTCTGGAGCGCCTCGTCGTCCACCAGCGGTCGCCCGCTTGCATCGAAATCGCTCGCAGACACTTCGACGATCCGAATCGACGCCAGGTCGAGCGCACCCGCAGTGGCTGCGACCAGGCGACTCAACTCCGCGATGTGTCGGCTGAGGTTGCTCATCATCGCACCATGTACTTGTTCACGATCTCGATCAGGTCCGGCGTGCGGACGGTGATCTCGGTGGAACCGCCCTGGATGTACGGGTGGAAGCCGCCGTAGGGCCGCTCGAACTTCTGGAACTGCGCGTCGAACACGTCGCGCGGGATGCGTGTCTCCAGCATCTCGCCGGGCTGACCCGCAATGCGATTGGGATGGTGATCGAGCGCGTTCTGCGCGGCAGCGCGATCACGCGACATGAAGACCGTCCCCTTGGCCGGGTCGAAGCCGTTCTGGCGTTTGACGTCTCCGTTCCGGATCGCGCCGTGGAAGACCGAGACGAAGTCTTCGCTGGCCGCAGCAGCCGGCTCCATCGCGCGAACATTCTCGATCGGATCGACGAAGAGATCGAGGTCTTCGAGCGTGTCATCGACGAGTGTCGCCGGATCGACCGACTGCGCCGTCGGGATGTCGTCCACGGTGAGGACTGCATCGTCGATCGTGGTCTCGCCGACACCGGATGCGGTTCTCGCAGCGTTCCCCGCACCGGTTCCCGACTCGGTGCGCGACAGGCTGAAGGCCGTCTCGACGGAGCCCTCGGACAGCGTGCCCGGCTGCATCGCGGTATCGACGGTGCGCGGTGTGTCGTCGATCGTGTTGAAGAGCGCTTCGACGTCGATCTGCGTGTCCGCGTTCTCGCGCGCGCGAGTCGCGCGGCCTCGGCGCGCGCTTGCTGCAGATAGCCGCCGGCAGCCGCGACTTCGGCGCCGTCGTCGGCGTAGTGACCGGCGCCGGAGATGTTGCGCACCAACACCTTGCCGCCCTCTTCCGCGACCTGAACGGCCTCGTCGATGAACTGGAGCGACCGGAAGGGCCAGGCGCCGGTCGGATCGCGCTTGCCGGACGGGTTGTTGCCGATGCCCGCATAGAGATTCGTGCTCGGCCCGTAGCCGGCGGGATCGAGTTCGAGGAAGACGCCAGCCGCGACGTCGAGGAAGCGCGCGCGCAGGAACAGCAGTCCTGTGTCGTAGTCGAACCACTGGCCGTGGAAGAGGAACGGCGAACCGAGTTCGCTGCGCGCGAGACGCACCGGCGCGGTTTGCGGCGCCGGGCTCTGCGCGAAGAGCTCCGCGTCGGGTGTCGCGAGATCTACGAAGCCGACGATCTCTTCGGCCACCCGATTGCCCGATTCATCGACGATGCTGCCCGCGAGCAGCCGCAGGCTGAGACTCGAAGCGGCGACGTGCAGGAAGCGGACGCGCAGCACGGTTCCGAACGGGGAACCGGGCACACTCTCCTCGAGACTCACCGTCACCGGCACGATCGAGCCGGCGCGCGACACTTCGAAGACATTGCCGAGTCCCGGGCTGGTCGCGATCTGAGCGCTCGCCGTCGTGTCGGCGGGCGGCAGCACCGGCTCGGAGAACTCGACGCGCATGCCGTCGGCGGTCGCGACGACGCGCTTGATGCGCGGCGCTGCGGTGTCACCGCGCTCGATCGACGGCTGCCCGAACGCGTCGTAGCCGACGCGCTCGCGCACGTTGCCGCCGTCGTCCGCCACTGCGACGACCGAAGACTGGGCGTCGCGCAGGTAGAAGAAGCGCTGGATCGAGCCGCCGACGAGCAGGTCGGCGGCGAACGGCGCATCGGATTCGCGGTAGAAGTAGCGGCCGACGAGGCCCACGCCGTCGACGAGTTCGCGTTCCTCGAGCAGCCGCGGACCGTCCCAAGCGTAGGCGCGCTCCGACACCACGTTGCCGTCGCGAACCACGCGCCGGCGATGGAACATCCCGTCGTGTCGGTAGTCGTACTCGACGATCACGCCGTCGTCGCGCGAGACCCGCACCAGGTGCGACGCGCCGTCGTGCGTGATCTCGGCGCCGCGCGACACCGGCGCCGGCGTTCCCGCTTCGCGCACGAAGAGCCTCGCCTCGGCGGTGTTGCCGAGCGAGTCGGTGCTGCGCAGGCTGCCGTCGACGAGTCCGGGATGGAGCAGATCGTCGTGTTGTTCGATGACCGCTGCGAATGGTGGCAAGTCGAGCGCGTCGGGGTTCTCGGCGGCGCCGCCGGTCATCACGTCGAGGCCAACCGCGTCGTAGCCGTAGCTGCGCGCGTAGCGGCCGGGCAGGAAACCGGGGACCGGCGCTACGAAGCCACCGAGCGGTCGCGGCTCTTGCGAACCCGCATCCGGTCGCGCATCGAAGTCGGCGCGCGTCAGGCGATCCGCCGCATCGTACTCGAAGAAGTCGGCGCGACCGGCGCGGTGTACCTGCTGGCGCACGAGCGGGTTGTCGTTCGCGTCGTAGACATAGCGGAGTTCGGCGAGCAGACCGATCGCGCCGGGGCCTTCGGTTCGCACCGTCACGAGACGACCGCGCGGGTCGTAGCTGCGGCGCTCGAGCAGCGCAGTGCCGAGCGTCGCATCGCCCGGCTGTTCGCGGCCGAAGAAGGTCTGCGCCAACCACAGCGGTGCGCCGTCGCTCAAACTGATCAGGCGACCGCCGGCATCGCGACCTTCGATGACGACGAGGCCCGACGGGTAGGTGATGCTCGTGCGCACGCCGTCGGCACGGATGCCGTAGTCGATGTCGTAGCTCTCGCCATCCTCTTGCACGCTCACGCCGACCAGCGGGCCGAGTTTGTCGTAGTCGTAGCTGGTGCTTTTGTCGGCTGTGCCTTCGCCGTAGCGCGCGACGCGCACGCGCTCGACCGCGTCGTACTCGAATTCGGTTGCGAAGCCGGGGCCGTCGGAATAGCTGACCGTGTTCGTGAGCTGGCGGCCCTGCAGGTCGTAGGTGCTCGTGACGGATCCGCCGGGAATCGTCGACGTGAGCGCATTGCCGCGCAGATCGCGGCCATCGACCGAAATCACCGAGCCATTGCGGCGCGTCCTCGACTTCAGCGCGAACGGGAAATCGGGATCGAACGCGAAGACTTCGCCCTTGTCTTCGAGGTCGAGCACATGGGTGCGACGGCGGCTGTCGTCGTAGCGGTATTTGACGCCGCCGAGGCTTCCCGGAAGCACACGGCCGAGCAGCTCGCCGAGCTGCGAGAAGCGCTGCTGGCGAACACCGTTTTGTGCGTCGGTCACCTGCGTCGCGGCGCCGTCGAGGCGCGGCGTGTAGGTCTCGACCCTGCCGAGCGCGTCGTCGAGCGACAGCAGGTTGTCGAGTTCGTCGTAGTCGAAGCCGATGGTGTAGTCGACGCCGTCTTCGCTCGACGTGACGCCCTCGACCTTGCCGTTGCCGTCGCGCTGCCACGTGACGGTGCGCGAACCGTCCGATGCGGTCGTGGCGCGCCCGGCCGCGTCGTAGGTCGAGGTCGTGGTTTCGAAGGGTCCCGCTGCGGTGATCGATCCGCCGCTGCCGGTACTCGCGGGGGTGTAGGTCGTGGAATCACTCCCGGTGTCGTCGGCCTTGCGCTCGACGACGCGGACGCGGCCGAGCGCGTCGATGGCAGTGACCACGGACTCCTGCACGATGTCGAAGCTGGGATCCGTGACCTTGAGGCTCTCGACCCCACCGCTGTCGAAGCGCGTGTAGTCGTAGACCGCGTCGCCGCCATCGACCTTGCGCGTCATCTGTTGCATCCGGTCGTGACCGTCGTAGACGAAGGTCTGCGTCGTCTCGCCGCCTTCCGCGATCTCCGTGACGTTGCCGTGCTTGTCGAGTGTGTACTCGGCCGTGTAGCCGCCGAAGGTCATGCCGAGCAGCTGGCCCTGGTGGTCGTAGGTGAAGGTCTTCACGGCGCCGTTCGGGTAGTGGATCTCCTTCACACGGTACTCGTCGTCGGGAATGAAGGTCGTGGTGCTCGTGGCCTGCGCGTCGCCAGTCGAGACGTTCTCGACGTTTACGGTTTCGAGGAAGCCGACGTCGTCGTAGTCGCGGGTCTCGACGAGCACGCCGTCGCCGGTCTCGCGCTCGATGCGCACCGGATTGCCGAGCGCGTCGTAGCGGAAGCGCATGAAGCGCCCGCCGCGATCGACCTCGAGCGGAAGTAGCCGCGCGTCGTATTCGATCAAAGAAGGCGTCGCGCCGTCGAGCGGCGAGATCGTCGTCGGCATGCCGAGCAGACCACCGATGCTGCCGTCGTAGTCGAAGGTCGTCATGTCGGCGCCCAGCGACTCGGAGAGCTTGAAGCCGGAATTGACGTCGTACGTCATCGAGCGCACGACACCTTCGGGCGAAGTATCCGAGAGCAGTTGGCCGTGGTCGTTGAAGGCGTAGCTGCGCACGCCATCGCCTGCGTAGTCGATCGCCGCGACGTCCTTGAGATCGCTCGTGAGCTGGTAGTTGATCGAGTTGCCGTCCACGTCCTGGTTCGCGCCTGAGCGCAGGTTGTAGAAGCCGTCGTAGCGGAGCGTCTCGGTGGTGTCGGAACCGGCGCGCGGTCCGACGAGTCGCTTCACCTCGCGCGGATTCGGCAGCGAGCGCAGCGGCACGGTGCCGGGCGCGTCGTAGGCGTACTCGATCGCGTTGCCTTCCGGGAACTCGACGCGTTCGAGGCGACCGAGTGCGTCGTACTTCGGCTTCGAGACCGCGTCGCCGCCGACGCCGCTCGACTTGATCTCGGTGGGCTGACCGAGTTCGTCGAAGTGGAACTCGACGGTCGAGCCGTCGGGTCGCGTCGCCGTGGTCGTGGCGCTGGCCATCGTGCTCGCGTCGTTGTCGCCAGAGACCGCGATCGAGAACGAGCCCGCCGCGCCGCTCGCCGATTCCGCCGTGGGTTGGGTCGCGCCGTCGTCGAGGCTCGCAACGAGCGTCGAAGTGCCGCCGCTCTCCGCGCCGACTACACCGCGCAGATTGCCGGCGCACTCGCCGTCGCTGACGTAGCTGAGCAGCGGGCGCGGCGGGCCGCCGTCGGCGTCGTCGAGCAGGAAGCCCTCGCGCGACACGAGCTGGCCGTCTTCGTTGTAGTTGAAGAGCACGTCGCGTTCGGCGGAGTCGAGCAGCCGCGCGACCTTGCCCGCGATGAAGGCGTTCTCGGTTTCCCGGTCGATGTCCCCGTCGAAGCTCGGATCGCTGGCGAAGCGCCAGTAGCCGATCCGCACGAAGCGCTCGTCTCCGACCGACTCGTCATCGACGCGCACCACTTCGTCGCGCTCGTTGTAGCGGAGCACGTGCTGATTCGATTCGTAGCGGTGATAGATGCGTTCGAGCCGGCCGCTCGCGCTGTACCAGAACTGCATGCCTTCCGGTGTCACGCGCAGGAAGTTGCCGTCCGAGAAGCGCAGCAACACATCGAAGATGCCGGGCTCGGGCAGGTAGTAGTCGCTGGCGTCGAGCCAGCCCTCTTCGGTGAGCAGCGGGTCGGTCTGGATTTCGGCGGGTGGCGACGCGCCGGCGTGGCGGAAATGGACGACGCGGCCGGTGCCCGTCTGCCAGAGCACGTCGCGCGAGCGCGCGCGGTTCGATGTCTGCGCGGTGCTGCGCTCGACGAGCGGCATCACCTGGCCGTCGGGGAAGACGTCGCCTTCGAGCGGCACGATGCGCTGCGCGTAGTTGAAGTCCCAGCCGCGACCGAACACACCTTCGTGCAGATCCTGGCCGCCGATCGAGCGCTGGAAGGTGATCGGCATGCGCCGGCTCGGCAGCACGAGATCGACGTTCTGCATGCGGATCTCGCCGTTCGCGGCGTTGACCATGCCGATGCTGCCCGGCGCGTCGATCGCGCCCGACGGCGGCGGCGGATTCGGACCCATCACGTAGAGCGCTTCGAGCGAACGCGCCGTCACCGACGTGCCCGGGCGGATCTTCTTCTCGAAGCCATCGACGAGCGAGACGAAGGGCGCGAGCACCGGATCGGCGGTCTCGGCGGGGTCGATCGATGCGCGCAGGAAGTGACCCGACCAGAGGATCTCGCGCTTCGGTTCCTGGCGAAGTTCGTCGAGTCGGTCGGCCGCGATGCGCTCGTAGGTCAGCGCGAACGGAATTGAGAGATAGCGGTTGTAGTCGTTGCTCTTCTTGTCGGAGGAGAGCCGCTTCGCGACGAAGCGATTGATCGTGGCGTCGCAGTCCTCGCGCGCTTGCTGGCCGAGATTCGTGAGCGTCGCATCGGCCGCGGCGCGCACCGGCGGGAAGTCGCGACCCTTGTTCGAGAGCGCAGTGCCCGCGCGGTTCAGGCTCTCGAGCACGATCTCCACTTCGTCGCCCGCGCCACCCGGCAGATCGAGCAACACGTGGTAGTGCACCGTGCGTGACGGAGGATCGAGCGTCGGCGTCGCGCCGCCCTGACCGCCGAGTCGCGCGGGTGCGAGCGACGCGACCTGGCGCATGCGCGCGAACTCGGTCTCGATGTCGGCCGGGTGATCGACCAACGCGGTCGGATCGACCAGCGGGCCGTCGCCGCCGAAGGCAACGAAGTGCAAGCGCGGCGCCGACAGCACCACCTGGTTTCGCCCACCGAGACTGACGACGTTCACGCCGGCGCTGTTGCCGTCGAAACTCATGGCGCCGCTGCCCGCTTCGCGGATCACGCCCGACACGGAAGCGTGCAGCGCGCCCGAATCCGTCGGCAGCGGAAGCGCGAGCTTGGTCGGATCGAGCAGCACGATCGAGGTCGTGGTCGCGAGCGCGAGCACGCCATCCGAGCGCTCCGACACCGATTGGAGCTGCCCGAGCCCGAGCGCGTCGGAGAACGGGATCTTCACGAGCAACGTCGGCGCCGCCGGCAGCGTCACATCGATCACCGCGAGCGCCGGGACGCCGCCGTCGTCGGGCGACAGCGAGACCAGCGCCAGGTTGCGCGCCTCCGTCCCGCCCGCGATGTCGAGCCGCACGTTGAAGAGCACCGCGAGTCGCTTGGGTCGCGCGCCGGCGCCGAAGCTCAGGCTGCCCTGCACGCGATCGATCGGCTGCCCTTCGGCGAGCACGGTGCGGTACTGCGGCGGCACGGCGGGCCCGAGGTTGCCGCTGACCGTGCGCAGGTTGCCGGCCGAGAGCGTGACGCCGCAGAAGCTCACCCCGTCGAATTCGAAGTCGAGGACGCGCTGATTGGTCTCGTCGACGAGGCAGCTCGCGCGCTTGCCGAAGTACTCCACCGACGGATTCGGCAATGGCAGACGATCGGCAGGAACGTTCTCCGAGCCGGCATCGACGAAGTCGCCGTCGCCGTTGCCGTCGATCTCGCGCACACCGAAGAGCGGCAGCGCGGTGATCTCCTCCGTCGTCAGGTTGGTGCCGAGGATCAGCTCTTGCAGCAGCGCCGAGGAGACGAACTGCGCGTCGGCGCCGGCCTCGAGGTACACCAGCAGCGGCGGTCGCCATTCGACGCGGGTGACGGTGCCGATGCGGCGCGTGAGGTTCGCGAAGCCGATCTGCGCCGGGCTCAGCGGATTTTCGACATCGAAGACCGCGGCGAACTGCACCGGCGTGAAGAGGTTGCCGTCGTCGTCGATGCTGTCCGATCCGAGATCGCCGCCGACCGCGACGAGGAGATCGTGCGTTCGCGTCGGTTGGTCCGCGCGCGTCTTGAACGAGTAGTGCGGGATGAAGACGAGATCGCGCGGGAAGCCCGGCAGGCCGACGCGATTGACCTCGACCGGCGCCGTCGGGTACGAGACGTCGAAGACGACGAGCGCAGGCGACGGCGAGCGCGCGAGGGCAAACGAGTAGGCGCCCCGCCCGAGCACCGCGCCGCCGCCGCTCTCGATGCCGGGAAGCGCGTTCACCGCGGCCGCCGCGGTGCGGAAGTGGAGCGTGAAGCCCTGCGAGCCCGACTCTCCGGGATCCTGGTCGAGTTCGTTGCCCTGCCCGTTGGTCCGCACGTCGCGGATCGCCGTCGACGCCGTCAGCGTGTAGTCGGTGCCGCTCGAGAGCGGACCCGGCCGCACCAACAGCACGCGCTGGTCGGCCGACAGCTCGAGCGAGAACGGCACGCTGCCGCCGTCGGCTCCGAGAATCGCGATCGCACCAGGCTCTTCCTCGACGGACGCGTCGATCGGCTCGTTGAAGACGAGCGCGATCGGTTCACCGGGCGACACCGCGACGGCGCCGTCCGCGGGAATCGTGTTGACGACGACGGGCCCGATGCCGTCGTTGTCGTCGGATGGTGTCACCTGATTCGGGACCTGCGCGGGACCGACACCGAACGCGATCGGGTGCAGAATGTCCTTGGGCGGAACCGTCACCTCCGGGTTCGTAGTCGATGCCGAGGCGTGGACACGGATGTACGCGACGAGCGACTTTCCCGGTGTGGCACTGACATCGACACTGACGCGTTTGCGCGTAGCCGAAGGCGGCCCCAGAATCTCTGGACCGATCGTCACGTCCTCGGCGCCCACCGGCACGCCGGCGACGAGCGCCTCGACATGGTCGAGCGCGATCGACACGTTCGGCGCGCCGGCGCCGTGGGATGCGTTCACCTGGAGACGAGCGGGCTGGCCTGGCGCGGGATTGACGGGTGTATGCGCCGCGTTCACGCGCACCGGTCCGTTGATCGAGCCGGGAAATGGCGCCGCGAAGATCAGATTCTTCTCGATCGCACCCGAGATCGAGAAGTCGAGGATGCCGATCACCGGTTCCGACACCGGCTGCGAGTGCTTCGGATGCGACGCCGTGAGCACGTAACCGGCCGCGAGACTCGGCGCGACCAGCGCATAGCGGCCGTCGGGGCCCGAGGTCGCGAACAGCATGCCCGGATCGAGCGCCGCGCGAAGCGTGGCCCCCTTCGACGGTGTGCGCAGCGACACGAGCGCTCCGGCCAGCGGCCGCCCGACTTGCAGCCCCGCGATCAAGTCGAGTCCGAGACACTGCTGGCCCGGACACTCGAGCACGCGTCCCGTCACCGTGACGGGATCGGCGCCGAGAAACATCGGAACGATGATCGCGGAGAAAATGTCGCCGCCGTCGAGCGCGCCAAAGAGAAACTTCAGCAGCAGGAACGGGAAGGTGTTGGAGGCGATCTTGCCGTCTTCGAAACGAAGCTTGTCGACGATCTCATAGACCTTCGATCCGTCCGCCTGGTCGCGCACGACCGCCGCGGCGAAGGCGCCGCGCTCGGGCGCAACGTCGGCGGGGAGGTCGAGCGTCGCCGGATCGACGGGGAACGAGAGGTTGGCCTCGCCTTCCGGCGCTTCGCCCTCGACGGTGAAGCGCATCGCGCCGGCGAGCAGCTGCGCGTCCTCGGGCGGATGCGCCTGGATCAGCTCGAGCAGCGCCGCTGCATCGAGCGGTTCGATCTTGAACTTGTTCTTGTTCTTGATCGTGCCGGGCTCGATCAGGATCTGCACCGGCCCGCCGTCGCTCTCCGCTTCGAGGATGCCGCCGCCCTGGAAGAGCGCGACCGAACCATCGTCGAAGAGTTGGCGCGACAGCGGAATGCGGATGCGTGTGCCGTTCCCGTTGATGAAGGTGGCGGCGATGAAGTCGTCGACATCGGCGTCGATGAAATTCCGGAATGCTCCATCCGGTCCGGAGAGCACGGTCGCCGTCGTGCCGCGCGTCTCGTTCACCAACACCACGCCGGCGTTCGGATCGGCCGTGCCGGCGCCACCGACCACACACGAGATTGTCGCGTCGGCCGCATCGAAGCCGGGCACGCCGTCGCATTCGGAGGTCTGCGCGCCGGGCTCCCACGAGATCAGCTCCGCGCCCGCGCCGCGCGCCGCCACCGACTGCGTCGTAAATGTGAATGTGCGCGCGCCCTCGAGCGGCAAGCCGCTCGCGTCCGCGATCGTGTCCGCGAGCGTCAGCGTGTGCAGCGCGCCCGATGCGAGCGGATCGATCGGCAGCAGTGTCGCTTCGCTGCGCGCGAGATTCGTCGAGAGCGTCGCGGGCACTTCGTTGCCGGTGGCATCGAGCAGCACCAGGTCGCCCGGCGCGAGCACGGCGATGGATTCGCTGAAGACGACGCGAATCGGTGACGACGCCTTGACACCGGTCGCGGCGTTCGCGGGATCGAGTTCCACCACGCGCGGGCCACTCGGCTGCGTGCCGATATCGACGATCCCGACACTCGCCGCACTCGCGAGCAACACGGATTCGCTGCCGCGATCGCCACCGATCAGATTGGTGACGACGACCTCTGCGTTGCCGATCGGCGCCACCAGTTGGAACGCGCCGCCCGCCTGCGAGAACGTCAGCCACGGCTGTCCGGTGATCGACACCGCGAGCCCGGCGACCGCCGCGCCCGCCGAGTTGCGCGCGACACCCTGCACCAACCCCTGCGGACCGCCGACGCGCACCAGCACATAGAGGCCCGAGCCGGTGACGCCCGGCAAGCGAGCGCCTTGCGTCGGCTCGGCGCTGCGCAGCACGCCGCCGGCATCGCTCGCGAAGCGCTCGCGCGGCTCGAGGCCCGAGCGACCGCCGGAATTCACGAAGCGCGCGACGACGAATTGCGCGTCCGGCTCCTGCGGACCGAAGCCGAGCGCGAGACGCGCGCCGGCGACGAGCCCATCGGCTGCCAGCTCGAACGCGAGCAGCAGCGAGCCCGGCGGCGCGAGGTCGCCGAACTGTGTCGCATCGACGCCGCGCAGCTCGACCGCGCGCGGCGACGTGACCGCGCCGGCGGGCGCCGTCACCAGCACGCCCGGGGTTCCGACCCGGCCTCCCAACGCATCGAAGAAACCACCCTCGAATGCCGACACCGGAAGGATCTCGAGGTTCACGACGGCTTCGTCGAGTTCGTCGGAGCTCACCGCCACTTGCGGCCGCAGCGGGAAGCGCGCGTGCAGCGTGTGCGCGTCGTCGTCGCCAGGTCGCTGGTAGGCGGCAAAAAAAGTCTCGTAGCTCGGGGCCGTGCGGCTGGTGCCGTCGCGCAGGTCGTAGCGCTCGTCGATGTCGCTGCGCAGCACGAGTCCCGACGGCAGCGAGCCCGGATGCGACACGATGACTTCGGCCTGCGCGGTGATCTGCACCGGATCGACACTCGCGGCCGCAACCGGCGGAACCACACTTCCCTGCGCCGTGAGTCCATCGGGCAGCGGGAACGGCGTGTTCGTCGGCGGCAGTGGCTGTCCCGCGATGGGCGGTGGCGGCGCCGTCGCGCCGATGTCGGGCACGACGATCGCATAGGCGCCCGCCGTGGCGATCGACGTCGTCGCGGTGTCGCCACTGACCGCGACGGGCACGCCAGTCTCGATCCAACGCTGCGTCGCCTCGTCGAAGCGGATCAGGAACGCGCGCTCGCCGGGTGCGAGCCGATCTGCGAGACGCAATTCGGCGTTGCCCGGCGTGCGCGGCGGCGCCGACACTTCGAGCCAGAACGCCGCGAGCGGGCTCCAACCCGCCGGCAACAGGCCCGGAAGACTTTGCGCCTGGATCGCGGTGAGAGTTCCCTCGCCCGGGGTCGCGAACGCGCCGCCCGCGAAGCGCACGACGATCGGGTTGCCGTCGCCGAGCACGACGTCGTTCAGCACGCTCAGCACCACGCGCTCTTCGCTGCGGCGTGCGAGCCACGGGCTCGGCACGAAGAGCACCTCGCCCGCCGCGAGCGTTCCTTCGCGCCACACCGGCAGGTGCCCGATCTTCTCGAAGCGCCACTGGAACACGCCCGCTTGCTCGGCGAGTGTCGCGAGACCCGAGATCGGTTCCGACGAACGCAGCGCGAGGCCAGCGGGGCCGCGCTCCTCGACGGCCACGTCGCCAAGCGGCTGCCCGAACCCATCGAGCGTACGCGACGCGCCGAGCGCGAACGCGGAGCGCGCGCCGACCGACAGCGTCCAGATCACGGCTGCCGGATCGAGTGCGGCGCCGTTCGCGACGCGCACTTCGAAGGCGTCGTTGGTGCGCACGGCGCCGTTGCGCTGCGCCGACGCGACGACGAGACCATCGAGCACGGTGGTGGCAGCCGCGGCGCTCGTGACACCCGCCGCGACGGACTGCAGCTTGCCGGTGCCGTTGGTGAACTCGAGCTCATAGCGCAGCCGGCGCGCGCCCGACGCTTCGGTCGTCGATGCGACGAGCGTGCCGGGTCCCCACGCGAGCGTGATCCAGTCGAGCGCGCTCGGATCGAAGGGACGCGCCGGATCGCGATGCAACACGATGGTGTCGACCGAGGTCACCGTGGCGCTCGCGGCGAGGCGCCCGCAGCGCAAGGTCGCATCCACCAGATCGATCGGGAGGTCGGGCGCCGAGACGAATGCGACGGCATCGTCGAAAGGCCCCGCGTCGGTGCGGCAGCGCGCGCGATAGGTGGACTCGGTGACGGTCGGCGCGAGCGCGCGCTCGCTGATCAGCGTGAAGCTCTCGATCTCTACGCTCGGCGGGCTCAGCGACACGCCGCCGTTGTCGCCGCACGCGATCGCGAAGGCGGCGATCGCGAGCAACGCGACGCTTCGCACGAGCGCGCGGAGCGAGTGCCGCACCTAGCGCTCCGGCTCATCGCGCTGGGGCGCGCGGCGGTGGCCGGCCAGGAAGTGCAGCAGTTCCTCGGCGGTCGAGAACGAGGCGCGCAGCGAAGTCTGGACGTGCTCGACGCGGCCCTGCAACGCCGGCCCCGCAGCGGCCTCCGTCGCTTCGCCCTCGATCCAGACGACGAACGCGTTCGTGTCCTTTTCCATTGCGGCGCAGCATGGGAGCGCGGCGTTTCTCGATCATTAGCGGCCGCGGGCGGGGACGACGTGGAACGGGAGGCTCGGCGAAGCGAGGTCCACAAAGTAAAGGCCCGGTTTCTTGCGAAACCGGGCCTCCCTGGGAAGGGGATGTATTCGTGCTGTCTGGTTATGGAGTGGCCGACTCGGACCCGGAGGTGTCACGGGTTCGCAAAAATATTTCGCTGCGATGCATTTTTTTTGGCCCCCGGGGGCCAGGGGGGGGGGGAAGCCCGGTCCGCCGCTAGTAATCAGGCTGGAGCGTCAGGATCAGCTTCCCGTCCTGGTAACGCTCCACGCCGATCACGACCTGCCTTCGGTTGGGCACCCGCACGTCCGTCTGGAGCGTGCCCTCGATCTCCACGGCGATCAGCACGCCGCTGGGCGTCAGCGACATCGGCCGCAGCAACACGCGCTTGCCGGTCGGGAGATCGATGCCGCCGAGCTCCTGCATGTGCAGGTTCACGTGACGCTTCTCGATCACGCGCAAGCTCTCGTAGCGGAACTCGTGGTGGAGCTGGCGATGGATCTCGGCCGCGCCCGGATCGATCGGACCGGGGCGACTCGATGCATGGCTGACCGTGAGCAGGATTCCCACGCTTTCAGCGACCTGCGCGAACACGGAGATCGGCGCGAGGGCGACGGCCACTCCCAGCGCGATGGCGAAGACCAAGGGTCTAGATGCCGACACTCTGGCTCACTTCCGGCGACTGCTCGCCCACATCGTCCATCAACCAGATGATCGTCGAGTCCTCGGCGCGGTCGGCCTCGAGCACCATCACCTGCCGCTCGTTCGCGTAGACCGAACGCACCACACCGCTCGCGCCGCGCAACGATGCGAGGCCGCCGAAGTCGGAGGTCGTGACGAGGAAGGTTCCCGCGAAGGCAGCGGCCGCCGCTGCGACACCGATCCGCGGCAACCAGCGACGTCGCATCGGCGCGCGGCGCACGTGCGGACGCGCGGACAGCGGAGCCGGCAGCGGCAGGCGCGGCTCGATCGCATCCCACAACTCCGGCGTCGGCGCATCCGCGACGGCGACGCGCACCCAGCCGCCGAGCCGTGCGAGCGAAGCGAGTTCGTCGCGACAGGCGCCGCAGCCCGCGAGATGGCGCTCTACGCGCAAGCGCTCGAAGGCCTCGAGTTCGCCGTCGTGGAAGCCATCGAGCAACACACCGATGTTCTGGCAACCACTCATTCCGCTTCTCCATCGTGCGACGCAGAGTCGAAGGGATCGCTGATCCCCGCCTCGCGCAACAGTTCCTGTACGCGGCGCCGGGCATAGTGCAGTCTGCTCATCACGGTTCCCTTCGGAATGTCGAGAGCCTGCGCGATCTCCGAATAGCTCAGTCCATCGACTTCACGCAGGATCAGTGTTTCGCGCGAGGCATCGGGCAGCGCGGTGATCGCGCGCACGACGGCGTCGCGCAGTTGCGAGCGATCGAGCGCCGCGTCGGGCGCTTCCTGATGGCTGCGCCAATGCTGCTCGCTCGCGGGCATCGCATCCATCGTCGCGATGCGCTCGAGATCGGCGAGCTCGGGCGTATCGATGAAGCGCGCCGAACGATCGCGGCGCTTCGCATCGAGACACACGTTCATCACGAGTCGATAGAACCAGGTGTAGAAGCTCGAGCGATTCTCGAAACGAGCGAGGTTCGAATGGACCTTGAGGAACGCGTCCTGCACTGCGTCGCGCGCCTGTTCCTCGTCGCGAAGAACGCGCAGCGCGAGGCGATGGGCACGCCCTTGATAGCGCTCGACCAGCACGCGAAACGCCTGCTGATCTCCTGCCTGGGCCAGCGCTACCGCATCGAGGTCGCTCATGGCCCGCATTTCCTCATCCGGGACCTTGGTCGCGATCGCCTCGTTCCCTCCGCGGCGGCCGTCTGGTCCCGGCCTCAGACTCCGGCTCGTCCGCCTCGATTCACAGGTTCATGAAGTCGCCGCTCGCCGTTGGCTCGCTACGCGGGAAGCGTCCTCATGATGGCTCGCCGCTCGCCGTTGGCTCGCTACGCGGGAATAAGATTGCCGTTTGCCACTGGCGCGCTTCACGCGAGGCGCTTCGTGCGAGTGGGTGGCCATCGGGCGAGTCAGTGCGCTTCGCGCCAGTTGCGGCCTACGCCGATTTCGACGAGGAGCGGGACGCCTTCGGGCCACACGGCTTCCATTCGCTCGCGCACCAATTTGCTGGTCGCATCGATTTCGTCGCTGCGCGCCTCGAAGACCAGTTCGTCGTGTACTTGCAGGATCATCGCGGCGCCGAGTCTTGCTTCGCGCAGCGCGGCATCGACTTCGACCATCGCCTTCTTGATCAGATCCGCCGCTGTGCCCTGGATCACCGTGTTGACGGCCATCCGCTCGGCGGCGTTGCGCAGCACGCGATTGCGCGACGCGAGGTCGGGCAGGTAGCGGCGGCGTCCGAGCAGCGTCGTCACGTAGCCCTGCGTGCGCGCGGTTTCGGTGGTTTCGTCGAGGAAGCGGCGCACGCCCTGATAGCGCGCGAAATAAGCGTCGATCGTGGCCTGCGCGTCGGCCGACGCAATTCCGAGTTGGTTGGCGATCCCGAACGCGGTCGAGCCGTAGATGATTCCGAAGTTGATCGCCTTGGCGCGCGCGCGCTGGTCGGCAGTGACGGCATCCGGCGCGATGCCCAGCACGGCGGCTGCGGTGCGACGGTGCACGTCCTCGCCGGAGCGAAACGCATCGAGCAGATTCTCGTCGCGCGAGAAGTGCGCGAGGATGCGCAGTTCCACCTGCGAGTAGTCCGCAGAGAGCAGCAGCGCGCCTTCGCGCGCGATGAACGCCTCGCGAATTCGCACGCCCTCTTCGCTGCGGATCGGGATGTTCTGCACGTTCGGGCTCGAAGCCGACAACCGCCCCGTCGCCGCACCGGTCTGATGAAAGCTCGGATGGATGCGACCGCTTTTTGCGTCGACCAGCGGCGGTAGCGCATCGACATAGGTGCTCTTCAGTTTCGCGAGCCGGCGATAGGCGAGAATGCGCGCCGGCAGCGGATGCTGCGAAACGAGCTGTTCGAGCACCGCTTCGTCGGTCGAGAAGCCGGTCTTGGTCTTGCGCACCGCCGGCAGCTTCAGCTTCTCGAAGAGCACGGCCTGCAGCTGCTTCGGCGATGCGATCTGGAACGGACCGCCTGCCAGCTCATGGATTTCCGTCTCGAGCCGCAGCAGTTCGCGTTCGTATTCGCGCGAGAGCGCGCGCAGCGCCGCTTCATCGACGCGCACACCAGCCCGCTCCATGCGCGCGAGCACGGCCGTGAGCGGCATCTCGATGTCGCGGAAGAGCGCTTCGATGCCGTCGCGCGCGAGACCGTCGCGGAGCAGCGGCGCGAGATCGGCGATCGCCACCGCACATTCGCTCGCCCACAGCGCCGTCGTCTCGACCGGCAGATCCGTCGGCGCCACCGCCTTCGCACCGCGCCCAGCGAACTCTTCCCAACTGCGCACGCGGCGTCCGAGATGCTGCGCGGCGAGCGCCGGAATGCCGCGCGTACCGGCGGGATCGAGCAAGAAGCCGGCAATCTCGACATCCCATGCGGGCGCGCCGCACTCGCGACCGCAATCGCCGAGAAACGCGAGCAGCGTCTTCGTCTCGATACCGCCCCAACGACCGGCGCCGAGCAGCGGCGCGATCGCCTCGATCACCGCCTCGCGCGGGAGCTGCGGATGCGACGTCAGCCCGGCATGCCCGAACGGCAGATAGGCGGCGCGACCCGGCCCGAGCGCAAAGGCCAGACCCACCGGCGGCTCGCGCAGCGCATTCTCGCCGGCGCCGATCGGCGCCACGACGATGCCGTCGCGCGTCGCCAATTCGGTCACGAGCCGCGCCAGTGCCGCTGCGTCGCGCACCACCTCGGTCTCGACTGCGTCGCCCTCCGGTGTCGCTACGGCGACGGCGCCCGCACCGGCGTCACGCGCATCGAGTTCGGCGAGAAGGCGCGTGAATTCGAGACGCCGGAAGAGTTGGCGCAACGCGTCGCGATCCGGCTCGCGGCGCACGAGATCGTCCCAACCGAGCGGCAGCGCGACATCGTTCTGCAGCGCCGCGAGACGCTTCGAGAGTCGCGCCGCATCGGCCTGTTCCTGCAGCGCCGTGCGCGTGCGCGCCGCGCTGATCTCGTTCGCATGCGCGAGCAGATTCTCGAGCGTCGCGAACTCGGTGATCAGCTTGGCGGCGCCCTTCTCACCGATTCCCTTGACGCCCGGGATGTTGTCCGACGGATCGCCGACCAGCGCGCGCAGATCGAGCAACTGTGCGGGCGGCACACCGAAACGCTCTTCCACCTGCTGTGGGCCGTAGCGGCGTCCCTTCATGGTGTCGACCAGCTCGACGCGCTCCGAGACGAGCTGCATCAGATCCTTGTCGGTAGAGAGGATCGAGACGCGCATGTCGTCCGGCGCGGTCGCTACCAGCGTTGCGATCACGTCGTCGGCTTCGCAGCCCGGCACTTCGAGAATCGGAATCTGATAGGCGTCGGCGAGTTCGCGGACCAGCGGCATTTGCAGCGTCAGGTCTTCGGGCTGCGCATCGCGATTGGCTTTGTACTCGGCGTAGAGCGCGCGACGACCGTCCGAGGCGCCGCGCGCATCGAGCACGACGACGACGTGATCCGGCTGCTCCTCGCGCAGCGCCTTCATCAACATGTTCACGAAACCGAGAGCGGCGTTGGTGGGCGTACCGTCGTGCGTGCGCAGCGGCGGAATCGCGAAGAAGGCGCGGTAGAGACAGTTCGCGGCGTCGACGACGACGAGGCGACGACCGCTGCGCGGCGCGCTCTCCTCGGGCTTGTCGTCCGCGGTCTCCATCGGTTCGCCAACCTAGCAGGATTGCTAGGGTCACGGCGATGAACGAACCGCCTCGCCTCCCGCGCTCGAGTCCGGGCTTTCGTCCGGAGTTCACGCTGCTGCTGGTCTATTTCTTCGTGTTCTTCTTGTTCTTCGCATTGCTGCTCGCGCTGCCCGATCTGCTCGAGGGAATGCGCACGCTGCCGCGGGCCACGAGCATCGAAGCGGAACGCGCGGCCGGCGCGGCGATCGCGAAGCAAGCCGTGAAGGGAAAGCTCTTCTTCGCGTTCCTCGCGACGGTGGTGGCGCTCGGCCTCGGCGCCTACACACGCGTGCTGCCAGGGATCAGGAAGCGGCGCTGACGCGCGTGTGCTCGGGCTCGAGCCCACGCAGCACCAACTCGACGGCGTCCTCGAAGACCCGCTCGAGCGCTTTGCGACGCAAGCTGCGCGGCGCTTGTGCCTGCTCGCGCTGGATCAACCCGTTGCCGAGCGTCCAGAGAATGTTCGCGACTTCCCACGAATCGTGCGCGATGAAGACGCCCTCGCGCACGCCGCGTTCGAGCACACCCGCGAGCAGTTCCAGGCACTGTTCCCAGAGCGCAGTCACTTGCGCGACCACGGCGTCGGGCAATTCGCCGATCACCGGTTCATTCTCCAGCGCCCAGAAGATCTGGAAGTACTCGCGGTGCGCCGTCCAGTGCTCGATGTAGAAGCGACTCATGCGCCGCACCTGCTCGGCGGGCGGCAGCGCGGGATCGATCGTCTCGCGCATCTTGCGCTCGAACGCGTCGCCGTTGACCGAGAGCACCGCGACGTACAACTCTGCCTTGTTCTCGAAGTAGCGGTAGAGCGTGCCCTTCGCGACGCCCGCGCCGGCTGCGACTTCGTCTAGATTCGCGGCCATGAAGCCATCACGAAAGAACACGCCACGCGCTGACTCGAGAATGCGTTGGCGCTGGATCGCGCGCTTCTCTCCGCGTCGCGGACGCACTGCGCCAACGCCATCGTCGTCCGTCTCGATGCCGCTCATGCCGGACTTCGGCGCGCGTAGTGGCGCGACGTCTCGACGTACTCGAGCGCGCGCGCGCGTTGTTGCTGCACTTCCTCGCTGCCGAGCTCCCGCGCGACGCGTGCCGGCACGCCGCGCACCATCGTTCGCGGCGGCACCTTCATGCCGGGTCCGACCACGGCGCCCGCTGCGACCAGCGCTTCCTCGCCGACCTCGGCGCCGTCGAGCACGATCGCGCCGATTCCGATCAGCGCGCCGTCGCGCACCGTGCAGCCGTGCACGACCGCGCGATGGCCGATCGTCACCTCGTCACCGATCAGCGTCGCGTAGAGCCCCATCGTCACGTGCACGACGCTGTGGTCCTGCAAGTTGGTGCGCGCGCCGATCCGGATCGCGTGTACGTCGCCGCGCACCACGGTGCCGAACCAGAGACTCGAGTCCGCGCCGATTTCGACGTCGCCGGCGACCACGACGCCGGGCGCGATCCACGCTTCCGGATGGATGCGGGGCGCAAGGCCGCGATACGGCAGGATCAGCGCCCCGCTCTTCGCGTGCAGCGTCGGCGCCGGATCAGACGTCGTCGCTCCCCTCGTAGCGGAAGGGCGCGAAGAGATCCGTGTTGAGATAGCGCTCGCCGAAGCTCGGGATGATCGCCACCGCGAGCTTGCCCTCGTTCTCGGGTCGCGTGGCCCATTGCACCGCAGCGCTGACGTTTGCGCCCGACGAGATGCCGCAGAGGATGCCTTCCTCCGCCATCAGCCGGCGCGCCATCTCGAAGGCCTCGTCGTTGGAGACGGTGATCACTTCGCTCACCAGCTTGGTGTCGAGCACGGCTGGCACGAAACCGGCGCCAATGCCCTGGATCTTGTGCGGACCCGGATTGCCGCCCGAAAGAACAGGGCTCGCCGTGGGCTCGACCGCGATCGCCTGGAACGACGCTTTGCGCTGCTTCAGCACCTGCGCGACGCCGGTGATCGTGCCGCCCGTGCCGACACCGGCGATGAGCGCATCGACCTTGCCGTCGGTGTCGTCCCAGATCTCTTCGGCGGTGGTCTTGCGATGCGCTTCCGGGTTCGCGGGATTCTCGAACTGCTGCGGCATGAACGCGTTCGGAATCTTCGCGACCAGTTCGTTCGCCTTCTCGAGCGCGCCCTTCATGCCCTTCGGGCCTTCCGTCAGCACCAGCTTCGCACCGAGCGCGCGAAGCACCACGCGCCGCTCGACGCTCATCGTCTCGGGCATGATCAACACGCATTGGTAGCCGCGCACGGCGGCCACCATCGCGAGCGCGATGCCGGTGTTGCCGCTGGTCGGCTCGACGATCACGGTCTTGCCCGCCGTGATGCAACCGGCGCGTTCGGCGGCATCGATCATCGCGAGACCGATGCGGTCTTTCACGCTGGCGCCCGGATTCTGGCTCTCGAGTTTCGCAACGACCTGCCCGACGCAGCCGCGCGTAACGCGGTTCAATCGAACCAGGGGCGTGTGACCAATGATCTCGGTGACGTTGGCGGCGATCTTCACTGGGGAATCCTCCAATAGGGCGCAAGTGAAGTGGGCGCGAATGAAGTGAAATCGACGTTGCGCGAGAGAGGCTTCGAGGCAGTCCTAGAGTAACCCGGTCTCGCGCGCGGCGTCATCGGGTTGCAGCAGCTCTTCGATCAACACCGTCGCGTAGGAACCGGGCGGCAACACGAAGCGCAACCGCAGCACGCCGTCTTCGAACGCGGCGTGCGCATCGGGCAGCGGCACGCGCAGCGAGCGGCGCGCACCGTGCAGCCGCACACCGCGCGGCGGCGTCGGAGCAACGTCGGGATCGAGGCCGCAGGCGCGCATTGCATCACGCTCGCGCTGCGCCGGCGCGCCGCTCGCCTCGAGCACCTTCGATCCGAAGATGGGACCCGTCGCGGAGATCTCGAAACGCGCCGCACGCGGCGCCTCCCGCTCTAGATCTTCGACGACGAAGACGCCGCCGCTCGCCTGCACCATCGCCACGTCGCCCACTTCGAGCGCGTCGAGCGGCAGCGGCCGGCGCGCGAGCACTTCGTTGAAGACGGCGGATTGCAGCGCCGAGATCAAGAAGCGCGCGTGACGACGGTCGCGCACTGTTTCGCGACCGGCGAGCAGCGCGGCGGCGCGGATCGCGTTGTCGCCGTCGCGACCGAAGCGCTGCTCTCCGTAGCGATTCGGCATGCCGCGCACCGCCATCGCATCGAGGCGCTCGACTGCGCGCGTCGCCGTCACCGCATCGATGTCGCGCACGGCGATCTCGAACGCGTTCCCCTTGAGATGCCCCGTGCGCAACTTGTGCGGATGCCGCGCCGCTTCGAGCACGCGAATGCCCGGCAGATCGAGCTCCATTGCGCGCAGCGGATCGAGATTCGGCACCGACAGCCACTGCCGTGCGATCGCGACGCGATCCTTGCGACCGGCGTAACCGACCTCGCTCGGTGTCACGTGAGCCGCCGACGCGAGCATCCGCACGGCTTCCTCGGTATTGCACTCGCGCTTCTCGATCCGCACGAAGGTGTGCGTGCCCTCGCCGCTCGGCGCGTATGCAGGGATCTCATCGACGACGAAATCCTCGGCTGCAGCGGGACGCCAGGCCATGCGCGCCTACAACAACGAGATCTGGTTGCAGGGCGCAAACGAGCGTCGGTGCAGCGGCGAAGGACCGAGCCGGCGCAGCGCATCGAGATGCTCGGGCGTCGGGTAGCCCATGTGACGCGCAAAGCCGTAGCCCGGATGCACGCGTTCGAGACGCGCCATGATCGCATCGCGATGCACCTTCGCGACGATCGACGCCGCGGCGATCGAGCCATCGCGCGCGTCGCCGTGGATCAGCGCAGTCTGCGGCGTCGCGATGCCCGGAATCGTGCGCGCATCGACGAGCACATGATCCGGTTGCTGCGACAGCGCCACCACGGCGCGGCGCATCGCTTCGAGCGCGGCGTGATAGATGTTCAGGCGATCCAATTCGGGCGGCCACACTTCGCCGACACCGACCGCGATTGCTTGCGCACGGATCGCAGCGTCGAGACGCTCGCGCGCTGGCGCCGCGACTTGCTTCGAATCGTCGAGGCCGGGCAGCACGACGCGATCGCGCAGGATCACCGCCGCCGCGACCACGGGCCCGGCGAGCGGACCGACGCCGACCTCATCGACACCCGCCACATGCAGCGAGCCCGCGCGCATCAACTGCCGGCGCAAAGCAAACAAGCGTGCGACGCGGAGCCGCTCGCTGCGCAGCTCCGTCAGCCGGCGGACGAGCAGCGCGGAGAGCGACACGGCGCCGGCTCGCTCGTCGCCGCGCAGCGTGCGCAACACCAACACGATCGAGCGTGGATCTCGGGCAGCACGCGCGTGCGCTTGCAGCGAGGAGAGCGCCGAGCGCGGCGCTGCGGCGCTCACGTTTCGTCCTCGCTGCGGCGGGCGCGCAATCCGACCCTGCGCTCCACCGCGCGCAAGCGACGCAGCGCGTCGGGCAGGCGCGCCAGCGCCGCCATGCTCTTGTGCCACGCGCGCTGCTCCATCGCAGGCGCGCCCCAGACATGCACGCCGGCCGGCACATCTTTGTGCACCGCCGCGCGACCGCCGAGAAATGCGCGCTCGCCGATGCGCAGATGGCCGGTCGTCGCCGTCTGCCCCATCAGGATCGCGCCTCTCTCCACCACGGTGGAGCCGGCCAGACCCGAGAGGCCGACGATGATCACGTCGGGACCGATATCGCAGTTGTGCGCGATGATGCAGAGGTCGTCGATCTTCGCATTCTTGCCGATGCGCGTCACGCCGAGCGTCGCGCGATCGACCGCCGCGAGCGCACCGATCTCGACGTCGTCCTCGATCACCACGCGCCCCACCTGCGGGATCTTCGCGGGGCGACCGGCTTCATCGAATGCGTAGCCGAAGCCGTCGGCGCCGATCGAGACGCCCGGATGCAAGATCACGCGGTCGCCGAGTTCGCACTCCTCGCGCACCACGACACCGGAATGCAGCTCGCAGTCCGCGCCGACACGCACATCCGCATAGAGCACCACGTTCGGATGGAGAATGGTGCGCGCGCCGACTACGGCGCGCGCACCGACTGCGGCGAAGGGCCCGATGCTCGCGCTCGGATCGACCTGCGCGTCGGGCGCCACGAAGGCTTGCGGGTGGACGCCCGCGGGCGCGATCTCGCGTTCGATCAGCAGCGCGACGGCGCGCGCAAAATCGAGATCGGGGCGTGGCGAGCGAATCGTCGGACGCCCGGCGGTGTCAACGCTCGGCACCGCGATCGCGGCGCCGGCACTGCTCTTCTCGAACGCGGCGGTGTAGCGCGGGCTGCGCACGAAGACGAGATCGCCCGGGCCTGCCGCGTCGATCGATGCGACGCCGCGCACGATGGCGCTCGCGTCACCCTCGACGGCGCGACCGAGGAGCGCCGCCAGCGCGCCGAGCGAGGTGGCTCGAATCTTCGGCACCGCTCGCTGCCTAGCGGGCCAGCAACACGGCGATGGGCGAGGAGCGCACGACCGCGGCCGAGTTGGAGCCGAGGAAGTATTCGTGGATGCGAGAGCGACCGAAGGCGCCCATCACGATCATGCCGGCGTTCGCCTCGCGCGCGGCATCGACGATCTTCGCATCGGGCCGGCCGAGTGTGGACGCGGCCTCGCGCACCGGCACGTTCGCTGCGCCGAGCAATCGCCGCACTTCGTCGAAGCGCGCGGCCGACCGGCCCTTGTCCTTCGAATCGACGAAGACGTGGATGCCTGCGCCGAGGCGGCCCGCCAACTCGACGGCGAGTCGCGCTGCGATGCGCGACCCGGGCGAGCCATCGAACGCCAACAAGACAGGGCCGACGAGTTCGGCGCCGGCCGGCACCACGATCGCCGGCTTGGTGGTCTTGCGCAGGAAGCCATCGACGGTGGAGCCGGGCAACGCGGTGCGAAACGACGCGTGCTCGCCGTCGCGACCGATCACGACCAGGTCTGCCGACTTCGCGCGCTCTACCAGCAGGTCGTCCGCGATGCCGCGCGTGGTCTCACACGCGCAAGTGACGCCCTTCTCGCGCGCGCGCTCCGCAAGGCGGCGACCCGCGGCATCGGCACGCGCGCCGAGGAACGCTTCGATCGCGTCGAGTGACGGCGGTGTCACGAGCAGCCCGCCGCCGCGCATGCCGCCCACCGAGCGATCTTCCACGATCGCGAGGCCCGAGACCCGCGCGGACAGCCCCGCCGCAAGCGCCACGCCGTAGCGCTCCGCGCCCGCAGCCACCTCCGAGCCATCCGTCGCTACCAACACCGTCTCGATCATGCGCTTCCCCCGCGTCCGCTCGCGCGACTGCCCTGATGCTTCACGACAGCCACCGCCCGAGCGGCGTGCCCCAGATGAATCGCAATGCGCGCCGCAGCAGCCGCGACTTGCGCGCGTCGTAGGGGAACCAGAGCAGCTCCGACTTGACGCCAAAGCGATCCACGACGATCGACTGCACGTGACAGTAGCCGCGCAGGCCGAGCTCGCCGTTCACACGCCCGATGCCGCTCGACTTGACGCCACCGAACGGTGACTCGGGAATGCCGTAGGTGATCATGCAATCGTTCACGACTGCGCAGCCGGAGTGGATCGCCTTGGCGAGTTCGACACCCTTGTGTTTGTCGCGGGTCCAGACGTTCGCGTTGAGGCCGTAGCCGGAGTCGTTCGCGAGCCGCAGCGCCTCGGCCTCGTCGCGCACGCGCATGATCGGGAGCAGTGGCCCGAAGCTCTCCTCGCGCATCACCAACATGTCGTGATCGACGCCCGTGAGGACTGTCGGTTCGTAGAAGAGGCCCGCGTAGGCGGGATTGCGACGGCCACCTGTCAGAACCTGCGCGCCGCGCTGGCGCGCGTCCTCGACGTGGCGCTCGACGGTGTCGAGCTGCGGCGGCCAGATCATCGGGCCGACGTCGGCTTCGCCGCCGAGCCCCTGCCGCAGCAGCGCCGTCTTCTCGACGACGCGGCGGATGAACTCGTCGGCGACGTCCTCGATCACGTAGACGCGCTCGGTCGAGACGCAGACCTGCCCCGCGTTCGAGAACGCGCCAAAGACGGCGCCATTCGCGGCGCGCTCCAGATCGGCGTCGGCGCACACGATCATCGGATCCTTGCCGCCGAGTTCGAGCGTGCAGGGAATCAACAGGCGACCGCAGGCTTCGGCCACCTTGCGACCGGTTCGCACGCTGCCGGTGAACGCGATCTTGTCCACGCCCGCTTCGACGAGCGCCGCGCCGGTTTCGCCATCGCCGAGCACGCAAGTGACGAGACCGTCGGGAAGTCCCGCTGCGCGGAACAGATCCTCGACGAGTCTGCCCGAATACGGTGTCGCCTCGGACGGCTTCAACACCACCGCGTTGCCCGCGGCGAGCGCTTGCACCGTCGGGTTGAGCGACAAGATGAACGGGAAGTTCCAGGGCGTGACGATGCCGACCACGCCGAGCGGCTTGTACACCAGCCGCAACTTCTTGTTCTTCATCAAGTGCAAGGGAACGTTGCGGTCGGCGAGCAGCCGCTTCGCGCGCTTGGCGTAGAACTCGAGCGCGTCGCACGCAGCGACGAGTTCGGTGACGAGGATCTCGACCTCGGGTTTGCCGGTCTCGCGCGCGATCGCCGCGACGTACTCGGCTTCGTTCGCGAGCAGCACGCGCACCGCACGCCGCAGGTAGCGCGCGCGTTCATCGAAGCTGGCTTCCGCCCACGCCGGTTGTGCCTTGCGCGCGCGCTCGACGGCGGCGCGAACATCGTCCGCCGTCGCGACTTCGATCTCGCCGATCGCTTCGAGCGTCGCGGGACTCCTGAGCTGCAACCGCCGACGTTCGCCCGGTGATCCGGCGAGTTCCTCGACCAGCGCCATGAAACCTCCCGCGGGGTTCTCCCCAGAATCGAAGGGCGAGAGTACGAAACCCCCGGGGAAAAAGTCAATCCAAGAGAACGCTCGCCGCGACGGTTGCTTGCGCGTGTGGTGTCGACGTGCGAAATGCTGCCCATGTCTTCGCGAACGGCAACTCCGGACGCGCGCGCAGCGAAGATCGCAGCTTCCACTCGCACGCCGGGAAGCGCCGACGACGCCTCCGCGCTCGCGCTTTTCCGCCGCTTCCCGAAGCTCGCCGCGCTGCCGCGCGTAGCACTCATCGCGGCGCCGACGCCGATCGAGCCGCTGCGGATCGCGAACGCCGCGCCGGGCGCGCTCTTCGTGAAGCGCGATGACCGCTCCTCGCCGCTCTACGGCGGCAACAAGGTGCGCAAGCTCGAGTTCACGCTCGCCGCGGCGACCGCGCGCGGCGCAAAGCGCCTCATCACGACGGGCGGGCTCGGTACCCACCACGGGCTCGCGACGGCGATCTTTGCGCGCGGGTTGGGGATGCGGACGACCGTCGTCGTGGTGCCGCAGCCCGTTACCAAGCACGTTCGCGAGCAAGTGCGCGCGCTGCACGCGTTCGGCGCCGAGCTGTTGCCGGCAAGCGGCGTGTTGGGTGCAGCAGCACAGGTGATTCGCGCCTTCAGCGCGGCGACACTGCGCGGTGAGAAGCCCGTGTTGGTGCCGACTGGCGGATCGTCGGCGCTCGCCGACATCGGCTTCGTTGCGGCCGCCTTCGAGTTGGCCGCGCAGATCGAAGCCGGCGAGATGCCGGCGCCCGCCGAGATCTATCTGCCGATCGGTAGTGGCGGCACCTTCGCGGGTCTCGTGCTCGGCGCGAAGCTCGCCGGCCTGCACGCGCGCATCATCGGTGTGTTGGTCACCGACATCCTGCCGCCCGGCCCTGCGCGCCTCGCGCGACTCGCGCGCGCTTCGCTCACACTCCTGCGTCGCTACGAGCCCGCGCTGCCCGCGGTCTCGATCACCGCGGCAGACTTCGAAGTGGCGCGCGCGCAGCTCGGTCCCGGCTACGGCGCGGCGACACCTGCCGCCGAAGCCGCCGCGTTCGCCTGCCGCGACGCCGGCATCGCGCTCGAGACGACGTACACGGCCAAGTGCATGGCGGAGGTGATCGCGCGCCTCGGCGATGGTCGCGCACGCACACCCGTCTTGTTCTGGAACACCTACAACGCGGCCGACTTCTGGAGCGCCGCGCCCGAACGCGCGACGGACGACCCGTTGCCGCCGATGATCCTGCGTTGGCTGGCGGAGGCGCCGGCGTGACGATGTGGAGCCGCCGCGGATTTCTCGGTCTCGTCGGCAGCGGTTCCGCGCTCGCGTCGCTCGCGAGTCTGCGCGCGCTGCCGGCGGCGGCCGCATCCGCGTCTCTCGATTCTGCGCGCTTCTTCGGACCCGGCGAAACCGAGATCCTCACGCACGTCGTCGAGCGCATGGTCGATACCGGCGAGCCCACTGCGCCGCCGGTGCGCGCAACACGCGCGATCGCGACGATCGACAGGCTCTGCGCCTCGCTCGATCCCGGCGCGACGGCGCCGCTGCCGTCGCTGTTGCGGCTGGTCGAGTGGGGACCGCTGCTCTTCGAGCATCGCTTCGCTCGCTTCACACAACTCGATGTCGGCGCACAGGATGTCGCGCTCGAGGGCTGGATGCGCAGCAGCCTCGCGCTTCGACGACAGGGCTTCTACGCGCTGCGAAACCTCGCGTTGCTCGGCTACTGGAGCCAGGACGAGACGTGGCCGCTGATCGACTACGCCGGCCCGTTGTTGAAACGACCGCGAGGTGCTGCGTGATCGAGCAACTCGTCGGCCGCAGCGAAGATCTGGTGACACATGCGGACGTCTGCGTGATCGGCGCTGGCGGTGGTGGCGCCGTCGCCGCCGCGGAGCTCGCCGATGCGGGGCTCGACGTCGTCGTGCTCGAGCAAGGTCCGCACTGGACCTCCGCCGACTTCACGCAGCGCGAGGACGAAATGCTGCCCCGCCTCTTCGAGGAAGCCGGCATGCGGCAGACCGAAGACGGCTCGATCATCGTGCTGCAGGGTCGCTGCATCGGCGGATCGACGGTGCACAACCTCTGTTACGCGTTCCGCACGCCTGACTCGATTTTGCGGATGTGGCGCGACGAGCACGGCCTGCCGGAGCTGACCCCCGAGGCGATGGCGGCGCCCCTCGATCGCGTCGAGCGCAACTTGAAGGTGAAACAGATCCGCGACGACGAGGTCAACCTGATGAACCAGGCGATCCGGCGCGGCACCGAGGCGCTCGGCTGGTCGGGCTTCGTCACCAAACACAACCGCGATGCGTGCGTGCAATCGGGCTACTGCATTCTCGGCTGCTCCTACGACGCCAAGCAATCGATGCTCGTCACCTACGTGCCGCGCGCGAGCGAGGCCGGCGCGCGCGTCTACGCGAACGCGCGCGTCGAACGCATCGAAGCGTCGGACGGACGCGTGCGCGGCGTCGTCGGGCACATCGTCGATCAAGCCGGCACGCCGGGCGCGCGCATCGACGTGCGCGCGAAGGTGGTGGTGCTCGCAGCGGGCGCCGTGGCGTCGCCGGATCTGTTGCTGCGCTCGCGCATCGCGAATCGCAGCGGACAGGTCGGTCGCAATCTGCACCTGCACCCGTCGGTGATGGTCGCGGGCATCTTCGACGAGGAGCTCCACGGCTACCGCGGCATTCCGCAGAGCTACTACGTGGACGAGTTCATCGACCTCGAACGCGATCCGCACCGCGGCTACGTGTTGATGCCGATCGCCGGCTTCCCTGTGCTCACCGGCGGCAACCTGCCGGGCTTCGGACGCGAGCACTACCGCTGGATGAAAGCGTTCGCGCGCACGGCGGGACTGCTCGTATTGCTGCACGATCGCAGCAGCGGCTCGGTCGAATCGGGCGCCTCGATCGCGCGGCCGCGCATCCGCTACACGCTCGAGGATCACGATCGCCGCCAGCTCGCCGAAGGGCTCGTGCACTGCTGCGAAGTGTTGCTGGCCGCCGGCGCGCGCGAAGTGCTGGTGCCCTACTGGATCGATCCGCTGGTGCTGCGGCCCGGCGACGATCTCGGCGCAATCCTCACGCGCGGTGTCACGCAAGGCGAGATCCCGATCGCATCGACGCACCCGCAGTCCACGTGCAAGATGGGCGGCGACCCGCGGACATCGGTCGTCAACGCGTGGGGTGAATCGCACGAGGTCAGCGGTCTCTTCGTCGCGGACATGAGCGTGTTCCCGACGTCATTGGGCGCACCGCCGCAGATCACCACAGCAGCGCTCGCGGATCGCAGCGCGCACCACATCGTCGAGCGCTGGTCGGAGCTCTCGAAGAGTTAGCGCTCGTCCGGGTTGGGCTTCACGCCAGCGACCCAGCAGAGCACGTCGGTCTCGGTGATGATGCCCGTGAGTTCGTCGTCCTCGACGACCGGCAGGCAACCGATGCGGTGGTCGGCCATCAGCCGCGCGGCGAGTTGCACGGAAGCTTCCGGTCCAATCGTGATCGGGGGCGCCGACATGACCTGCGCGATCTCGATGGCGTGCAGGAATGCGCGACGCGTCTCGCTGCCGAAGGAGCCCAATTCGGAGAGTGAGGCGCGCAGAAGATCGCGATGCGAGAGAACCCCGACCAGCTTGCCGCCATGCACCACCGGCATATGGCGCACCTGCCCGAGCGTCATAATGTCCTCGACCGTGGACAGTCTTTCTGTCACGCTCACCGTCACGATCTTCGTCTGCATGATGTCGAGAACGCGCGCTGCGGCACTCATGCGGATGTTCCCTGGATCGAGGCATCGATCAAAGCGTCGATCGAATCGCCGACCGAGCCGGGTCACCCTATCAGCTCGGGCAACAATCAGGTCGGGAAAAGCACTCGAATGGCGGCTCCGCGAGGCAGAAGAAGCACAGGCCGCGGAAGCGGAGAGCCGGGGCGTGGTGCGAAGCCGTCGCCCACCGCCGACGCCTCCGCCCGCATGCCCGATCTACTGCGCCGTGCGCTCGGGCTCGGCTTCGCGGGACTCTTCAGCGGTGAGGAGTTCCTGCGCAAGACGCTGGGTGACACAGTGCCGCGCGAGTGGATCGAGTTCGCGACGGAGCAGGGTGAGCGCGCGCGCCGCGATTTCGCCGAACGCCTGTCGAGCGAACTCGGCAAGAACCTCCAATCGGCCGGATTGCAGCAGCTCGCCGAAAGCCTGCTCCAGGGACACACCATCGAGGTGAGCGCACGCATCCGCTTCGTGCCGCGTACCGAAGAGGAATCCGAAGCGGGACATTCGGTGCGCTTTCGCGTCGCACGCGAGGAGAAAGCGTGAGCGGCGAGAGTTCGCGCACGAACGTGCTGCGCTTTGGGGTCCCCTCCGTGCTGCTGCTGCTCTCGGTGGGCTACGCATTGTTGCTTCACCATGGGCTCGGCCCGCGCCCCGAGGTTCCGAACAGCGCACTCGGGTGGTGGTCGCCGCGCGGCTTCCTGATGCAGGCGCTGGTTGGATCCAGCTGGGAATCGCTGCTCAACGAACGCGCCAAGGGCATGGCGGTCTTCGGCCTGCCCTCGCTGCTGCTGGGAATCGCGATCTGGGCGACGACGCGTTCCGCGCTGGTGCGCGCGGCCGCCATCACCACCACGCTCGCGATCGTCTTCTTTCTCTACTACGCGCTCGGCTCCGGCAATTCGCAGGTGGTCTGGAACTTCTTCCACTGGCGCTGGTCGGGCACGATGATCGCCGTCGCGGTGGTGATGGGCTGCGCGATCGCATCCCCCTGGCTCGCGGCGAGTTGGCTGCGCCTCGGCTGGCTCGCGCGACTC
This sequence comes from Deltaproteobacteria bacterium, assembly GCA_031396445.1. Classification (GTDB taxonomy): domain Bacteria; phylum Myxococcota_A; class UBA9160; order UBA9160; family PR03; genus PR03. The sequence goes on along the minus strand of JANNKU010000096.1, from coordinate 2,338 downwards.
GCGTGGTTCCTGCCGATCACCGCCGTGGTGCTGGTGATCGAGCGCAACGTCACCGGCACGAACGCGTACCTGCCGTTTGCGATCTCTCCGTGGCCCGCCGTGCAGGTCTTCGGCTTCGAAGCGATCGGCACCACGCTCGCGGCCGAACTCGGCGGTGTAGCGCTCGCATTGCTCGGGCTCTATTGGCTGCGCGGCGGTCGTCGCGCGCTCGGCCTGTTGCTGCTGCTCGCTGGTGTCGCAGTGCCGGCGGGCTGGCTGGCGCTCGGCGCCGATGGCCTGCTTCCGTTCAAAGTCACCGAAGGGCGACTCCTCGGCGCGGCGATCGTCTGCGTCGTCATGCTCTTGATCGCCGCACTCGGTGTGCGGCTCGATCCGGCGCGGCTGCGCCGACGCGCCATCCACACGGCGGCGGCGTGTCTGCTGCTGGGGCTGCCGCTCTTCGTCGGTGCAGCCTGGGCGCGTTGGGACTACACGCGCACGCGTGACGTCCATGCCCAACGCATCATCGACGCGTTGAACGGCTACTACGCGGCGCAGACGACATACCCCGACAAGCTCGAGCAGTTGGTCGAAGCCAAGCTGATCGATGCGATCCCGCAGCCCGAGATCGGCTTCTCGCTTCCGGGCGACGACGAGAACGTCTTCACGTATCAAGGCTTCGGCACCAGCTACCTGCTCGAATTCTCGGCGCCGCGCTGGGTGCAGTGCGCCTACAACCCGCCGTATCTCGACGAGGAAGCCGACGAAGAGGGCGACGCACCCGATGTCGCGGAAGGCGGCGCGGAAGCGGCTCCCGACGACGAGGAAGACATGAGCGGTGGCGCGTGGTCGTGTCCCTCGAAGCCGCCGGAGCTTTGGTAGGAACCGTGTCACTCGCCGCACCGCTCTTCGCCGCCCAGCAGCGCATCGAGCGCGCGCGGCGGATTGGTGTTGCAGTCGGTCGCGTCTATCTCGGCTTGAAGACCAACCAGGTGCTGGCGCGCGGACTCTCGCGCACGCAGATGCAGGACCGCTGGAGCCGCTTCCACCGCGAAAGTGCGGAGACGGTGTACGACGCCGCCGTCGAATTGCGCGGTCTGATCCTGAAGAGCTGCCAATACATCGGCGCGCGCGCCGACCTGATGCCGCCCGAATGGGTCGACGTGCTCGCGCGCTTGCAGGACCGCGTGCCCGCGCGCGATCTGCCCGTCGTGCGACGCGTCGTCGAAACTGAATTGGGTCGCCCGCTCGAAGCGATCTTCGCGCGCTTCGATCCGCGCCCCGTAGCATCGGCGTCGCTCGCGCAGGTACACGAAGCGGTGCTGCACGATGGCCGACGCGTCGCGGTGAAGGTGCAGTACCCCGAGGTCGCCGAGCTGGTGCATTCGGATCTCGCCAACCTGCGCATGCTCTTCCGCGCCATCGACTGGCTAGAAGGCGACTTCGACCTCACCGCGCTCGTCGACGAGATGGGCCGCTATGTCCCGCGCGAACTCGACTTCCTGTCCGAGGCCAGTCACGCCGAGCGCGCCGCACGCCTCTTTTCCGATCGCGACGACATCCACGTACCGCGCATCCATCGCGAGTTCACCACGCGCCGCGTGCTGGTGATGGAGTACATCGACGGCATCAAGATCACCGACCGCGCGGCGCTCGACGCCGCGGGCGTAGACATCGATCGCGTCGTGCGCACGCTCGTCGAAGCGTGGTGCGAGCAGGTGTTGGTGCACGGCTTCTTCCAGGCCGACCCGCATCCCGGCAACCTGCTCGTCGAACCAAACGGCCGACTCGTATTGCTCGATTGGGGCCTCGCGAAAGAGCTGCCCGCGGACTTTCGGGGCAAGACACTCGCGTTCGTGCTCGCGCTCTTGCGCCGCGATCCCGACGAAATGGCGGCCGTACTCGAAACGCTCGGCTTTGCCGCCCGCGATGGTTCGCGCGATGCGCTGGTCGCGCTCTCGAAGCTGGGCCTCGCGATCGCGGCGGAGCTGGCGACCACCGGCTCGCTCTCGCCCGAGCGCCTCGAAGCGATCGGCGAAGAAGTGAGTGCGAGGGTGCGCGCGAATCCACTGGTGCGCATCCCGAGCCACATGGTGTTGCTCGGCCGCACGCTCGGCCTGCTCTCCGGACTCGCGCGACAACTCGGCGCGGGCGTCGATCCGATGCTGATCGTGTTCCCGTATGTGGTCGGATCGCCCGCTCTCGATTCTCCTCCGGTCTAGGAGATTGACCCAAGACTGTGCCGTGCGGCTGGGCGCGCAGACGCCCCGCTCGCAAGGCGCGCGAACGAGGCGTAGCGGGAGCTACGGCGAGCGAGCGCAACGAAGCGAGCGGGGATGGATGCGCGGCCAGACGTGCG
>JANNKU010000062.1:0-11738 GCA_031396445.1 Deltaproteobacteria bacterium | reverse complement strand
CGACGAAGCCGCTGGGACCGGGCGAAAAATGAATCTCCGAGACACCTTCGTGGCAAGCCGCCCGTTTCCCGCGTAGCGAGCCACAGGCGAGCGGCGCCTACACCAAGCCGCGGTCGAGAATGAATCGCGACGCATCGCTCGCAGATCCGCGCTCGTTTCCCGCGTAGCGAGCCGCAGGCGAGCGGCGCCTACACCAACCTCGCGGTCGAGAATGAATCGCGACGCATCGCTCGCAGATCCGCGCTCGTTTCCCGCGTAGCGAGCCACAAGCGAGCGGCGACATCCATAAGGCTCGCGCTCGCACCAGCACCCAACTCCGAGGCCCCATCGTCCCGCGTAGCGAGCCAACGGCGAGCGGCGACATCATGAGTTGATCCGAGCGGCGAGAATCATCGAACTAAGCGCCGCGCCTTCGCACCCACGTCCACGCCGCCGCCGCGACGCACAATTCGGGAATCAGCAGCCCGACACCGTAGAGCATCTCGAGCGACTGCTGCGGCGTCAGCGGGTACTGATCCGGCGTCAGTGTCTTCGGGCGCAGCGTGATCTCGTCCTCACGCTGCGCAACCCAGTGGATCGTGTTCATCAGCAGGTCGAGGTTGTAGAGCGCGCGCAGGTAGCGGTTGCTCGCGAAGTCGGCGTCGCCGAATACGGCGATGCGCGTTTCGCCGCCGGGCCGCGGGTAGGCGCCCACCGAGAGCAGCGGCCAGTAGTCTTCGCGCCGCTCCGCGGGCTCTTCGGGTGCAGCGCCTCGTTGTACCGCGGCGGGGTTCGCTGCGACCCACGCGCGGCGGCTCGCGAAGGCGATCGCGCGCAGCTCGTCGTCGGGCTCGGGCTTGCGCAACGCGAGCACCGGACGCGCGCGGCGGAAGAAGGTCATCCGGTTGCCATCGAGGCCGTGTGAGGCCGGGTGCGTGGCGTATTGGAAGACGATCGGATTCACGCCCGATGCATCGCCTTCCACCGGCCCCGACGCGGGATCGACGATCACCTCGTCCGGCAAGCCGAAGCCCCAGCGTTCGAGCAGCGCTTCGATCCCCGAATCGACGCCGGGTTCGAGCAGCGCGACGAGGCGCCCGCCTTGCCCGAGCCAGGTCTCGAACGCGGCGAGTGCTTCGGCGCGCAGCGGTCGCTGCGGCGCGATCAGCAGCACGACCGAAGCGTCGGCGGGAACGACGGACATCGCAGCCGTCACCAATTCGCGTACCGTGAAGCCTTCCGTCTTCAGCGCTTCGGCGAGACCCAGGAAGCCGGCGTCGTCGTCGCGCTGCATGTCGCCTTCGCCTTCGCCGCGGGCGACGTAGAGAATCTGTCCGCGATCGGCGTTGAGGCGCCGCAAGCCTTCGAAGATCGTGCCCTCGGTGGGCCGCACGACCGTCTCGGCGCGCTCGCCCATCGCGAGCACCACTGTGTTCGACGCTCCGATCTGGTAGCGCTCGACATCTTCCTGCGACTCGTCGAGCAGGCGCTCGCGTGCGGTGACGCGGCCCGCGCTGGCTTCCGTCAACGTCTCGAGCAGCAGTCGCGTGCTGCGCGCGCGGTTGTCGCCGGGATCGACATAAAGCGTCGCGACGAGGGGACCCGGCAGCCGCGCGAGCGCTTCGCGCGTGGCCGGCGCGAGCGTGTAGCGATCGTCTGCCGTCCAGTCCCAGACGAGTTGCGCGCGATTCGCGGCGCGTTCGAGTCCGTACGCCAGCGCCAGCGCGGCGACGACGCCGAGCGTGCTGCGCAACAGCAGCCGGCGTCCGAGCGGCGAATCGAGTCCGCGCGCGCGTCGCAGCCAGAGCACGAATGCGGCCGTGAGTGCGAGCGCACCGCCGACGGCGTTCGCCCAGCCGAAGAAGCCGAACTTCGTCGAGGTGTAGTAAGAGCCCACGCTCGCGAGCAGCGCGACGACACCGAGCCATGCGAGTTCGCGCACGGCTAGCGCACCCGCGCCTGGTCGAGCGCCAACCGACAGAGCGCGAACGCCACCAACACGAAGCCCGCGAAGTACGCGAGATCGGAGCCGCGCACGAGTCCCTCGGCGAAGGCGCCGAAGCGCAGGTGCATCGAGAGCGGATCGATCGCCGCCGCCGCCGCGTCCGGCAGGAACTGCGCCATCCAGCGGAAGTCGTAGAGCACGAACGCGATTGCGTAGGCCGAGATCGCGGCGACCAGTTGACTCGTCGAGAACGCCGAACAGACGAGGCCCACCGAGGCGAGCGCGATGCCGAGTCCGAAGAGTCCGAGGTACACCGCGAGCAGATGCGGCAGTCCGAGCCCGGAGCGCACGATCGACGTGGCGGGGTACACGAACGAGAGTCCCATCGCGAGCGCGATGAACGCGTAGGTGGCGATCAGCTTGCCGCCGACGATCTGGTTCGGCGTCAATAGAGTCGTGGCGAGCAGCTCGTCGGTGCCGCGCGCCCGCTCCTCGGCGAAGACGCGCATCGTCACCAACGGAATCAGGCCGACGAGCGTGAGCGCGAGCGTCTCCATCACCGGCAGGAAGACCTGATCGCGCAGATTCACGTAGGCGGGCACCGTGTCGCTCTCGAAGCCGCCCATCGTGGAACTGGTGTAGAGGAAGAGGATCTGGTTGTAGACGCGCAGGTGATCAAAGAAGAGCAGGGCGGTGACGAGCGCGATCGCCGCCAGCGTGAGCCACGCCACAGGCGAGCCGAAGAGCACCGCGAGTTCCTTGCGCACCAGTGCGCGCAGCGCCGTCACGCGCTCACCTCGGCGCCGCGGAAGAGCGCGAGCGGATCGGCGCCCCCGAGAATCTCCGCCGTCGGCCCGCACGCGACGAGCCGTCCGCGCGACAACACCGCGACGCGCGTCGTCAGCTCGCGCGCTTCGCTGAGATCGTGGGTGCAGAGCAGCACCGTGCGCGTGCCTTCGGCCTCGCGCAGTTCGCGCCGCACTTCGGCTTGCTGCAGCGGATCGAGTCCCGCCGTGGGTTCATCGACGATCAGCAACGCCGGGTCGTGCAAGAACGCTTGCGCGAGATTCACGCGCTGTTGGAAGCCCTTCGACAGATTGCCGATCGGCCGCAGCGCGACGTCTTCGAGTGTGAAGCGCGCGAGTGCGCGATCGACGGCGCTGTGCAGCGGCGCGCCAGAAAGTCCGCGCACACCGCCGGCAAAGCGCAGGAAGCCGCGCACGCGCAGCTCCGGATAGAGGCGCGACGTCTCGGCGACGAAGCCGATGCGTTCGTGCACCTTGCGCGCATCCGTGATCGGCGAGAAGCCGTCCACGGTGACGCTGCCGCTCGACGGAATCAGGTAGCCGGTGAGCAAGCGGATGAAGGTGGTCTTGCCAGCGCCGTTCGCGCCGAGCAGTCCGAACGATTCGCCCGCGGCGATCTGCAGATCGAGGCCGCCGAGCGCCGTGCGATCGCCAAAGCGGCGTGTCAGCCCGCTCGCTTCGATCGCGGCGCCGCGGCGAATGGGTTCGCTCACAGCCGCTCCATCGCCGCGAAGTAGTCGGGCCACGTCTTCGCGATACACTTCGGTTCGCGGATCACGACGCCGGGTACGCGCAGGCCGGCGAGCGCGAAGGCCATCGCGATGCGGTGATCGTCGTAGGTGTCGATCGCGGCGCCGCGCAGCGGGCCGGGCTCGATCGCGAGCCAGTCGGGACCGGTGGTGGCGCGCGCGCCGAGCTTCGTCAGCTCGCGCTCGAGCGCGGCTAGGCGATCCGTTTCCTTGATGCGCAGGTTCGCGACGTTCTCGATGCGCGTCGGGCCATCGGCGAAGAGCGCGACGACGGCGAGCGCGAGCACCGCGTCGGGACACTCGTTCATGTCTACGTCGATGCCGCTGAGGCGCGCGCCTGCCGGCCGGCGCACGGTGGCCGAGGTTTCGTCGCGCTCGATCGTGCAGCCCATGTCGGCGAGCACTTCGAGCAGCTTCCAATCCGCTTGCAGCGAATCGCTGCGCACGCCTTCGACGCGCACCGAGCCGCCGGCGATCGCGGCGGCGCAGAACGGATACGCCGCAGCCGACGCGTCGGCCTCGATCGCATAGCTGCGCCCGCGATACGGATGCCCCTTCGCAACGCGCAGCGAGCCTTGCGGCAGCCACGTCGCATCGGCGCCGAATGCGCGCATCACCTGCAGCGTGAGATCGACGTAGGGCGTCGAGACCATCACGCCATCGATGGGAGTGAGGACGACGTCTTCGCTCGCATACGGCGCCGCGAGCAACACCGCGGAGACGAACTGCGACGAGCGACGCGCATCGATCGGCGCGGCGCCGCCGCGCAAGCCGCCGCCATGCACGCGCACTGGCGGGCAGCCGTTCGCGCCGAGCACTTCGGCTTTCGCGCCGAGTGCGCGCAGGCAGGTGACGAGATCGTCGATCGGGCGCTCGCGCATGCGCGGCGCGCCATCGATCACGACGGGCGCGTCGGCGAGTGTCGCCGCTGCACACAGGAAGCGCGCCGTAGTTCCCGATGCGCGCGCGTCGAGCGGCGCGTGCGGAGCATGCAGCACGCCGTCGCGACCGTGCACCGTCCAGGTGTCGCCGCGCACGTCGATCGCAACACCGAGCGCGCGCAGCGCCTCGCGCATCGCCTCGGTGTCGTCGCTTTCGAGGCAACCCGTGAGCGTGCTCGTGCCGCTCGCGAGCGCGGCGATCGGCGCAGCGCGGTTCGTGATGCTCTTCGAGCCCGGAACGCGCACGACGGCGTCGAGCGGGCCGCGCGGCTCAATCGCAATCTCGGGCGGATACGAGAGCGCCAAACCCTATCGACCCTTCCACACCGGATCGCGTTTCTGCAGGAACGCCGTCACGCCTTCGATCGCGTCTTCGGTGCCGAGGTTCACCGTCAGCATCGTCTGCAGATATTCGAGCGCGGGGTCGAAGGGCATGTCGGACATCGTGTAGAACGCGTCGCGACCGAGGCGCACGACGGCGGGCGACATCGCGGCGACCTTCGCGGCCAGCGCATCGACTTTCGCATCGAGTTGATCGGCGGGCACTGCGTAGTTGATCAGCCCGAGGCGCTCGGCTTCGGCGGCCGTGATGCGATCGCCGGTGAGCAGCAGCTCCATCCCTTTTTTCCGCCCGACGTTCCGAAAGATCGTCGCCATGATCATCATCGGGAAGAGGCCGCGCTTCACTTCGGGTGTGCCGAACGAGGAGTCGTCGCTCGCGACGATCAGATCGCAGCCGAGCGCGAGCCCGAAGCCGCCCGCGAGACAGTGGCCGCGCACGCGCGCGATGATCGGTTTGCCGAGGCGGTTCATGCGGCGAAACAAATCGGCGAAGTTGCGGCGATCGTGGTGTCGCTCGGCAAACGCTTTGTCGCGGAAGCCGCTGCCGCCCAGATCGCCGCCCGCGCAGAAGGCTTTCTCGCCGGCGCCGGTGAGCACGATCACGCGCACGAGCGGATCGGCGGCGGCGTTGTCGAACGCGGCCAGCAGGCCCTCCATCACTTCGTGTGAGAGCGCGTTGCGTGCGTCGGGTCGATTGATCGTGACGCGCGCGACACCGTCTTCGAATGCAAAGAGGACCGGCGGCGCTGTTCCACTCACTCGCAAACCCCTCCGCAACAAACGATCGCCGAGCCTAGCTGAAGAGCGGAAGCGCCTCTGCATCGACGCCAAGAACCGTTGACGACCCCGGAGCGCTCCGCCAAACTGCCCCGTCCGCGAGACATTTTCGAGTATCTGCAAGGATTTATCGATCATCCTTCGGCGGATCATCGAGACGATCCATGCGCCGCCCGCGCGCCCCTCCATCGCTGGCGAGGAGAAGTCATGCCCCGAGTTCTGGTGAGCGACAGCCTTGCACCGCAGGGGCTCGAGATCCTCGCGAACGCGCGCGGCATCGAAGTCGAGTACGCGCCCGATTTGTCGCCCGCCGCGCTGCTCGAGAAGATCCGCGAGGCGGATGGCCTGGTGATTCGCAGCGGCACCAAGGTGACGCGCGAGGTCTTCGAGGCCGCGACCAAACTGAGGGTGGTCGGCCGTGCCGGCATCGGCGTGGACAACGTCGATCTGCCGGCCGCGACCGAGCGCGGTGTCGTGGTCGTCAACACGCCGTCGGGCAACAACGTGACGACGGCGGAACACGCGGTCGCGTTGCTCGTCGCGCTGGCGCGCCACATCCCGCAGGCGACGGCGTCGATGAAGTCCGGCAAATGGGAGAAGACCGCGTTCACCGGCATGGAGCTGTCGAACCGCACGCTCGGCGTGATAGGGCTCGGCAACATCGGTCGCGTGGTGGCGCAGAAGGCGCAGGGCCTCGGCATGCGCGTGATCGCCTTCGATCCGCACCTGCCGGACGACATGGCGGCGAAGCTCGACATCGATCTCGTCGATTTCGACACGCTGCTCGCGCGCGCCGATGCGCTCACCGTGCACGTGCCGAAGACGAAGGACACGGCGGGGCTGCTCGGCGCGGCAGCCTTCGCGAAGTGCAAGAAGGGCGTGCTCGTCATCAATGCAGCGCGCGGCGGCATCGTCGATGAGAAGGCGCTGCTCGTCGCGCTCGAGAACGGGCAGGTGGGCGGCGCGGGCCTCGACGTCTTCGAGCAGGAGCCGCCGCCGAAGGATCACCCGCTGGTGTTGCACCCGAAGGTGATCTGCACGCCGCATCTCGGCGCGAGCACCGAGCAGGCGCAGCTCAACGTCGCGATCCAGGTGGCGGAGCAGGTGCGGGATTTCCTGCTCGACGGCGAAGTGCGCAACGGCGTCAACGTGCCGTCGGTGTCGCCCGAGCTGCTGTCGCAACTGCGGCCGTACCTGCTGCTCGGCGAGAAGCTCGGTCGCTTCCAGGGACAGCTCTGCCCCGGCAAGATCGAGGAGATCGAGATCGAGTACGCGGGTGGCGTCGCAGATCTGCGCGTCGCGCCCGTCACGATCGCGGTGCTAAAGGGCCTGCTCGAAACGGTGACCGATCGCGTGAACATGGTGAATGCGCCGGGCATCGCGCGCGAGCACGGCATCAAGGTGATCGAGTCGAAGGCGAGCCGCAGCGACGACTACGCCAGCACCATCACCACGCGCGTTCGTGGCTGCGTCGATCGGCTGATCGCCGGGGCGGTGTTCCACGGCACGCAACCGCGCATCGTGAGAATTGACGACTTCATCCTCGAAGCGATTCCCGAGGGCCACACCATGTTGTTGCACAACCACGATCGCCCGGGCGTCGTCGGCGCCGTCGGCACGATTCTCGGCGAGGCGGGTTGCAACATCTCGCGGATGCAGCTCGCACTGCAGCGCGAACGCAACGAGGCCGCGATGCTCGTCAACGTCGATGTCGCGCCGAGCGAAAAAGTGATCGAGCAACTGCGCACGCTGCCGCACGTGATCTCGTGCCAGTTCGTGGAGCTGTAGATGGCGACGCTCGTCGCGGTGGGCGCCCAATGGGGCGACGAAGGCAAGGGAAAGATTGTCGATTGGCTCGCGACGCGCGCCGATGTGGTGGCGCGCTTCCAGGGCGGCAACAACGCCGGCCACACCTTGGTGGTCGATGGCGAGCAGACGGTGCTGCACCTGGTGCCCGCCGGTGTACTCCGCCCCGGCACGCTGAACCTGATCGGTCCCGGCGTGGTCGTCGATCCGCGCGCGCTGCTCGAGGAACTCGAGAAGCTGGTGGCGCGCGGCATCCTCCAAGATCCGGCACGCGTGCGCGTGTCGGGTCGCGCGCACGTGATCACGGATTTCCACGTCGCGCTCGACAAGGCGCGCGAGGAATCGCGCAAGGAAGGTGCGATCGGCACCACCGGGCGCGGCATCGGGCCCACCTACGAGGACAAGGTTGCGCGCCGCGGCATCCGCATCGCCGATCTGCTCGACCCGGCGAGCCTGCGCGATGCGATCGATCGACTCGCCACCGAGAAGAACTTCGAGCTGACGCAGGTCCACCACTGGCCGGCCGTGGACGCCAAGGCCGCCTACGAAGCGCTCTGTGAATACGGGCGCAAGCTCGCGCCGTACATCGATCACACCGGCCGGCTGCTGGTGCGGGCGCTCGGCGAAGGCAAGAACGTGCTCTTCGAGGGCGCGCAGGGGACCTTCCTCGATATCGACCACGGCACCTATCCGTACGTGACGTCCTCGAACTGTGTCGCGAGCGCAGCGTGTACCGGATCCGGTGTCGGGCCGACCGCGATCGATCACGTGCTCGGCATCTCAAAGGCGTACACGACGCGCGTCGGGGGCGGCCCGTTCCCGACCGAAGACACCGGCGCCGCCGGCGAGCGGCTGCGCGAACTCGGCTCCGAGTTCGGCGCCACCACCGGCCGCCCGCGCCGCTGCGGCTGGCTCGACGTCGTGATGTTGCGCGAAGCCGCGACGGTGAACGGACTCACCGGTCTGGTCATCAACAAGCTCGACATTCTCTCGGGCCTCGCCGAAGTGCCGATCGCGATCGCCTACATGATCGACGGCAAGCGCACCGACGAGTTCCCGATGACGCTCGGCGAACTCTCGCGCGCCGTGCCCGTCTACGAGGCGATGCCCGGCTGGGATGGTGATCTCAGCGGCGCGCGCGTCGTCGAAGATTTGCCGGCCGCCGCGCGGCGCTACGTCGAGCGCATCGAGTCGCTGGTCGAAGTGGGCGTCGAAGTGCTCTCGGTGGGCCCCGGCCGCGATCAGACGATCGCGTGCGCGGATCCGTTTCGGGACTAACAGGATGCTGACAAACCTCTCCCGTCGCCGTGCACGGACCTTCGGGCCGATCTCGTCGTTGCGAAAGCTCGCCGTAACTCTGTTACGGCTGCGCTTCCGCGCCTCGAGCTCGACCCGAATCTCCGCACACGGCTCGGTCCGACGTTTGTCAGCACCCTGCTAGCAGCTTGAGCGCCGCGCACGCCGTGGCAAAGCCGATCGAGATCGAGGCGCAGGGCCTCTGCTACACGCGCGGCTCTCGCGTGATCATGAACCAACTCTCGTGTGTGTTCCCGCGCGGCCGCATCTCCGTGCTGGCGGGTCCGTCGGGCTCCGGCAAGACGACGCTGCTGCGGATGATCGCGTGCTTGATCCGCCCCGATCAGGGTGCGCTGCGGATCGACGGCGAAGCCGACCTCACGGAACTCGGCCTCGGCGCCGTGCGCGCGTTTCGGCGCCGCGTCGGCATGCTCTTCCAGGGCGGCGCGCTGCTCGATTCGATGAGCGTCTTCGACAACGTCGCGTTGCCGCTGCGCGAGCACAGCGAACTCGGCGAAGCAGAGATCCGCGACGAAGTGCATCGCGTCTTCGAAGCGGTGGGTCTCGACTCGGTCGATGCGTTGTTGCCCGGCCAACTCTCGGGCGGCATGGTGAAGCGCGCCGGCCTCGCGCGCGCGCTGATCGAGAAGCCCGATCTGCTGCTCTGCGACGAGCCGTTTTCGGGTCTCGATCCGCCGACGGTGCGCCGCATCGAAGAACTGCTGATGCAAGTGAATCAGAGCGGCGGCGCGACGATGCTGATCACCTCGCATCACACCGAATCGACGCGGCGGATGGCCGATCACCTGGTGCTGCTGCTCGACGATGGCGCGGTGTCGGGCGACACGAAGGCGCTGCTGCAGAACGACGCGCGCGTCGCCGAGTTCTTCGCGGAATCGACGAGCCCGGCGCTCGCGAAGGGCGCGCCGTGAACCCCGCCGCAGCGCTGCGCGCGCTCGGTGCCCGCTCGATCGCGCTGGTGCGCGATCTCGGCCGCTTCGCGCTGTTCTCGGTGCGGCTGGTTGCGGCGGGCGTGCAGCCGCCGTGGCGCGCGCGCCGGCTGATTCGCGAAATCTACGATTCGGGCGTGCTCTCGCTGGTGATCGTCTGCATCTCCGGCGTCGCCGTCGGCGCGGTGCTCGGGCTGCAGGGCCACAACACACTGGTGCGTTTCGGCGCCGCCGGGCAACTCGGCGCCGTCGTCGGGCTCTCGCTGATCCGCGAACTCGGTCCGGTGTTGACGTCGCTGCTGGTCGCCGGGCGCGCGGGTTCGGCGATGGCCGCCGAGATCGCGAGCATGAAGGTGACCGAGCAGCTCGACGGCTTGCGCATGATGTCGGTGGACCCGCTCGATTTCGTCGGCGCGCCGAAAGCGCTCGCGATGGTGCTCTCGATGCCGCTGCTCGCGACGCTCTTCACGCTTTTCGGGATCTTCGGCGGTTATCTCGTCGGTGTCGTGGTGCTCGGCGGTGACCCGGGTTCCTACATCTCGACGCTGCAAGACGCCGTGCGTTTCACGGAGGACGTCGTCGGCGGCTTGCTGAAGGCCGGCGTCTTCGGCGTGTTGGTGGCGCTGATCGCGACCTATCGCGGCTTCACCGCGCACCCGAGTTCGGCCGGCGTCTCGGCGGCTGCGACTTCGACGGTGGTGATCGCGTCGGTCGCGACACTCGTTTCGGATTACTTCATCACTGCACTCTGGGGGTATTGAAGATGCGCGAGTCGCCGCGCCTCGAAATCTGGGTCGGAGCCTTCGTGCTGATCGGGCTCGCCGCGATCGCCTACCTGTCGGTGGCGATCGGCGGTCTCACCGCCGGCGGTCCGGGCGGGCTCGAAATCATCGCGAGCTTCGATGAGATCGGCGGTCTGAAAAGCCGCGCGCGCGTCGTGGTCGGCGGCGTGAAAGTGGGGCAGGTGAAGTCGGTCGCGCTCGCGCCGGATTTTCGCGCGCGCGTCACGCTCGACATCGATCGCCGACTCGAGCTTCCGCTCGACAGCTCCGCCTCGATCCTTACTTCCGGCGTGCTCGGCGATCAGTACATCGCCCTCGAGCCCGGCGGCGGCGACGACATGGGCGGAAAAGGGCCGAAGTTTCTCGCCGCAGGGGATGAAATCCAGTACACCCAGGGCGCCGTGATCCTCGAAAGACTGATCGGGAAACTGATCCAGAACCTGGGCAGCGGTCCGTCGAAGACCGACGCCTCAGACGCAGAGCCGGACTCCGGCGCCGCGAGTGAAGAGGGCTCCAAGTGACGCGACGACGGGTGGCACCGATTCTCTTGCTGGCTGGGATCGCCGTCTTTTCCGTGGCCTGCGCCGGGACGCCGCCGAATCCCGACGATCCCTGGCAGGGAATGAACCGCCCCGTCTTCCGCTTCAACGAGGGCGTCGATCGTTTCGTGCTGCGCCCGGTCTCGCGCGGCTGGACCTTCATCACCTTCGAAGGCCTGCGCGATTCGTTCGCGAAGTTCTTCTACAACTCCGCGTTCCCGTCGCGCTTCGTATCGAATGTGGGCCAGGGCGAAGGTCAGCAGGCGATCACCGAGGTCGCGCGTTTTCTCGTCAACACGACCGTCGGCATCGCCGGCTTCTTCGATCCGGCCACCCAGTGGGGATTGCCGCGCCGCGACGAAGACGTAGGTCAGATGTTCGGCCGCTGGGGCATTCCGACCGGACCGTTCTGGATCGTTCCGGTGATGGGCCCCTCCGACCCGCGTGATTTCGTCGGCACGATCTTCGACACCGCATTGAGTCCGCTCACGTGGTTCGTGCCGGGCTCGGGCGTGGTCGGCGTCGTGAACGCGCGCGCGCGCGCCGACGAACGCATCCAAGCCGCCAGGCGCTCGTCGCTCGACTACTACGTCTTCGTTCGCGACGCGTTCACGCAGTACCGCATGTCGTCGGTCGGCAACAGCGAAGGTCTCTCGGATTATGGCGCGGGCGCCTACTATCGAGCCGCCAACGATCAGCTCTATGAAGTCGAGGGTGACGACAAGGAGAAGGTGGATGCCCCGAAGTAGCGAGCGCCGGCGGATTGCAGCGCTGGTGCTCGGCGCTGCGCTCGCGCTCACGCCGGCATCGGGGATCGCGGCCGCGC
>JANNKU010000017.1:0-14161 GCA_031396445.1 Deltaproteobacteria bacterium | reverse complement strand
CCCCGCGCCGCAGGGCGTCCGGCCCGTCAGTCCTTGGCCTTCATCGCCGCTTCGAGCTTGGCGATGTCCTCGGGGGAAAGCTGCGGGCGGTTGACCTTGATGGTCAGCTTGTCGAGATTGGCCGTCAGCGCGAAGGGCGGCTTGTAGTCGGCATCGTTCACGCCGGTCAGCGTGTCGGACCCGACATCGAAGGCTTCGTCCCACTGCAGGATCATCGGCAGCGTCTGGTCCATCTTCTGCGTGGCGACGACCTGCCCGTCGACCTTCAGCACACCGGTACCGCCCTTGCCGACCCCGCTGAAGTCGTTGAAGGCCAGCGTTCCGGCGCCCTTGCCGTCATAGGTGAAGTCGAACTCGACGACGTGCTTGCCGGGGGTCAGCGCCTCGGGGCCTTCCCAGCTGATCCGCTTGAGGTCGACCATGTTCCACAGGAAGACGGGCTTGCCCTCCTTGAGGTAGAAGCCGTAGCCGCCGAAGCGCCCGCCCGAGGTCAGGATCATCCCTTCGGCGCCGCCTTCGGGAACCTCGATCTCGGCGGTGATCGTGTAGGAGGCGTTCAGGATGTTGGGCGAATCGCCCTGCGGCAGGCCGGTCATGGGCCGGGTGTAGACGAATTCGGTGCGTCCGGCGGTGATGTTCGGGCGGGGCGCCACGATGCGGGCCGCGACCGAGGCGTCCATCGGGAAGACCTGGTACTTCTTCGCCTCCTCGATGAACAGCGCCTTCATCTCCTTGACCTTATCAGGGTTGGCCGCGGCAATGTCCTGCCTCTGGTTCATGTCCTTCGTCAGGTCGTAGAGTTCCAGAACCTGGTTGTTCAGCGGATCGGGGTTGGCGGGGCCGAACGCCTCCCACGGGGCGCGGTTCACCTTGGTGCTGAGAAACCAGCCTTCGTGGTAGAGCGCCCACTGACCCATCATCTCGAAGTACTGGGTGGTGTGGCGGCTGGGTTCCTTGGCGTTGGCCGGATCGAAGGTATAGGCAAAGCTGGTGCCCTCGATCGGTGACTGCTTGATGCCGTCGACCATCTCGGGCGCGGGGATCCCTGCGGCTTCTAGGATCGTCGGCATCACGTCGATCACGTGGACGAAGTGCTCGCGCAATGCGCCCTTGTCCTTGATCCGCGCCGGCCACGACACGACCATGTTCTGGTTGATGCCACCGAGCCGCGACGCGTTCTGCTTGAACCAGTCGAAGGGTGTGTCGAAGGCCCACGACCAGCCGGCCGACATGTGGTTGTAGGTCTGCTCGGTGCCCCACACGTCGTAGAACTTCATCTGCACGTCGACGGGCACCTGCACGCCGTTGAAGAACGCGACTTCATTGGGCGTGCCCAGCGGCCCGCCCTCGGCGCTCGTTCCGTTGTCGCCGTTGATGTAGATGACGAGCGTGTTGTCGAGCTTGCCGAGGTCCTCGAAGGACTGGATCACGCGGCCGATCTCGTGGTCGCTGTAGGCGGCGTAGGCGGCGAAGACCTCGGCCTGCCGGATGAAGAGCTTCTTCGACTCCGCGTCGAGCTGATCCCACGGCTTCAGCATGTCCGCGGGCCAGGGCGTCAGCTTCGCATCCTTCGGAATCACACCGAGCTTCTTCTGGTTCTCGAAGATGCGCTCGCGCACCTTCTCGTAGCCGTCGTGGAAGAGGTGCATCGCGTGGATCTTGTCCACCCATTCCTTCGTCGGGTGGTGCGGCGCATGCGTCGCGCCGGGCGCGTACTTGATGAAGACCGGCTTGCTGGGGTCGGTCTGGTGAATCCGCGTCATCCAGTCGATGGCCTCGTCGGCCATGCCGGTGATCAGGTTCCAGCCCGGCTTGCCCTGGAACGGATAGATCTGCGTCGTGTTGCGGAACAGGTTCGGCTGCCACTGATTGGCGTCGCCGCCGACGAAGCCGTAGAAGTACTCGAAGCCCATGCCGGTCGGCCACTGGTCGAAGGGTCCGACCTGGCTGGCGGCGAACGCCGGGGTGTTGTGGTTCTTGCCGAACCACGCGGTCGAGTAGCCGTTGTCGAGCAGCACGCGGCCGACGGTGGCCTTGTCCTCGCCGATGATGCTGTTGTAGCCGGGGTAACCGGTGGACTGCTCAGAGATCACGCCGAAGCCGGCCGAATGGTGGTTGCGTCCGGTGATCAGCGCAGCGCGCGTCGGCGAGCACAGCGCGGTCGAGAACATGCGGTTGTAGCGAAGACCGTCGTCGGCGATCCGCTCCATGGTCGGCGTCGGGATCACGCCGCCGAAGGTGCTCGGTACGCCGAAACCGGCGTCGTCCGTGATGATCAGCAGCACGTTGGGCGCCTGCTTGGGCGGCACGATGCGCGGCGCCCACCAGGACTTGGATTGCAGCGCGTCGTCCTTGATCACGCCGCCGAACGGCGGATCCGGCGCGGGGAGCTGCTTGCCACTGATCGTCGTCGTCGCGCTGGGCGAACCCGGCGTCCCGCTGACCTTCTGGGCCTGCGCCGCGAGCGGCACTGCGGCGATCAGACATCCGATCATCGATGTGACCAACCAGGCATGCCGTCGATCCAGGTTGCGGAACGACGTCATCGTGATCCCTCCTCGCTTGATGGACTCCGGCCGGAGACGCAGGTGCGCGCCGGACGCATCGAGCGGAGAAAAGTCGCGGTTTTGCCGTGGAGACCGCAAGTGAGTTTGTGACATCTTTCGGTCCCGTGACCTCGCAAATCGAAACGCAACGATTCCGTCCCCGCGACGCCATCGGCGTCAGCGCGACCGAGGGCCGATCGCGCATCAGCGCGATGCACGCGATTCCGCGCGTGCTCGACGCCTTGCGACTTGATCCCGACGCAGTGCTCGCGGACGTCGGCGTCGAGACGCGGATCTTCGAGGACCTCGACAACCTGATCCGCGACGATGTCGTGGGCCGCATGCTCATGCACTGCGCCGCGCGCAGCGGCCGAGACGACTTCGCATTGCAGGTCGGCGCGCACGCGGGCTTGGCGTCGCTGGGTCTCGTCGGCGCGCTGGCCGCTACCGCACCCGACGTGGGGACGGCGCTGCGCACGCTCTCCCGCTTTCTCGGTTTGAATGACGGCGGAGCGATCGTCTCGATCTCGACCGGCGGCGCGCACGCCTCATTCGGCTACGCGATCTACGAGAGCGGCCTCCGCGGCACGCGCGACATCTATTTGATGGTGAGCGCCGTGCTCTTCAACGTGATTCGCGATCTCTGTGGCCCGACATGGGTGCCCACGCTCGTCCAGTTGCCGTGCCACCGTCCGCGCGACTTGCAGTCGCTCCGCGCCTACTTCCGTGCACCGCTCCGCTTCGATTCGCATCGACTGTCACTCGCGTTCGAGCACCACTGGCTCGATCGCCTGTTGCCGACCGCCGATCGCGCGCTGCACGCAGCGCTGCTCGCGAACGCCGAAGCCTTCGAGGCGCAAGCGCCGGCGCCGCTTCCGAGTCAGGTCCGGCGCTTGATGCGGCGCCTGCTGATCGACGGCAAAGGATCGATCGAGATCGTCGCGAAGACGTTCTCGATGCATCGCCGCACGCTCGATCGGCGCCTCGATTCCTGCGGCGCGTCGTTCCGCGAAGTCGCGGACGGCGTGCGCTTCGAAGTCGCGCGCCAACTGCTCGGCGACACGCAAATGTCGGTCAGCGAGATCGCCGCCGCGCTGCACTACTGCGACACCAGCGCGTTCACGCACGCGTTCCGGCGTTGGTCGGGCGATACGCCGCGCCAGTGGCGCCTCGCGCGAGGCGTCTCAGCCGCGTAGTCGCCGCAGCGCCGTCAGTGAGGCGAGCGCCGCGAGCAGCGCGGCGACCGCGTCCGCCTCGGGCACGTAGACGGGACTCGTCAGCACGACGATCACGTCCACCGCGGTCGGATTCGTGACGGTGGTGCGATCGCGTTCGACCTGCACGCGGTAGCGACCGGACGATTCCGCGCGGAACTCGTAGTCGCCGCCGGATCCGTCGATGTCGCGCGAGTCGATCAGCACGCCATTGCGGTAGAGCTTCACGAAGTGCTGCTTGCCGCCAACTTCGACGCCGCTCACGGTGACGGACAATGTCGCGCTCCGATCCGCAATCGTGTCGCCCATGATGCCGGTACCGCCCTGGTCGCCGACTACGTCAATCTGCACGTCGGGGGCGTCGATGCCAAAGAGCTTCACATAGGTGTGTCCTGCGTGGATGCCGTCGAGGATTCCCTGCTCGGACAGGGACTCGGCGTAGACCATGGTGGTCGCCTGGCCGATCGGCGAGTCGAGTGCGTCCGCCGCCACACCGGCGTTGTGCGAGTCGCTCGATCCCACCGCGGCAATGCGATTACCAGCGGCGAGCGCAGCGTCCCAGAACTGGATCGCGGCGGCCGTGAAGAGTTCGTATTTGAAGACCGAGCCAGACTGCACTTCGATCGCCGCGACGTCACCGTATTGCGTCTCGTCGCTCGAATAGTCCCACGGACAGCCGCGACAGGTGCGGCGGCAGTACGCCGAGGTGGAGGGACAGGTCGTCACGTGATTCAGCTGCGCGATGCCGCCCGCATCCACGATCGCGGCGAAGATCGCGGCCGGCGGCTGCGCGGCGCGCAGCAACGCGGCGTCGCCGTTCGGTGCCAGTTCGTAGACGGGACCCGCGCGGTGATCCACGTATTGCGCGCTGCCGTGGTTCATCGCGTGACCGTGGTAGGTGATGATCTCGGCGCTGCGAATCACCAGCTTGCCCGGATGCAGCGGCTGGTAGCGACCGATCTCGCCCCACGCGCTGCTCGTCACGTAGTCGCTGAGCGTGATGAAATCGAGGCCGGCGCCGCCCTGGTCGAAAGACTCGAACGCATAGTCGAAAACGTCCGTCATCGTCGCGTCGCCGAGCGCCGAGTGTTCGGCATGGACGTGCAGGTCGCCCGCGTACCATCCGGGCTCCGTGCTCGCCGGCGTTTCATCGTAAGGTGTCGGCACGTACGGATCCGCCGCGTAGGCGGGATCGCTCGACAACTCGATCTCGACGCGAAAGTCCGCGAGCTGGTCCGCATCCGTCTCGGAGACGGCGCCGACACCGAGCTCTGCCGCCCAGGTGCCCGCCGGAATCGGCCCCGGCAGAAATCCGCGCGTCGTGCGACCCGGCACGTAGCCTTTCGGTTCGGCGATGTATTCGGCTTCCGTCGAGAAACCCTGCGGCGAGATCGCAACATCGGGATGGCTAGATCCGCCCCAGCCACGGAATTGCGGCACGGCCCACGGCGTTGCGCCATCGCGCGCTTGCCAGATGCCGAGATCGACGGTGTTGCCGCCGCCCTCCCAGCAGTACTTGACGCGCACTTGTGTCGTGCCTGCGGGAACTTCGATCGGCAGCATCACGTAGGCGCCCATCAGCGCGACCGGAAACTGTCCCGACACGACCTGCGTCGGCGTGATCGGCGCACCCGGACACGCACCGAGACTGTTCGGCCCGAGCGGGATCTGGATCACGTCGCCCGCGAGCGCACGAAGCGGCAGCGCGATGGCGATCAAAACGAGCAACGAACGAGCAATTCTGCAGTGGATCACGATGACGACTCCGTGGGAGATCCCACGCTAGCAGCGTGCGGAGGGACGGCGTCGAGGCCGAGGCCGCCGCGCACGCGCGAGAGAAGATCGAGCACATCGGGGTGAAGCTCGCCGACGTGCATCGCGCGCGCGACATGGACTGGTTTCACCGCGCGGCCGAGCAGGCGCTCGAACTCGCCGCGGAACGCGAAGAGCGGCTTCGCGTCGAGTGCGCCGAGACCTTCCTCGGAGCCAGGCAGCTCGGCGCGGAAGAAACGCTCGACGCGCATGTCGCCCGTGGGCAGCTTCAACGAGCGGCGAATCGCGCCCGGCACCAGCAGGTAGCTCTCGATGTGACGCCGCTGCCAGGTGAAGAAATCGAGGCCCGGCTCCGCAACCGAAGGCGGCGGCGGAGGACCGTCGGCATCGCGATCGAGCACACAGAGCGCACGCGCGGTCGGCTCGGTCGCACGCAACGCGCGGAAGTGTTCCGCCGCGCGCGCCGGCTGACGGCCGCCGAGAATCACCGTGATGTCCTCGAGCGAAGCGCCGAGTCGCGGCGACATCCGCGTCGCCCACGCCTCGAGCAGGCTCTGATCGCGCGGGCCTTCGACATAGAGCACGAAGCGGCCGTTCTTGCGAACGGCGCCGTTACTCCTCCCGTTCGAGCGACGCGAACGCGGCATCGGCGACATCGTCGGTTCTCTTGGCCCGCTCAGCTTTGTTTGAGAACTGGGGAGTCGAGGCGACCCTAGCTCGACCGATTGGCGCTCGCACGCGTGAGAAGCGCAACCGCTTCGACGTGCGGCGTCTGCGGAAAGAGATCGAAGGCGACGACGCGCGAGAGAACCCACCGCTTCTGCGTCAGCACGCGCAGATCGCGTGCGAGCGTCGCGGGATCGCACGAGACGTGGACGATGCGCTGCGCCGGAAGCCGCGCGAGTTGCTCGCTGGCGCGCGTGCCGATGCCACCGCGCGGCGGATCGAGCACGACGACGTCGGGCGCCAACCGGTGCGTGCGCAACGCCGCGAGCACGGCTTCGGCGGGCGCCTCGATCACGCGCACATGGCGCACTCCCGCCGCTGCGCAATTGCGCGTGAGATCGATGGCCGCCGCGGCGTCGGACTCCACCGCTGCAACCCGCGTGAAACGCCGCGCGAGCCCCAGCGTGAAGAAGCCGGCGCCGGCGAAGAGTTCGAGCGCTTCAGCGCCCTGCCCCGCCGCATCGAGAACGGTCTGTGCGAGCGCATCGAGGAGCAGCGCGTTCGCCTGCGCGAAAACGCCACGCGACACTTCGAGCTCTTCACCCGCCGCGCGCAGCGTGATGCGATCCGCAGCGGACGCGCGCTCGGCGAGCGCTGCGCTGCGCACGGCGCCGTCGCTGCCGAGCGCGAGTTCCCATTCGCCGTCTTGCGTGGGCGGATGCGCGGCCAGTTCCGCGAGCGCCGCATCGAGCGGCGCTGCGAGCAGCGGACACGCGGTGATCGCACACACCTCGTGCGAGCGGCGCTTGCGAAAGCCGACGCGACCGTCTTCGACCAGCACGCGCGCGCGACCGCGATAACCGTAGGGCTGCGGCGACGCGACGACCTCGATCGGTGGCGCTGCAATGCCGCCGATGCGTTCGAGCGCATCGTGCAAGATCGCGCGCTTCGCTTCGAGCTGCGCCGCGTACGCGATCTGTTGCCACGCACAGCCGCCGCATACGCCAAAGACCGGGCAGCGCGGTGTCACGCGATTGGGGCCCGGCGTGAGAACGGAGTCGATCTCGCCGCGTGCGAAGCGCGTTTGCTCCTCGACGACGCGCACGCGCAAGCGGTCGCCCGGCGCGGAGAACGGCACGAAGACGGCGCGTCCATTCGCGTCGCGACCCACGCCTTCGCCACCGGCGACGAGCGATTCGATCGTCACTTCGAGCAGCGCCGCATCGTCCGCGCTCGCCTTCAACTCTCCTCCCGATCCAGCCACTTTTCGACGACGGGTGCGCGCCACTGCGCAAGACGGTCGAGCAAGCGCTCGGCGTCGTCGTCCATCAGCAACATCGAGCGATGCTCGGCGCGCACGAAGCGCTCCTCGACGGCGCCATCGAGGAATGCCTCCAGCGGTGCGTAGTAGCCATCCACGTCGAGGAGTGCACACGGTTTTGCGTGGAGGCCGAGCTGCGTCCACGACCACGCTTCAAAGGTTTCCTCGAGCGTGCCGATGCCGCCGGGCAGCGCGATGAAGCTGTCGGAGAGATCAGCCATCAGCGCTTTGCGCTCGTGCATCGAGTCCACGACGTGGAGTTGCGTGAGCGAGCGGTGCGCGAGCTCACGCGCTTCGAGCGCGCGCGGCAGCACGCCGATCACTTCGCCCTGAAGTGCGAGCGCGGCGTCCGCCACGACGCCCATCAGCCCGACGTGCGCGCCGCCGTACACCAGACCGAGGCCGCGCTTCGCAATTGCAGCGCCGAGTCGCTCGGCGGCGAGGCGATAGCTCGGCCGCGCGCCGGGGCTCGATCCGCAGAACACACAGACGCGTCTCATGCTGGGTGCATCTCTCCTCTGCCTAGCGAACCAGGAACTCGACGGCGTCGAGGCGTGCGCCGTCGGCGGCAACCAGCGTCAATTCGTGGCGACCCCGCGCGAGCGGCCAGAGCAGCGGCGCGGCGGCCGAACCGATCGAGCGTCCGTCGATCGCGAGTGTCGCGTGCGGATCGCGCGGCGCCGCTTCGATCCACGTGCGCTCGCGGGTATCCGGAATATCGGGATCGAGCACCAACACCGCACCGTTCTGCGGCGCGACGATGCGATGCGGCGCCGCCGCCGCGCGCGTCGCGACGTCGAGCGTGGCCGGCTGCGTGCCGGGTAGGAACCACTCGCCGTGCGCGCGCACCAACGTCGGCGGCGGCAACGGCGCGGCGCTCGGCAACTCGGCGTGCAGCGCGTTCACGATCGCGAGCCACGCGGGCGCGGCGCCATCGACGCCCGACACGCTCCACATCGAATCGCCGGAGAAGTTGCCCACCCACACGCCGACCGTGAAGCGCGCCGTCACACCGACGCACCAGTTGTCGCGCATGTCTTTGGAGGTGCCGGTTTTCGCGGCGCTCCAAACGCGTGTCGCGAGGGGATTCTCGAGGCCGAAGGTCGGTGCGCGGCTGGCGCGATCCGCGAGCACGTCGGTGACGAGGAAGGCTGCTTCAGGCGAGAAGACACGCTGCGCAACGAGCTGTTCCCGCGGCTCGACGTGCAGCGGCGCGAAGTCGCCGCCGGTGGCGAGCGCGCGATACGCGCCGACCATCTCCCAGAGCGAGACGTCGGCGGAGCCGAGTGCGAGCGAATCGCCGTAGAACTCGGCGTCGCGCAAGCCGTCGAAGCCGAGTGCGCCGAGCACCGCGACGAAGTCGTCCACCGTCACCATCTGCAACAGGCGCACGGCGGGAACGTTCAGCGAAGACGCGAGCGCCTCCCGCACCGCGACGGGGCCGCGGAAGCCGCGGTCGTAGTTCTCCGGGCGATACGAACCGAGCGCGGTGACGACGTCGAGCGGCGCGTCGTCGAGGCGTGTCGCTGCGGTGATCAACTTGCGATCGAAGGCGCGCGCGTAGAGGAACGGCTTGAGGCTCGATCCCGCCTGACGCTTCGCGCGCACGCCATCGACGAAGCGAGCGCTCGACAGCGCGCCGCTGCCGCCGACGTACGCGAGCACGTCGCCACTCGCGTTGTCCACCACGAGCGCGGCGGCGTCGCGCACGTTGCGGCCGTGCAGCTCCGCGACCTGCGCGGCGAGCACGTCCGCGACGAAGCGCTGCAGTGATGCATCGAGCGTCGTCGCAACGCGCGCGGGCGCGGCAGCGCGCAGCAGGTGCGCGGCGAGGTGCGGCGCGAGTGTCGCGCGCGGGCGCACGCGGGGCGCCGTCGCGAAGACCTGCTCGCTGCGCGCGGTGATCTCGTCGCACGACGCACCGCTCGGTCGCCGCGCCGTGATCGCGCACGCGCGCGCAGCGACGGCAGCGCGCGGCGCATTCGGCGCGCGCAACAGCGCGATGAGCAGCGCGGCCTCCGCCTCGCCGAGCCCGTGCGGCTCGCGGTCGAAGAGTCCGCGCGACGCGGCGGCGATGCCCGAGAGCTCGCCGCGAAAGGTGGCGAGGTTGAGATGCGCTTCGAGAATCTCGTCCTTCGACCATCTCGATTCGAGCGCGCGCGCAGCGCGGAGCTGACGCATCTTGGCGACGACGCCGCGTCCCGAGCGCCCGGCGCGCAGCGATGGATCGAGGAGCGCAGCGACTTGCATCGTCAGCGTACTGGCGCCGCGCACGCGGCCGCGCGTCACGCCGTCGCGCAGAGCGGCGCCGACGGCGCGCCAATCGACGCCGCCGTGTTCGCGGAAGCGGTGGTCTTCGGTCGCGATCAGCGTCGCGACGAGCACAGGCGAGACGTCGCCGAGCGGTGTCCACGCGAGTCGTCGCCCGCTGCGATCGACGCGGCGCTCGTGCAGCAGCGCGCCGTGACGATCGAGGAGCACCGCCTCCGAAGAAGCAAAGCGCGCGCGCACCGACGCGAACGCGGGCAGCGCGGGCGGCGCCGTCACCCACCACGTTGTGCCGAGCGCGAAGAGTGCAACGAGGAGCAGCGCGCGCCGTCGCGTCACGGACCTACCTCGAGGGCCGGGTTCGGCCGCTCGCCCATCCGCTCCGGCGCGTACATCGCCTCTACACGCGTCGGCGGCAGCTCGAAGCGGCCGGCTTGATTGAGGCGCAGCGTGTACTCCGCCGTGAAGGCGCCCTTCGGCGCGAACTCGTAGTAGCGGCGGAACACTTCGAGGCCGCGCTCGGTGAAGGCTTCCCAAGCGGCGCCGCGGTCGCGCTCGTTACCGGCGAGCAATTGATCGCCGCCGAGGCCGCGGCCGAGAATGGTGGAGCCAGCCGGAATCGGATCGCTGAGCACCACCCAACTCGCTTGTGCGTCGGCATCGACGGTGACGCGGACGCGCACGACGTCGCCGCGGCTCCACTGTCCCGGCGTGCGCTGCGACACCGGCTCCAGATTTTTCTCGATGCGATAGCCGCTCTCGAGCGGCTTCGTGAGCGGCAGCGCCGCGAGGCTCTGCACCAACGCCCACGGCGCGCCCGTGCCGTCGTGTCGCAGTGTCAGCGGGCCGCGCGCATCCGGCCACGCGAGTTGCAGCGCCTCGCCCTTCGGTGACTCCGACCACGCGACCTGCTTTTCGACGGCTCCCACTTCGACGCTCGTCGTACCGCTGACGGGTGTCGCCTCGAACACGCTCGAGTAGCCCTGCAGCGCCAGCACGCCCCACGCGTTCGCCGTCGTGGTGGGCCACGCACCACCGCGTTGCAGCGAGAGCGCGGCGCGCATCAGCCGCGGCACCTCGTCGTGCCACGTCGGCGCGTGCAGGCGCGAGAGCACTAGCTTCGCCGCGTTCACATCGGTGGTGGCGAGCAGCCAGTCGAGGCTACCGCCGCGACTCGTCGCGAAGCCGAGCGTCGTGCCCTGCACGTCGAGGCGCGCGCGCAGCAGCGACTCCGCTTCGCTGCGCCGCGCATCGCGTTGCGGGAGCCCCGGCACGCGATCGAGCACCGAGAGCCAGTCGAGGAGCGCGCCGTTGGGCAGCAGCATCGGCTCGATCGCGATCGCGCCGACCAGCGCGGGCGTCGCGCGACCGTGTCGGGCCAGCGCCTCGACGGCCGCCAGCTTGCGCAGCGGCAGATCGTTGGCGTTGAAGGCTTCGTTGCGCGTGACGCTGCCTTCGACGAAGCGCGTGAGTGCGCCGAGCATGCGCTCGCGCGGCGCTGCTGGAATCTCCCACTTCGCTGCTTCGCTGATCGCCAGCAGGTACGCGGTCAACACCACGGAGCCCGGCGATGCAACCGGGAAGAAGCGCGCAAAGCCGTCGCTGTCGAGATAGCTGGGCAGCGCTTCCATCGCGCCGCGCCAGCGCCCTGCGTCCTGCAGCGCGACGGCGACACTCGCTTGCTGCTCCAGACAGGTGAACGGGTACGCAAGCATCGCGCGATCGATGCCGTCGCGGCCGGCGGCGAGGCTCGGTCGCAGCGCGACGTCGAGCCCGCCGCGATTCGGAAGCGCGCCCGCCGGTCGCTCGACTTCGATGCGCTCGCTCTTCGCAACCTGCAAGAGCGTCGCTTGCAGCACGCGCACCGGAACGGCGGGGACGACGCGCTGCGCGAGCTTCATCTGGTCGCGAATGCCGCTCGCGCTCTCGACATCGAGTTGCCAATCGAGCGACGCGACATCGGTCGGCACATCGACGTTCCAGCTCAATTCGCGCGATTCGCCGGCTTGCAGCGTCGCCGCGATCGGCGCGAGTGGAGCGGCGAGGCTCGCGACGGTCGCGCGCAGCGTCACCTCCTGCGCGACGTCGGTGGTGTTGCGGAGCGTGACGCCCGCCGCAAAGTCGTCGCCTTCGCGCACGAATTGCGGCAGGCCCGCGAGGATCATCAGCTCCTGCGTAGTGCGGATCGAAGCTTCGCCGGTGCCGAAGCGCGCATCGCCGCCGGTCGCGACGGCTGCGATCCGGAAGCTGGTGAGCGAATCATTGAGCGGGATCTCGATCGACGCATCGCCCGCCGCGTCGAGCGGAACGCGCGCCCGCCACAGCAACAAGGTGTCGAAGAGTTCGCGCGTCGCCTGCTTGCCGCCACCGCCGCCGCTCGGCACCGCCTTGCGGCCGAAGTGGCGCTTGCCGACCACCTGCATCGACGCCGTTGCGGTGCGCACGCCATACGGGCGCCGACCCATCATTGCGTCGAGCAGGTTCCAGCTCGTGTTGGGCCAGAGTTCGAGCAAGCCCTCGTCGATCGCCGCGATCGCGACTTCAGAGCCGGGCGGCGGCGCCGCGCCGTCGGGCGTGCGCACCGCGATCACGACCTTCGCTTTCTCGCGCACGCGGTAGCTCTCCTGACCGGGCGTGACGCGCACCGCGAGTTCGTTGTCGCGCTGGCCGACGCGGATCTCGGCGATGCCGAGCCGGTAGGCGGGCTTCGCGAGATCGACCAGACCGGTAGGCGCCGGTTCGGCTTCGCGCCCGCGCACGGCGAGCACCGACACATAGACGTTCGGCGCGAACGACCCGAGCACCGCCACTTCGACGACGGGATCCGCGCCCGAGAGCTTCGTCACGAAGGTCTCGGCGACGCCCTCGCGCTCCACCGACACCAGCGCCGTCGCAGAGCGGAACGGCATGCGCACCTGAAAGCGCGCGGTGTCGCCGGGCTCGTAGCGCGTCTGCTCGGGGATCACGTCCATGCGATCGTCTTCGCTCTGCGCGAACCAGTCGTCGCCGGCGCCTGCGACGTAGACCGTCTCGTTCGTCGTCGCGACGCGACCGCGCCAATCCGACGTGCGCGCCACGAGCACCAGCTCACCGGCGATCGGCGGCGGCGCCGAGCAGCGGAAGCGGCCCGTGCGATCGCTGCGGTTCCAGCAGAAGGGACCGAGGCGCCGCACTTCCTCGACGTTCTCGTAAGCGTAGTAGCCGCCGACCATGCGCTTGCGCGCGGCGTAGGAGCGACGCTCATAGGCGTCGATCTCGACTCCGGCGAGATAGAGCGGTTGGCCGTCGAGATCGAGCACGACGCCCTCGACTTCGAGAGGCTTGCCGAGTTCGGCGGAGCCCGTCGTGCGCAGCCCGACGACGCGCGACGCGGGCCAGATCGCGATCGTGCGCGAAGTGGTCTGCACTTCGCCGCTGGGATCGCGGAACTCGAGTTCGGCTTGCACGTCGAGCGGGCGATCGGCGCGCGGCAGGCCGCCGATGATCGCGCGCGCAGTGCCGACAGCATCGAGCGTCAGCTCCTGCGTCGCGACGGGACCCACCGACGCGGCGTCCTTCGGATCGCGCCACATGACGCCGAGCGATCCGTCCTCGGCCCACGCCCATTCGCTCTTCCAGGCGGGTTCGGTTTCGCCGAAGCTGCGGCGGCGCACGCCTTCGGTGACACCGCCCTGCGCGAACGCGAACGTCTCGAAGCCGGGGAAACGAACGTCGTCGCGCTGGCGGATCTGCGTGCGCAATGTCACCGGCAGCGACGAGGCGCCGCCGCCCGAGAGATGCTGCACCGCGAGATCGAGCGGGAACTCTTGCGCCGCGACGACGGCTTCGCGCGGCGGCGAGACCACGCCGCGCATCAGCGGTACGCGGAATTCCTCGACGCGGAAGGTGCCCGACGCATCGTTGTATTCGGACGCGTTGCGCGAAATCAGCCGAACGCCGTAGCTGCCGAGCTTCGCCTGCTTCGGGATCACCCATTCGTTGACGGCGCTGCCGTTCGCGTCCCAGGTGAGCGCCACTTCGAATTTGTCGTCGCTGCCGAGGTGCGCGATCTCGACTTTCTCCGGTCGCGCGTCGGGCGGCACTTGCGCAAAGCCCGCGAGCACCGCGCGCCGCAGCACATGCTTCATGTGTACGGTGTCGCCCGCGCGCAGCAGCGTGCGATCGAAGATCGTGTGCGCATCGGTGGGGCTCGGCCGCCACTGCGTCTCGAAGCCGAAGCGCCAGGCCTCGATGCCTTCCTGCCAGCTCGTGTGCGCGATGCCGAGCTGGCCCTCCGTCTTCGCGAGCACCAACAAGCCGCCGGTGTACTCCGTCCAGGAGTCGCCGCAACGCGGTTCAGAAGCGGGATTCGGCAACCCTGCGACGCGCGCGAC
>JANNKU010000145.1:0-3277 GCA_031396445.1 Deltaproteobacteria bacterium | reverse complement strand
TGGTGCCGTCGCGAGTGCGAAAAACAAGACGAGTGCACCTTGGTGCAGGTACCGGATCGGCATTTCGCTCTCCGCTACGCCGCGCGACCCCGCCTGATCACGTCGTCCAGCCTCGCGGTGTGGCCTGAGCTCTGCGGTCACCTGGTGAGTGCCCGCTGGCTCGAGTTCGGCTCACGATTCCGCCAGCCCGAACTCCCCAGCACACCCAACGCGTATCGACGGGGCCAACGCGTGAATGAAGACAGGACGCTGCGATGTCGCGTGTAGTTTCGAGGAGTAGCGGCAGCGAATGCGCGTTGCCAGCGCAGGCACGAAGCAGCCACGGTGCAGCGGCGTGTGTTGGGGACGTTCCTTGCGTGAGCAACCAACGTCCCCAAAGCAACCTAGACTGGCGAAGGAGGTGTGATGGACGAGAACGCCGTGGTGGAGCAGCAGGATGCGGTCGAGCCGGCGCCGCGACGTCGGCGGCACCGGTGGCCGTGGGTGTTGCTGGTGTTGCTCGTCGCGTTCGTCGCGGGAATTCGCGCGCTGTTGCCGTTTGCGGTGGAGCGCGGGACGGCTTGGGGATCGCGTCAATACCTCGGCCTGCCGGCGCGCATCGACAACGTGGACTTTTCGCTGCTCGATGGCCTCGTGACGCTCGAAGGTGTGACCGTTGCGGCGCAGCCCGATGGCGTTGCGCCGAACGATGCAGCGCTCGAGCCGCCGCTGATCGACGCCGCGACTGCGCTGATCCACGTCGGTCGCATCCAGACGCGGCTCACGTGGAAGGCTCTTCGCGACCGCACCGTGCATCTCACCGAGCTGCAGATCGAAGCGCCGTCGGTGCGCCTCACGCCCGAGGCAGATGGCAAGATTGATCCGCTGCGTCATGCGCAACCGCTGGCGCCGAAATCAGCCGAGACTCCGCCCGAGCCGCCCGCCGCGGATGCGCCGCCGCCGTGGAAGATCGCGCTCGACCGCTTCGATCTCCGCACGCCGAACGTGCTCGTGCTCGATCCGAAGGGCGGCGAGGATCTTCTCGAGTTCTCGCTCGAAGAATTCGGCCTCACCGAGGTGAGCGCGCAGGGCAGCGAGTTCGCTCTCGGCGGCGTGAACATCGGCGGCCCCGTGCTGCGCGTGCGCCGCGATCTGGTGCTCGCCGCCGAGGGGGCGCCGTCGGCCGAGCCCGTCGCCGACGTCGCGCCGACGCCCGTGATCGCGCCGACTGCCGCCGCGCCGCCCGCGGCTCCGAGCGCGAAGGCCGGCTATCGCGTCGCGAAGGTGGACATCCAGCGCGCGACCTTCACGTGGATCACCGACCAGGGCCCGCTCGACGTCACGCTCGCACTGCAGGCATCCGACATCACGGCCGACGAGGGCAAGCGCTTCCCGCTGGATCTGAAGCTCGAGATCGGCGAGGGCCGCATCCACATCGCCGGCGATGTCGGGATCCTGCCGCCGGCCTACACCGGAAAGTTTGAGTGGAATGGGCTGCCGATTCCGCGCCTGCTGCTCGCCTCGGTGCCGCAGTTCTCGACCTGGCTGCGCGCGGCGAAGTCGAGCGGCGATCTCCAGCTCGACGCCGACCCGACGGGCGCCAAGGGTCCCGCGGCAACGCGCGTATCGGGGCGACTCTCCTTCGACGCGCTCGACGTATCGGATCCGAAGGGAAACGAGGTGACACTCGGCTGGCAGCAACTCGAAGTCGTGATGCGCGATGTCTACGCGCCGATCCCGCAGCCCGGCAAGCCGCTCGCGACGACGGTCGCGGTGCTCGACAGCGTGAAGCTGATCGCGCCGAAGATCCGCTACACGCGCCCGTCGCCGCAGCTCGACGCGCTGCTCGGTCTCAACCTCTCGGGCGGTGCCAGTGTCGGTGGCAAGCCGGCTGCGAAGTCGGCGAAGGCGGCGAAGCCGGTTGCGCCGAAGCCCGTCGCCGTGAAGACCGTCGCAAAGAAAGAATCGGGTGCGACGGCTGCCGCGCCGCTCGAGTTCTCGATTGCGAAGCTCCAACTGACGAACGGCGAAGTCGAGGCGCTCGACAAGACCGTGAAGCCGGTCGCGCGCACGAAGATTCGCGATCTCGCGTTCGACGCGCGCGATGTGCGCTTCCCCGCGACGGCGGCGAAGGGCATTCACTTGCAAGCGACGCTGCCGCGCACCGCGAAACTCGATGTGCGCGGCGACTTGAAGCCCGGCAACGTCGGCGACTTCACGCTGAAGCTGAAGCAACTCGAACTGCCCGTCTTCAATCCGTACGCGAGCGCCGCGGCGGGCGTGACGGTGGACGCCGGCACCGCGTCGGTCGATACCAGGCTGAAGATGCGCGGCGTGAAGATGGAGATCGACAACAAGCTCGTGTTGAACAAATTCGCCGTCTCGATGCGCGATCCCGAATCCTTCGATCGCAGCTTCGGCGTTCCGATCGATCTCGCGCTCGCGCTCTTGCGCGATCCCAACGGCGACATCGCGCTGCACATTCCGGTGACGATGGACGAGAAGGGCGCAAAGATCGCGATGGGCGCGGTGATCGCCAGCGCGCTGAAGGCGGCGCTGATCGGCGCGATCACGGCGCCGCTGAAGATGCTCGGCGCCGTCTTCGGCGGCGATGGCGACGCGGGCGGGGGCGGTTTCTCGATCGATCCACTTCCCAGTGTCGCTGGCTCTCCGGAACTCGATGGCGATCAGCAGGGCCGCCTCGATGGCCTCGCGCAGATGCTCAGCGAGCGGCCGACGATGGGGCTCGCGCTGCGCGGTCGCGTGGGACCGGAGGATCGCCCCGTCGTAGCGCAGCAGATGCTGGTCGAGCGCTGGTCGTCAGGCGAAGGATTGCCGGAGATCGAGGACGCGAGCTTCCTCTCGCGACGGCGCGTCGGACAAGCACTCTCGCAGCGCGCGAAGGGAGAGCCGGCGGAACTCACGCCCGAAGATCAAGCGCTCTTCGATCGCTACGTCGCTGCGGTGTCGGTGCCGGACGAGCGGCTCGCCGCGCTCGCGAAGGCGCGCGCGGAGCGAGTGCGGCAGCTGCTGGTAGAGAAGGGCGTCGTCGGCGCCCGCGTCGCGGTCGAAGCACCCGACGCCGAGTCGAAGCCCGGCGTCGTGATCGGCTTCAAGCCGAGCTGACCAATGATTGGCGAATGATTGGGGCCGGGCGTCAGGTTATTCCGTTGTCAGGTTATTGAATAACCTGACAACGAAATAACCTGACGCCCGGCCCCGATCATTGGTCAGCTCGGCTTGAAGCCGATCACGACGCCGGGCTTCGACTCGGCGTCGGGTGCTTCGACCGCGACGC
>JANNKU010000139.1:0-6935 GCA_031396445.1 Deltaproteobacteria bacterium | reverse complement strand
CTCGCTCGCGCAGAGCGGGAAGCGCGTGCTGATGATCGACACCGATCTGCGCCGCCCGCGCATCCACCGCGCCTTCGGCGTCTCCGGAGCGCGCGGCGTGACGTCGGTCATCGTCGGGGCCCACCCCTGCCACCCCCCCATTTTCCACATTCCCCACCACTCAGGCGTGGCGCCAGCCGGCGGGTAGGCTGACGATGAGGACGGTGCTCTCGCTGTGCTGCAGGATGTACTCGACGCCGTAGCCGAGGAACGGGCGCTCGGAGAGTTGGCGCAGGTTGGCGGGCAACACGATCAGGTCGGCGCCCGCCTCGCGTGACAGCGACAGGATCTCGCGCGGCGCGGAGATGCCGATGCGGATCGCGGTCTGCGCCTCGACGCCGATCTCGCGCGCGAGCTGTTGGGCATCGTCCATCACGCGCCTTGCGACGCCGAGCGGCGCGGCGTCGTCGCGCTGCCACTCGGAGCGCGAGTAGAGAATCTCCTCGCTCGGCGCCGGCGTCTTCACGATGTGCGCGAGCAACACCTCGGAGCCGAGGCGCTTCGCGATCCCGAACGCGACTTCCTGCGCAGCGCGGCCCGGCAGTGTCGAGATCGCGGGAACGAGCACGCGCTCGAAATGCGGCACGTCGTCGGGCGCGAGCATGACACCGCGTCGGATCATCAACACCGGGACGGGACTCGCCGCGAAGAGTCCATCGACGAATGGCGACACCATGCGGCCCGCGATGCGCTCGTTGCTCGCGCCCACCACGATCGCGCCGTAACCGAACGCCGCCTGTTCGAGAACCGCCGGGAGGGGATCTTCGCTCCGCGAGTGCACGTGATCGGAGGGCTTGTTCTCGATGATCGACAGCACGCGTCGCAAGTCGTCGGCCGGGATGTCGGGTCCCGCCGAGAACACGGTGACCTTGGTTCCCTCGGGCCACGCGAGATCGAGAATGCGCGCGGCGAGCAGTGAGTTCGGGCCGCCGTGCGTCGGCAGCAATACGCGACCTGTTCTCACCAAAAGGTTCTGGCCGTGCTGCCGTTCGCGCGCGAGCCGTTCCTGCTCTTCCTCACCGCCGTGCCAGCGACGCACGATCGCGCGCAGCAGCGGCGGCGCCATCATCGAGGTTCCCATCGCGATCAACACGACGATCGTGTACGACGCTTGATTGAGTACGCCGGCGCCGAGTCCCACGGTGGCGACGACGAGTCCGACCGCGCCGCGTGCATTCAGCGCCGCGCCGAGCGCGAGGCCTTCGAGCGGGTGCAGGCCCGCTACGCGCGCGCCGAGGAACGCGCCCGCAAACTTCGCCGCGCAGGCTGCGGCGAACACCGCGAGTCCCCAGCCCAGCACGACCGGATCGGCGAGCGACGAGAGATCTGCCCGCACGCCGGCGCTCGCGAAGAAGAGCGGTGCGAAGAACGCGCTGGTGAGCGTCTCGAGACGCGGGAAGCTATCCGCCGACTGGTAGCGCGAGCGTCCGAGCAGGATGCCCGCGACGAAGGTGCCGAAGATCGCCTCGAGGCCGAGCGCATGCGTGCACGCGCCTGCGAAGAGCACGATCAGCAGGCTGGTCGCGACGGCGCCGGAGACGCCGGCGCCGCGTCGCATCACGCTACGCAATGCGGCGTCGACGAGTCGCTGGCCGACGACGAATGCGAAGACCAAGAAGAGCGCCGCCGCGGCGAAGCGCGCAACGACGGGGAGCACGCCGAAGTTTCCCGAGCGCGCCGCCCCCGCGATGGCGCCGAGCAGCACCCAGCCGACGACGTCGTCCGCCGTCGCGGCCGCGAGCGTGATCTGCCCGAAGTTGCGCCGCATCAAGTCGAGCTCGACGAGCACGCGCGCGATCACCGGCAACGCGGAGATCGACAGCGCCGTCGCGATGAAGAGCGCGAAGAGCAGACGAGTGGACTGCCCGCCCACCAACTCCGCCGGCAGCGCCATGCCGACGCCGAAACCGGTCGCGAACGGGATGATCTGCGCGAAGACGGCGACCAGCGCCGCCGCGCGTCCGAGCCGCTTCACCAGCGCGAGATCCGTCTCGAAGCCGGTGATCAACACCAGCAGCGCGACACCGATCCACGCCACGCCCTGGAGCAGCCCCTGCTGGCGCGCGTCGTCCGGGAAGAGCCAGCCATAGGCGTCGGGCGAGATCGCCCCGAGTACCGACGGCGAGAGCAGCAGACCTGCGAGCAATGCGCCGACCACCGGCGGCTGCCCGATGCGGCGCGCGAGCGCACCGAGCGCATGCGCCGCCGCGAGCAGCACGAGCAACTGAATCCAGAAGATGAGCAGGTGGTCGGTCACCGGCGTCGCGGCCCCAAATAAAGATGGGCGCGCAACTTATCAGCCGACTCGGGCGCGCGCCGGGTGGCGCTATGTGCGACTGGGCGCGCCGTTGACGATCGCGTCGCTGCTGGTGGCGGTCGCTGCGGCCTGTGGCGCGCGCGCGGGAAGCGGGACTACCGCGGCAGCGGCTTCGCGTCGCTGCTTCCGGATGAGCATCAAGTTGCGCACATAGACAACGCAGTTCGGCAGGTACGCGAGCGTGAAGACGGGATCGCGTTTGTGCAGCGCGTAGAGCAGCAGCACGACGGACCCGGCGATCGACAGCCACCAGAACAACGTCGGGATGTAGGAGCGACCCGCCCGCTCGGATGCGATCCACTGCACCATGAAGCGCGAGAAGAAGAGCGCGTTCCCGAGGAAGCCGATTGCGAGCCAGATTCGGGAATCGTTCCAGTCCATGAGCGCGCAAGTTAGTCGTCGCGGCGAGCCCTCGCCGCCCCCGCTTCCCCCTGGGTGGCGGTAACGCAATCGGCCGATCCGGCGGGCAAAGGCCCCAATCGGCTGCTCGACCCGCGCCCGACTCTGATATGGTGGGCCGCTCTTTTTTGGAGCGGAGGTGGCGATGCGAGTGCTGCGCGGGCTCGGTGCGATCGGTGGAATGATCGGTGGAATGGTTCTCGGAATCGGGCTGCTCGCTGCGCCTGCGGCGCAAGCAGATGTGCCGTTTCCGACCTGCGCAGCGGCCGGCTGTTCCGACCCCGCCGACTTCGCCAGCTATCTCTTCATCGAACCGGGCGCCTTCCCGAACGACTACAGCTCGTCGTCCGGCGACGCATGGAAGTTCGCGCCCGATTCGGGCATGGACATCACCGGCGCCTGGGAGCGCACCACCGGTCGGCCCGACGTCGCGGGCGCGATTCTCGACAGCGGCATTCGATGGGAAAGCGGCGACGTCGCCCGCACCGTGCTGCTGAACAGCGGCGAGCTGCCGGTGCCGAGCGGCTGCGCGTCACAGGATTGCGACGGCAACGGCTTCGTCTCGATCGCCGATTTCAGCGCCGCCTGCGCCGCCAACCTCAATGGAAACGGCCACTGCGACGGCCAGGACCTGATCCGCTTCTACCAGGACGGCGTCGATGACGACGGCAACGGCTACATCGACGACATCGCCGGCTGGGATTTCCTCGAGAACGACAACGATCCCGACGACGACGTCGAGTACGGCCACGGCACTGGCGAGGCGGGCGATCAGTACGCGGAAGCAAATGACGGCAGCGGCATGCCGGGCTTCGCACCGAGTTCGTTCTATCTGCCGCTGCGCGTCGGTGACTCCTTCGTCGGCGACGACGGCAGCTTCCTGCAAGCGGTCATCTACGCCACCGATATGCGCGTCGATCTGATCTCGGAGGCGCTCGGCACGATCAACGCGAGCGACACCGGCCAGGCGGCGGTCACCTACGCCTATCGCCGCGGCATCCCGATCATCGCGAGCGCCGCCGATGAAGAGAGCCGACACCACAACGCGCCAGCCCACTACGATCACATGATCTGGGTGAACTCGGTCAAGAACGGCGACGGACTCGTGATCGACGAAGACGCCAACGGCTACGAGCTGCTGAACGGCTGCACCAACTACGGCGGCAAGGCTTGGGTCGCGATCCCTTCATCGTCGTGCTCGTCGGAAGCGACTGGGCGCGCCGGCGGACTCACTGCGCTGCTGATGTCGCACGCGAAGAACCAGATCGATCGCGGCCTCTTCGCGCCGCATCCCGAGACCGGCACACCGTTCTCCGCCGAAGAAGTGCGCCAGCTGCTGCGCGCATCGGCGCGCGACGTCGATCAGTCCGAGGCGCCGTTCCTGCAGTCCACGACCGAGGGCACGCTGCTCTCGATCCTGCTCTCGGCGCCGGCGCGCGGGCTGCTCTTCGGTTCGAGCAACTACCCGACCCAGCCGGAGTGGGATCAGTTCACCGGCTACGGTCGGCCGAACGCGCCGACACTTTTCGATTTCGTCACCGACCTTACGATCCCGCCCGAAGCCGATCTCTCGGGCAGCGTGCGCTGGTTCGACATCATCGACCCTGTGCGCTCGCCGAACTTCGACGTGCGCGGCTCCGCGCGGGCACTGCGCGTCGGCAACAACTTCGATTGGACGCTCGAAGTCGGCTGCGGCATCCAGCCGCTCGAGTACACGCTGCTCGGATCGGGCTCTGGCGGCGGCGCCGCCATCGACGACGAAGTTCTCGTGAGCTGGGTGTCGGGCGACACCGCGGCGGCTTGCGGCTTCGATCCGACGCTGCCGATCGGCGGCCCGGACGTCGATGCCCACACCGTCACACTGCGACTGCGCGTGATCGACACGCTCGGCAACCTCGGCGAAGACCGCCGCACCGTCGCGATCCACAGCGACCCGACGCTGCGCTACGCGCCGATCCATCTGCCCGGTTCGGGCGAGAGTTCGCCCGCGCTCGCCGACGTGAACCGCGACGGTGTCCTCGACATCGTGCAGTCCGGCGGCGACGGCTCCGTGCATGTGCTCGACGGCGCCACCGGCGCCGAGCTGCCCGGCTTCCCGACGCACACGAATCCGCTGCCGGTTCACGCCTCGCCCGCGTACGCGAGCGGCGAAGTGCCGCTGCCCTACGAGGCGGTGATCGGCGCTGCGGCCGCCGACGACATCGACGGCGACGGGCGCGTCGAGATCGTCGTCGCGTCGATTCTCGGCCGCCTCTACGTCTTCGACGACCACGGCCGCGCGCGCGCCGGCTTCCCTGTCGCCACCGACCCGAACCTGTCGCTACCGGAGAATCGCAACCGGCTGAACGACATGCTGCGTGGCTTTGCCGGCGCGCCGGTGCTCGCCGACCTCGATGCCGCGGGCCAGAACCCGGCGCTCGAAATCATCGCGAGTGCGCTCGACGGAAACGTTTATGTGTGGCGCGCGAATGGCGCGCCGATGACCGGCTTCCCGGTGCGCCTCGCCGATCGCACGAAGGTGTCGATCGACGACGCGACCGGCAAGGCGACGCCGCTCGCTGGCGTGGATGCCCGCGATCGCGCCGCAAAGAGCCTCTCGTCGCCGGCAGTCGGCGATCTCGATGGCGATGGCCGCCCCGAACTCGTGGTCTCGACCAACGAGGAGTACGGTAACGAGCTGAACGGCTTCGCGATCGAGTCGCGCCTGTTCCGCAATCTCGCGCAGCTGCTCGGCACCGCGGACATCGACGACTTCTCGGTCGATACACAGGGTCGCGTCTACGCGGTGAAGCCCGATGGCAATGCCGCTGCGGGTGGACCCTTCCTCGCGGGCTGGCCGGTGAAGGTGCCGCTGCTGACGCCGGGCGTGCTGCCGACCGTCGGCACCGGTGTGCCGGGCTCGCCTGCGATCACCGACATCGACGGCAACGGCACCGTGCGCGTCGCGATCTTCGGCATGATCGGTCCGGTGATGCTGATCAAGCCGGACGGAACGCCGTCGCTCGGCAGCATCAGCGGCGCGCCGCGTGCGCTCGCGATCGATTTCCCGACGCCTGGTTTCCCGACGATTCCGGCGACCGCCGGTTCGCCGGACGCGCCGTTCTTCGCTGCGCTCGGCTCGGGCGCATTCGGCGACATCACCGGCGACGGGCTTCCCGAGTACGTCGCGCCGACCGGTGGTCTGCGCAAACTCTTCGACATCGTCGCTCCCGCGCAGCAGGGTCAGTTGCCGGATGCGGACTCGTTCGTCGAAGACGGCGTCTTCGCGCATCACCAGCTCACCGCGTGGAATCCTGTGACGGGCGCAGTGGTGCCCGCCTTCCCGCGCGTGATGGAAGACATGCAGTTCATCGGAAGCCCGGCGCTTGCAGACGTCGATGGCGATGGCATCGCCGAGGCGATCAACGGCAGCGGCGCATATCTGGTGCGCGCGTATCGCGCCGATGGATCGGAGCCGGAGGGCTGGCCGAAGTTCACGCATGGCTGGCACTTGTCCTCGCCGACACCGGGCGATGTGGACGGCGATGGCAACACCGAGATCGTCGCGATCACGCGCGAGGGCAACCTCTATGTCTGGGATACGCCGGCGCCCGCCACGGATGCAGCGCTGCCGTGGGCCGGCTATGGACGCGATCGACGCAACACCAAGAACGGGATGTCGGGCGTGTCGAACGTCGCCGCGAGTGCGGATCCGCTCGCGGGACTCGGCTGGGCGCTCGAAGCGATTCGCAGCGATCTCACGGCACTCGCTTCGACGCTGCAGCCGCCCGACTCGACGGTGCTCGCGGGTTCGGCTGCGCCGTTCCTGATCCCGCAAGCGATCGGCCACATCAGCCGCAGCAACGAGTTGCGGACGTCGAAGACGCTCGGCGGGATCGAGTGGGGCCTGCGCATTCCGCCGCATCCGATCGCTGGCCTCGCGCCGCTGCACGCGCGCTTCACCGACGCCGTGCGCGCAACGCTCGAACGCGAGATTGCCGCAACCGCGTGCGCCGCCGGCGACCTCACCTGCACGCGAAAGCTGATGAAGGCCGAGTTCTGCCTCTGGCTCGGCAACAACATCATCGCCACCGACCCCGCCAACGCCATCCGCTACTGGTCCCTCGGCATCGCCGTCTTCTAGGTGAGAAAGGGGACGGTCCTCGTGTTGACTGGCTGTTGACTCGAGGGACACACACGC
>JANNKU010000122.1:0-1992 GCA_031396445.1 Deltaproteobacteria bacterium | reverse complement strand
TTTCGAGCGATCGAGGTCGGCGATCGAGAACGAGATGTGATGACCGCGCAGCACCTTCATCGCGAGTCCTCCTTGGCGTGGTCGACGGCGATTCCCACTTCTTGCCCGAACGAAATCTCGAGCTGGTGTCCGTCGGGATCGCGCAGGAACGCCCAGTAGCCAACCGGATAGCCGGAGTCGATCGGGCCGCGCGCGAGACAGCCTTCGTCACGCGCCTGTGTCGCGAGTCGATCGACATCAGCGCGCGATGCGCAGCCGACACCGATGTGATTGAAGCCGGCGAGTCGGAACTCGACGCGCGGCACCTCGATCAGCACCAGCACGAAGGGTCGCGTGAGATCCGAGATCCATGCGACGCGCGTCGCGTCCTTGCGCTCGTGTACCACCGTCATCGCGGCGTAGCGCGCATAGAACGCAATGCTGGCATCGAGATCTGCGACCGTCAGCGCAATGTGCGTGGCGCCCACATCGGTGCGAAGCGGTGCTGACAACGTTGACGCCTCCCGAGCGCGAGCCCCGAGAGTGCCACGCGTGGAAGCGAATCGCTTCGAGAAGCGATGTCAGCCGGGATTCGGAGCAGACGCCAAGGCGCGTGTCAGCAGGCTTTGGAAGCGCGGATGCGCGAGTAGGCCCACGATGTCGCGACGCTCGACGAGTTGCATCACCGCGGGATCGCTCGCGAGTTGCGCGAGATCGGGATCCTCGCGCAATTGGCGCAGTCGCGGGCCGATCTTCTCCAGCGCACCGCGCATCTCGAGTGCGAAGATCGACGGATCGCCCGCGGAGATTTCGTCGACGAGCCCTACGGCGGCGAGTTGAGCCCGCAGCTCCGCATTCCATTGCAGCCGCTGAAAACTCGGCTGCGCGAGGGCGGCTGGCACCGCGCCCGATTCGACGTAGGCCCAGAACTCGCGATCGTTTGCGAGCGCGGCAATCTCCGGTGTCGCGGCGAGCGCTCGGAGTTGCTCGATCGATTCTCCGGGTTGCGTGAGCGCGTGCGTTGCGAGATCCGCGCCAGGAGTGTCGCCGAGCGCGCTCTCCACGCCCGCTGCAACCGCCACGCGTGTGACGGCACGCAGCGGTGTATCGAAGGCAGGCGCGCTGCTCGCGCCTTGATTCGTCAGTTGCGGCAGCGCATCGATCCACACGGCGGCGAAGCCGAGTAGCAGCACCAGCATCGAGCCGCGCAACATGCCGAAGCAGGCGCCACCGATGCGACTCGCCGTGCTGGGCACCGTCTCGCTGCGGCGCCGCAACACGAACCCTACGAGCGCGAAGTCCAAGGTGACGAAGAGGAACGCGAAGGTGCCGGCGATCGGGGCGCCGAGCAGCGGCGAGACACCGAAGATCTCGGCGGCGAGATCGCCCGCGTAGATCCCCGCGACGATCGCGGCCGCGTAACCGAATGCGTAGCCCGCTAGCGAGAGTCCACTCGCGAGCGCACCGCGCCGTGCTCCGCGCCAGGCGAAGAGTGCGAGCAAGCCGAGTGCAACGACGTCGAGCCACATGATCGAGGCGCCTATCGGAGCGTCGCGGCGGGGTCTGAAGGCGCGAGCCGGTGGACCCCGAGCTCGGCTAGGATCGCCCGGCGCCGCCGAATGGCGCAGAGCGGGAGTACACCGACATGGCGTTTCATCACGTGGCAGTAGCCACGCGCGACGTGCAAGGCAACCATCGCTTCTACACCGAAGCCACCGGCTTCGAGTTGGTGAAGGTGGTGGCGGCGAAGTCGCCAGAAGGTGGCTGGGCGAAGCATCTCTTCTATGAGACGGGCGGCGGCGAGATGATCGCGTTCTGGGATCTGCACGACGACTCGCTCCCGAAGGATTACTCGACGTCGATCGCGGCTGGGCTCGGGTTGCCGCTGTGGAGCAATCACATCGCATTCCACGCGAGTGATCTCGATGACATCAAACGGCGTCGCGACCGTTGGCTCGGCCACGGACACGATGTGGCCGAGATCGATCACGGCTGGTGCGTTTCGATCTACAC
>JANNKU010000086.1:0-16750 GCA_031396445.1 Deltaproteobacteria bacterium | reverse complement strand
AGAGACCGAGGAGACCCGGGTCTGGGGTTGGGTTGCGCGGCCTGCCGTCCGCGACTGGAAGGTCGCGAGAATGTTCGAGGGACTGCTCTGGCCCGCTACTTCTGTGGTGACCTGCGCGAAGTCGTTCGGTGGGGTCCCGATCACCTCGCGGGAGTAGGAACACGTGAGCGGCTGGTCGAGCATCGGCTCATCGATGGAGGTGACTCGGTACGCGCCACCCGAATTTCCCCAACCCCATTCACTGAGTGTCACGCCCGCGCGCTTCACCTTGTTGAGAACGCCTCCATCGACCGAGGCGAGGTACTCGTACGTGAAGTCGATCGAATCATTCAGATCTAGGGTGGCACGGTTCGGCATCGTCACCGTCTGAAGCACGACTTTGGAGACTTGGCCGTGTGTGACGGTGGTGTAGCCGTAGAGAACCGACTCCCCGCCGCCGCTCACCTTCTCGATTCTGTCTGTGGAGGCGGCGCCTTGGAACGTCACGGCGAGCGCCGCGCTGCCGCGCGTGTAGGTCGTGACCGGTTTTCCTGAACCGTCTACGGTGTAGGTCACCGTGATCGGGGCCTCGCCTGGAAACGTGAGCCCCGAGAGCTGCCACGTGTCTCCGCTGCCACTGAAAGCAGCCTGGGTGCCATCCGCGTCCGTGAAGATCACGTCCCCGCCCGAGAGCGCGAGCGAGCCGGTTCCGGCGCGCGAGTGGAACGTGGTCTGCGTCATCAGGCGGTAGAAGGCGCGTGGCGTCGCCAGCGGCCGGCCAAGGCGGAAGACCTCCCCTGGCATACTTTGCGCGTCAGTGCCGGACCGCGTCAGTTCCCACGCGAGGCTATGGATCCAGTTGTTGCCGAGCGGTCCGTCGTGAAGCTTCGTGGTTGCGAGGTCGTACGCGTAGTGCCGCGTGAAGGCGAGCCCCCCGCCGAGATTGATATCCGTCGTCGTCTGGCGAAGCATGCCATTCGTGAGGTCGACCGGGTCTCCGAGCAGCTTCGACAGCGAACTCTGCGGCTTCGACGTCATGCTTTGCGAACACGTGTCGGGCTGCTTCTTCGCCAGCGGGCCTTCGTCGCAATTGTCCATCACCACAACTTCGTGGACGGGCACTTCGCTGCAGCGATCGTTGGGATCGCTCGGATCGTCGTAGCCTCCGTACCGTGACCACGGATGCGAGAGACTGGTTCCACAGTAGTGTAGATCCTCGCAGCTCCACGAACCGACCAGAGGCCATCCGTTGAGGGCGTGGGGGGAATCGCATGGACAGGAATACGGGGGGTCGCAGAAGTTCACCTCGGTCGAGATCTTCTGTCGGATCTCGATGATGTGAGCGCAACTGCCGGCCGCTGCGGCATCCCGATGTGTCGCGAGCGCGAGAAGAAGGGTCACTGCGATCCATGTGCCACACATGACGGCTCGCAGAACCAACCTAGCCGACGGTGCATCCGGCCAGTGCCGATCGGACGCTCGACTTCGGAGGCGCCTCACGGCAGGACCGGAAGCGCATCGAAGCTCCCACTCAGAATCGCGTAGACCGCTTCGCCTGGACCTGGGAACGCATCGGGGCGATTCGTCGCAGCGCCGACCAACTGCACGTAGTTCGCGGTTGCCGCAGGAACACCATCTACGGTTACCGACTCCGTCTGGCTCGTGTTCGAAGCCTGCGCGGTCCCCGTCGTGAAGCGGAGCTGATAGGAAACAGGCGGCGTCTCGGGGCTGCCTTGCAAAGTCGCGACGAGCGTTGCGAAGAGTTCGATCTCTTTGCTTCCGGCCACCTTGCGAAGCGTGCCCGTCGCCGATCCGCCGAGCGAGTATTGAATCGCCATGCCTTGCGCCACCGCGATGCCGCAGATCGAAACATCTTCGGGTCGCACGGTGATCGGCACCGATCCATCCGCGCTCGCCGTGCCGAAGCGGAACCGGATCGTGCTGCCTGCTGGGATGCGCGGGTTCTGCGAGTCGCTGTACGAGATGTAGGAATCGCCATCGAGCGACAGCGTGCCGAGCTGATCGTCTGCCGATGCTGCCCTCGATGCCAACGCGATCCAGACAGCCATCGCGATCGCCGCTCTCTGGGCACACTTCGAATGACTCGCCGACGTGAAGCGATACATGAGATCGTCTCCGACTTGGGTCGGACCGTTCTACCTGTACGCTGACCGCAGGTCAAAGGAATTGGAGATGAAGTCTCCGCACGTTGTTGTCCAACGGGTTCCGTCGCTGGGCGAGAAATCTTCGGATTGCATCACAACCGACGTTTGCGTTAACGCGGCTTGCTGTCACGGGCCAGCAACGTGAGGAACGAAGTGATTCGCCTCTGCGTTCTCCGACTTGGTCTCCGCGTCCCGCGCTTAAAGTCGCAGAGAGTGCCCTCGTCCACGCCCATCCGACGGGCGAGTTCTCGCTGCGAGAGGCCACGGGAACGGCGAATCGCGTCGATGGTTGTGTGGCCGTCACTGGCCGGGCGACTCGGATCGAAGCCGAGGAACCCGATGATCGCCGGGTAGTAGGTGATCCGGGGCCGCCTGAGTCCGGTCTCCCAGTTGATCACTGTCGCTTCACAGACCCCCAGCTGGGCAGCCACATCTTGTTGCCTGAGACCGAGTTCGAGGCGCCGGTGCTTGAGGTGCTCCCCGAGAGTTTGGGGACCTGAGGGGAAAAGGCCCGGCTTTGCGGCCTTCCGCGTGATCCGCACGTGCGACAAGAAGGCAACGCAACCCTGTGCTTGTGGCTGGCGGCTCTCGCGTTGGCGCGACTGCACCTGCACGGACATCGCCGTCGCGCGCTACGCCGCGCGCGTCTCAGGCCCGCTCCTCGATCGCATCGATCTACACCTGTCGGTGCCGGTCGTCGCGTGGCGCGATCTCGTCGCGGTGCGCGCGCCCGGCGAATCGAGCGCCACCGTACGCGGTCGCGTGATCGATGCGCGCGAACGACAGCGCAAGCGACTCGACGCGCTCGGCGTGCGCACGAACGCCGAGATCTCGGATGCGGCGCTCGACGAGGTGGTCGATGCGACGACCGAAGCGCGCGCGCTGCTCGGGCGCGCGGTCGAGAAGCTGCGCCTCTCGGCGCGCGGTGCGCGGCGATTGCTGCGCGTCGCGCGCACGATCGCGGATCTTGCGGACGAGCGACGCGTCGAAGCGGCGGCGATGGCGGAGGCGCTGGGGTATCGGCGCGACGAGATGGGGTGACGGGAAGTGCGAACGCGAAACTGTCCACGGGAAAAGGGAGGCTTCATCTGACCTGGCGCCGAACGCGCCGCTTCGCGGGCCGCATCGCTGCGCCGCGGGTTGCAGCCACGAACGCGCCGAGACCGCCGGAACGCGGCGCATGTGTTCGACATCGAACACAGGGCGTTGGGAATCCGTCGGAGCGCGGCTTGCGCTGCGACCTGCGGATGCACGGAGCGAATCGAACAACGCGCTGATTTCGCGCGCGAATCTGCGTACGCGAAGATTTGTGCTGAGTCTCCGCCCGGTCTGGCACGCATCGTGCTCATTGGTTGCGCAGAGGGGGAATTCATGGGTGCCATTGCCATTGCCGAGATTGCGCCGCGAGTCGAGACCGATGTGCCCGAAGTGACGCTGTGGGAGCTGGTCTGGGCGGTCACCGAAGTGGCCGACGACGAGCGCGAGGTGGTTGCGACCGTCGCGCACATGCTCACCTCG
Organism: Deltaproteobacteria bacterium; assembly: GCA_031396445.1. Taxonomy (GTDB): domain Bacteria; phylum Myxococcota_A; class UBA9160; order UBA9160; family PR03; genus PR03. Next base: position 13,088 of record JANNKU010000086.1, on the reverse strand, counting down.
GGCTCCGTGCGCGTAGTCGGAAATCCGCGCGACCGCAGCATTCGCTTCGCGTAGAGCCGTCGATTGCGCAGAGCGCCGCGCCCTCGAGCGCGGCGCTCTGCGCGAACCGCTCCCTCCCAATCCCCCGCTTCTGACGCCACGCCGCTCCTCGAAACGGAGCCGGGCGCTGGTGATTCCTTTGTTATGGTCGCGCGCCGATGTCGGCACGAGCCGCATGCGCGGCAGCAGACCAGGCAAGGTGAGCCCAGGCACCGAAGCGGGAGATCGATGATGAAGGGAATCTTGCTCGCCGGTGGCACCGGCACGCGGCTTCATCCGATCACGCGCGGTGTCAGCAAGCAGCTGCTCCCCGTCTACGACAAGCCGATGGTGTACTACCCGCTCTCGACGTTGATGCTCGCCGGCATCCGCGAGGTGCTGCTGATCTCGACGCCCGAAGATCTGCCCGGCTTCGAGCGACTGCTCGGCGACGGCGCGCATCTCGGCATGTCGATCCAATACGCCGCGCAGCCGCGACCCGAAGGCATCGCGCAGGCGTTCTTGATTGGTCGCGACTTCATCGCGGGTGATGGCGTCGCCCTCGCGCTCGGCGACAACGTCTTCCACGGCCAAGGCCTCGGCGACCGCCTCGAGAGCGCCGCGGCACAAAGGACGGGCGCGACGGTCTTCGGCTACTGGGTGAGCGATCCCGAGCGCTACGGCGTGGTCGAGTTCGACAAGCAGGGCCGCGTGCTGACGATCGAAGAGAAACCGAGCGTACCGCGCTCGCACTACGCAGTCGTGGGTCTCTACTTCTACGACGGCCAGATCGTCGAGATCGCGAGCGCGCTGAAACCTTCCGCGCGCGGCGAGCTCGAGATCACCGACGTGAACCTCGCGTATCTGAAGCAGGGCGAACTGCGCGTCGAGCTGCTCGGCCGCGGCATCGCGTGGCTCGACACCGGCACGCACGAATCGCTGCTCCAGGCTTCCGAGTACATCCACACCGTGCAGGAACGCCAGGGTCTGATGATCGCGAGCATCGAGGAGATCGCGTTCCGTCAGGGCTGGATCGATCGCGATGCGCTCGCCAAACTGGGGCGCGACCTGGCCAAGTCCGCCTACGGCACCTATCTGGTGCAGCTCGCCGAGGAAGTGGATTCGTGAAGTTCATCCCGACGACGCTCCCCGGTGTGCTGGTGATCGAGCCGGACGTGTTCCGCGACCCGCGCGGCTTCTTCCTCGAGACCTACGCCGAGACCAAGTACCGCGACGGCGGCATCGAGGCCGCGTTCGTGCAGGACAACCACTCGCGTTCGGTGCGGGGCACGCTGCGCGGCTTGCACGCGCAGGTGACGCGCCCGCAAGCGAAACTGTTGCGCGTCGTGGTCGGTGAGATCTTCGACGTCGCGGTCGATATCCGGCGCGGCTCGCCGACCTTCGGCCGCTCCTTCGACGTGTATCTCTCGGCCGAGAACTTCCGCCAGCTCTACATCCCGCGCGGCTTCGCCCACGGCTTCTGCGTGATGAGCGACGTCGCCGAGGTGGAGTACAAGTGCTCGGACGTGTACGTGCCGCAAGATGAGATCACGATCCAATGGGACGATCCGGCGATCGGCGTGCTCTGGCCGGTGGCCGAGCCGCTGCTCTCGACGCGCGATCTTGCAGGCAGGCCGCTCGCGGAACTCACCGAGCGGCTCCCGCTCTACACCGGCGACTGATCGCGTCGCACGATCTGCGATCGCTGCCTAGAAGTCTTCCTCGGCTTCCCACTGCTCCGGCGCATCGGCGTTGCCGCCGATGCGGCACGGCGCGCCGCAGTAGGTGCAGAAGATTTCGTCGCCCGGCTTCTCATCACCGCTGAGCGGGATGTTCGCCTGGCAGATCGGGCAGTCGAGATCGGGTGCGCGCACGAGCCCCCGATCGGAGAATCTCGCGCGACCCTTGAGTCACAACGAATGCGGCTAGAATGCGCAGCCTTGGAGGAGAACACCATGAACCTGCTCGTGCCCCAGGGCGCCCGCGCCCGCTTCGTGATCGTCGCCGCCGCGGCGGCCTGCGCACTCGCGACCAGTGGCTGTGGCTACAACAAGATCCAGGGTGCCGACGAGCAGGTGAAGGCGGCGTGGGGCGAAGTCGCGAATCAGTATCAGCGGCGCGCCGACCTGGTTCCGAATCTGGTCGCGTCCGTGAAGGGCGCCGCCGAATTCGAGAAGAGCACACTCGAAGCGGTCGTGAATGCGCGTGCGAAGGCGACCAGCGTGCAGGCGACACCGGAACTGGTGAACGATCCCGCCGCGTTCAAAAAGTTTGAAGCGGCACAGGGCGAACTGTCGAGCGCGCTGTCGCGCTTGCTCGTCACCGTCGAGAGATATCCCGATCTCAAGGCGAACCAGAACTTTCGCGACTTGCAGGCGCAGCTCGAGGGAACCGAGAACCGCATCGCGGTGGCACGCAAGCGCTACATCGAAACGGTCGCCGAGTACAACAAGCTGGTGCGCTTCTTCCCGACCAACCTGACGGCGCGCTTCCTGCTCGGCGCAGAAGTGCGGCCGACCTTCGAGGCGCAGCCCGGAAGCGACAAACCGCCCGAGGTCAAGTTCTGATTCGCAGCCTCGCGCTCGGCGCGGCGCTCGCCTTCGCTCTCGCAACTGCGGCGCGCGCAGAGATTCCGGTGCCGGCGCTGCGCGCGCACGTCAACGATCTCGCGGGCGTGCTGCCCGCCGAGCGCGCGCAGCGGCTCGAGCAGATGCTCACGCAATTCGAGACGGAGACGTCGCACCAGATCGCGGTGCTCACGGTGCCGACGACGGACGGCGAGCCGATCGAGTCGTTCGCGCTGCGCGTCGCCGAGGCGTGGAAGCTCGGCCGCAAGGGCGCCGACAACGGCATCCTGCTGATCGTCGCGACGCAGGATCGCCGGGCGCGCATCGAGGTCGGCTACGGACTCGAAGGCGTCGTGCCCGACATCGTCGGCAAGCGCGTGATCGAGGACGTGATGGCGCCGCGCTTCCGCGCGAACGACATGCCGGGCGGCATCGACGCCGCCGCTGACGCATTGATGCGTGCAGCGCGCGGCGAGCAGATCGCGTTCTCGCGGCCATCGAGTCGCGACACGGACTCGCAGCGCACAGACCCGATGGGACTCGTGCTCTTCGCATCGATCATCGCCAGCATGCTTTGGGGATCGTTTCGCGGCGGCAAGCAGCGCCCCATCACCGCGCTGCTGGGCGGAGCGACGGCCGGTGGCTTCGTGTTCTTCGCCCTCAAGATCGCCGGTTGGGCAGCGCTCGCATTCGTTCTCGCGACACTCTTTGGTTTTCTTGGGCCGGCGATGCAAGGTGCGGGCGGCCGTCGCGGGCGGATCGGCTCGGGCGGCGGCTTCGGCGGGGGTGGCTTCGGAGGAGGCGGCTTCGGCGGTGGTGGTGGCGGTTTCAGCGGCGGCGGCGGCAGTTTCGGAGGCGGCGGCGCCTCGGGGAGTTGGTGAGCGATGCGACCCAGCGAGATGATCGATCCCGCCGCGCGACTGCGCCTCGAATCTTGCGTCGTCGAAGCAGAGCGCAACACCGTGGGCGAGATCGTCGTCGTCGTCACTCATGCGTGCGACGAGTACGGCAGCGCGGGCTGGCGCTTCGGCGTGTCGCTCGCGGCGCTCGTGTTCGCGGGATTGTTCGCGTTCGCGCCGCCGCTCGCGGGCTGGGTCTACCTGGCGGCGCAAGCGGCAGCGATCGTCGTGGCGCATCTGCTGGCGCGCATCGATGCAGTGCGGCGGCTCTTGCTGTCGCAAGCGCTGGTACAAACGCGTGTCGCCGAGCGCGCGCGTCACGCCTTCGCCGCGCACGGACTCGCGCGCACACAGCAGCGCACCGGCATCCTGATCTTCGTCGCATTGCTCGAGCACCGCGTCGTCGTACTCGCCGACGAGGGCATCCACTCCAAGCTCGATGCGGGCGAGAACTGGCAGAACGTCGTGGATCTCGCCATCGAAGGACTCCGGAGCGGCCGCAGCGCCGACGCAGTCAACGGACTCGAAGCCGCAATCCGCCGCTGCGGCGAGATCCTCGCGCGCCACGTTCCGGCGCAAGGTCGCAACCCCGACGAGCTACCGAACCGGGTCGTGCTCGAAGACTGAGAGGGATCGGATGAATCGAGATGAAGAGATCGCGGCGCTCACCCGGACACGTGCGCGTGTTGCCGGCGCGCTGACCGCGGTCGCCATCGTGATCTACTTCGGCTTCATCCTGCTGATCGCGTATGCAAAGCCGCTGCTCGCGGTGCAGCTCCGGCCGGGCCTCTCGGTCGGCATCCTGCTCGGCGCGCTGGTGATCGTGGGTTCGTGGCTGCTGACGCTCGGCTACGTGCGCTGGGCCAACCGCTACGTCGACGCGGCGCTCGACGCGCTGCGGAAGTAGGCGGCGACTTGGCGCTGCTCTTCTTCTTCATCTTCATCGCGCTGACGCTGGGCATCACGGCATGGGCGGCGCGGCGCACGCGCACCACAGAGCACTTCTACGCCGCCGGTCGCAGCGTCACCGCGGGACAGAACGGACTCGCACTCGCGGGCGACTACATGAGCGCCGCGAGCTTTCTCGGCATTGCAGGACTCGTCTCGACGACGGGCTTCGACGGCCTGATCTACTCGACCGGCTGGCTCGTCGGCTGGCCGATCGTGCTCTTCCTGATCGCGGAGCCGCTGCGCAATCTCGGCCGCTACACGTTCGCGGATGTCGTCGCGCTGCGTTTCCGGCCGGTGCCGGTGCGCGTCGCGGCGGCGATCGGCACGCTCGCCACCGTCACGTTCTATCTGATCGCGCAGATGGTCGGTGCGGGCAGCCTGATCCGGATGCTCTTCGGCATCCCGTTCGAGGCCGCCGTCGTAGTGACGGGCGCGGTGATGATCGTCTACGTGCTCTTCGGCGGCATGCTCGCGACGACGTGGGTGCAGATCGTGAAAGCCGCGCTGCTGCTCGCGGGGGCGACGCTTCTCGGTGTGCTCGTGCTCGCGCGCTTCCACTTCGACCCGACGGCGCTCTTCGCCGCTGCCGCGGAACGCTACGGCGACGCCGTGCTCGCGCCCGGCAAGCTGGTGTCGAGTCCGCTCGAGGCGATCTCGCTCGGACTCGCGCTGATGTTCGGCACGGCAGGCCTCCCGCACATCCTGATGCGCTTCTACACGGTGCCCGAGGCGCGTGCGGCGCGGACCAGCGTCTTCTACGCAACTGGCCTGATCGGATACTTCTACTTGATGACCTTCGTGCTGGGCTTCGGCGCGATGGTGCTGGTCGGGCCCGACGCGATTCGCGCCGCGGATCCGGGCGGCAACATGGCGGCGCCGCTGCTCGCCGAGTTGCTCGGCGGCGAGGCGTTCCTCGGCTTCATCTCGGCGGTCGCGTTCGCGACGATCCTCGCAGTGGTCGCCGGGCTCACGCTCTCGGGCGCCGCTGCGATCTCGCACGACCTGTGGGTGAACGTCGTGCGGCGCGGAGTGCCAGAGTCGGACGAGGAGCTCCGCGTGGCGAAGCTCGCGACGATCGCGCTCGGCGTGCTCGCGATCGTGCTCGGCATCTCGTTCAAGGGCCAGAACGTCGCGTTCATGGTGGCGCTCGCGTTCGCGATCGCCGCCTCTGCGAACTTCCCGGCGTTGCTGCTCGCGATCTACTGGTCGCGCCTCACCACGCACGGCGCGGTCGCGAGCATGCTCACCGGCACCGTCTCGACGCTGCTGCTCATCTGGCTCTCGCCCACGATCCAGGTGGACATGCTCGGTCGCGACACCGCGTGGTTTCCGCTGAAGAACCCGGCGCTCGTGACGATCCCTCTCGCGTTCGCCGTGGGCATCGTCGTGTCGCTCTTAGCGCCCGAGCCCGAAGCGGCGGCGCGCCACCGACAACTCGCGCGACAGATGCTGCTCGGCCCGGACGCGTAGTTGCCGCTACGCGAGCAACGCTCCCGCCGGATTCGCCGGCAAGCGATCGAAGCGCCCGGCCGGGCGAATCGCACGGTACGCCTCGACGATCGGAGCCAGCTCGCTCGGCGCTGCGCCGTGCAGGATCACGCCGTCGGCGCCGAGCTCGAATTGCGCGTTGATCTTCTGCGCGCATTGCGCGGGTGAACCCGTCGCCGCCGCGGCGAGCCACGCGTCCGGGATCAGTGTCGCGACGTGTTCGAGCTGGTCGGGCGTAGCCTTGTCGTCGAAGGCGCCGCGAAAACTCGCGACGAAGGGATCCGCGCGAAACTTCGCGAGCGGCGCCGGATCCCAGCGATTCGTCTTCACCAACAAGTCGCCGTAGCCCTGCAAATAGGTCGCGAGCCGGCCGACCGTCTTCTTGAGGCGCAGCGCGGGCGCGAGATGATCGCCGACCGTCGCGAAGCACGACCACACGCGCACCGACGCAGGATCGCGTCCCGCTTCTTCGGCCGCGCGCTTCACCGTTGCGACGCAGCGCGCCAGCGTCTCGTCGCTGAAGAAGGTGTGCAGCACGACGGCGTCGAAGACGCGACCGCCGAGCGCGAGCGACTTCGGACCGAACGCGGTCCACAGCAGCGGAATCGCCTCGTCGAAGTCGGGATCGAGGCGCAACACCGGAAAGCGACCCGCCGGACCGTCGTGACCGAGGATCGTCTCGCCGCGCCACAGCCGTCGCATCAACCCCGCGAAGTCTTCCACTTGCGCGTTGGTGATCTGCGGAATGCCGTAGACGCGGAAGAGGATCTCGATGCCGCGACCGAGCCCCAGCGCGAAGCGGCCGCCGGTGAGGCGATGCATCGTCGTCGCGAACGACGCCGTCACCAGCGGGTGGCGCGTGTTGTGATTGGTCGCGGCCGTCGCAATGCCGAGTCGCGTCGAGGCGGCGCCCACCGCGCCCGAAAGCGTGCAGGCCTCCTTGATGTTCCAGCGCTCGGAGACGAACGCCGAGCCGAGGCCCAGCGCCTCCGCATCGCGCACTTCATCGAGCAGCACGCGCGGCGACTTCGGCGCGCCGGCGAGCGTGTAGAAGCCGAGCTCGTTCAGCGATTCCATGGGCGCGCAGTCTACGCGGAATCGTCCGGTCGGCGCAGGAGCCTACCGGCTGGTAGGCTCGGCCGACGCCCACTGGAGAATGAACCCGCGATGGCAGCTCAGCTCCCCGACCAGCATCCGATCCAGACCGACGCCGTGCGCTCCGCGATGGAGGCCGTCTACAACTGGAACTACGAGCCCGAGATCGACGAGCTGCGCACGCTCTACGCGAACGCACTCGACCGTCAGTGGATCGGCATGAAGCAGCTGAACTGGGAGCAGCCGATCGATCGCGCGGCGTTCTCGGACACGTTCTCGATCGGTGGCATCCCGATCCACGAGACCGAGTTCTGGAAGTCGCTTCCGCTAGAGGTTCGCTGGAAGGTGGCGAAGGGCAGCGCCTGCTTCCTGCTCTCCAACTTTTTGCACGGCGAGCAGGGCGCGCTGATGGTCGCGGGGCAGCTCGTCGCCGCGGTTCCGCACACCGACGGCAAGTTCTACGCGGCGACGCAGACGCTCGATGAAGCTCGCCACGTCGAAGTGTTCGCCGCGTACGTGCGCAAGCTCGGCGAAGTGCAGCCGATCGCGCCGGCGCTGAAGCAGCTCCTCGACAACGTGCTCGCCACCGACGATTGGAAGAAGAAGGCGGTGGGCATGCAGGTCGTCACCGAAGGTCTCGCGCTCTACTCGTTCCGCGACATGCGCAACGCGACGCAGGAGCCGCTGCTGAAGGAGCTCCTCACCTACGTGTCACGCGACGAAGCGCGCCACACCGGCTACGGCATCAAGTACCTCTCGGCGGTGGTGCCGACGCTGAGCGAGGGCGAGCGCGCCGAGCTCGAAGACTTCGCGTTCGAGTGCGCGCGCCTGCTCGTCGATTCGCGCGGCGGCACCACGATGCGCTCGAGCGTGTTGCAACTGTGGAGGGACGCCGGCGTCGATCCGGGCGAAGCGTTCCAGGCGCTTGCGAAGGAGCGAACCACGATCGCCGGCGCGCTGCAGCGCAGTGGCGGACGGCGCGGCCCGATTCGCGGCTTCGTGATCCCCACGCTGAAGGCGCTCGACTTGATGAGCGAGCGTTCCGCCGGGCACTACGACGAGATGTTCCGCGCCAACTTCGGCGAGACCTTCGGCAGCATCAAGGAAGACACGCACGGCTTGCCGGTAGATCTCGAAGCGTGGGTCGAAGAAGGCGCGTAGCCGCGCGGCCGACTAGACCTGAAACTGTTTCTTGTAGTCCACGCTGAGCCAGCGCGCGGGGCGGATGCGCACGACGATGCTGCCGCCCGCGTCGCGCTCGGCTGAAGTCGCTTCGACGTAGCGATCGCCGAGCTCCGGCCCGAGATAGCGGCGCGCCATCACACGACCGTGGCGCTCGCGGTCGGAGGGCTCGATCGCAACGATCGGTCCTTCGACGCTCACGTACTGGTACGGCGGCGCTTCGGTCTGCGCGCAGAGCGAGATGCGCTTGCCGACTTCCAGCAGCTTGCCTTTGCGCGACTCGCGATCGGTGAGCACCCACAGATCGCCGCCGGGTTCGTAGGCGTACCAGATCGGCACCGTGAGCGGACCGCGACCGGACTCCGAGATGCTGATCACGCCGACGTGCAGCGCGGCGAGAAAAGCTTCGCGTTCAGATTTCGACATGGCGAGCGACATCGAGATTCCTCCGTTGGGCGCGAACGGCGAGACTACCGCGCCGCGGCTTCCGCTTCTTCTCCGGGCCGATACTCGCGCTCCAGGTGCGCGCGGATCTCGGCTTCATCCATCCACACCGGCTTCAGCTGATGCGTGACGAAGAGCGGCACTTGATCCGCGTAGTGCGGCGACTTCGGACGGCTCGTCGCGCTGCCGTATTGGTGCAAGCTCCGCGAACGAACGCCGTCCTTGCCGAACGCCACGAAGAACATCAGGCCGTCGCCGGAGTTCGCCGCGATGCGATCGTTCTCGAGCGGACCTTCGACCGCGTGCAGAACGTCGGGCGCGCCATCGACGCCGATGTCGAGCGGGCCGCGGCGCATCCGGTTCACCCAGGACCACGGCGGATCGAGGCGGCCGTGGCGACGCATCAGCATCGTCGCCGCAGCGCGCAGGCTCTCGCGCGGATCGGGTTCGGGGCGCCCCTCGTGGCGGGCGTCGAGCGTCGGGTAGAGCGTCAAGATCGCGAGCGTCGTGGCGCGATTGCCCGAGTCGGCGCGGCGATCCCACGATCGCAGCAACACCGCGGCACTCGCTTCGAGTGATTGCGGATCGACACCCGCCGCATCGACGGCCGCGAGCGCTCGATCGAGAATCGCGAAGAGCTCCGAGCGCTCGGACAGCGTCACGTCGAACTTGATCGCGCGCAGCTCTTCCTCCGTCAGCGACGAATCAGCGCCCAATTGTTCCAGCAAGCGCAGCGCGCGGTTGGTCATGCGCGTCTCGATGCCGGCGCTCTCCGGGAAATCTTCGGGCCGCGGATTGCCGGCGCCGAGCGTCGTCTCGAAGGGCGAGCTGTTGGCGTTCTGCACGAAGCCCGACGGCGGGTTCAGCACCTTCGGCAACGCATCGAAGGGCATGTATTCGTTCCAGATGGTTGCGCTGGTGTCACCCGGCACGATGCCAGCCCAGTCGTAGCCAGGCGCGCGCACGGGAATCTTCGCGTTGTAGAAGTAGCCGATGCGACCACTGCGATCGGCGTAGGCGGCGTTGAGCGACGGAATCGCCTGCATCCGCATGGCGCTCTGCCACTCCTCGAAGTTCGCAGCGCGATTCATCCGGTACCACTGCTCGACTTGACGCACATCGCTCATGCCGGCGTAGCGGATCGCGAAGGTTCCGTGCGGCAGACGCAGCACGGGCCCCTGCACCGATCGGAGTACCGTGCGATCCGCGGTGAACGGCAGGAAGCCGAAGAGCCGCACGCGAATCGCGACGCGCTCGACCTCGAGATCGCGCCATCCGCCGTCGAACCAGCATTGATTCCGGTTCTGTGGGTTGATCGTGAGCCGGTACACATCGATGAGATCGGGGCGGTTCACCGTGAAGGCCCAGCCGAGATTGCGGTTGTGGCCGTGCAAGATCACCGGCGAGCCGGGGAAGATGCCGCCGACGGCGTCCCAGCCTTCTTCGCTGTGTATGTGCGCTTCGTACCACGCGACCGGCCCGTTCCACGGCTGGTGCGAATTGACGAGTAGATGCGCGCGACCGTCCGCCGCGCGCGATGGCGCCACGGCAAAGGTGTTCGAGCCGATCGTCGGCGCCGCGAATGGAGTTGCCGCGAACTGGGCCGCGTCGTCGGTGGCGCCGCCGCTGCGTTGTAGATCGCGCAGCGTGCGATCGAGTCCGAAAAAGAACGGCGAGCGCAGCACGAAGCCGGCGAGCACATCCTGGCCGCGCACCGGAAGCAGGCCGTCCCAGACTTCGCGCGGGTGCAGCGCTGCGTAGTACGTGACACCGGCGGCATACGCGTCGAGGATCGCACGCGTGCGCGGATCGAGATCGCGCGTCCAGCCGGCCTCGACGTCTTTCCAAACACCGAGCAGGGACACGATGTAGTCGTTCGGCGCGGCGCTCGGCCCGCGCCTCGACGCGAGTTTCCCGCGCACGCCGAAGAGCACGTCCTGGATCGTCGAGAAATCGTCCTCGGCATGTGCATACGCGAGACCAAACGCCGCGTCGGCGTCGGTCTTGCCGAACACGTGCGGCACGCCGAAATCGTCGCGCAGGATGCGCACGTCGAAGGGCGGCGCGGCAGGCAATGGGAGCTGTGGATGCGATCGTCCCGCGCAGCCGAGCGCGAGCGAAAGCAGCACCCACACGCCGAGCCGACGACGCCCCGCAATCATGCGCGCTTCAGCGCTCGCTTGAGTGTGTCGCACGCGGTGCGCAAGATCGCGATGCGCGCGAAGCGTTTGTCGTTGGCGGGCACCAATGTCCACGGCGCCTGCTCCGAGGAGGTGCGCGCCACCATCTCATCGATCGCCGCGACGTACGCATCCCGCTTGTCGCGATTGCGGTAGTCGTCTTCGCCGATCTTGTATTTTTTGTAGGGCGTCTTCTCGCGCGCCTGGAATCGGCGCAGTTGTTCGTCTGCGCTGATGTGCAGCCAGAACTTGCAGAAGGCGATGCCGTCCTGCGCGAGTTGATCCTCGAAGTCGTTGATCTCGGCGAACGCGCGCCGCCATTCGTTCTCCTGCGCGAAACCCTCGACGCGTTCGACGAGCACGCGCCCGTACCAGCTCCGATCGAAAATCACGATCCGCCCATCGCGCGGAATCTCGCGCCAGAAACGCCACAGATAGTGATGCGCCTTCTCTTCCTCGGTCGGCGCCGCGATCGGAATCGTGCGGTAGTCGCGCGCATCGAGCGCATGGGTGATGCGGCGGATCGCGCCGCCCTTCCCCGCTGCATCCCAACCCTCGAACATCAGCACCGTCGCGACGCCCTTCCCGCGCGCACGCGCCGCCAACTCGCGAAGTCGAGTTTGCAACTCGATGAGCGTCGCCTTGTACTCGTCGTAGGCGATCGACGCATCGAGATCGACCGAGCCGAGCACGGTGGTGTGGGGATCGAGATCCGGAATCGCGATCGCAGGCGCAACCGGCTTCGCGCGTTTCGCGCCGAGTCGCGTCTTCACCGCCGCCAGGATGCCTTCCGCGACGGTGAGATCGCGGTAGAGCGAATCCGTGCCCTCGACGATCTGCCACGGCGCCAAGGCCGAGCTGGTCTTGCGGATCAAGCGCTCGGCTTGCGGCAAGAGCGCGTCGTAGTTCTGAAGCAGTCGGCGATCGACCGCGTCGATGCGAAGCGCCGCGGCGTCGCTCTTGCGCGCCTGCTTGAGCCTCCGCTTCAGTTCCTTCTTGGGCAGATGCAACCAGAACTTCAGCAGCAGCGCGCCATCCTCGACGAGCGCGCGCTCGAAGTTCTCCGCGTGACCGAGACCGCGCTCGAACGCGGCGTCGTCGATCTCGTCGCCGAGATGATCGACCAGCAGCGACGTAGACCAATCGCCGACGAATAGTGCGAGCTGTCCCTTGCGCGGCAACGCGTTCCAGTAGCGCCAGAAGCGCGGACGCTCGCGCTCCTCCTCGCTGCGCTCGCCGAACGCGACGGTGCGGACGAAGCGCGCGTCCATCCATTCGTGGAGCACGCTCAGCACTTCAGAGACACCCGCGCGATCGTCGCCGGTGAGCAGCACCACGACCGGGAAGTCGGCGCTGCGCAAGTCGTACTGCGCGTTGATCAGCTCGACGCGAAGACCCGGGGCGCGCGCGTCGTAGGTGGCCTTCGCAACCGCATTGCCGAGTTCGGCCGTCTCGAACAAGAGGATCCTCCGCGTTCGCGCGACGCTAGCAGCGCGAGGCAGCGCTCATTGGCCGCGCGCGCGATCGAGATCGGCGGCGAGTTCCGCCAGCAACCGGGCGAGCGCCTGATTCCACGTGGCGACCAGCACAGATGGCGATCCATCGCCGGCGGGATCCGTCGCTGCGTAGTGTCTCTCGAAGGCGACCTTCGCCGTACGCGCATCGAGCAGTCGCGCTGTGAATGCGATCGTCGCCTGCGGCGCAGCGGGATCGCTCGTGTCTTCGTAGAGCGCCTCGAGATCGACCTCGAGCAGCCAATCGGCGGGCGTCTCGGAACCGCGCACCACCGTCGCGAAGCGCGTACCGTCGCGCAGCCACTCGACCAGCACGTCGCGTAGCAAGGCGCCGGGCGGTGCGGCGAACTCGTTGTAGAAGTCGTTCGCGGAGGTCGCTTCGCCGTTGCGGCGCACGAAGCCGCGATTCTGGAATGGCGGCGACACCCGCACCACGCCGACGCGCAGCACGCCCGCGCGTGGGCCCGACACCGGTTCGGGTCGCCCGGGCGCGAGGAGGAAGCGCTGCTTCTCGGGCGGTTGGCGCTCGAGCACGGTCGTGCAGCCCGCGCCGAATGCGGCGACGCCGATCAGCAACGCCGCGAGGCCGCGCAAGCTCGCGACGCTCATTTCTTCGGCGCCGGCACGGGCTTCGGCGGCGCGCCGAAGAGCAGCAGCGAGGGATACGCGCGCGCCGTCTCCGACGTTTCGCGCAGGTTCTCGGACGCGACGCGGAGATTGTCGAGCGTGGCGGCGAGATCGTCATCGCTC
>JANNKU010000005.1:0-25500 GCA_031396445.1 Deltaproteobacteria bacterium | reverse complement strand
TGTATATAAGCATAAGTACCATCATCTCTCAGCATACGGCACTCAACCTCAAAAAAATCTTTTTCCGACTTTAGTATTTCTTCCTCTACCTCTTTTACTTTTCCCTGGTCTTCCGGGTGTACCCTGTTATCCCAATCATCTATTAATTCATTTTCAATTGCTTTATCCCCGGTCCTGAATATTTTTTTCCAGCCTTCTTTATTGCGGTACACTTTACCTGTTACCAGGTCCCAGTCCCATACCATATCATTGGTAGCCTGGCTTATGAGGTTGTAGCGTTCATTGCTTTCTTTTAACCGGAGATCTGCTTCCTTCCTTTCTGTAATATCAGTAGATACACCGATAATACCTGATAACTTATTATTTCGATCATAGATAGGGCTATCGGTAACAAATGCCGGAAATACCTGGCCATTTTTTCGTTGCACTGTAAACTCACCAGACCAGGAATGGTCCAGTAACAATTCATTCATGATCTCTTTAGCCTGTTGCTTTGTTTGTTGTGCAGGTGTGATGTCAATAATATTTTTGCCCAATACTTCCTCCAGAGACCATCCATAAATTTCTGTAGCCGCCTTGTTCCAAAAACGTATGCTGCCATCCATGTCGGTAGCTATTACTGCCTGGCCAATGGTATTTAATAATTCTGCTTTAAACCTGTTACTTTCTTCTGCTTTTTTACGTTCAGCTATATCATGCCCAAAAACAATAAATCTTCCATCTTCCAGTATCCTTCCGCTCATTTCCACTTCAATGATTGTCCCGTCTTTTCTTTTAAATCTCCGTTCGTTCCTGATAATTTTGCCTGATATTAATTCTGCAATTTTAAAAGGGTTTTCCTTAAGGTCTTCCGGGATAAAAAGATCTGTTACTGAAAGAAGTAAAAATTCTTCTTTGGTATATCCCAGCATCTGGCAACAGTAAGGATTGACATCCATAATTTTCATAGATGCATCAGAAATACAGATAGCATCGGTCGCCTGTTCAATTATTGACCGGTACCTCAATTCACTTTCTATAATCTTGTTTGCTGCTTTTTTACGTTCAGATATATCCCGTCCAAACACTATGATCCTGCCATCTTCGATCATTTTTGCACTTAATTCCACTTCCACTGCTGCCCCGCCTTTTCTTTTAATTCTTCGTTCGTTACTGGTTGTTTTTCCGGCTTTTAATTCATCAAATCTTATAGGGTTTATTTTAAGGTCTTCTTCAAATAATACATCGGTGAGGAAAAGTTGCAACATTTCTTCTCTTGAATATCCAAACATCCTGCAACCGCTTGAATTCATTTCAATGAATTTGCCGGATGCATCCACAATGCAAATGGTATCAGTTGCCTGTTCAATAAGCGAACGGTAGCGTAATTCACTTTCCTTTATTTTTTCCCGGGCATTTTTTTGTTCAGTAATATCTTTAAAATAAACCGACAAGCCGTTATCTGAACCAAAAGCACTTACGGCAAACCATTTATTGCTTACATTTGAAAATCCTTCGAAATTGATTGTAATTTTTTCACTTATAGCTTTCACGTAATTGTCATAGAATATCCTTGACCCCCTGGCAGTAAAAACTTCATGGAGGTTTTTCCCGATAAGATCTTCTTTTCTTGTATCGAGCAGGATCTCGGCCCTTTTATTCCAATACGTAACTACCGAGTTTGTATCCAGGGCAAAAAAACCATCATCAATACTCTCCAATACCGTGTTTTTCTCTTCATAAGCTGTCTGTAAGGCAGCTTCAGAATTTTTGCGTTCAGTTATATCTCTAAAATAAACCGACAAGCCTGTAACGGAAGGAGAAGCACTTATTTCAAACCATTTATCCAATAACAAATAATAATCTTCAAAGTTAATTGCCTGGTTGGTTTCAATGGCCTGGTGATATTTTTTGTACCTCGCCGACGTGCTCTACTCGCGCCCCGTCGAGATCACCGCCGTCGCGAGCGACGCCGCGCTGATCGATCGCCACGGTCTAGAACCCACGCGCTACGAAGGTCCCACCGGCGTCGTCGGCATGCTCGGCTACATGCTGCGCGAGCGCGGTGTCGAAGTGCTGGCGCTCTGGGCCGGCCTGCCGCACTACATCAACGTCACGCCGAATCCGCGCGGCGCGCTCGCATTGCTGGAACGCGCCGAACCGATCCTCGACGTGAAGCTGGATCTCGATCCGCTGCGCGCCGCCGCGAGAGATTGCGAGCAGCGCATGTCGCAGATGGTCTCGGGCGACCCCGAACTCGCCGAGTACGTGCGCGAACTGAAGCGCCGCGAATTCGCGCAGTAGCCGCGCGCCGCAAGCGACCGGTTAGAGCTCGACCGACTCCTCGACCAGCATCACCGGGATCCCATCATCGACGGGATAGAGGATGCGTCCATCCTCGCGAACCAATGCTTCGACGAGCGGATTCTTCACCGCCTCGCCGCCGCGATTGCGCAGCGTGCCCGCGCTGATCTTGGCATTGACGCTCGCCAGCTCCGGCGCCGTCGCGAGACGAACGGGCTGCTTCGTCTCGGGGCAGACGAGAATCTCGACGAGATCGGTCGCAACCTGGGGCATCGGTTTCTCTCCCTTAGCGCAGCACGCTCGACGAGTAGTCGAGAATGCGGCGCGCGACGATCAGCTGATTGATCTGCTGCGTGCCTTCGTAGATGTCGTTGATCTTGGCGTCGCGCATCCACTTCTCGACCAGCAGCTTCTGCGAGTAGCCGAGCGGGCCGAGCAGCTCGACCGCTTTCTGTGTGATCTTCGTGACCGCGAGCCCGGCCTTCGCCTTCGCCATCGACGCTTCGAGATTGTTGCGCTGCCCGCGGTCGATCATCTTGGCCGCGCGCCAGGTGAGCAGCCGCGCCGCCTGCAGCTCCGCTTCCATGTCGATCACGTCGCGCTCGATCGCAGTCTGCTGCGTCGGCGGCGAGTCGTAGCGGATCGTGACACCTTGACGCGTCAGCTCTTCCTTCACGAAGTCGAGCGCTGCGCGCCCCACGCCCACCGCCATCGCCGCGACGATCGGGCGGCTGGCGTCGAAGGTCGCCATCGCGCCCTTGAAGCCCTTGTCGCCCTTCGAATCGTCGGCCTTCTTCACTTCCGCCTTGCCGAGCAGGTGGTTGTATGGAATCCGGCAATTCTCGAGCACCAACGTCGCGGTGTCCGACGCGCGAATCCCGAGCTTCTTCTCGCAGCCGACGACCTTGATGCCCTTGGTCCCCGCCGTGACGACAAAGGACTTGATGCCACCACGTCCCGCCGATTTGTCGACGGTCGCCCACACCACCACGAAGCCGCCGTCGTGACTCAGTGCGGCGTCACCCGCCGTGCAGAAGATCTTGGTGCCGTTCAGCACCCACTCGTTGGTGTCGTCGTCGAGCACCGCGGTGGTCTGGATGTTCGCGGCGTCGGAGCCAGCCTGCGGCTCGGTGATCGCCATCGCGCCCCACTTCGGCTTGCCGGTGCGGAACGGCGACAGGAACTTCTCGCGCTGTTCGGGCGTGCCCGCCGCAGCGACCGCCGAACCGCCGAGCAGCGGCGACGGCGAGCGCAGGTAGAGCCCCGCATCGCCCCAACACAATTCCTCGGTCTGCACGCAGACGGTCACCATGCCGTCGCCGGGACCGCCGTCGAGCTTCAAGCCGCCCTTGCCGGTCGCGCGATCCCACATCGGATTCACGAACTCCCAGGGCATGTCGTGCTCCTGGACGTCGTACTTCCGCGACCACGGCCGCATGTGGTTCACGGCGATGTCGTGCATCTCGTCACGACCGGAGATCGTGCCGGGATTTGCGTCGAAGGAAATTGCCATCTCGATGCTCCTAGACCAGCGCCAGCGCTTCGAAGCAGGTGAAGCCTCTTGCGTTGCGCAGATGCATTTCGGGGAGGTAGTCGCGGATGTAGCCGTGGCCGCCGAAGACCTGGACCGCGCCGTCGGCGACTTCGAGCGCGACGCGTTGGGATTGGCGCTTCGCGAGCAGCGCTTCGCGCGTCGTGTCTTCGCCGCGGTCGAGTTTCCACGCGGCTTCCCAGGCGAGCAGGCGTGCGGCGTCGATCTCGATCGCCATGTCTGCGAGCTTGAACGCGATCGCCTGCTTGGTGGCGACCGGCACGCCGAAGACCTGACGCTCCTTGGCGTAGTCGCGCGCGGTTTCGAAGGCGGCGCGGGCGACGCCGACCGCCATCGCGGCGAGTGCGACCCTTCCCTGGTTCAGCACGCGGCGCAGATCCGCGCCGGCGTCGCCGCCGAGTCGCGCCGATGCGGGCACGCGCACACCGGAGAGCGTCAGCTCCGCGGTGGGCAATGCGAGCACGCCCATGTTGCGCTCCGGCTCGGCGCCGAGGCCCGCAGCGGTGCGCGACACCAGAAACGCCTGCGGCACTCCGTCCTGGGCTGCGACGACCAGCACCGTGTCGGTGCCTTCGAGCCACGGAACGAAACACTTCGCGCCGTCGAGCACGTACTCGTTGCCGTCGCGGCGCGCCGTCGTCTGCGGGCGGAACGGATCGGAGTCGAAGCGCGGCTCCACCCACGCGAGCGAACCCGGCGCGAAACGCGGCCCCGCATAGTGCGCGAGTCCCTTCTTCTGCTCCTCGGTTCCGAACTCCGCAATCGGATAGGCGCAGAGGCCGGGCGAGAGGATCGCGAGCGCGATGCCGAGATCGCCGACCGCGAGTTCTTCCGCGACCAGCACGCCCGTCACCGCAGAGCGTTCCCCGCCTCCGCCGGCCGACTCGGGCAGTGCGTTCGCGACGAGTCCCAACTCGTGCGCGAGCGTGATCACCTTCTCGGGAACCTGCTTCGATTCATCGCACTCGCGCGCCTTCGGGCGAATCTCGTTCGCCGCGAAATCGCGCACCGTATCGATCACGAGTTGCTGTTCGTCGGTCGGTTGGAAGTCGATCATCTGCTGTCCTTATGAAGTCTCGCCGCTCGCCTATGGCTCGCTACGCGGGAAACGTCCTTATGAAGTCTCGCCGCTCGCCTGTGGCTCGCTACGCGGGAATGGTGGCGCGGAGCTCCGAGCACGGCCCGCGTAGCGAGGCAAAGCCGAGCGGCGACTCCATGAGTTCGTCATACGCGTTCGATGATGGTCGCGATTCCCATGCCGCCGCCGATGCACATCGTGACGAGACCGGTGGTCTTGTCGCGGCGCTCGAGCTCGTCGAGCACGGTGCCGAGCAGCATCGCGCCGGTGGCGCCGAGCGGATGGCCGAGCGCGATTGCGCCGCCGTTCACGTTCACCTTCTCGGGATCCATGCCGAGATCGCGCATCACCTTCAGCGGGATCGCGGCGAAGGCCTCGTTGATCTCGAAGAGGTCGATGTCGGCGATCGTCATGCGCGCCTTCGCGAGGCAGCGCTGCGTCGCGGGTGTCGGCGCGGTCAGCATGATGATCGGTTCGTCGGCCGCGGTGGCCATCGCGACGAAGCGGGCGCGCGGTCGCAAGCCATGTGCGTTCGCGTATTCCGGCGATGCCACCAGCACCGCGGCGGCGCCATCGACGATGCCCGACGAGTTGCCCGCATGGTGCACGTGGTTGATCGACGTGAGCTGCGGGTACACCGAGAGAGCGCGCTGATCGAGGGTGCGCGTGTCGCCCTTCGGTGTGTACGCGCCCTGGCCCTCGAAGGAGGGCGCGAGCTTCGCGAGCGACTCCGAGGATGTGCCCGCGCGCGGGAACTCGTCGCGATCGAGCGCGATCTTGCCCGCCGGATCGCGCACCGGGATGAGGCTCTTGTCGAAGCGCCCTTCCTTCTGTGCGATCGCGCAGCGTTCCTGACTCTGCGCGGCGAAGCGGTCGAGGTCTTCGCGGCTGAACCCTTCGAGTGTCGCGATCAGATCCGCCGAGATTCCCTGCGGCACGAGCGGATGCATCGCGATCAGCGCGGGGTTGTTGCCGTCGAGGCCGCCGCCGGTCGAGCCCATCGGCACGCGCGACATCGATTCGACGCCGCCGCCGATCACCAGTTCCTGCATGCCGGCCATCACGCCCATCGCGGCGAAGTTCACCGCTTGCTGGCCGGAGCCGCAGAAGCGATTGAGCGTGACGCCGCTCGCGCTCTTCGGATCCCAGCCCGCCGCGAGCACTGCGTTGCGCGCGATACAGCCGGCCTGATCGTTGACGTCCGACACACAGCCGGCGACGAGATCTTCGACATGATTCGCATCGAATCCGCTGCGGCTTTGCAGCGCGTTCAAGCACTGCGCGAGCAACGACTGCGGATGGATGCCGGAGAGCGCTCCGGTGTCTTTCTTGCCCTTGCCGCGCGGCGTGCGAACGGCGTCGATGATCCAGGCTTCGCCCATGGAGTTTCCCTCGTTTCGACGGTGAGTTGGGCGATCCCATCGAAGGAGGGAAGCGACCCGGGCGCTGAGTCTAGCTGCATCGATTTGGCTGCGCTGCCTCGCAAACCCGTGTTTTGCATCGCAAACGCGACGCCGAGTCATCTCTCGGATGCGGTGCAGAGCGCTGCACACCGAGGTCCGTAGAGATCGCGTCTACGGTTGACGCCGCGCGGCGATTGGCGCTAAAGAGCTGCCGCCCACGGTCCAAACGGAAGACGCTTTGGCAACGATGCCGCTGCGCGACCGCAACATGCGTGGCTGCAGAACGCGTGGCCGGGATCGAAGATCCGCACTTGCTTCGCCAGTCGGTTGTTTGATTGGGTCGATCGTTTGTTTGGACTGTGACTTGGTTCGATGGGCCCGAGCATTGGGGGGCGCTTTCGCGTGAGCCCGAACGAGTTCATGTTTCGGAAAGCCAGCCATCTATTAGCCCGCGTACGCCGCCGGGCTGTCGAAGTGGTGTTGGCGGCCGTCATCGCCGCCGGTCTCGTATTCGGTCTGGCCACTCCGGAGCGCGTCGATGCGCAGGCGCCTGCCGCGCCGGCTGCGGCGCCTGCGGGTCCCAGGTCGAGCCAGAAGGCGTACGACGCGCAGACAGCCGCTTCCGATCCTTCTACGCCCGGACCGGTGCAACCGATCCCGTTCTCGCACGCGCTGCACGCGGGCGAGTACAAGATCGAGTGCCTCTACTGCCACACCGGTACCGACAAGTCGCGCGCTGCCGGCGTCCCGTCGGTCGAACTGTGCATGGGCTGCCACACGCACTTCGGCGGCGATATGGAAGGCGTGCAGACCCTGAAGAAGTACTGGGACGAGCAGCTTCCGGTTCCGTGGAATCAGATCTATCGGTTGCCGGAGCACGTGAAGTTCCGGCACAACCGGCATGTCTCCGCAGGCGTCGACTGCCAGCGCTGCCACGGTCCGATCGAGACGATGGACAAGGTCTACATGACCAAAGACACCATCTGGTGGCCGTGGCTGTTGCCCTCGACCAAACCCGAGATGGGCTGGTGCATCAACTGCCATCGTGAGAATCAGGCGTCGCAGGACTGCCTGACTTGCCACTACTAGGAAGCCGCGGATGCCCGAAATTCATCGTCGCGAATTCCTGAAGCTCGTCGGCGCCAGCGCCGGAGCGGCCGCGACCGTAGGGTGCAGCGACCCCGTATCGAAGCTGATTCCGTACGTGATCCAGCCCGAGGTGATCGTCCCGGGCATCGCGAACTACTACGCGTCCACCTGCCAGGAATGTTCCGCCGCGTGCGGTCTCCTCGTGAAGACCCGCGAAGGGCGCCCCATCAAGCTGGAAGGCAACCCGGAGCATCCGATCAACCAAGGCGCGCTCTGCGCGCGCGGTCAGGCGTCGATCGGCCGCTCCTATCACCCCGATCGCTACAAGACGCCGATGAAGCGCGTCGGCGACAAGCTCGAGCCCACCACCTGGGACGACGCGATTGCGATCCTTTCCGGCGAGATCAAGCGCGCGGGCAACCGCACCTGGATGCTCGGCGGCCAGACCGGTCCGACGGCCAGCGCCTGGATCGACAAGTGGGTCGAGGCGGTCGGCGCCGGCGGTCGCGTGGTGTATGAGCCGTTCGCGCCGGAAGCGCTGCGCGAGGCGACGCAGGCACTCTTCGGTGTCGCGAGCGAACCGGTCTTCGATCTCTCGGGCTCCGACCTGATCATCGATTTCGGCTCGGACTTCCTCGAGTCCGGCCCGTCGCCGACCGAGCACGCGCGGCAGTTCGCCGAGGCGCGCGACATCGCGAAGCGCGAGCGAGGCGGTGCGCGCTTCGTGTACATCGGACCGCGCCTCTCGATGACCGCTTCGAACGCCGACGAATGGGTGGCCGCGAAGCCCGGCAGCGAGGGCCTGCTCGCGCTCGCGTTGCTGAAGGTTGCGATCGGCGCGGGTGGCGGAACGCAAGCGGGCAGGGACGGCGTCGCTGCGCCGCTCGCAAAGATCGACATCGCAGCGGTCGCGAAGCAGGCGGATGTGCCGCTCGCGACGATCGAGCGCATCGGCAAGGCGCTCGGCGCTGCCAAGTCTCCCGTGTTGCTTCCGCCGGGTGTCGCGCTCGCGAGCCGTCGCGCCGCGGCGACCGCACGTGCGGTGATGCTCGCCAACTGGGCGCTCGGCGCCGTCGGCAAGGGCGTCAGCATCCCGGCGCCGCGCGATGGGAAGCTCCCGAGCTACCACCAGACGCTCGCGCTCGTCGATGCGATGAAGCAGGGAAGTGTCGGCGTGTTGCTCGTGCACGGATCGAATCCCGTGTACAGCTTGCCGCCGTCCACCGGTTTCTCGGAAGCCCTCGCAAAAGTGCCCTTCGTCGTGTCGCTCGCGTCGATGCCGGACGAGAGCTCCGAGCGCGCGAACCTGGTGTTGCCCGATCACACGCCGCTCGAGTCGTGGGGCGACGCCGAACCGCGTCCCGGCATTCGCTCGTTGGTGCAGCCGACGCTGCGTCCGATCTACGACACGCGCGCACTCGTCGATACGCTGCTCGATGTCGCCCGCGCGATGGGCGCCGATGTCGCCGCGAAGGTTCCGACCGACAGCTTCCGCGCACTCGTCGAGCAGGCGTGGGCCGGCACCGACTTCCATGCTGCGCTCGCGAAGGGCGGCGTGTTCGCGGCACAGCCCGGTGTCGAGGTGACGCTCGTCGGTTCCGCAGTGGATTTCGAGATGGCCGAACCGGCGCTCGAAGGCGACGGCGATTTCACGCTGCTCACCTCCCCCGGCGCGCTGCTCTACGACGGTCGCGGCGCCAACCTCGCGTGGTTGCAGGAGACGCCGGATCCGGTGACGAAGATCACCTGGGTGTCGTTTGCGGAGATCTCGCCGCGCGCGGCCGAGAAGCTCGGCGGGCTCGTCTTCGGCGACGTGGTCGAAGTCGAGACCAAGGCTGGCAAGCTCAGCCTTCCAGTCGTCGTGCGCGGCGGCGTGCGCGACGACGTGATCGCCATCGCGATCGGCCAGGGCCATACGGTGGGCCTCTGGTCGTCGGGTACCGACAGCGGGCATCCGGGCGAAGCGCGTGGCGTGAACGTGATCGACGTGCTGCCCGCGCTCACCGACGAATCGGGTGGACGCGCGTGGCTGTTGACGAAGGCGAAGGTCACGAACACCGGTCGCCACGAGAAATTGCCGATCTGCCAGGACAGCCAGAATCAGCGCGGTCGCCGGCTGGGTCTTGCGGTGCCGCTCGCAGAGCTGGCCGCCGGCGATGCGCACGTGGAAGCCGAGCACGGCGCAGCCGACGCGGTGCCCGGTGCCGGCGAATCCGCCCCCGGCTATCCCGCGCATGGTGAAGCCGCGCACGGCGAAGCGCACGGCTCACACGAGATGATCAAGGCCTTCGACGCCAGCATGGATCGGGCGCCGGACAGCCCCTATCGCTGGGGCATGACGATCGACTCCGACAAGTGTACGGGCTGCTCCGCTTGCGTCGTCGCCTGCTACATCGAGAACAACATCTCGATCGTCGGTGAAGAACAGGTGCGACGCGGTCGCCACATGGCGTGGCTGCGCATCGAGCGCTGGGTCGGCGACGGCAACCTCGAAGGCGGCCAGGATCGACTGCCGATCTTCCCGGACGCGGAGTCGAGTTCCACCGTCGACATCCGCATCGCGCCGATGCTCTGCCAGCAATGCGGCGCGGCGCCATGCGAAGCGGTCTGCCCGGTGATCGCCACGTATCACGCCGACGACGGCCTGAACGGGATGATCTACAACCGCTGCATCGGTACGCGCTACTGCGCGAACAACTGCCCGTACAAGGTTCGCAAGTACAACTGGTTCGACTTCGCGCTCGAGCGCTGGCCCGACCCGATGTATCTGATGGCCAACCCCGACGTGACGGTGCGCGGCCAGGGTGTGATGGAGAAATGCACGTTCTGCGTGCAGCGCGTCGCGTCGGCGCGCCAGATTGCGAAGAACGAGAACCGCGTGATTCGCGACGGCGAAGTCACCACGGCCTGCGCGCAATCGTGCCCGACGCACGCCATTCAATTCGGGAATCTGGTGGACAAGACGAGCGCAGTCGCGAAGGCGGGCAGCGAACCCGTCCGCGGTTACCACTCGCTGGAAGAGCTGAACACGCGCCCCGCCGTCACCTTGCTCGCGAAGGTGCAGCGTGGGACCGTCGAGGGGTAGGGGATGACGCCGCCGCCTGGCGAATCGATCGCTGCGATGATCCGGCAAACGCCGGTGCCGCCCGACTCGCAGACCAACCGCGACGTCATGAACATCTTCATGACGACACCCGGACTCGGGTGGTTGCTGTTGGTCGGCATTTGCCTCGGCGGCCTCGGTGGCGGCGCGGCCGTGTGGATCTATCAGATCTACAAGGGCCTCGGCATCGCCGGCTACTCGCACCCGATTTTCTGGGGCGCGTACATCGTCACCTTCGTGTTCTGGGTCGGCATCGCGCACGCCGGCACGCTGATCTCGGCGATCCTCTTCTTGTTCCGCGCGCGCTGGCGAAACGCCATCAACCGCAGCGCCGAAGCGATGACGATCTTCGCGGTGTTCACCGCGCAGCTCTTCCTCGGCATCCACGTCGGCCGCATCTGGAAGGCCTACTTCATCCTTCCGTACCCGAACCAGCGCGCGCTGTGGGTGAACTTCAAGAGCCCCCTCTTGTGGGACACCTTCGCGATCTCCACCTACACGCTGACGTCGCTGATCTTCTTCTACGTCGGTCTGCTGCCGGACCTCGCGATCGCGCGAGATCGAACCACCGGCTGGCGCAAGGCGCTCTACGGTTCGCTCGCGCTCGGCTGGCAGGGCACGTCGCGGCAGTGGAAGTCGCACAACCGGACCGTGCTGCATCTCTCGGGGCTCGCGACACCGCTGGTGCTCTCGGTGCACAGCGTCGTGTCCTGGGACTTCGCGATGGCGATCGTGCCGGGCTGGCACGCGACGATCTTCGCGCCGTACTTCGTCGCTGGCGCGATCTTCTCCGGCTTCGCGATGGTGCTCACCGTGATGATCCCGGTGCGGCGCATCTTCAGCCTCGAGCACATCCTCACGAATTACCACTTCGAGAACATGTGCCGCTTCCTGCTGCTGACCTCGACGATCGTCACCTACGCGTATTTCATCGAGTACTTCATCGCGTGGTACAGCGGCGTCGAAGCCGAGAAGACGGCCTTCTACCTGCGCCTCTTCGGTCCGTATTGGCTCTCGACGTGGATCATGATCGTCTGCAACGGCGTCATTCCGCAGCTCTTCTGGTTCAAGAAGCTGCGCACGCACATCCCGACCGTCTTCGTGATCTCGACGCTGATCAACGTCGGCATGTGGTTCGAGCGTTACGTGATCATCATCACGGGCCTGTCGCGCGAGTTCAATCCCGCCGTCTGGGGTCACTACACGCCCACGTGGTACGAGTTGATGATCGTCGCGGGATCGTTCTCGTTCTTCTCCATCCTGTTCCTGATCTTCCTGAAGCTCTTCCCGGTGATCCCGATCTCCGAGGTGAAGGAATTGGTCATCCACGAACGCGCCCACGCAAGTGGCCAACCTGCGGGGGCTCACTGATGCCTACGCTGCTCGGCGTATTCACGACTCCGGCCGGCGTGGTCCAGGCGGTCACGCATCTGAAGGGCCGCGGTTTCACCAACCTCGACGTCTACTCGCCGGCGCCCTTCGACGAGATCGAAGAGGCGGTCGATCCGAAGCCGTCGAAGGTCCGCATCTTCACGCTCGTCGGCGGTCTGCTCGGTGTCGTCACCGGCTACGCGATGACGATCTGGATGTCGCTCGACTGGCCGATCGTGATCGGCGGCAAGCCTTTCGCGTCGATCCCGCCCTACACCGTGATCGCCTTCGAGCTGACAATCCTCTTTGGCGGCATTTTCACGTTGATCGGGCTGCTGGTGGTCGGACGCCTGCCGTCGCTGAAAGTCGGGCCGGGCTACAGCGCACGCTTCTCCGCCGAAGAATTCGGGCTCGTCGTCGAAGTGCCCGAGCGCGATGTGGCGGAAGTCGATGGGCTGCTGCGCGCTTCGCAGGCGACGGAGGTGAGCCTTGTCGCGGCTTAGCACCTTGCGCGTCGCAGTCGCGAGTCTCGCCGTCACTTTCGTCTCGACTGGCTGCTGGGAGCAGATGTCGGTCGAGTGGTGGCCGCAGATGAAATGGCAGAAGAGCGTGCAGGCGTACGAGGAAACGAGACAGCCGACGGCGCCCGGCGGCTTCGTTCCGCCCGAAGGCACGATCCCGTTCGGCGCTTCGCCCACGACCAGCCAGATGCCGCTCGCAGTGGCCGAAGCGCTGCAGAATCCGCGCCCCGCGTCGCTCGCGAATCTCGACAACGGCAAGCAGAACTTCGAGACCTTTTGCTCGCCGTGCCACGGACTCGTCGGCCTCGGCGATGGTGCCGTAGCCGGTCCGCCCTTCGGCAAGGGTCCGCTCCTCGGCGTGCTGCCGATTGCGGGTCCGATCGGTTCGCAGATCACCAAGAACTTCAGCGACGGCCACATCTTCACGGTGATCTCGCAGGGCATCCGGCGCATGCCGAGCTACAAGCGCATTGCTTCGGACGATCGCTGGGACATCGTCAGCTACGTCCGATATCTCAATGGGCAGGGCACCGTGCCTCCCCAGACCGCGCAGGCTGCAACGCCGCCGCAGGGAGCCACCACGCAGTGAGCACGGCAGTCGTCGCAGCGGAACAAGCAAACCCGCGCGCGATCCCGCGCGCACTGCTCTTCACGTGTCTCGCACTCGTCGCGATCGGTGTCGCCGCATTCTTGGGCGGTCTCGCGACGGATCCCGCCACCGCGTGGCGCGCATTCCATGTGAACTACCTGTACTTCGGCGTGCTCGCACAGGGCGGTGTCGTGGTTGCGTGTGCGTTCGTGATCATCGGCGCGCGCTGGCCCGGTCCGGTGCGGCGCATCGCGGAAGGGCTCGGCGCGTGGGCGCCGCTCACCGTCATACTCTTCCTGATCGACTTCATGGGCCGCGAGTACATCTACTCGCCCTGGCTGCACAATCCGCCGGCTGCCAAGGCCGCGTATCTCAACCCGACACGCCTCTTCTGGATGGACCTCTTCATCTTCGTCGTGCTCGCAGTGCTGACGATGGCGTTCCTCTACAACTCGGTGCGGCCGACACTCGCCGGCATGGGTTCGCGCGGCGGCATGTTCGCGCGCTGGACTGCAGGCTGGCGCGGCGACGAAGCCGAGCGCGAAATCAGCTCCGCCCGCTGCCGCACGCTCGCCCCGATGATCTGCCTGTTCTACGTGGTCGGCTGGACCTTCATCGCATTCGATCAGGTGATGTCGCTGACGCCCACCTGGTACTCGAATCTCTTCGGCGCGTACTTCTGCTGGGGCGGCTTCCTCTCCGCCATTGCAGCGACCGCGCTGCTGATGGTGCTGCACCGCAACTCACCCGGTCTCGAAGGCGAGATCACGAAGCCGCGGATGCACGACATCGGCAAGATGATCTTCGCGTTCTCGATCTTCTGGATGTACCTCTTCTTCTCGCAGTACCTGGTGATCTGGTACGGCAACCTTCCCGAAGAGACGCAGTTCTTCGAGGCGCGCCTCGGCTCGCAATTCCTGGTGGACAAGTCGGGCATCAATCTGATGGCGCTCGCGAAGACCTGGGACCTCGGCTTCTTCTGGGAGCGACTGCGCGAGCCCTACGCAAAGGTCACGCTCTTCGTGTGGCTCTGCTGCTGGGTGATCCCGTTCTGGGTGCTGCTCGGCCAGCGACCGAAGAAGACGCCGTGGATTCTCGGTTCGGTGGCAGCCATCCTGCTCTTCGGATTCTGGCTCGAGCGCAACATCCTGATCTGGCCGTCGCTGGTGCCGAAGGAAACCTATTCCTTCCTCGGCCTCGTGCAGATCGGCGTCGCGGCAGGATTTCTCGGCGCGTTCGCGCTGGTCTTCCTGATCTACACGCGCGTCTTTCCGTCGCTCGCCGTGCCGCGACGCGCTTAGCGCGCGGCGAAGAGCGCTCCGCGGCGTGTCGCTCGGCGGCGCTAGCCTAGGCGGCGTGAGCGACTCCGATCTATCGACGCAACCGCTCGTGTTCGCGTTGCGTCCCGGACGCGGCACGATCGCGCTGCACGAGACGGGATTCCGCCATCCGCGTTCCTCGCGCAATGCTCGGGATGCGTTCACCGCCTACGCCGACATCACGCATCTCGCGCAGAGCCGGCGCGTGCTGCGCATCGGGACGCGACACGGGTTGCTCGTCATCGCGCGAAACTCATTCGCGTCGCCCGATGCGGCCGAGGCGCTCGTGCGCGCGCTCTTCGAACGCATCGCGCGCGAGCCGGCCGGCGCGGTGCAGATGGCGCGCATGGCGGAGATCGAGGAGACGGCGCGGTCCGCGCCAAAGCCCGTCGCGACGCGTGTTTTGGTGCTCGCGTGCCTCGCCGGCTTCGCGCTCCAGGCATGGCTCGGGCCGGGCATACACCACGCCGGCTTCTTCTCTTCGCAGCTCGCTGCACGCGGCGAGCCGTGGCGTCTCCTGACCGCGAACCTGCTGCACGCGGGGCTCGGGCACTTCTTGATGAACGCGCTCGGCCTGATCTTGTTCGGCGGCTTGCTCGAACGCACGATCGGCAGCCTGCGCACGACGCTCGTCGCGGGACTCGCTGCACTCGGCGCAACCTTCGGCGGCTTGCTGGTCGGCTACGAGGCGATGGTCGGCGCGTCCGGAATCGTCACGGGCTTCGCGGGCGCGCTGCTCTGGCTGGAGCTGCGGCTGCCCGAGCGCCTGCCCGCGCAGTGGCGGATTCCGCGCCGACCCTTCATTGCGTTGCTGATTCTCGAAGCGATGTTGGGGCTCGCCTTTCCGGAGGTCGCCGCCGCAGCGCACATCGGCGGCTTCGTGGCAGGCGCGCTGGCCGCGGCGATCGTCACCGGCCCGGGCCTGCGTCGCGAGCCGCTGCGCCCCGCGGCAACCGTTGCGATCGCGTTGATGCTCGCCGTCGCCGGCGCATCGATCGCGAGCGCCACGCGACTCTTCCTCGGCGGCGCCGCGTGGGAGAGCCACGCGAAGCGACTGCTCGATCTCGACGCGGCGCCCATCTTGATCTTGAACGACGCCGCGTGGTTGATCGCGACGGACGCAACGCCGACGCCGAAAGCGCTCGACGAAGCGCGTGAACTCGCGCAGCGCGCCGTTGCGCAGACCGGTCGCCGCGATCCCAATCTGCTCGACACGCTCGCCGAAGTGCAGTTCCAGAGCGGCAACGGCGCCGCCGCGGTAGAGACGATCGACGAAGCGATCGCGCTCGCGCCGGGCATCGCGTACTTCGCCGAGCAGCGACGCCGCTTCACCGGCGAGCGCGATCGCAACGATCGCCCCGCGCCGCCCGAGGATTCGTTCGAGTTTGCGCCGCAGCCTGCGCCGGATGCGATTCCTCGAAATGGCTTCGACGAGGAACCGGGCATCGCGATCTAGGACGCGCTTCGCATCCTCGCCCGCGCGAACCCGCCGAGCGCAGCGATCGCGATGCCACCGAGCAGCGTCGACCCCGGTTCGGGAAGCGCGCTGAAGTAGATCGCGCTCGCATCGCCGCTGGTGATCTCGGCCGCTGCGAACTCGAGATCGCGGTCGAAAGTGAGCGTCGCGCTTTGCACCGGGCGCACGTCGCCCGCTGCGAACTCGAAGGGATCGCCTTCGCGAAGCAGCAGCTCGGCGCGGCCGTTCGGGTGGATGCGGTAGAAGACCTGGTCGTTGCTGGCATCGATGGAATCGCCTTCGATGATTCCGCTGAAGGTGAGCGCGCCGCTCGGAGCAAAGCCGAGCAATTGGAAACGACCGATCCCCCCGCCCGTCCTGAAAGTTGCGCCAGCGATCCCGGGCGCCGCATCGCCCTCGACGAAGAGCTTGCGGATCACGCCACTCGCATTCCGCAGCCAGATGCCGGTGGTGTTGCTCTCGTCGGGAAGTACGGCGCCCGACGCGAATGCGATGGCGCCGTCGTCTGCGAGCAGGAAGTCCCAGATGAACGTGAAGAAGGCGCCGTTCGGCAGCCCGGGGGCGTCCGCTTCGAAGGGAACCGGCGACGTCATCACGCCGGCGGCGTCGACGAGCCAGATCGCGATGTCGTACGTCGAGATGGAAGGGAACACGCTCTCGGTCATCGCGACGAAGGCAACGTTACCCGCCGCATCGACGGTCTCACGAGCGAAGCTGTGGAACGTTCTCACGGGTTCGCCCGGGATCGCCGTACCGCTGCGCGCGACCGACTCGAGGCCCGTCTCGGCGCTCCATCGAAAGACCCCCGTCATCGCGACCTGCTCGGTCGTCGTCACGCTCGCGCTGAACGCGACGACACCGCCAGCGCCCAGCCCGCGGTTCCAGCTGTGATACTGCATCGTCGCGCCGTCCGGGAAGCCCGGCGCAGCGCCGCCCTCGCGCGCGATCAGCGTCGGCCCCGTCAGCGGATCGAAGAAGAAGAGCGCCAGCGCCGACTCGGCCGCTGCGGAACCGCTCGGCGCTTGCTCCGCCAATCCGATCGACGCGCGCGCGATCATCTGTCCCGCTTCGTTGAACTCCGGCTCGTTGTAGTGGCGGATGTCGCCGGGCGCGATGATCGCCGTTTCGCCCGCGAAACCGCCGCGCATCACCCAATCCGTGGGTCCACCGATGGCGGGATCGCCGCTCTGCGCGGTGATCGCGAGGAGATCGACCGCTGCGGGGCCGACGAGGATCTCGGGCGGAGTGACACATTCCAGACACGGCAGCGATCGAGTGGCGGCGTAGGCGATTGCGCCGGTGTCGTTCGCATGCGCCGGTCGGAGCGCGAGCAGATCGAAGCCCGCCGATTCGCTCCCCGCCGTCGCGACGATCGACGCGCCCTCGGCGAGCGTCCATGAGTAGAGGATCTCGGTCGGCACCTCCTCGCCTGGCGTGAAGGCGTGGAAGAACACCTCCCCGTCGCCGCTGAGGCCGGGCACGACGTCGAGATCGTCGAAGTGCGCAGCGGGGAATTCCGGCGCGATCTCGCCGCTGCGCGCGACGGGCAGCCAGGTGAGGGCGCTCGCGCCACACGGCAGCGCACCGAGCGCCGTCGCAAGCAGCACGCTGCGCGCGGCAATGCAGAGGGCGAGGATGCGCTCCGGCAATGGTCGGCCTCCTCATTCACTCGACGGGCTCGCCGATCCTATCGCCATCCGTGGTGGAAGATCCATCAGATTCAGACCGTCAGGGCGTGATTTCCGCGCACTCGTCCGCGATCACCAGCGCGCCGCCGAAGGTTGCGCCGGCGGCCGTCTCGTATTGCGCATCGAAGAGCGGCGCCGTCTGCAGGCGCGTCACCACCAACATGCCGACACCTGCGCGCGTCGCGATCGCGCCGAGTTCCTGCATCGGCATGCGCAGCGCGGCTTCGCGCTTCAGGCGCTCGATGTCCGGCACCTCCGCCTTCTCCGCCGCTTCGATCGACTCGGCGAAGAAGCCTTCGCCCGCCAGCAGCGTCGCGCCCTGCGCGAACGCAACGAGGCGCTCCGGATCGGGATTGGCGCCCGCGACGACCAGCGCGCGGTCGCTTGCTTCGAAGCGATAGGCGAGCGACGGCAGCGGTGTGTCGCCGGCGTCGCCTGCGCGCAGCGTCAGACCGTCGCGCTCCTCGACGAAGCCATCGCCGATCTCGACGACTTCGAGACGCGCGCCATCCACCGCAACGCCGCGCGCGGCGGCTAGCGTGTCGATGCTGGCTGCGTAGGCCGCCTCGATCGCATCGGCGCGCGCGCGCGTTCCCGGCGGGCCGAGCAGGCGCAGCGGTTTTGAGCGCGGCGTATTCCAGCCGGTGAGCAACAGGTCGTCGAGGCCGAGCGTGTTTTCGGGCAGCAGGCTCGTCAACACGATGGTGTCGGGCTGCACGATCGGGATCAGGCAGTGGCGCAGCGCTTCGGCGACGCCGCGACCGGCATCGACCAGCACGATGCGCTTGCCGAAGCCGACCGCCGTCGCGGGTCCGAGGCGGCGCAGGTTCTCATAGGCGCCACCGGTGCCGACCGTGATCAGTGTCGCGCTCGGGAAGGTGCGGTCCTCGAGCCAGGCGATGCCCTCGGCCAGCTCGCGGTAGCGCCACATCTGACAAGAGAAGAAGACGCCCGCCAGCAGCGAGACGACGCCGAGCGCCAGGATCATCAGTCGCCCGATCACGGCCGTCTCCTCGCTATTCCAGGTAGCCGAGCGCCTGCAGTGCGCGGCGCGTCTCGTCCGAGAGCGGCTGGGCGTCGTGCGTCCGCGGCAGGTCCGCGACGTGCTTCTCGAGCAACTCGCGCAACTCGGTCGCGCGCTCGGCCTGCGAACCGAGCACGTTGTTCTGCTCGGCGGGATCCGCTTCGAGATCGAAGAGTTCGTGCGGCGCGTCGCTCGAGAAGATGTACTTCCAGCGATCGTTGCGCACCGAGAGTTTCACGCCGCGCCCCCAGCCGGTGGATTCGTCCACCAGCCGGCGAATCCCGAAGACCGGGCGCGACGCCGGTTCTGCGTCGCCGCGAATCGCCGCGGCGAGCGAGCGACCGTCGCGATGCGCGGGCGATTCGATGCCTGCGAGCTCCAGAACGGTGGGCGCGATGTCCACGAGCCCCACTGCGGTTTCGATGCGGCGTCCCGCCGGCACTTCGCCGGGCCACCGAACCAGCAGCGGCACGCGGATCTGTTCGTCGTAGAGATTCGTCGCGTGCTCGAGCCAGTGGTGCTGGCCGAGCGCTTCGCCGTGATCCGCCGTCACGACCACGAGCGCCTTGTCGCCGGTGCGACGCTCGACCGCGTCGAGCAGCGCGGCGAGCGCGTCGTCCACGTAGAGCACTTCGCCGTGGTACTGCTGGACGAGGCGCTCGAGCTGCCCGGGCGACACGCCTTTGACGTCACGCGTGCCGAGCGGAAAGCGCACCGCCGCCGTTCGATCCGCGAACACTTTCGGCGGCACATACGGCGCGTGCGGATCGAAGTAGTGCACGAAGAGGAAGAACGGCTCGGTCGTCTTGTCGAGCCAGTTGATCGCCGCGAGCGTGGTGTTCGTAGCGCGGCGGTCGAAACCCTCGAAGCGTTGCGCGGCCCAGAACGCGCCGGGGTAGGGCTGCTGCTTTCCCAGCGTCGAGCCGCTCTCGGGCAGCACGGCGTCGAAGTGCGCGAACCCCTGGCCCCAGCCGAAGCGCGGGTCGAGCACGAAACTCGAGACGAAGCCGGCCGTCTGGTAGCCGTGCTCGCGGAACACTTCGGCCAGCGTCGTCGCCGTTTCGGGCAGCGACTCGCCGTTGCGCAGCACGCCGTGACGCTGCACTTCCTGCCCGGTGAAGAGCGTCGCGTGACTCGGCGCGGTGGCGGGCGTGGGCGCAAAGGCGGACCCGAAGAGCGCACCCTGCGCGGCGAGTCGCTCGAAGGCCGGCGTGCCGACGAGTCCGCCGTAGGGGCTCAGCGCATCGGGTCGCAGCGTATCGACCGAGATCAGCACGACACTCGGCGGTTTTGCGGGGCTGCACGCGACAACGAAGAGTGACAGCGCGAGCGCAAGCTTGACGGGATGGCGAAGGCTCAATCGAAGACGACCGTCTTGTTGCCGTAGACGAGGATGCGGTCGTCGAGGTGCAGCCGCACCGCGCGTGCGAGCACGACTTTTTCGAGATCGCGGCCCTTGCGCACGAGATCCTCGATCGAATCGCGGTGCGAAGCGCGCGCGACGTCCTGGTCGATGATCGGCCCTTCGTCGAGATCGGTCGTCGCGTAGTGCGCCGTGGCCCCGATCAGTTTCACGCCGCGCGCGTGCGCCTGGTGATACGGCTTGCCGCCCATGAAAGCCGGCAGGAACGAGTGATGGATGTTGATGATGCGCGCCGGATAGTGCGCAACGAACTCACCCGAGAGCACTTGCATGTAGCGGGCTAGCACGACCAGATCGATGCCCAGCGCATCGATGCGCGCCATCTCCCGTTCCTCTTGCTCGCGCTTGTTGTCGCGCGTGATCGGAAACACCTCGAAGTCCACGCCGAATTGCGCGGCCACCGGCGCAAGGTCCGCGTGGTTCGACAAGATCAGCGGAATCTCACACGCAAGTTCGCCGGCGCGGTGGCGCAGCAGCAAGTCATAGAGGCAGTGGTCGTACTTCGAGACGAAGATCGCCATGCGCTTCGGCGCGCGGCCGTGCGCGATCCGCCAGCTCATCTGGAAACGCGCCGCGACCTCGCCGACGCCGTGTTCGAGCGAAGTGCGATCGGTATGGATCTGCGACAGATCGAAGCGGATGCGCTGGAAGAACTGGCCCGCCACCGGATCGGTGTGCTGATCCGCATCGAGAATGTTCGCGCCGTGCCCGTAAAGGAGTTGCGCGAGCGACGCGACGATGCCCCGCTGATCGGGGCACGAGACCAGCAGCGTCGCGATGGAGTTGGAGTCGATTTCAGGCACGGCCGCGCAGCTTAGCAATCGCAAATCTGCCTTCTCAGGTAGACCCACCGCCGACCGATCTGATAATCTGCGCGACAAGGGGATCTCACTCATCCCCGAGTTCCATTGGTGCCGGCATAGGGTCGGTGGCTGGTGGGGCGGCCCGCGGCGGTGGGATCGGCGACCACCAAGTCCGTCGGGACCCGATGCGGAACCTGGGCTCCGCTGGGTGTGCTCCACGCCGAGACAAGGAGGTGATTCGGTGAGTAAACGCAACGCTACGGCGAGTGAGGTGGCGGCTTCCTAGTCGTCACACCGAATTACTGAAGAAGTCTCGGTGTAGCCTGGGAATGCAATCCCAGCGCCACCGACCCCGGGAGCGCGGACGCCGTAGCCGCGTTGGGATCTCCGAGATCCGCTCCCGGGGTTTTTCTTTGCCGCAAGCGCCGGCTTTTGTCGGCGCGCGCAGTGAGCCGCAGGCGAACGAAGTACATCGGGCCGTCCTCTTCTACTCAGTCTCCTGGTGAGCGCACCCTCGCTGGCCGACCCCACCGCCCCCTGCCAGAATGCGCCGCCATGGCCAACGACAAAGCTGCTCCGACCTCCGACGCATTCAACCGCTTCACCGGCACGCAGGGCTACATCGCATCCCACGCGCTGGTGGACGCCGTCAACTGCGCCATCGCGCTCGAGCGTCCGCTGCTGATCAAGGGCGAGCCGGGCACCGGCAAGACGCTGCTCGCCCAGCACGTCGCCGAGGGACTCGGTCTCGCGATCGAGAAGTGGCACATCAAGTCCACGACGAAGGCGCAGGAAGGCCTCTACATCTACGACACCGTGCAGCGTCTGAACGACGCGCGCTTCGGTGAAGGCGACGTCTCGAACATCCGCGCCTACATCCGGATGGGGCCGATGGGTCGCGCCTTCCAGAGCGACGATCGCA
This sequence comes from Deltaproteobacteria bacterium, assembly GCA_031396445.1. Taxonomy (GTDB): domain Bacteria; phylum Myxococcota_A; class UBA9160; order UBA9160; family PR03; genus PR03. Next base: position 3,855 of record JANNKU010000005.1, on the reverse strand, counting down.
AGGTCCTGCTGATCGACGAAGTGGACAAGGCAGACGTCGAGTTTCCGAACGACCTGCTGCGAGAGCTCGACGAGATGCGCTTCACGGTCTCCGAGACGAGCGACGAAGTGGTTGCGAAGCAGCGGCCGATGGTGATCATCACGTCGAACAACGAGAAAGAACTGCCCGACGCATTCCTGCGCCGCTGCGTCTTCCACTTCATCGAGTTCCCGGACAAGGCGCTGATGCAGCAGATCGTCGCGGTGCACCATCCGCATCTGAAGACGCAGCTTCTCGATCAGGTGCTCGTCAAGTTCTACTGGCTGCGCGAGCAGAGCGAGCTGCGCAAAAAGCCTTCCACTAGCGAGTTGATCGACTGGATCGCCGTGCTGCAGCGCTCGGGCATCAGCGTCGCCGACATCGAAGCGAACATTCCGTTTCTCGGCGCATTGCTGAAGAACGAGAAGGACACCGAGGCGCTGGGCAAATACCAGGAACGCGGCGGCCGCTACCCGAGCTCGTGGAAAGACCTCGGCCCCAAGTTCAACAACTAGCTGGCGCGGGCAGACGTGTTCATCGACTTTTTTTACGAGCTGCGCGACGAAGGCGTGCCGATCGGCACGCACGAGTGGTTGCTGCTGCTCGATGCGCTCGCGAAGGGGCTGCACGGTTCGAGTCTGCAGCGCTTCTACAACCTTTCGCGCTGCGTGCTGGTGAAGAGCGAGACGTACTTCGATGCGTTCGATCGCGCGTTCCTGAAAGTCTTCGAGGGCGTCGAGGGCTCGCTCGACATCGAGGACGAGCTCCTCGAATGGCTGAAGGACCCGAAGAACTTCCGCGAATTGACGGACGAAGAGCGCGCGATGCTCGAGTCGCTCACCGGCGACGAGCTGATGCGGAAGTTCATGGAGACGCTCGCGGAACAGACCGAGCGTCATGATGGCGGTGGGCGCTGGGTCGGCACTGGCGGTCGCTCACCGTACGGCCACGGCGGCGAGCACCCGACCGGAATCCGTGTCGGCGGCCCCGGCAAGAATCGCTCGGCGATGAAGGTCGCCGAGGAACGGCGCTTCGAGGACTACCGCACCGACGGCACGCTCGACATCCGGCAGACACGCGTCGCGCTGCGCCGCTTGCGCCAACTGACGCGCACCGGTCCGCAAAACGAACTCGACATCGACGGCACGATCGACGAGACGTGCAAGAACGCCGGCGAGATCGAGTTCGTGTTCCGCGCCGAGCGCCGCAATGATCTTCGTCTGCTGCTGCTCATGGACGTCGGCGGCACGATGGATCCGTACTTCGAGCCGGTGAGCCGGCTATTGACCGCGCTCCACGAAGAGCGCGGACTGCGCGCCTTCGAGGCCTTCTACTTCCACAACTGCATCTACGAGCAACTCGGCCGCAACGCGCGACTGCTGCAACGCGAAGCCATTCCGACCGGCGACCTGCTGCGCCGCCTCGACTCGCGCTGGAAGGTGATGATCGTCGGCGACGCCGCGATGCATCCCGCCGAGCTGCTCGAACCCAACGGCAACATCGACCCGCGTCGCGGCACCCCGACGCGCGGCCTCGACTGGCTGCACCGCATCAAAGACCATTTCGAACGCGCCGTGTGGCTGAACCCCGAACCCCAGCCCGAGTGGAGCCGCTCTCAAACCGCCCGCGTCATCGAACGCGTCTTCCCGATGTTCCACCTCAGTGTCGACGGCATCAGCGACGCCGTCAGCGCGCTGATCGGCGCCCGCCGCCAGTAGCCGCGTTCTGTCTTCTTCGCGTCGAGTCGTTCGAGTGGACGGATTCGCGCGCGTCGTGCGTTGACAGCGGTCGGCAATCGCGCACGATCCCGGCCCATGAAACATTCTCCGTTCGCGAAGGCTCTCCAGGCGCTGTTCGCCGCGGTCTCGATGCTACTCGGCGCAGCGCCCGCGCTGCGGGCCGAGCCGCTGCGGATGACCTTCGTCAACCAGAACACCACCTACCCGGCGACCAATGCGTGGATCCTGTTCTCGTACACCGGGACGTCGGCGGACCAGTTCGTCGGCACGGTGCTCGGCAGCGGTCCGAAGAGCGGGGCGATCACGTTCAGCGCGGGCGCGGGTCCGTCGGCCGGGAGCTACTTCAGCGAGGTCTATCGGATCACCGACCTGGCCGACGGCGTCGACATCGCCGAAGCCCCGTCGACGCGCATCTATGTGTCGCTGGGCCAGGCGCTCGATCCCGATCCGGCCTCCGGGACGCCGTCGAACCCGTTCTCCGGTTTCGGCGCGCCGAGCCCGACGGCGACGAGCGACCCCAATTGGCTCATCCGCTGGGACTTCTTCGAGACGACGCTCAGCAATCCGCGCAGCGCGAACGATTACGGCGACATCTCCGCGATCAACCAGCTGGCGATTCCGCTGCAGATCGAGCTCTTCAAGTCGGCCACCGAGCTGACGCAGCCGAACCTGCTGCAATCGGCGCGGACCGCTCCGAACCCGCGGCTGGTGCGGCAACGGCTGACGGCGCTCGCCGATGCCAATCTCGTGAACAACAATTTCGCGAGCTTCCCCGGCAACTGGTACGTCGAGACGGCGCCGGGGCCGGCGACGGAGTCCAACCCGTTCCCCGCCACATTCCTGCGACAGGTCGGACCCGCGAGCGGCGGAACCACGCCCGAGTGGATCGGTCCGTTCCCATCGATGAACGACTACGCGACGTTCGTCGCCAACGCACCCGGCACGCCGATCTCGACGGCGCTGACCGACACGACGTCCGTCGCTGCCATCCAGCAGCAGACCTACGACATGAGCACGACCGCCGCGCTTTCGGAGACGAGCGAGCTGCTCGGCATCAAGGTCTCCGGAACGGTGCAGACCCAGACATGGGACGCCGTCAGCAGCACCTGGAACCCGGCCACCACCGACGGCAAGACCTACGAGATGCGGATCGCGCTCGACACCAACGTCGGTCAGGTGTCGGGATCCAACTACTCGCTCAGCAACGCGTTCTACGGATCGGCATGGAAGGGCAACTCCGGCGTCAGCTACTGGATCACCGATCAAGCGGTCACCACCGCGGTCACCGAGACCGCGTTCCTCGCCTCGGTGTCGTCGAATTCGACGATGGCGCTGCAGACGGTCAACCAGTGGATGCAGAACGCCTTCGTCGGATACAACTTCGGCCTGGTCGGCAACACGCGGACGGTGTCGAACCTGCCGCCGAGCGCGAGTCATCTGTCCGGCAAGACGCTGAACGAAATGGGCAGCGCCGGCTGGGCCGATCTGAAGACGCTGATCGACCAGGGCCAGCTCTCGACCGGCGACGTCCCGTTCTTCACGCTGACCAATTCGCAGGGCCGTCCGCTCTACAACCAGTGGGCGAAAATCGTCTTCGACGAGTCACTGACCGCGTACGGCACGCAGTACTCGGACATGTTCCAACCGCTGCTCGCGCTCTACTCGTACCAGAGCCATTTCCTCAACAACGTCTACGGAGCGACGGTGCACGACGTCCTTGCCTGGAAGGTCACGATCCTGCCCGATGTGGCGCCGGAGCCCGCTGCAGCGGCGGGCGCTGCGCTGGCGTTCGGCACGCTGGCGGCGCTCAGCCGCTGGCGCGCTCGGCGTCGCTGAGCACGACGCGATCGAGCCGCATCAGCTCGCCGAGCGACCATGCCTGGAACGGGCAACCGCGCGGCGTGTAGGGCGGCTCGGCATCGGCGATCTCCGACACGTGACCGAGCCCCGCGACGTCGAGATGCGCGACGAGCGCCGGGAGGAAGCGCACGCGCGCTTGCTGTTTCGCCTCGCGCGTCGAGCCGCGCACACGCACCCACGCTTCGACGAAGGGCCCGAGCAGCCACGGCCACACGGTGCCCTGGTGATACGCGCCGTC
>JANNKU010000105.1:0-36495 GCA_031396445.1 Deltaproteobacteria bacterium | reverse complement strand
CGCCTTGTCGATCTGATCGAACGGCACGAAGTCCGCCAAACCCTTCTTCGCCTGACGCTGCGTGATCGCCGCCGTCAGCGTCGTCTTGCCGTGATCCACGTGCCCAATCGTACCCACGTTCACGTGCGGCTTCGTCCGCTCGAACTTCGCCTTGCCCATTCTGCCTCCAGACCTCCACACCTGAGCGCGTTCGCGCGCTGACTCGTGACTTTGTTCGCTTTCGGCTGAGTACAGTTGCCGCCGTCGACGGCATTTTCCGCTGGAGCCGATCAGTCCGCCGGAGCCCACGACCGGGATCGAACCGGTGACCTCGTCCTTACCAAGGACGTGCTCTACCGACTGAGCTACGTGGGCCTGCGTCGGTGGTCAGCTTGAGCCGGACTCCCTCGTTAGGTTTCGTCGCACAAACTCTCGGAGTCGCTATCTCGCGGAGTCAAAACTCTTGGAACCAATCTGCGGGAGCACGAATCAGGGCGCGCAAACTTTTTGGAGCGGGAAACGGGATTCGAACCCGCGACCCCGAGCTTGGAAGGCTCGTGCTCTAGCCAGCTGAGCTATTCCCGCCCGCGAAACTCCCTGACTTCGATGTCGTCTACGAAGCGTACCCGGCGACTTTTCTCCGCGGTCTCAGTGGTGGAGAGGGGAGGATTCGAACCTCCGAAGGCGTGAGCCAGCAGATTTACAGTCTGCCCCGTTTGGCCGCTTCGGTACCTCTCCGGCTAGCCGATGTCGCTGCCGACATCGGCGATTGAAAATGAGCGCGCGGCGACCCGTTCCCCTCCGCTCTGTTTCCGCCTGGCGTCGGGCCGCGCGGAATCTCTCGAGTGGATCTTTGTCGGTATCGCCGCAGAACTTTCGTTTTCGCTTGCACTTGGCCGGGAACTAGCTGATCCGGCGCTCGCTTGAATTCAGTCGTCGTGAACTTCGGTTGGGGTCCCCATCGAGACCCTCGCATTGGAGCTGGCGAGGGGACTCGAACCCTTAACCTGCGGATTACAAATCCGCCGCTCTACCAGTTGAGCTACGCCAGCCCAGCTTGGCGACCGGCGCACTATAGCGGAGGCGAGTTACCCGGCAACACGAGGGCTCAAGCTCGCCCCGCGTCGGATCCTCGACTTCGCAATCTCGCGCGCCTCGCCCACTCGAATAGCACGACTGCACCAGCCGATGCGACGTTGAGCGACTCGACTACGCCCGCCATCGGGATCCGCACGAACACATCGACGGCCGCTCGCACGCCCGGCCGCAGGCCCCGACCCTCCGCGCCGAGCACGAGTACGAGGCGCCCGGTCAAGAGGCGATCCGGAACGTCATAGAGATCGCGCCCTTCCTCGGGGTCAGCGGCGTGAATCCAGAACTCTCGTTGCTTCAGCCACTCGAGCGAGCGCGCGAGGTTGGTGACCTGCGCGACCGGGAGATGCTCGAGAGCGCCTGCGCTGGCACGCGCGACGACCGGGCTCAGCGGAGCCACCCGACGCTCCGGCAACAGCGCGCCCATGGCGCCGGCGCCTTCCGCGACCCGAAGGATCGCCCCCATGTTTTGAGGATCCTCGATCCCATCGAGCGCAACGAGCCAGCAATCACCCGCAGGCGGAACCAGTTCCTCGATCTCTAGGATCGGGACGGGACCGGCTTCGAGCAGCACGCCTTGGTGCGCAACGCCCGTCGGCGCCTCTAGATCGAAGCGATCGGCTGCGAGTTCTTCGATCGGAATGCCCACTGCGCGGGCGCGCTCGAGCAGATCCAGCAATTCGGGCCTGGGACTTCGCTCTCCGCCGCGCAGCAGAAGTCGCCGCAGTTTTCGACGACGCGCACGGAGCGCTTCGCGCACCGGGTGGATGCCGACTAGCACTTCGCGGTCGGGCCGCTCTCGGTCGCGATGCGATCGCTCTCGCGGGCGAGGTCGCAAGCCGCGTTCTCCCGGCCCTGATCTGGCCTCGTCCTGGCTTCGGAAACGCCGCGTCGATGCGCGGCGTCAATCAGCCGCGCAGCCTAGCGCGCAGCGGAGCCACGGCGTGGAGAACCGCATCGGCGTTCTCGACACCCGGATGATTCTTCAGCTCGAACTCGAGGTAATCGACCAACGCGCCGAGTGCGCTGCGGATGTCGTCCGACTGTTCCGCGGGAATCTGCAATGCGCGCGCGATCAGCACTTCGGGATCCAACTCGACTCCGACACCTGGCGCGACGCCCACGAACAAAGCCGGGTAACGCATCGCCGCTTCTTCGATCGCCTTGCCAAATCTCTCGCGCGGCGCGGCCTCGCCTTCTGCGGCCACGATCGGCGCCACCAGAGCGGCCAGCAATTGCACCGACTCCTCGACATGTGTTCGCAGCAGCGCGGCGGGGTCGGCACGTCGCACGCGCTGCGTGAGATCCGGATCGTCCTGCGCGCGCCGGATACGCAGTGCACCTGCGCGGTGTAGGAGCTGAAGCATGCGCGCGGCCGTGGGTTCGTCGAGACCTACGCGCCGGCAGACGGGAATGAATGCGGACTCTTCGGCCAACGCGTCAACGAGCAAGCGCTCGATACCCGCGGTGCTCTCGCGTCGCGATGCAATGGACTCGATGCGCACGCGCGGATCCGAGAGCGCAGCGACGAAGCGGCGCAGCTCCTCGCGCCAGCGCACGCCTTCATCGACCATTCGCTGCGTCGACAAGTGGAGACGCACGACGTTGTCGGGTTGCATGTCGCCGTCCCAGAAGTGGGCGAGACCCGTCTGGTACGAGAAGAGCGAACGCACGATCTCTTCGACCTGTCGCTGCAACGCGGTCCACAGATCGCGCGGCGAGATCAGGCCACGCTCCACGAGCGTCTTTCCAAAGCGCTCGCCGCGGCGGTAGCCGCGCTCGGCGTCTCGCAGTTGTTCGAGTGTGATGACACCAGCGCGCACCAGCGAGTGGCCGAGCCGATCGATTCGCTGATTCGAAGCCGCGAAAACCAGCTCACCGCGGTGTACCCATACCGACTTCGAGTGGTCCTCGTGGGCAAAGAGCAGGAAACCCGACTTGCCGGCGCTCTGAAGCCAGCCAAACACGTCCGGCAGCGGGAATGCCGCAACGTCGGCGCAAAGAGTGAGCGTGCGATCCGCGGGCAGATCGCCTTCGCCGGCGCGACGACGTTCGAGAAGAATCGTTCGCGCACTGCATGCGCGCAGCGACACGCGTTCGTCGGGTTCGAGGCCGAGGGTCGCGCGCAGCTTCGCGTCGATCAGCAGGCTCGCATCGCGCGGGCCTCCACCCTCTCGGTCCGTCATCGTCTCTCCTCTCCAAGTCGCGGAACGCTTCCTCCTTCGACGCTGCGCATGCAGCTCTTGAGCGTGCTGCGCAAGAATGGTGCTTCGTCCCAACGCCGACGCGCGTGGCCGCGCGGCGCGAGGTTGCAGCATCCGATGCATTCAAGGTGCCGCTCGCTTGCACCGATACGCGGGCCTGGGGGGATTCAACATGTCCCAAGCATCGTCGATCGAGCGACGCCGATTTCCGCGTATCAATCTTCAGGTTCCGATCCGGCTCTCCACGATCGATCCCGAACTCGATCCCGGGTCAGGCCGCCCGTTCTTTCGCAGCTGTGAAGAGACCGTGGCCGATCTGTCGCGCGGCGGTGCACGCGTGCAGTCGCATGAGCCGCTAGCGACGGGCCGCCGTCTGCTCCTTGAACTCGATCTTCCCGACGGTCGCAGCTTCGAAGCCATCGCTCGCGTCGCGTGGGTTCGTATCGAACCCTCGGTAAGTAACGGCAATGACGACGGTGCGTATGGACTCGGCCTCGAGTTTCTCGGCGGCACGCCCGATCACGTGACGCGCCTCGAGACATTCCTGTCGCCCCGTGCATCGACGGCGCCGCACTCGTAGACGAAGCAAGTCTGCTGGTTCTTGATCCGCGTGCGGGGCGACGGGTATGCTACGGCCCCCATGCGTCCGCCCGGCAGCTACAAGATCGCCAGCCGCAATCGCGCTTTCGACGCGATGCTGATCCCCGAGTTGCGCAGCGCAGAACGCGTGCGAAGAATTCTCGACTCGTTGCGAAGCCAGATCCTCGAAGGCAGCGATGGTCTCCGCATCCGCAGGATCTTCACGAGTCCGCGCGAGGTGTTCCGGCTCGAGATCGACGTTCCGGAGATGGGCTATCAGCGCACGACGCTGCTCGATCGCGAAGCACTCGACGAGTTGCTCGCAACCGACGACGTGCGCGCGCTCGTGCGCCAGCGACTCCGCCACCTGTGATCTGTGCGATTCGTTGGTGCCCGGGGCAGGACTCGAACCTGCAAGGCCAATGGCCAGGCGATTTTAAGTCGCCCGCGTCTACCGATTTCGCCACCCGGGCGCCCGTCGCGCGCCGCCGAGGATAACCCGGCTCGATGTTCCACGGAAAGAAGATCGTCGTCGTGATGCCGGCCTACAACGCGGCGCGTACCCTCGAGCGCACCTACCGCGAGATCCCGCTCGACATCGTCGATGAAGTGATCGTGGTCGATGATGCGAGTCGCGACGAAACCGTCGAAGTCGCCCGCAGTCTCGGCCTTCCCACCTTCGTACATGCGCAGAACCGTGGCTACGGAGCGAACCAGAAGACGTGCTACGCGGAGGCGTTGCGGCGCGGCGGCGATGTGACCGTGATGCTGCACCCAGACTACCAGTACACACCGAGCCTGATCGCGGCGATGGTCGCGATGATCGTCGATGGTCCCTACGACGTCGTGCTCGGCTCGCGCATTCTCGGTGGTCGCGCGCGTCAGGGCGGCATGCCGTTCTACAAATATGTGTCGAACCGCGTGCTCACGATGGTGCAGAACGCACTCTCGGGATCGAAGCTCTCCGAATTCCACACCGGCTACCGAGCCTTCGCACGCGACGTGCTGGCAACGCTGCCGCTGCTCGAGAACTCGGACGACTTCGTCTTCGATAACCAGATGCTCGCGCAGGTGATGCGCTTCGAATTCGAGATCGGCGAGATCTCGTGCCCGACGGCGTACTTCCCAGAAGCGTCGTCGATCAACTTCTCGCGCTCGGTGACCTACGGCCTCGGTTGCATGCGGACCGCCGCGCAGCTCTTCGCGCAGCGACGCGGCCTCGCGTCGTTCCCGATCTTCTCGGAAGGCGGACGACGACTCGAGATCGAAGCGCGAGCGGAGAATGGGGTGGAGGCCCGGGCCGGAATCGAACCGGCATAAACGGATTTGCAGTCCGCTGGCTAAGCCATTCACCCACCGGGCCCCAGCGGGAAAAGCACCATAGCAGTCGAGCACTCAGTGGCTACCGTCGCTCGCATGCGATGGTTACTGGTGTTTCTCGGTGGCGGATTGGGGTCGCTGCTCCGCTTCGAGCTGAGCGGCTTCGTGCAGGCGCGAATGGGTTTCGCGTTTCCGTGGGGCACGCTCTCGGTCAACGCGCTCGGTTGCCTCGCAATCGGCCTGCTCGCGACCTGGTTCGACGAACGCAGCGGAACCAGCATCGAGGCTCGCCACCTGTTGGTCGCCGGTCTGCTCGGTGGCTTCACCACCTTCTCTGCATTCGGACTCGAGACGTTTCGACTGCTCGAGGAAGCGCGCTACGCCGCAGCCCTCGGCAACGCGGCTGGCAGCCTCGTCGTCTGTCTCGCCGCCGTCGCGATCGGCATTGCGATCGGTCGCTCGACTTAGCTAGAGCGCAGGCAGCGTGTGCCACGCACCCGCGACGCGCAGCGCGAGTCCGCCTTCCCTCGCTTCGACACCGAGCAGCAACTCCGCCTGCGCAGTGCGTGTGAAACGAGCGGCGAGTCCGCGCGCGACTCGCTCACACTTCACGATGCACAAGAGTGCGTCGGGATCGATCCTCGATGCGCGCAGCGACGCAGGATCGAGTCGATCGCACTCGCCATCCGAGAGCGAGAGACTTCCCGTTGCGAGATCCACGCTGCGCACGAAGAAGCCGGACTCCTCGACATCGAGCTGCCCGCGGAAGTGCCCGATCTGGACGATGTACTTGCCCTCGCCGGGCAAGTAGCGGACGCCGCGCTCGAAAGCCGCGAGCAGCCGGCGATTCGCGATCGCCTGGCCTTCGTGCGTAAAGCGACCGTCGTGATGGAGGACGAGGCCGAGCGAACGGAGCGGCGGCGGCCCCGGCTGGCTCACGCCGCGGGCATCGGCTCCGCTTCGGCGCTGCCGTCGGCGTGGATGCGGAATATGCCCAGCAGGTCGTAGCGGTGCCAGAGCACGACACGCGCGACTTCGCGGCCGTCGCGGTAGATCCACTTCTCGTTCCACGAGACGCCGTACTCGTCGTGCGTTCGCGGATCATTCACGCTGCCGACCTGGTCGGTGGGCGCGCCGAACAGCTTCCACACCTCGCGTCGCTCGAGGCTCACCGATCGCATTCGCCGCCGACCATGTTCAGGAAATCGAAGGTCGGGATCAGGTCGGCGAGCATCGCGCCCTTCAGCATCAGCGGCATCGGCTGCAGATTGATGAAGCTCGGCGGACGGCAGCGAACCTTCCACGGTTGCGCTGTTCCATCCGACACCACGTAGAAACCGAGCTCGCCATTCGCCGATTCGATCGCCTGATACGCCTCACCGGCCGGCACGAGCGGCCCTTCGGTCACCGCTTTGAACTGCTGGATCAGCTCTTCCATCTGGTTGAAGACGCGGCCCTTGGCCGGCCAGCGCACGCGCGGATCATCGACGTTCACGGGCCCTGGCCCGATCTTCTCGAGCGCGACCAGACACTGCTCGATGATGCGCAGGCTCTGCTGCATTTCCTCGACGCAGACGAGATAGCGATCGTAGTTGTCGCCGACCTCGCCGATCGGCACGTCGAAATCGACCTCGGCGTACTTCAGGTACGGCTGGTCCTTGCGCAGATCCATCGGGATGCCGGCGGCACGAAGCAATGGGCCGGTGACTGCATACTCGATCAGTTTCTCTTTCGAGATCATGCCGGTGCCGCGCAGTCGATCGACGAAGAGACGATTCTGCGTGACGACGGCTTCGTAGTCCTTCAGCAGCGCGCGGATCTTCGTGATGTTCTCGCGACACACGCCCGGAAACGACGCATGCATGTCGTGCTTCACGCCACCGATGCGCAAATAGTTCGACGTGACGCGGGCGCCACAGAGAATCTCCATCAGATCCCAGGTCAGCTCGCGCGCCTCGATGCCGAACAAGAACGGTGTCATCGCCGACAGTTCGAGACACGCCGCGCCGCAACGCGTGAGATGATCGCCGAGTCGCGACAGCTCGCCGCCCATCGTGCGCAACCACTGACAACGCTCGGGCGTCTCGATGTCGAGCAGCTTCTCGACGGTCAGGCAGTAGCCGATGTTCGCGAGGATCGCAGAGTTGTAGTTGAGCCGATCGGTGTACGGGATCGCCTGATACCAGGTTCCGCTCTCGCACTCCTTTTCGAAGCCGCGATGCAGATAGCCGACCTGGATGTCGAGATCGACGATCGTCTCGCCGTCGAGCTCGATCAGGAACTTGACGGTGCCATGCGTCGCCGGATGAGACGGCCCCATGTTGAGGATCTGATGATCGGCGTGCAGATCCTGCTCGGAGTCATCGTCGAGGGTGCGGACGTGCGCCATGGCGAAGCTAGTTCCTCGGGCCGATGAGCGGCTGGCGCCGCTCCTTCGGGTAGTCCTTGCGCAACGGGTGTCCCTCGAACTCTTCGTATAAAAGGATGCGGCGCAGGTCCGGGTGATTGCGGAAGCGCACGCCGTAGAGATCGAAGACCTCGCGCTCCATCCAATTCGCCGCCGGCCACACCGCAACGCACGAATCGATCTGGCACGGCATCTCGGGAACGCCGGCCTTCACGCGCAGGCGGTGAAAGTGCTGGCTCGCGAGCAAGTGGTAGACGATCTCGAAACGCGGCCCATCGCGATCGGGATGGCCCGCGTAGTCGACGGCTGTGAGATCCATCAGCATGTCGAAATCGAGGCCGCCGGTTTCGCGGAGGAACTGCAGCACTTCGACGATACGAGACGCCTCGACGAGAACCGTCGCGTCGCCGCGATCTGCGTGGGTCGCCTGCACGGCGTCGGGGAAAGCATCTAGCAGCTTGCGCAGCGACGCGGAGCCGAAGTCTTCCATCACTCCGCTTTCTGCGAAGGCGTCGCGTGCTTGCGGTCGTACTCCGAGCGGATGAACTCGAGTCGCCGCTTCAACAGATTCTCGGGAACCAACAACTCGGGCTTGTGATAGAGCATCGAAGGGCGGTCGTAGCTCGCCAGCTCGACTTCGCGGCTCATCACGATGGCTTCTTCCGGGCACGCTTCTTCGCAGAGACCGCAGAACATGCAGCGCGACATGTCGATGTCGAACGCCTCGGGGTAGCGCTCGATGCCGCGCTCGGGCAGCTCGCCGGGAACGATCGTGATGCAGTCGGTCGGGCACGCGAATTCGCAGAGCCCGCAGGCGACGCACTTCGGCAGCCCGTCTTCGAGCGCGACCAACACCGGCATGCCGCGGAACGCGTCCGGATAGTCCACGCGCTCCTCGGGATACTGCACCACGAACGCAGTGCGCTTGCCCGAAATCCAACCGCCGAGGTTGTGGAAGAAATGGCGACTCGTCGTCGCGAGGCCCTTCAAGATCGCCGGCAGATACGTGCGCTCGGCGAGGCCGAGATTCTCTGCGCGCTTGACGGTTACGACGCGTGCTGTCATGCGGCGCGCAGGCTAGCGGAGCGGTTCTGCATCGGCGAGACGCGCGCGCAAGGATCGTCGCTACAGCTCGAAGCTGCCCGCTTCGAGCAATTCACGCACGTGGTGCAGGAATGCGTTCGCCGGTGCGCCATCGACGGCGCGATGATCGTAGGAGAGCGCGAGATGCATGATCGGGCGGATCACGATCGCGTCTTCGCCATCGATCGCGCGCACGACCGGTCGCTTCACCATCTCGCCCATCCGCAGGATGCCGACCTGCGGCTGATTGATGATCGCGAAGCCGTAGAGATTTCCGTGGCGACCGGGATTCGAGACCGTGAAGGTGCCGCCGCGCAGATCGTCGGGCGAGAGCTTCTTGTTGCGCGCGCGGGCCGAGATGTCTTCGATCGCTGCCGCGAGGCCCGCGAGCGAGCGATTGTCGGCGTCGCGCACGACCGGCACGACGAGGCCCTTCTCCGTCTCGACGGCGACGCCGATGTGGATCGCGTTCTTCTCGACGATCGCGTCGTCGAGCACCGATGCGTTGAGCCGCGGGTAATCGCGCAGCGCACGCACCGTCGCCGCCACGATGAAGGGCAGGAAAGTGAGCGCGAAGCCATGCTGCGCCTGGAACGCTTTCTTGTGCTGGTCGCGCAAGCGCACGACGGCGCCCATGTCGATCTCCGCAACGGTGCCGACGTGCGGCGAGACCTGCTTCGACAGCACCATGTGTTCGGCGACGATCTTGCGCAGCGGCGTCATCGGGATGACGCGATCGCCCGCCTGCACCTGGTAGGAGAGATACGGCGGCTGGTTGCCGCGATCGGGAAGCGCGACGCGGTGGATCGGCGCCGGCGCTCCGATCGGGCGCGACGCGGTGGGTGCGGCCGAAGCCGCGACCTCGCGCGCGACGTCGCTCTTGCTCACGCGACCCCCGACGCCAGTCGCCGCGACACCGCGCAGATCCACGCCGGCTGCTTCGGCAGCGCGCTTCGCCACCGGCGTCGCGCGCGGAGCGGGAGCGGCCGCGGTCGCGGCGGGCGCGACTGCCGACTTCGCTTCGGGCTTCTTCGCTTCGACCGCTTTCGGCTGCGCGGCCTTCGCTTCGACGGCCTTCGCCTTCGGCGCAGCCGTCGCCGCACCCGCGCCAGTCGCAATCGTCACGAGCGCGGCGCCAACCGGAATCGTCTCGCCTTCCGGCACCAAAATACGTTCGATCACACCGGCTTCGGGAGCGGGAATCTCCGCATCGACCTTGTCGGTGCTGATCTCGACCAGCGGCTGATCGCGCTCGACGCGATCGCCTTCCTTCACCAGCCACTTGGTGATCGTGCCTTCGACGACGCTCTCGCCCAGTGCCGGAAGCTCGACCGTGATCGCCATCAACACGCCCTTCCTAGAAGTTGATGCCGCGGCCTTCGGCGGCGAGTGCGGCTTCGAGAAGTGCTTCCGAAAGTGTCGGATGCGCGTGGCTCGTGCCGATGATTTCGGTCGTGGTCGCTTCGAGCGTCATCGCGAGTGACATCTCGGCGATCAACTCGGTCGCGCCGTGACCGACGATGTGCGCGCCGACGATCTCGCCGAATTGCGGCTCGGCGATCAACTTCGCGAAACCCGCGGTGTGCGCCGCCGCGACGGCCTTGCCCGATGCGGCGAACGGAAACTTGCCGACGCGCACTTCGCCGAATTTCGCGCGCGCCTCCTCTTCGGTGTAGCCGATCCACGCGACCTGCGGCTGGCAGTAGATGCAGGCGGGGATCTTGCGGTGATCGACCGCGGGGCGCTGCATGCCCGCCATCCACTCGACCGCTGCGATGCCCTCTTCACTCGCCTTGTGTGCGAGCAGCGGCGCACCGGCGAGATCGCCGATCGCGCGCACCGTTGCGACGCTGGTGGCAAAGTGATCGTCCACCGTGACGAAGCCCTTCGCGCCGGTCGCGACGCCCGCGGCTTCGAGCCCGAGGTCGGCGGAGAGCGGACGGCGCCCGATCGCCACCAACACCTGGTCGGCTTCGAGCGCCTCGGTCTTGTCGCCCTTGCGCACGGTCACGCGAACGCCGCCGGCTTCGACCTTCAACTCCTCGAAGCGCGTGCCGGTGCGGATCTCGATCTTGTTGCGACGGAACTCGCGCTCCAGCACCTGCGCGATTTCCTTGTCGGCGCCCGGCAGCGCCTGATCGGCCATCTCGATGACGATGACCTTCGCGCCGTACATGCCGTATATGTACGCGAACTCGAGGCCGACCGCGCCAGCGCCGATGATCACGATGCGTGCAGGCATCACCTTCGACTCGAGCGCCTCGCGCGACGTCAGCACACGTACACCATCGACGGTCACACCCGGCGGCACCCATTCGGTCGAGCCGGTGGCCAGCAAGATGTTGGACGCTTCGACGACGCTCTCGTCCGCACCGGTGACGGCGACGCTGGTGGCGCCGGCGAGTCGCCCGCGACCGCGCACCAACGTGATCGCGTGTTTCTTGAAGAGCGACTGCACGCCCTTGCAGAGGCGGTCGGCGGTCTTGCGGCTGTGGTCGATGACCTTCGCGTAGTCGAGTCGCAGCTCACCTGCGACGACGCCGAAGGTCTCGCCGTGATTGCGAAGCTGGTCGACCAGCTCGGCGCCGGAGAGCAGCGCCTTCGACGGTATGCAGCCCCAGTTCAGGCACACGCCGCCGACGCGATCTTCCTCGATCACCGCGACGCGCTGGCCGAGCTGGGCCGCGCGAATCGCCGCGACATAGCCGCCGGGGCCGGAGCCGACGACCGCGAGATCGAAGCGTCCGCCCGCCTCGTTCCCCATCTGGCTAGGCGATCGGCTTTTGCGCGACCGGCACCTTGAGGTCCGCCGTCTCGCGGTGGCGTCCGTCGCTCGGCACGCGCTCGGCCTGCACGCGCTCCTGCAGCTTGATCAGACCATCGAGCACGGCCTCGGGCCGCGGCGGACAACCCGGAATGTAGATGTCCACCGGGATGATCGTGTCGATGCCCTGGAGCGTCGCGTAGTTGTTGTACGGGCCGCCCGAGCAGGTGCAGGCGCCGAACGCGATCACCCACTTCGGCTCGGCCATCTGGTCGTAAACTTTTTTGAGTACCGGCGCCTGGCGGTGCGAGATCGTGCCGACCACCATCAGCAAGTCGGCCTGGCGCGGCGAGAAGCGCGGCAGCGCGCAGCCGAAACGGTCGAGGTCGTAGCGCGGACCGGCGACCGACATGAACTCCATCCCGCAGCACGCCGTGACGAACGGGTACAGGAACATCGAGTACTTGCGGCCCCAGTTGATGACGGCATCGACCTTCGTGGTGAGGAAGGTCTCGTCGCCCTGACGCATGTAATCGATGAAGCGGTTCTCGGCCATGCAATTCTCCCGCGCGATCGGTCGCCCAGCATAGCCGCTGGTCGCTGCTCGAACAGGTCGATGCAATCGGGCCGCGACATCATCAGGCGAGCTCGACTATGCTGCGAAAACTGGCGGCTGGGAGGAGCACGATGGGCGAGCCGACGCGCACTCCGAACGCCAGTGCCAAGACGCCGCCGCGCAATCGCGCACGTCGCGTCCGCTCGCTAGAAGAGGTGCGCAAACGCGGACTCGCGTGGGGCGTGCATGCTTTCACAGCCAGCGGCGCGGTGGTCGGCGCGATCGCATTGCTCGCGATCGGCGCCGGCAACTGGCAACAGGCGGCCATCCTGATGTTGGTCGCGCTGGTGATCGACTCCGCCGACGGAACACTCGCGCGCGCTGCGCATGTGCGCGAAGTGCTGCCCGCCATCGACGGCCGCCGCCTCGACGACATGGTGGACTACCTCAACTACGTCATCGTGCCGGTCGTGTTCCTCGTCGCAGCGGGCTACCTGCATCCGGCCATCGCCGCGGCGCCGATTCTCGCGAGCGCCTACGGCTTCTCGCAGGAGGAAGCCAAGACAGAGGACGACTTCTTCCTCGGCTTCCCGTCCTATTGGAACATCGTCGCGCTCTACATCTGGCTGCTCGACGTCTCGCAACTCACCGCGACGCTCGTAGTCGTCGCGCTCTCGATCGGCGTCTTCGTGCCGCTCAAATATCTCTACCCGAGCAAGATGCCGGTCGGCAAAGCAGCAATGGCGGTGGTCAGCGTCGCGTGGGTGATCGCCGCCTCGATCGCGGTCGTAGCCCGCGATGCCACGGCTCCATGGCACCTCGCCGAAATCACCCTCGCCTACCCCGCCCTCTACCTAGCCCTCTCCTTCTGGTTCGGCGGCCTCCACCGCGAGACCGGTGAGAAAGGGGACGGTCCTAAAATGTGACGGGCTGATGACTCGGGGGACAGGCTTCGACCCTGTGTGTCCCTCGCGTCATCAGCCCGTCACAACGAGGACCGTCCCCTTTCTCACCGCGCTCCATCGCTATGCTGCCGCGCGTGTTGGGCGGACTTCGTAAGATTGGTGATGAGATCTGGGTGGCCGAGGGGTCGTTTCGGGTGTTGGGCCTACGCTGGCTCGACATCGGTACGCGCATGACGGTGATTCGGTTGCCCGGCGGCGGGTTGTTGCTGCACTCGCCGATCGTGGCCGACGCGGCGACGCGCGACGCGGTCGATGCGCTCGGGCCGGTGCGCTGCATCGTCGCGCCGAACGATGTGCACCACTTGTTCGCGGGGCCGTGGAAGACGGCGTACCCGCAGGCGCGGCTGCTCGGGTCGCCGGGGCTGCCGAAGAAGCGCTCCGATCTCGTCTTCGATGCGATCCTCGGCGACGAACCCGATGCGAGCTACGCCGGCGCGGTCGAACAGGTGTTGCTGCGCGGCGCGCCGTACATGAACGAGATTGCGTTCTTCCACAAAGCGAGCCGCACGCTGCTGCTCACCGACCTCGCCTTCCACCCGACCTCCGCGTCGAGCGCCGGCGTGCGCCGCTGGACCTCGCTGACGCGCGTGCGCGGCGGCTTCGGGCCGAACGCGGTGGTCCGCCTCTTCATCCGCGATCGCGTCGCGATGCGCGCATCGATCGATCGCGTGCTCGCCTGGGATTTCGACCGCGTCACCGTCACGCACGGCGAAGTGCTCGAAAGCGGTGGCCACGCAGCGCTTGCGAAGGCCTACGCGTGGCTATGACCGGATCGACACGCAACGGCGTATTGCTGGTGAACCTCGGCTCGCCCGACGAGCCGACGACCCCCGCGGTGCGCCGCTATCTGCGCGAGTTCCTCGGCGATCCGCGCGTGCTCGACATGTCGTCGCTCGGCCGCGCGCTGCTGCTCAACCTGGTGATCCTGCCCTTCCGTCCGCGCCAATCGGCGGCCGCCTATCAAAAAGTCTGGACGGCGGAAGGCTCGCCGCTGATCGTCAACGGCCGCGCGCTGCGCGATGGATTGCGCAAGGCGCTCGGCGACGACTGGGTCGTCGAAGTGGCGATGCGCTACGGCGCACCTTCGATCGAGCGCGCCGTTGCGCGCCTCGCCGACGCGGATGTGGAGCGCATCACCGTCGTGCCGCTCTTTCCGCAATACGCGAGTGCCAGCACCGGCTCCGCACTCGAAGCGGTGTACTGCGCTGCTGCAGAGCGCTGGAATGTTCCGCCGCTCGACGTGCTGCCGGCGTTCTACGCGGAGCCCGGCTACATCGCGGCGATGGCGGCGGTCGCGCGCGAGCTTCCCGAAGAACAGCTCCCCGATCATGTGTTGATCTCGTTTCATGGGCTGCCCGAGCGCCAGATCCGCAAGAGTGATCTGTCGCAGGCACACTGCTTCGCGTCGGAAAGTTGTTGCGACGCGATCGGCCCGTCGAACCGCTTCTGCTATCGCGCGCAATGTGCCGCCACGGCGCGCGCGCTCGGCAAGGCGCTCGGCCTCGGCAGTGAGCACTGGACGCTCTCGTTTCAATCGCGCCTCGGCCGCACACCATGGATCAAGCCCTACACCGATGAGGTGCTGCCCGAACTCTACGAGCGCGGCTTCCGCCGCCTCGCTGTGGTCTGCCCGTCGTTCGTCGCAGATTGTCTCGAGACGCTCGAAGAGATCGGCATCCGCGCCCGCGAACAGTGGCTCGCGCTGGGCGGCGTGGAGCTGGTGCTGATTCCGTGCGTCAACGCGCACCCGACCTGGGTCGATGTGCTCGCGGGATGGATCCGCGAGCGACAGCCGCCCGCGCAATCGTCGAGCCCGCGCTAGCGATCGCTCCGCGACTTCGATCCGAGCGCCGTCAGCCCCAGCGCGACGAGCAGCAGCGGACCGGGCTCCGGCACGCGCGCCGCGAGATCCTCGTAGTCCCAGCCCGATGCGGCGTGCAGCACGGCGCCTTCAGGTAGCTGGATCCGCTCGAGCCAGGCGCTCGCTGCGAACTCGGCGCTGGCGCCGTTCTCCGCCAGCGCCTCCAGAAGCATCGCGAAGCGGAACGGTGCGCCGTAGTGGAACTCGGTTTCGAGATCGAGCACGCCGCTCGTAGCAACGGGCCCTGCGCCGCACGCCGCGCTCTCATCGTGACACGGTTCGGTGAGCGAGACGCTCGCGGTGTCGAGGATCACGTCGGGCAGCAGCGGATCCGTGTCGTTCTGGTCCGCGCCGGACACCACGCGAAGCGCCATCTGGGCAAGGCCACCGTCGCGCGAACCCGCATCGAGCGATCCGTTGAACATCAGGTGGAACGAAACGGGCGCGATCCCCGCCGCTCCCATCACGCTGGTGATCGTGAAGGTGTCGCTCCACAGCGACGACGCAGTGGCTGTGATGCCGTCCGCCGCAACTGCATCGGCGTGGTTCGATCCGAATGGCGTGCCGGCGGTGGCGTTGCTCGCTCCGTCCGACGACCACGCCCACGTCGTGGTGGGCGTCTCGTCCATCAGCGCGCTCGTCACCGAAGCGCCGGGGCCGCCTTCAAACGGCGCGATCTGTGCCGATGACCGCGTTCCGAACGACGCGGCGAAGGTGATCCGCGGCAATACGAGAGCAACGGCTCCGAGAGCCCACAACCAGTTGCGGTTCAGCATGTCCAGCCACGCCTGTGTGCAGCAGAGAACCCTTCCCGTGTCCCTGGGAGTGACGATCACGGGAGCGGCGTGGCGAGTTGCACGTCGAGCGCGCCGTCATGCGCGCGCAGCGATCGTGCACAAAGCGGTGTCTGCGCAGCGCGAGACGCAATCGTCGCGATCGCGTGCTAGGCGCGCTCCGCCGCCGCGACGCGCCGGCGACCGGCTTCGGAGACTTCGCGGCCCCGTTCGACCCAGTCGCGCCCGCTGAACACGACGTTGCGTACGCGCTCGCTAGCGATGCGCTCGGGCACCGCGCTGCCTTTCGGCCAGAACGTGACGTCGCTCGCGCGCGCGTCGGCGACGAAGCCTTCGATGCGCGCGCCGTCGTCGAGCACGAGCGTCACGTCACCGCGATAGCGGAACGCGGCGCGCAGCGATTCGGGCGTCGCGGCGAGCGACGAACCGAGCGGCGGTGCGATCTCTTCGACGGGCGGAGGCGGTGCGGCCGTGACGCTGCTTCCGCTCGCTGCGGGAATCTGCGGACCAAAGAGCGCACCGCGCGCCATCGCAACGAAGCCGCGCCACGACGAGAATCCCTCTTCGACCGCGCTCGCCTCGAAGCCGCTGTGCACCATGCAGTTCTGGCACTGCGGATTGCCGCTCTTCGGGCCGTAGCGATCCCAGTCGGTGTCGTCGAGCAGTTCCTGATAGGTGCTGGCGTAGCCCTCCTGCAGCAGGTAGCAGGGCTTCTGCCAGCCGAAGACGCCGCGGCTCGGCATGCCCCACGGCGTGCAATCGTGCTCGCGCGAACCGACCAGGAATTCGAGGAAGAGCGGCGACTGGTTGAAGCGCCACTTCTTGCGCCGCTCCGGTGAGCGGAACACGCGGCGGAAGAACTCGCGCGTCGCCTCGCGCGCCAGGAAGTGATCCTGATCCGGCGCGGCCGCGTACGAATAGCCGGGCGACACCATCATGCCCTCGACGCCGAGTCGCATCGCGGTGTCGAAGAAGTCCGCAGTGCGCTCCGGGTCGGCGCCGTGGAAGAGCGTCGTGTTGGTGGTGACGCGGAAGCCGCGCACCAGCGCCTTCTCGATCGCGCGCACCGCCTTCTCGTAGGTGCCGGGGCGACACACCGAATCGTCGTGCTCGGCTTCGAGTCCGTCGAGATGCACGCTGAAGCTCAGGTACTTCGACGGCGTGAAGAGATCGAGCTTCTCCTCGAGCAGCAGCGCGTTGGTGCAGAGGTAGATGTACTTCTTGCGCGCGACGAGCCCTTCGACGATGCGATCGATCTCGGGATGCATCAGCGGCTCGCCGCCCGGCAGGCTCACCATCGGCGACGGGCACTCGTCCACAGACTGCATGCACTCCTCGTAGCTGAGCTGCGCCTTCAAGATGTTCGACGGGTACTGGATCTTTCCGCAGCCGGCGCACGAAAGATTGCAGCGATAGAGCGGCTCCAGCATCAGCACGAGCGGGTAGCGCTTGCGGCCGGCGAGCTTCTGCTTCAGCACGTAGGTCGCGACGGTCGCCATCTGCGAAATCGGAACGGGCATCGTGAAAACCTCAGGCTTGCGCGTGTCGCAGGGCGGACGCGGCGGATGGAATGGGTGCGGGCAAGACCGAAGTGTCTGCGGCCCACGCGACCAGGATCGGAGCGGCGCGGCGGAGGCTCCGCAGCGCGGCGATGCCCTGCGTGATGATCGCCGGCCGCCAGAACTCATGGCGGGGGCCGTCGCTGACGGCGCGCAACACGACGAAGGGTCGCCCGGCCGCCGCCGGCGCGAGCCAGAAAGACTCCATGTCCACCGCGCAGGCGCCGGTCCGACGCGCGAGCTCCGCGCGCGGGTGGCCTTCGGAAAGGCGCGCCGTTCCGGCGATGGCGCCGACGTGCGTGCGCAGGCCCGCACGAGAGAGCGCCGCCGCAAGGCTCTCGCTCGCGAGCTCGACGCGCGTGCCGTCGGGACCGACGAGCGCCGACGCGACGACAAGATCACCCGGCTCGAAGCGCGGATCGAGCGCGCCGCAGACCCCGGCGACTGCGATCACGTCCGCCACTTCGCGCTCGATGCGCGCGGCGGCGAGCATCGAGCGGCGCGGGCCCATGCCGGTGCGGACGACGCGCACTCCGGGCGCGCCACGCCGCACCGCGATCGCTTCGACCGCGAGCGGCGCTGCGACGAGCAGCTCCCGCGGTCGCGATTCACTCCGTTGCGCTTCGCTCACGCGCCCCCTTGCAAATAGCGCCCGAGCGCCATCACCGGAAAATGCAATCGGTAGAGGTGATAGCGGATGTAGAAGTCGCCGGGGAAGCCGGTGCCGGTGAATTCGGGCTCGTCCCAATCTCCGTCTTCGCGTTGCGCTTGCACCAGCCATGCGACGCCACGATCGACGACGGGGCCGCGCTCGCCCGCAGCGAGCAGCGCGAGCAGCGCCCATGCGGTTTGCGACGGCGTCGAATTGCCGCGACCGCGCCACGCTACGTCTTCGTACGAACGCAGATCTTCGCCCCAACCCCCATCGCGATTCTGATGCGTCTCGAGCCAGCGCACGGCGCGCCGAATCGACACATGGTCGGTTGCGACACCGGTGCGCACCAGCGCCGGCACGGCGGCGCCGGTTCCGTACACGTAGTTCGCGCCCCAACGTCCAAACCACGAGCCATCGGGCTCTTGCGCGCGCAGCAGCCACTCGCGACCGCGCAGCGTGCGAGGATCGTTCGCGAGTCCCTCTTCGGCGAGCATCTCGATCACATGCGCCGTCACGTCGGCGCTCGGCGGGTCGGTGACTTCGCCGAAGTCGCAGAACGGAAGCTGGCCGCAGAGCGCGCTGGTGTTGTCGACGTCGAAGGCCGCAAAGCCACCGTCGCGACACTGCATGCCGAAGGTCCACGCAATGGCGCGTCGCACCGCGGCTTCCGTGCGTGCGGGATCGGCGCCGGACGCACGCAGCGCCAGCACCACCTCCGCGGTGTCGTCGATGTCCGGGTAGTTGTCGTTCGCGAACTCGAAGGCCCAGCCGCCCGGCTCGAGATGCGGCCGCTTCACCGACCAGTCGCCCGGCACGCGGATCTCCTCGCCCTGCAGCCACGCGCCGCCGCGCACCATCGCAGCATCATCGGCCGCAACGCCGGCATCGCGCAGCGCGACCATCGCGAGACACGTGTCCCAAACCGGAGATTGACACGCTTCGAAGCGTCGCACGCCGTTCTCTCGGATGGCGAACGTCTCGAGCGCTTCGAGTCCCGCGCGCAGCGCCGGGTGATCGAGTGAGTAGCCGAGAAGATGCAGCGCGATGATCGAGTACACCCACGGCGGCTGGATGCCGCCCCAACAACCGTCCGCCTCCTGGCGCTTCAGGATCCACTCTGCACAGAGTGCATGGGCGTGACGGCGCAGCGGCGCGACCGGATGCTTCTCATAGAAATGGAGCGCGCGATCGAGCACCTGGAAGCGGCCGCCCCAGGTCGAGAGCGGATGTTGCTCGGGCGCCCAATTCCCGGTCTTCAACTCGTCGAGCGAGAAACCGAGCGAACGCTGCGGGCGGAACGATGCGACCACGGTGAGCGGCACGATCGTCTGGCGCGCCCAGGACGCGAATTCGTAGATGTTCAGCGGGAACCACGACGGCAGCAGAATCACTTCGGGCGGCAGCGCCGGCAGTCGCTCCCACGGCCATTCACCAAAGAGTGCCAGCCAGAAGCGCGTGAAGACGCGCGACGCCTCGATACCGCCGAGTTCGCGCACGAGCGCGGCGGCACGTTGCATGTGCAGCGCATCCGCGGCGTCGCCCGCCACGCGCAACGCGGTGTACGCCTCGATCGTCGCCGACAGATTTGCCGGCCCGCCGTGGAATACCGCCCAGCCGCCGTCCTCTTGCTGCTTCGAGCGGATCCACGCGGCGGTGTCGCGCAGGATGCCGTCGTCGCGAATACCGAGGAACTCGCGCAGCAGCAGATCCTCCGCCTCCATCGTCACATTGGTCTCGAGTTCGGCTTTCCAGAAGCCGTCCTCGTGTTGGATATCGAGCAGGCGATCGCGCGCGCGTTCGAGTGTGCGACGGGCCGGCGAAGCGGTCGGTTGGACGAGCGAAGCAGTCATCAGCCTGAAACTCCTTCTGCGAAACGAGTCATCGAATCAAAGGGTGGCTACGCGGCGGAGCGCGCCGGCGCGCGTGCGAGTGTGCGCAGCGCAGCCAATGCGGCGCTGGTGCCGCTGCGCACCGCGCCTTCCATCGTTGCGGGCCAACCGGTGTCGGTCCAGGCGCCGGCGACGAACACACCGGGTAGTCCGACCTCCGGGCCCGGCCGCGCCGCGCGCGTTCCCGGCCCCTGCCGGAACGTCGCCGCGCGCTCGACCGTCACGAAGAAATCTTCCACACGCGCGCCGCGTGCCGCGGGCAGCAATGCCTCGAATGCCGGCAGGAAGTGGCTGCGCAGATCCGCCTGCGACACGCCGAGCCATTCGTCCGCCGCCGACAGCGACACCGCGATGTACTGCCCGCGCGTGAGACCCGCGCCACGCGTGCGATCGAAGATCCACTGCAGCGGCGTGTCGATGCCGGCGAGAAACGGGTGCTCGAGAATCGGCCGATCGAAGACGACGTGCAGGTTCACGATCGGCGCGCGGCCGAGCGCACGAATCGCCGCGCGATCGATCTGCGCCGCCGCCGGCAACAGCTCCGCCGCTTCGTCGTGCGGCACCGCGAGGATCACCGCATCCGCAGCGAGCCATTCGCCGGCGACACGCACCGCGGGACCAGCGGCGCCCGTCTCGATCGCTTCGATCGGATGCCGCGTCAGCACGCGCGCGCCCGCTTTGTGCAGCACTTCGGCGGCCGGATCGGCGTGCACCGCGCGCAGTGGCACGTTCGCCCAACCGACATCGGCGGCGTCGGGCTGTTCCAGAAACCCGGTCTGAAACACTTTTGCGGCGAGCGCGAGCGATGCGTCGCGCGCCGGGAGATTCAGCGTCGGGCGCACCAACAGATCCCAGAAGCCGTCGATCGCCGCGGCCGACTCGCCCTGCGCCGAAAGCCAATCGCCGAAGCGCTGCGCATCGAGCGCCGGATCGCCGAGGTCGAGGCTGGCAATGCGGCGCGCGGTCAGCCCCGCGTGCACGCGATCGCGAAACGGAAGGTGATGGAAGCGCAACAAACTCGGCGCGAGATGCGCAGGGCTCGGCAGCGCATGGCGGCGGATCCACGCGACACCGCGACCCGGCGCCGCCACCGGCACCGCGAGTCGCGACTGCAACGTGACGCGATCCTCGCTGCCGACGCGCGCAAGAAAGCCGCGATACGCGGTGCAGCAGCGCAGGAACACGTGCTGGCCGTTGTCGATCTCGAGATCGCCGCGCGTGGTGGACCAGGTGGCGCCGCCGAGTCGCGGACGCGCTTCGAGCAGCGTCACGCGCGCACCGGCATCTGCGCATTCGAGCGCGGCCTGCAAACCGGCGAGTCCGCCGCCGACCACGACGACGTGCGCTTCGCTCACGACCGCACCGCGCGCCGGCTGCGCCACAGAATTGCGATCGCGTGGCGCGCGATGTCGCGCCGACGCGCGCGCGGCGCGCCGCCGCTCGGATCGTAGTGCGCGCGCTCGAGCGCATCGGCCGCCGCGAATCCGCCCGCGGCGTAGCCCGCCACCGCGACGCGAACCGCACCGCGCAGCGAACCGACGAGCGGCAGCGCCGATGCGAGCAGTGCGCGCGAGCGAGCCACTTGCAGCGCGATCGCGGAGCGCAGCAACGCGGGCGCCGGGATCGCCGAGAGATCGGCGTCGCGCACACCGAAGCGCGTCAACTCTTCGGCCGGCAGATAGACGCGGCCCTGCGCGCGATCCTCGGCGACGTCCTGGCAGTGTTCGAGCACCTGCAGCGCCGTGCACACGGCGTCCGACAGCGCGACGCGATCCGGCGTCGCCGCACCCGCCGCGTGCAACACCAGCTCACCGACGGGATTCGCCGAGAGCGCGCAGAACTCGCGCAGCGCATCCCAGCTCGCGTAGTGCGTGACGCTCTGATCGCGGCGATTCGCTTCGATCAGCCGCCGAAACGGAGCGAGCGGAAACTGCCCGCTCTGCAACGACGGCGCGAGCCGCTGTACCAGCGGATGCTGCGCGGCACCGTTCGCGGCGCGATCGAGATCGGCTTCGATCGCGTCGAGGCGCGCGAGTCGATCGCCGGGCGCCGTGTCGCCCGCCTCATCGACGAGGCGAGCAAATCCGTAGATCGCCATCAAGTCGTCGCGCAGCCCGCGCGGCAGCCAGCGCGGCGCGACTGGGAAGTTCTCGGTGTGCGCGCGCGCCAGCAGCGCTCGCAGTTCCGAGTCATCCGTGCGGAGCGGCTCCACGACCCTCGGCGTGACAGCGCCCTGCTCGATGACGCTGAGGGCCAGGCGCTGCGCGCCCTGCGTCACTTCGAACCCCGTTCGCTCGGCTCGAGCACGCGCTCGATGACGCGGCGCAGACCCGCGCGGCGCATGCGGTCCTTGCGCGGATCGGGGTCGAGGATCGCGAGCAGCAGGTTGCCGTGCAGCATCGAGACGATGCCCAAGGCGGTCGCCTCGGCCTCGTCGGGTACGTCGTAGAGCGGAAGCAGCGCGTCGCGCACTTCGCGCGCGAAGTGGTCGTGCAGCGCGAAGATCGGCTCGCGCAGCGATTCGCGAAGCGGCTCCGACTCGATCACCCAGCGCACGATCGCCTGGATCGCGGGACGCTGTTCGGTGACGAAGCGCTCATAGACGCCGAAGAGCTGGATCAATCGCTGCGACGGATCGCTGTCTTCGAGCGAGCGCGCGACTTCTTCGACGAAGGGCACCAGCAGGCGCCGAAAGGTTTCGCGGAAGAGCGTGTTCTTGTCGCCGAAGTGCCAGAACACCGCCGAGCGGCTGACACCGGCGCGCGTCGCAATCGCCGTGATGCTGGCGCCGTCGTAGCCACGCGCGGCAAACACGCCCGCCGCCGCGTCGAGGATGCGGTGCTGCGTCTGGATCTTGTCGCCGGTTGCGCGACTTCTGGTTCGATGCACCTCGCCGCTCGCCTGCGGCTCGCTACGCGGGAAGCGGGGGTCGGAGCCTTCCAGGTTGGGCGGATCTTCGATCACGACGGGGTCTCGCCGTGCGCGGCCCAGCGCGCCAGCTCGGGGCCGATCACGCGCGGCACGCGTCGAAGATCTTCGACGCGACGCGTTCCGGTGAGCGCCATCAACGCGCGCACCGCTTCGGCGAGTCGCTCGGCGCTGTCGAGCACGGCTGGCGCACCACCGGCTGCATACGCGCGCAGGAACGGCAGCGCGAGTCCGGCAGCGCATGCGCCTAGCGCCAGCGCGCGCACCACATCGAGCGCGCTGCGAATGCCGCCCGACGCAATTGCGGGTACGCCGGCTCGCTCCGCGAAGAGCAGCGACGCGGCGGTCGGGATGCCCCACTCGCGCAGCGCTTCGCCGATCGCGCGTTGCCGCGCCGATCCGCGCAGCGCCTCGACACCGGTCCACGTCGTGCCGCCGGCGCCTGCGACATCCACCAGCGCGACGCCGATCTCACGCATGCGCGCGAGTGCGCCCGGACCGAAGCCGCAGCCGGTCTCCTTGACGATCACCGGCACGGGGAGTTCTTCGACCAGCGTGGCGATCGTCGCGACGAGGCCGCGGAAATCGCGATCGCCCTCGTCCTGCACCAGTTCCTGCGCGGTATTGAGATGGATGCAGATCGCGTCGGCGCCGATCGCGCGCACCAGCGCGGCGACGCGATCCGTCCCGGCTTCGCGCGCCTGCACGGCGCCGAGATTCGCGAAGAGCAGCACGTCGGGCGCGGCGTCGCGCATCCGGTACGAATCGGAGAGCGACGGGTCCTGCAGCATCGCGCGCTGCGAACCGACGCCGATCGCGAGTCCGACCTTTTGCGCTGCGGTTGCGAGGGCGAGGTTCACGTCGCGCGCTTCGGGCGCTCCGCCCGTCATGCCCGAGATGACGATCGGCGCCTGCAAGCGTCGGCCGAGCAGCTCCACCGAGGAATCGACTTCGTGCCACGCCAGTTCCGGCAGCGCTTCGTGCAACAATTGCACGTCGGAGAAAAGCGTCGAGCGATGCGACTCGACATCGCGCTCGATGCAGAGCTCGAGATGGGAGAGCTTGCGCTCGCGCAAGTCGCTCATGCGGGCGCTCCGAGAAAGGCGCCCGCCGCGATTGCGAGCCGGCGCGGCTTCGAGAGACGCAGCGACGGACCGAGGCACGGGAAGCCGCGCGCATGGAGTTCATCGAGCAGCGTGCGATAGATGCGGCCCATCGCTTCGGCCGGTCGCAGCACGCGGCGATCTTCGGCCGGCAGCAGCCGCGCCGCGCTTTCGTAACGGATCCGCGCGCGCTCGGCGTAGAGCGCGAGCAGCAGGCGGATCTCTTCGGTCATCTTGCCGTCGCGCAGACTCGCCGGGTCCACGCCCATCCGCGCGAGATCTTCGCGCGCGAGATAGATGCGGCCCGACGCCGCGTCTTCGCCGACATCGCGCAGCACGTTCGTCAGTTGCACGGCGATGCCCATCTGGCGGGCGTATTCGAGCGCATCGGGATGACGCGCTTCCAGTACACGAACGAGGAGCAGCCCCACCGTCGATGCGACGCGATAGCAGTAGCGCTCGAGGTCCGGGAAGGTTTCGATCGTCTCGCCGTGCAGATCGGACTCGACGCCGCGCAGCAGATCGAGAAACACATCCTGCGGTAGCCGGTAGCGCCGCACGGTGTCGGCGAGCGCGATGCCGACGGGATGCTCGGCGCTGCCCGCATACGCCGCGCCGAGTTCGTCGCGCCAGCGTTCGAGCAAGCGTTCGCGATCGCCCAGCACCAGCGGATCGTCGGCGATGTCGTCGGCGAGCCGGCAGAACGCGTAAATCGCGTGCAGTGCGCGACGCTGCGGCTTCGGCAGCATCCAGAACGCCGCGGCGAAGCTCGAACCGCTCTTGCGGACCACCTCGGCGCAATGCTGGTAGGCGGCGCGCAGCGTGGGATCGAGGGGGGTCGTCGTCATCGCCTAGACCGCCGCGGCGCGGCGCGGCCGTGCTGGTTCTTCGCGAAGCGCTGCGAGTGTGCGCTCGACGATCGCGTCGGCGTCGATACCAGCGGAACGCCACTGCGCGTCGGGCTCCGCGTGTTCGATGAAGCGATCGCCGACACCGAGGCGGTGCACGTGCGTGCCGGGCACGGCATCCGCGAGCGCTTCCAGCACCGCAGAGCCAAAGCCGCCCGCGAGCGCGTGATCCTCGACCGTCACGACGACGCGCACGCGACTCGCGAGATCCGCCAGCAGCTCGACGTCGAGCGGCTTCACGAAGCGCGCATCCATCACCGCCACCGAGCAATCCATCTCCGCGAGTCGCTCTGCAGCCGCGAGCGCGGCAGGAACGGCCTTGCCGAGTGCGACGATCGCCGCGTCGCAGCCATCGCGCAGCAATTCGCCGCGACCGATCGCGAGCGGCTTGGGATCCGGATCGAGCGCCATCCCCGAAGCGGCGCCGCGCGGGAAGCGGATCGCGAACGGGCGCCCCGATTCGATCGCGGTCGCGAGCAGATGCTGCAACTCGTTTTCGTTGCGCGGCGCCGCGATCACCAGATTCGGAATCGCACGCAGGTACGCGAGATCGAGCAGGCCATGGTGCGTCGGGCCGTCGGCGCCGACGAGGCCGGCGCGATCGAGCACGAAGGTGACGGGCAGCTCTTGCAACGCGACGTCGTGCACGATCTGATCGAAGCCGCGCTGCAGGAACGAGGAATAGATGGCGCACACCGGACGCATGCCTTCGGTCGCGAGACCGGCGGCGAAGGTGACGGCGTGTTGTTCGGCGATGCCGACGTCGTAGACGCGCTCCGGAAACTCCAGCGCGAAGCGATCGAGGCCGGTGCCGTCGGGCATCGCCGCGGTGATCGCGACGACCCTCGGATCGCGGCGCGCCAGCCGCGCGAGCGCATCGGCGAAGCATGCGGTCCAGCTCGGCGGACCCGCCGCCGCCGCGCGGCGCGTGCCGGTCGTGACGTCGAAAGGTGTCGTCGCGTGCCAGCGGAACGGATCTTCCTCGGCGGGCGTGAAGCCGCAGCCCTTGCGCGTGCGCACGTGCAAAAGCGTAGGCCCCGGCGTTGCGCGCATCGTCACCAGCGCATCGACCAGCGCATCGACGTCGTGCCCGTCGATCGGCCCGGCGTAGCGAACGCCGAGCGATTCGGCGTAGCCGCGCACGGCGCCGCTTCGCGAAAGGCCGCCGACGTTCGGCGCGATCGACATGCCGTTGTCGTTGTAGATCACGCGCAGTGCGGGACCGAGCTCCGCGAGCTGCCCGGCGTGATTCAGCGCTTCGAACGACATGCCCGCAGTCGCGGCGCCATCGCCGATCACCGCGACCACCTGCGACGCATCACCGCGTCGGCGCAATGCTTCGGCAATGCCGAGCCCGGCGGACACCGAAGTTCCCGCGTGGCCTGCGCCGAAGACATCGAAGCAACTCTCGCTGCGGCGCAGGAAACCGCTCGGGCCGTCTTCCTGGCGAATCCGCGCGAGCGCCTCGCGGCGACCCGTCAGCACTTTGTGTCCATACGCTTGATGGCCGACGTCCCAGATCACGCGATCGGTCGGCGTGTCGAAGACGTAGTGCAGCGCGATGGTCAGTTCGACGGTGCCGAGACTGCCCGCAAAGTGACCGCCGCGGGCAGCGCCGCGTTCGATCAACTCTGCACGAAGCTCCGCTGCGGCGCGTGCCAGCATCGTGCGCGGCAAGCGTCGCAAATCAGCCGGCTCACGAATCGTGTCGAGCAGCGCCAGTCCCCCCAGGCTCTGTCGATGGATGCGGTCGGCCGAACACTCACACTCGTCCGCGGGAGCGGCAAGCGCTTTCGCTGACCGAATTGCCGCTATCGGTCAGTCAACGCATGACCTCGCCGCTCGCCGTTGGCTCGCTACGCGGGAATCAACTCATGATGTCGCCGCTCGCCTGCGGCTCGCTACGCGGGACGATGGGGTCGCGATGGGCACAGGTTATGAGGTTGGCGCTCCGCGATGGGCGGAGATGTGACGGTCCGTTATTCGAGCGCGGATGTGATGCGGTGCGCGAGTGCAGCGAGCGTTGCGTCGTCAGCGCGGTCGCGTCCGTGCAGCTTGAATTCGGAGCCCGTGCTGCGCGGGATCAAGTGGGCGTGATAGTGAAACACGGTCTGGCCTGCGGCGGCGCCGTTCAACTGAAAGACCATCAGGCCATCGGGTGCGAGCGATGCTTTGATCGCGCGTGCTACGCGGCGCGCCAGTAGATGGACGGCGGGCAGCGTCTCGGGCGTCGCTTCGAAGAGATTTTCGTAGTGGAGCTTCGGGATCACCAGCGCATGGCCTTCGCTCGCCGGGAAGAGATCCATGAACGCGAGCGCGTGCTCCGTCTCGGTGATCTTCACCGCCGATGCGGTGCCCGCGATGATCTTGCAGAAGATGCAATCGGTTTCGGTGCTCATCGTTCCTCCATTCCCTGTTGAGCTGCGCGCACACCGGAAGCGAGCGCTTCGCCGAATGCGACACCATCGAGGTGGCTGCCCGCGAGCGCGAGGCGTGGGAACGCAGTGAGTCGCGTGCGCACGTTCGCAACGATGCGCGCATGATTCCGACCCGGCTGCGCCACCGCCTGCGGCCAGCGCGTGATCGCGAGCACGCGCGGCGCCTCGCGAAGGCCGAGCACCGGCTCGATCTCGGCGAGCAGCGCCGCGACGAGGTCGTCATCGCTCCAGGCGATCGCTTCGGGTTTGCGCTTGCCCACAGCCAGCAGTGTCAGCACTTCGCGATCCGCCGGTGCGCGGCCCGCAAAGAGCTGGCTCGAGAAGAGACAACCGAGCAGCACATCGCCCTCGCCGCGCGGCACCAGGTAGCCGAAGCCGCGCAGCGGAACGCGCGTCGCGTCGCGGGCGATCGAGAGCGCGACGCTCGCGACCGGCGCCGACTCGATCGAGCCCAATGCCTCCGCAGTCTCGCGATCGAGCGCGCCGAGCAGCGCCGCAGCCGGATGCGCCGGCAGCGCCAGCACGACGGATTTCGCGCGCAGCTTCCGCAATCCAGATTCCGCTTCGATTTCAACGCGGTATGCACCGTCCTCGAAAGCGATCGACGAAGCCCGCGCGCCGAGCCGCAGCGCGTCGCCTTGCGACACCGCGAGCGCATCGGTCAGCGCCGAGATGCCATTCGCCACCGACCAGGTGCCGCCCCAACGCCCCTTCGATCCGGCGCCGCGCAACGCGTTCGCGAGCAGCCCGCGGACGACCGAGCCGCTGCGGCGCTCGGCGGCAACCAAGGTCGGAAACACGGCTTCCGCGCCGAGCTGGTTCTCGTCCCCCGCGTAGACGCCGGTCAGGAACGGCGCGATCAGCGCGTCGCGCGTCTCGCAGCCGAAGCGCCGCTTCACGAACTCGGCAACCGACTCGCCCGTCGGATCACCACGTTGCTGGAATGGTTCAGCGAGCAGACGCAGCTTGCCACCGCGCGTGAGCAGCGGCGTGCGCGCGAATGCGAATGCGCTCATCGGCACCGGCACGAGGCGACCGCCGCGCAGCAGGAATCGCTCGCGGCTCGCCGGCTGCGCCGCGACGAGGCGCGACGCGAATCCGTGTTCGTGCAGAAACGCGCCCATCGCCGGCGGGATGCGGAACGTATTGGGTCCACGCTCGATGAGGTGACCCGCGATGCGTTCGCTCCACGCGGAACCGCCCGCGCGCGCACTCGCTTCGAGTACGATCACTTCGCGACCTGCGCGCCGCAGTGTCGCAGCCGCGGCGAGCCCCGCGATGCCGGCGCCGACGACGACGCATTCGACGTCGCTCATGCGAGCCGACTCATGAACTTCGCTCGCCTACGGCTCGCTGCGCGCTCACTTCGTGACCAACTCATGAACTTCGCTCGCCTACGGCTCGCTGCGCGCTCACTTCGTGAGCTTGCGCGCTGCGTCCGTGAAAGCGCGGACGCCTTCCACGGGCGTCTCGGGGAGACAACCGTGCCCGAGGTTCAGGACGTGGCCGCGCGCGGCGCGTCCGGCGTCGCGCAGCTCGCGCACCCACGTGGCAATCCGCGCGGGATCGGCGGCGAGCGCACACGGATCGAGGTTGCCCTGAATGGCGCCGCGTTTGCCGATGCGCCGCGCGGCATCGGCGAGATCGACGCGCCAATCGAGCGAGAGCACGTCGGCGCCGACTTCGATCATCGCATCGAGCACGTGGGCGCCGCCGTTCACGTAGAGGATCAGCGGCGCCGCGTCGCGGTGTAGCCGGCGCGCGATCGCCTGATGCGTAGGAAGGATCCACTCGCGGTAGTCGGCGGCGGAGAGCAGACCCGCCCAGGTGTCGAAGAGCTGCACGGCCTGCGCGCCCGCTTCGATCTGCGCGTTCAGATACGCGACGGTCATCTCGGTCAGCCGATCGAGTAGCGCGCGCAACACGGCCGGCTCTCGATACATCATCCGCTTCAGCGCCCCGAAATCCTTCGAGCCCTTCCCTTCCACCAGATAGGCGGCGAGTGTGAACGGCGCCCCCGCGAAGCCGATCACCGGAACCTGTTCGGCTGCGAGTTCGGAGCGCAAGCGGCGCAGGATCTCGAACACGTAGGGCACCGTGGCGCGCGGATCCGCGTCGATGAGCAACTCGACGTCCGCGAGCGTATGGATCGGCTTCGCGATCACCGGGCCGGGACGGAAATCGAGATCGACGCCCATGCCGAGCACCGGGATGAAGATGTCGGAGAAGAGGATCACCGCTTCGGTGCCGACGAGGCGCAGCGGTTGCAGCGAGATCTCGACCGCGCGATCGACGTCGCGACACGCTTCGAGGAACGTGACGCCCGCGCGCGCGGCGCGGTACTCGGGCAGGTAGCGGCCGGCCTGGCGCATCAGCCACACCGGCGGTCGATCTACCGGCTCACCGCGACAGGCGCGCAGGAAGCGTTCGCTGCGGGTCGGCTCGCTCAATAGCCGGAGAGCCGTGCGAAGCGTTCGCGCTGCCAGGCGGCGTCGCCAAAGGTCATCTCGGCGACGCGTGCGCGCTTCAAATAGAACCCGACGTCGTACTCGTCGGTCATGCCGACACCGCCGAACATCTGCACGGCTTCGTTGGCGGCGAGCACGAACGCATCCGAGCAGCGCGCCTTCGCCACCGAGACGAGTTTCTCGAAATCCGCTTCGTTCGCATCCGCCGCGCGCGCTGCCGCCATCACCGCGGATCGTGCCAGCTCGATCTCCATGAAGACCACCGCCGCGCGGTGCTTCAGCGCCTGGAACGAGCCGATCGGCACGCCGAATTGCAGCCGCGTCTTCAAGTAGTGGACGGTGTCGTCGAAGACCTGGCTCATCGCGCCGAGCATCTCGGCGCAGAGGCCGACGGTGGCGCCGTCGATCACTTGCTGGAGCAGCGCAGCGCCCTGCCCGCTCGCGCCGATCACTGCATCCGCAGCGACGCGTACGCCGTCTAGTTTCACAAGCGCGGCGTTGCGGTGGTCGATGCGCGTCTGCGGCGTGATCGTGAGACCCGCCGCATCGCGCGGCACGAGGAAGAGCGTGAGGCCGGCGGTATCGCGCTCGCCGCCGCTGCTGCGCGTGACCACGATCAGCGCGTCGGCGACCTGCGCGTCGAGCACCTGGATCTTCTCGCCGTCGAGGCGGAAGCCTGCGCCGTCAGCCTGCGCCGTTGTCGCAACACGAAACGGATCGTGGCGGCTCTTCGCTTCCTGGTGCGCGAACGCGAGCAACTTGTCGCCCTCGCAGATCGCCGGCAGCCAGGTCTTTTTCTGTGCATCGCTGCCGCCGCGCAACAGCGTCTGGCCGCCGAGCAACACCGTCGAGAGGAACGGTTCGGGCGCGAGCGTGCGGCCGAGCGCTTCGAGCACCACCGCGAGATCCGCAAAGCCCATGCCCGCGCCGCCGTACTCCTCGGGCAACACGATGCCGACCCAGCCGAGTTCCGCCATCTGCTTCCAGAGCGGGCGCGAAAAGCCGGTTGCATCGTTCGCATCGCGGAGCTGGCGCATGCGCGAAACGGGAGAGTGTTCCCGCACCCAATCGGCCGCGGTCTTCGCGAGCAGTTCCTGATCTTCGGTGAGGACGAGTTGCATCGTGGTTCAGTCCGGCAGGCCAAGCACGCGCTTGGCGATGATGTTGAGCTGCACCTCGCTGGTGCCGCCTTCGATCGTGTTGGCGCGCGAACGCAGCCAATCACGCGTGAGCCCCATCTCGCGATCGTCGAAGCCGGCGCCCTCCCAGCCGAGCGCTTGCGGACCCGCGATCGACAGCATCAACTCGAGGCGTCGCTGATTCAGCTCCGTGCCATAGACCTTGAACATCGACGACTCGGAACCCGGCGCGTGGCCCGCCTTCGCCGCGTCGCGCGAGCGCTGCGTGGTGAGCAGGAACGCGCGCGTGTCCATCTCGGTCTGCGCGATGCGGTGACGCAGCGAAGCGTCGGCGAGCGCGCCGTTCTCGAAATCGAGGTAGTCGCGCGCCATGCCAACGAGGCCCTTGCTCTTGCCACCGCCGGCGGCAGCCGAGCCGAACGCGTCGGCGATCATCGTGCGCTCGTGCGCGAGCAGCGCCTTCGCCACCGTCCAGCCGTTGTTCACCTTCGACACCACGTTCGCGACCGGCACCCGCACATCGGTGAGGAAGGTCTCGCAAAACGGCGACGAACCGCTGATCAGCTTGATCGGCTTCACCGAAACGCCGGGCGTCTCCATGTCGAAAAGGATGAACGAAATGCCTTCCTGCTTTTTGGCATTCGGATCGGTGCGCACCAGGCAGAACTGCCAATCGCAGAGGTCGGCGTACGAAGTCCAGATCTTCTGGCCGTTCAGGATGTAGTGATCGCCATCGAGCACGGCGCGCGTCTGCAAGCCGGCGAGATCGCTGCCCGCCCCCGGCTCGGAATAGCCCTGACACCAACGAATTTCGCCGCGACAAATCTTCGGCAGGTGTTCCTTCTTCTGCGCTTCATTGCCGAACATCAGCAGCGTCGGCCCGATCATCGTGAGACCGAAGCCGATCAGCGGCGCGGGCACCTTCGCGCGGCCCATTTCCTGGCGAAGCACCTTGGTCTGTTCGCGCGAGAGTCCGCCGCCGCCGTACTCGCGCGGCCATTCGGGTGCGGTGAAGCCGCGCTCGGCGCAGAGATCGAGCCAGCGCTGCATGTCGGGGTTCGCGTGCTTCGCCTTGCGACCGCCCCAGTTGCCTTCGAGATCGCCGCCGGGCATGCCGACGAGCGACTTCGGCGCGTTGGCGACGAGCCAGGTGCGCACTTCGTCGCGGAAGGAATCGAGATCGGCCATCGGGGGTGCCTCCGAGCGCGAGGGTCGAGCGGTGCGGTGCGCAGCTTAACCGCTCGGCTGCACGGTGGACCAGCTACGCGCAGGTGGCTTCGCGAGGCGCCGCCGTTGAAGTCGGATGGCGACGGACCCGTGCGGAACTCGCGTGCGCTCCCGCACGGCGGAGCCACTCTTCCGGGCACCTACGCGACGGTGAGAATCCAGCCTGATCGTTGGGACGCCCGGACGCGACGAGATCGAGAGAAGCTGCAAACGCTGTCACGCGCTCGGAGCCCATGAAGGAATCGCCGACCGAGCAGCGCGCCGCGACTACAGGCGTGATGCAAGGCGCGACGACGAGCCATATCGAGATAGGGCGAGGAGGAGCAACGCAGCAGATGGCCTGTCGCCGCAAGCGATGCGAGCCCGGGATTTCCCCAGAGGCTCTCAGCTATCCAGCACCCGTTCGCGCGCGATGCGGACTTCGAAGAACTCGTCGTGTCCCGCGTTGAAGCGCACGTGATCCTCGGTGGTGTGGAGCAGCCTGATTCCGCGCGGATCGACGATCTGCAAGTAGAGATCCGGGTGCGACTCGATGAGATCCTTGAAACGGTCCTCGGTAAAGATCACCTCGAAGCGGCCCGCGTCATCGGTGCGGGCCTCACCGAGGAAGTCGTCGAGCGCGAGGTCCTTGTCGTAGACGCGAACGAGCATCGCCGCGAGCGGCCGACCCGACTCGTCCTCGACGACCGATCCATGAACTCGGAATGACTTCATGGGACTGGATGCTGTCACGCATTGGCGCATCCGGTCAACCTCCGACCGGGAACGCCCGGAGTTGCACTGCGATCCGCTCGCCGCGCGCGAGACCCGAGCGCCGTCAGACCTCGCCGTGCGATGCGGGGCGCAGTCTAACCGCGTCGGGATGAGGCGGATCAGCGGGCGCGACGCCGCGCACAGCACCCCAACAGCGCGCTGAAGCCGGCGAGCGCGCCCGCCAACGCGCTCGGCTCCGGCACGACCGTCAAGCGAAAGAGGTTGTCGGGATCGGGGATGGCGGACGCGCCGACCGGTGAGCCGTTGCGCTCGAAGCCGAGCAGCTCGCCGTCGGCGCGATCGATCACCAGCAAGAGCCCACCGCTCGTGATGCCGAGGCCGTCGAATGGAGCGCCTCCACTCGTGGTGATGCCCGTCGGCACGGATCCGAGATCGGTGCCGACGGTGGAAAGGTGCTCGATCGAGCCGCTCACCCGATCGGCTATCCAGAGCGTTCCGTCGGCGGGATCGATCGCAATCTCGCCGGGTTCGAAGCCGAGCGCGAAGCCGCCGAGATCGGCGCCGCCGCGATGGAAGTGATCGACGTCCTCGCTCTCGCGATTCACGACCCAGATCGTGTCGTCGGGCGCCACGGCTAGACCGTGCGGCGACATCATCGTCGCGTTGGAGATCGTCCCGACGACCGCGCCGTTGGCTGAGACGAGGTGCACCACGTCCTGCGTCGAGTCGGCGACCACGAAGGTTCCGTCCGAGAGGATGTCTAGATCCGCCGGCACGGTGATCCCGGCGATGGTCGGCTCGGCAATGACGTCGCCGTCGGCATCAAAGCGCGAAAGGCCGACCGAAGGCGTGCGGTAGAGAGTCGCGAAGCCACCAGCGGGCGTCACGACCGCGCCGGCCCATGAGTCGGTGGAACTCGTGATGGTGTCGACCAACGCGCCGCCACGTAGCTGCTGGATCTTGCCACCGAAATGATTCAGCAGGATGTCGTCTTGCTCGGGCGCGATTGCGCTGGCTGCCGATGCGACGAGTGTTCCGAGCAGCGCGGCCATCTGGAATTTGCGAGCCATCACTCCCCCCTGTCTCGATGCATCCCTGGATGCAGCGTCGATCACCTGCGGCAGCACGCGGATTGGATCGGATGGCACTCGCTAGCACTGCTCCGAGCCTCACCGGAGAACGCGGATCATCATCTCGCGGCCGAGGCGCGGTGCGCGCTCGCTGCGACCGCGAGTCCGAGGCCGAGCAGCAGCGCAGTTCCTGGTTCGGGAACGATCCGCGCGACGTAGATCGCACGACCGCGTTCCGCATTTGCGATGAAGCTGAACGTGTCGCCAGATAAAGCGTCTTCCCCGAGGTAGGCATAGCTGATCACGCCGAGATCGAGGGAGCCTCCCCTTGCGACCAGCTCCACGATCTCGCCCCCGCGGTTCATGTAGATGCCGCCGTTGTTGCCGAAGAGGACGAAGTCTTCACCGAGGAAATAGTGAGACGAGAATGCGAACGATCCCGCGTCGCCGGGAAGCAGCGTCGTCGAATCGGCGATCGTCTGAATCACGCCGTCTTCGAGGAGATAGAGGCCCCCGCTTTGGGGAAAGCCTCCCGGACCAGTCGTGTAGCCGCCGAACAAGAAGCGCTCTCCGTCGGTGGAAAGAGGCCCGAATCCGTCGAAGGTCTCGTTTCGCCCGGGAATCTCCCGCGTCGTGTCGACGACGACCGACAGATCGCCGCCGTCAGCCGAGTAGATTCCGGCGCGAACATTGAACGGATCGTCGCCTGTGCCGCCCCCGAAGTAGACACGACCGTTCACCAGCTGTGGCTGGAAGAAGGTGAATCCGGATTCCTCGAAGCCTGGGACGATCGTCGAGCCACCGGCGATCAAGGCGATCGTGCCTTCGTGACGCAAATAGACGTCGATCGCCGAAGTGGGACCCGCGAGAAACGCGACGTCATCTCCTTCGAGTGCGGCCTCGCCGAACGCGCCGAAGCTCCCGCCGCCCGGTGCCGGCCATCCGCCTCGTGCGATGAGCTCGAGCGAGTCCGGTCGATGGACGTACAGAGATTGCACGGACGGGATCGTCGGTGAATCCGAGTAGATGACCTCGCCATCCTCGTCGCCCGACCGCAGGATCAGTCCGTTGAATCCGTCGCCGGGACGGTCCTCGATGAGCGGCACGAGCGAGTCCGCGTTCGCTTCATACGCGCCCCAGACGTCCCCTTCCGTGATCCCCCACAGGAGGACGCCATCCCCGCGGCGGCCCATCGCCTCGAGAGCTACGAACCCGTCTCCATCGGGCGAACGGATCTCGGGTCCGACGATGCGGACCACCTCGAGCGACAAACCGCTGGCATCCGTCGCGCCGGTCAGGCACCAGATCGCGAACGAGAGGGAGGCAAGCGAACGCACGCAAGCAGGGTGGCCGCGACTGACTACCGGTGGCGGGAATTCTCCCGGGCGATCGCGAATCAACGCTCCTGCGACCAGACGGATCGGGCGCGCCGCAGTCGAGTGCGCCGCACGGCCCGTTCGCGGTGTTTGCGCCGAGGGGGCCTGCGTCGTGCCTTGGAAGACGCGGTCCAGCTCTCCGTCGAAGTTCGTGTCCTCGTCCTGTCACGCGATCGCGTAGCCTTGAATGGTTTGGACGATGTTCCGGCGCTTCTCGTTGTTCGTGCGCGGATACTCCTCTCCCAGATTGCGCGTAGATCCGGCTGGCCGTTGCCGTCCGTGTCGAGGATCGCCTCGCGACCGGGCAGCGTGCGCTCGTCGCCGCGACGCGTCCGGTCGGCGCTCCGATCGGTGCACACGCGTCCGACTTCTGGGCGATCGCGAGCCCCGCGACTCTCGCAGGCACGGCTGCTAGTTTGCTCGACCGTGAAGGTCCTACTCGCCAACCCGCGCGGATTCTGTGCCGGCGTCGATCGCGCCATCGAGATCGTCGAGCTCTGCCTCGCGCGCTATGGCGCGCCGGTGTATGTGCGCCACGAGATCGTGCACAACCGCCACGTCGTCGAAGATCTGCGCGCGAAAGGCGCGATCTTCATCGAAGATCCCGCCGATGTGCCCGAGGGCGCGCTGCTCGTGTTCTCCGCGCACGGCGTTTCGCCGGCGGTCCGCGACGCAGCAGCAGCGCGCAACCTGCGCGTGCTCGACGCCACCTGCCCGCTCGTGACGAAGGTGCACGTCGAGGCGATGCGCTTTGCGCGTGAGGACTACGAGATCGTGCTGGTCGGCCACGCGGGCCACGTCGAAGTCGAAGGCACGATGGGGCACGCGGCGGAGCGCATGCATCTGGTCGAGAATGTCGCCGACGTGCAGCGACTCGTCGTGCGCGATCCCGAGCATCTCGCGTGTCTCACGCAGACGACGCTCTCGGTGGACGACACGCGCGAGATCATGGACGCGCTGAAGCGCCGCTTCCCGGCGATCCGGCTGCCGCGCAAGGACGACATCTGTTACGCGACGCAGAATCGCCAGAACGCGGTGAAGCAGCTGACACAGCAAGCGGACGTGCTGATCGTGGTCGGCGCGCCGGAATCGTCGAACAGCAATCGCCTCGTCGAACTCGGCGCGAAGACCGGGGCGCGCGCGTACATGGTGCAGACGGCCGCCGAGATCGATGCGAGCTGGATCGTCGGCGCGCGCTGCGTCGCGGTGACGGCGGGCGCTTCGGCGCCCGAGGTGCTCGTGCAAGACGTCGTCACGCGACTGCGCGAACTCGGCGGCGCCGACACGATCGTGGACTCGCTGCCGGTGGTGGACGAAGGCGTCGTGTTCCAGGTGCCCGCCGAACTCCGCTCCGCGGATGCCTGAGGCGCCGAGCGACTTCGACGACGACGACGCCACCGAAGTCGCCGAGCCCGAC
>JANNKU010000027.1:0-53118 GCA_031396445.1 Deltaproteobacteria bacterium | reverse complement strand
CCGCTCGGCGGCGGGCAGATGAAGGAGCCCGTCACTGCGACCGACATCCGCCGCTGGGTGCAGGGCATGCAGAATCCGCACCCGCTCTACTGGAACGACGAATACGCGGCGGCCAGTCGCTTCGGCAAACTCATCGCGCCGCAATCCTTCGGTGTTTGCACCAGCGACAGCCACGGCGCCGGCCCCGCCATCCAGGGCACCATTCCCGGCACGCACATGCTCTTCGGCGGCGACGAGTGGTGGTTCGAAGGTCCGCAGATCGAGCCGGGCGACACCATCACGCTCGAACGCATGCTCTACGACTACAAAGTCACCGAGACGAAGTTCGCCGGCCCGACGATGTTCTCGCGCGGCGACACCACCTACTTGAAATCGAACGGGCAGGTGGTCTGCAAACAGCGCTCGACGTCGATCCGCTATCGCGCCGACGAAGCCCGCGAGCGCGGCGTGTTCGCAGAAACGCCCGAGCCGCGCTGGAGCGCCGACGAAGTCGCCGCCGT
Source organism: Deltaproteobacteria bacterium (assembly GCA_031396445.1). Classification (GTDB taxonomy): domain Bacteria; phylum Myxococcota_A; class UBA9160; order UBA9160; family PR03; genus PR03. The sequence goes on along the minus strand of JANNKU010000027.1, from coordinate 52,618 downwards.
CGAGAAGCAGAAGCACGAGTACTACCGGAGCTTTCTCGATCTCGGTCACGCGAGGCGCAGCGACATCGAAGTGGGTCAGCGGCTCCCGACGCGCCCGGTCGGCCCGCACACGATCGCCACCTTCACCTGCGAATGGCGCGCGTTCTTGATGTCGGTGTGGGGCACCTTCCGCGACGACGGCGGCGCATCCTCGCTCTACCAGGCCGGCTGGCTGCCCGAGATGGCGCGCGATCTCGAAGCCGCGAAGCTCGATCCGACGCTCGGCGATGGCCTCTACCACGGCCCGTCGCGCGGTCACGTACAGGCCGAGTACGCGCAATTGATCGGCATGCCGCGCGGCTACGGCTACGGCGCGTCGATGGGCGCGTGGATCCTCGACTACCTGAACAACTGGATCGGCGAGCACGGCCGCGTGTTGCACAGCGACATGAAGTTCCGCTCGCCCGCGCTGACGGGCGACGTCACCTACTTGAACGCGACCGTCACCGATCTCGTGGATGCGAAGCGCGTCGCCGTGGTAGACGTGGTGATGACGAACCAGCGCAACGAGACGATGGCCGCAGGCAGAGCGGAACTCCAGATCGCCTGACTCCTGTTGGCGAGCCGCCGTCCGGCGGCGGTGGGGTCATGAAATGACAAAGCTCCAACCGGATCCGAATCGGTGGACGCTCGCGCGCTTCCTCGAAGACGTGACGGCGCGGCACGGCGAGCGTGCAGCGTTTCGCTTCGAAGGACGCACGACGAGCTACGACGATCTCGCGCGCGAGGCGCGTGCGCTCGCGCGCGGGCTCGCCGGCGCCGGTGTCGCGAAGGGCGCGCACGTCGGTCTGCTGGTTGCGAATCGCCCCGAGTGGGCGGTTGGTGCGTTCGCGGCGGGGATGATCGGTGCGGTCGTGGTGCCGATCTCGACGATGGCCACCAAGGCGGAGCGCGACTACATCCTGCGACACGCCGATGTTTCGGTGCTGTTGCTCCAGCGATCGCTGCGCAGCCGCGACTTCCTCGAAGAGCTCTTCAACGAGCACCCGGAATTGGAAGAAGGCGCGCCGGGTCGGCTCTTCTGTCCGGCGCTGCCGCAGTTGCGCCGACTCGTGTGCCTCGGCAGCGAGCGTTCGCGCGGCGGCGCCGAATCCTGGCAGGAGCTGGTGGAAGGCGGCGCCGACGTGCCGGACGCGCTGCTCGACGCTGCGATCGCGGAAGTGACACCCGCAGACGACGGCGTACTCATCTGCACGTCGGGAACGACCGCGCATCCCAAGGGCGTGCTGCATTTTCAGCGCGCGCCGGTGATCCAGAGCTGGCGCTTCGCCGAGCTGATGGGCCTCGTTGCGGACGATCGCGTCTTCACCGCACAGCCCTTCTTCTGGACCGCAGGGATCGCGATGTCGCTCGGCGCGACGCTCGCAGCCGGCGCCTGTCTCGTGCTGCAAGAGATCTTCGAGCCCGCATCGGCGCTCGCGTTGATCGAGCGCGAGCGCGCAACGGTGATCACCGCGTTCCCGCATCAGGAGAAGGTGATGGGCGAGCACGCGAGCGCCGCGGCGCGCGATCTCTCGAGCATTCGCCTCTCGCGTTTTTCTTCGCCGCTCGCGAAGCTCGCCGGCATCGAGTCGGACGTCTGGGGCATCGACGCCTCCTACGGCCTCTCCGAAACCTTCACGATCGCTGCGATGTTGCCGAGCGATACGCCCGCCGAGATTCGCCGCGCCTCGAGCGGCAAAGCGCTCGAAGGCAACGAGATCGTGATTCTCAGTCCCGACTCAGGCGCGCGTTTGCCGATCGGCGAGCACGGCGAGATCGCGGTGCGCGGCGCCACCATGATGCGTGGCTACTACAAGGTCGAGGCGGAGTCCGTCTTCGACCGCGACGGCTTCTTTCGCACGCAGGATGGCGGCTCGCTCGACGCCGACGGGAATCTGCACTGGACCGGCCGGCTGTCGGGATTGATCAAGACGGGCGGTGCCAACGTGTCGCCGGTGGAACTCGAGCGCGTGCTCGCGGCCTATCCGGGCTTGCGCGTGTCGGCAGCGGTGGGCGTGCCGCATCCGACGCTCGGCGAAGTGTTGGTGCTCTGCGCGGTGGCAATCGCCGGCGCGCCGACGCCCGACGAGGCGGCGATCCAGGCCTTCGTGCGCGAGCGACTCGCGCCCTACAAGGTGCCGCGTCGCGTGCTGCTCTTCAGCGAGCAGCACTTTGTCTTCACCGCGAATCAGAAGGTGCAGCTCGCGCCGCTGCGCGAAGCCGCGCTGCAACGCCTCGCGGCGGAGCGGGCGGAGATCGCCGGCCATCGCTACGGCGTCTGAACTGGATCCGCGTCGCGCGTCGGCAGTCGCCAGAGCCAGATGCAGAGACCCGCGCCGAACACGGCGAGCCCCACCCGCAGCGCAGGATGCGAGATCGCGAAGACGATCGATGAGCCGAGCACGAGCGTGATCGCGGTGATCGCCATCACCTTCGCGCGCAGCGGCACCGCACGGTGTTCACGCCAGTCGCGGATCAACGGACCGAAGATGCGGTTGCCGAGCAGCGCGCGATAGAAACGCGGCGAAGAGCGCGCGAAGCAGGCGGCGGCAACGAGCAGAAACGGCGTCGTCGGCAGCAGCGGCAGGAAGACGCCGAGCGCTGCGAGTCCCACGAACAGGAATCCCGCACCGAGCAGCAACACGCGCACAGGACCCGTCGCGAATGAACCGGCAGGGTCGGCGACGACCACCGGCTCCGCATCGGGCGGCGTGGTCTCGATGAGCAAGCGACTACGACCCGCCGCCGTAGACGTTGATCTTCTCGCCCGTGATGTAGGACGCGCGCTCGGAGACGAGCCAGCGCACCGTGTTTGCGACGTCTTCCGGTTGGCAGACGCGGCCGAAGGGCATCGACGCATCGAGCGTTCGCAGATCATCGACGTTCGCGGTCGCCTTCATCAAGCGGCGTCCCATGTCCGTCTCGACCAGCCCCGGCGCGACGACGTTCACGCGGATACCGCGCTTCTTCACTTCCTTCGCGAGCGTGAAGGCGAGCGCTTCGAGCGCCGCCTTCGCCATGTTGTAGGGCGCGCCGCCGCCGGCGTGATGCAGTGTCGCCACGCTCGAGATCATCACGATGTCGCCGCGCGGGCGCTGCTTCATGCTCGGCAGCACGAGCTGACACAAATGATGGGCGCCGAGCGCATGCGTGCGGAGCACTCGCTCGAGTTCGGCGGGATCGGTCTTCTCGACCGAATTGCCACGGCTTGCGATGCCGGCGTTGTTCACCAGGATGTCTACGAAGCCGAAGTCGGCGACGGCCGCATCGACGATCCGGCGATCGTCCTCATAGGAATCGACCGAGCCGGGATAGGCGCGCGCGCGACGTCCCAACGCTTCGATTGCCGCGACGGTCTCGCGCGCCGCGGCTTCGTCCTTGCGGTAGTTCACCGCGACATCGGCGCCATCTTCCGCGAGAGCAATCGCAATCGCCCGCCCGATGCCGCGGCCGCCTCCCGTCACCAGCGCTACCCGACCTGCAAGCGTCATCGCCGCGTCCTCCTCATTCGATTCCAAATCGCAGCAGGATCTGTTTCGCGAACGCGCGCAGATCGCCGAGGTGATTGCGAACGATCGCTTCGAGGATCGCGGGATCGAGGCGTCGGTACTCGTGCACGACGACGTTTCGGAAGCCGGTCATGCGCCGCATGCGCAACGACAGATCGGGGTCGATGATCGACGCTTGCTCCAACAAACGGAAGCTCGCCGCGAGTGAGTCGGGCACACCGAGTCCCTCGCGCGCAACGACGTGCGCCGCGAGATCGATCATCGCCTGTACCGCGCGCTGCAGATTGACGACGGTGATGTCCTGGACGTCGAGAGGCTCGAGCGCCGAGTCGCTTCGGTGTCGAGCGTGATCGATGCGAGCCAGACAACGCTCGAGGATCTCGACCTTCGCGAGGACGAGATCACGATCGACCATGCACGACTCGCTTCACCAGCGCCGACTCCGCCTCTGCTCGCACCCGCTTCAGGTCTTCGTAGCGGCCGGGCAGCGTCGCCTGGAAGTAGGCGAGCGCGGACGACTCGACGCCGAACACGCAGCGCCCATTGCGCTGCACCTGCATCGCGAGAATCGGCGACGTGGCGGCCAGATCGATCAGATCGACCTCGCGCCCGAGCAACGCTGCGACTTCGTCTTCGGCGTCGAGCAGATCGATCGCGGTCGGCATGCGCCGGAAGAGCGCGGCGAGATCGACATCGGAATCCGCCCGCGCGCTTTCGCTGGCCTCCGATCCGAAGAGCAGCAGCGCGTCGAGTCCGAAGCGCTCGTCGAGCAGCGCGACGACGCGCGAGATCTGGGTTTCGCTGAGCATCGGTGCAAAGATCGCTCGCACGGCGAGAGGATGCCAGGAAGCGCTTGCATTCGGAGCGGCGTCGCGGGCATGGTGTCGCTCTTTCGAAGGAGCCCGCGATGTCCACGCCGCCCGTCGATCTGCTCGCCGCCCATGCTGCAGCTCATCCCGACAAGCTCGCCGTGATCGATGATCGACCGGGACAACCCGTGATCGCATGGAGCTTCGACGAATTGAATCGCCAGGCGAATCGCCTCGGCAATGCGCTGCTCGGGCTCGGCATCAGACCGGGCGAGACGGTGCTCTGGTGCGGCATGAACTCGACCGGCGTCGTGCGCATGATGCACGCGGCGCGCAAAGCGGGCGTGACGTCGGTGCCGCTCAACTATCGCCTGACGCCCGAGGAAGCGGCGTACATCGTCGATGACAGCGACGCCGTCGCGGTCTACGCCGACGCCGAGTTCGCCGCGCACTTTGCGCAGGTGCGGCCGCATACGCCGAAGGTGAAGCACTGGCTCGTGTATGGCGGAGCCGCTCCGTCCGACATGACCGATGTCGATGCGCTGGTCGCGCAGGCGAGCGATGCGGCGCCGCAACTCGATTGGGCCGGCGCCAGCGATCGCACGATGATCTACACGTCGGGCACGACGGGGCGACCGAAGGGCGCAGTGCGCTCTGTGATCGGCGATCCGGAGCTGACGCGCCAATTCCTCGCCTTCGTCGGTTACGTGCCGGATGACGTCTATCTCACCACCGGTCCGCTCTATCACTCGGGGCCCGGCGGCTTCATGTCGATTGCGCACGCGCTCGGCAACAGCGTCGTGTTGCAGCGCAAGTTCGGCGCCGAAGACTGGCTGCGGCTGGTGCAGACGCATCGCGTGACGACCACCTTCTCGGCGCCGACGCCGATTCGTCTGGTCTGCCAGCTCCCCGAAACCGTGAAGGCGCGCTACGACCGCTCTTCGATGCAGCGCATGATGGCCAACGCGGCGCCCTGGTCGTTCGCGCTGAAGGAGCTGTACATGCGCGACTTCGGCGACGACTCGCTGTGGGAGGTGTACGGCTCCACCGAGCTCGGCGTTGACACGCTTTTGCGTCCCGAGGATCAGCGCCGCAAGCCGGGCTCGTGCGGACGCGCTGCGCCTGGCGTCGAGATCGCGCTCTTCGACGACGAAGGCAATCGCATCGAAAAGCCGCAGGTTCCAGGCGAACTCTTCGTGCGCTCGCGCTCCGCATTCAGCACCTATCACAAAGCGCAGGAGAAGTTCGAGAAGGGAAGGCGCGGCGACTGGCTCTCGGTCGGCGACGTCGCGTACTTCGACGACGAGGATTTCTTCTACATCTGCGACCGCAAGAACGACATGATCATCTCGGGCGGCATGAACATCTATCCCGCCGAGATCGAATCCGCGCTCGATCAGCACCCCGACGTGCTCGATGTCGCGGTGATCGGCATCCCGAGCGAGGAATGGGGCGAGGCGGTGCATGCAGTAATCGTGTGTCGCGCGGCGATACTCACGAGCGAAGTGTTGATCACCTTCGCGCGGGAGCACCTCGCTGGCTACAAGCTGCCGCGCTCGGTCTCCTTCGCCGACGAGATCCCGCGCAACGCATCGGGAAAGATTTTGAAGAAGGTGCTGCGCGAGCCGTTCTGGGCGGGGCAGGAGCGGCGCGTGGGGTGACGTTCGATCGCGAGAGCTTCGGGACGTTTGTGGCTTAGACCTGCGGGCGGGTTGCGTTCCCCTGAGTGGTCTCGATCGGTTCCGATCTCGCTGGGGCGACACTTCGGCCCGCACTTCTGTGTAAAAATTTCGCTGGACTCCCGCTCCATCCCGCCTCTAGAGTGCGAGCTACCCCCCATCTTGGCCGGGCGAATGTTGGCGCTACATGCGTGGAGTACCTGACATGAAGCGGTCGTTGTTCCTTGCGGTGGGTCTCGCGGTCCTCGTCTCGATGGGTTCCGCGGCAGCCTGGGCCCAGTCGGCAGACCGCGGGCGCGGCCAGGTCAACGACAATCGCGATCGTGATCGCAACGATCGTGGGAACCACGGCGGCAACAACGGCAGAGTGAATCGTGGGAACGGTGGCCGTGGTGGCGTGGGCGCTCCGGTACCCGAGCCGACGAGCGCGCTGATCTTCGGCACCGCGCTGCTCATCACGGGCATCTCGACGCGCCGCCGCAGCTAGCGCGCGCTTCGCGTCAGCCTCGGCTCGGATAGAGCGCCGAAACACCGCCGTCCACGACGAGCGTTTGTCCCGTCACGAAGCGCGATGCGTCGCTGGCGAGGAATAGCGCCGCGGCCTTGATGTCGTCTTCCTGCCCGATGCGGCGCAGCGGGATCGTCGAGAGATACGCGCGCATTCGCTCCGGATCGCTGCGGATGTGATCCATCATGCTGGTGTCGAAGGGGCCCGGCGCGAGGCAGTTCACGCGGATTCCGTGCGGCGCGAGCTTTACCGCGAGGTCGATCGTCAGCGATGCGACGGCGCCTTTGCTCGCGTTGTAGGCGACCACCGCCTGCTCTTCGTCCGGTGCGCCGCGCGATGCCGAGATGGATCCCACCTGGATCACGCTGCCGCCGTCTTGCTCGGCCATGTGGCGCGCGGCGAGCTGTGTCAGCACGAAGAGTCCGCGCACGTTCAGCGCGAAGACGCGATCCCAGCCGTCGAGCGGATACGCGAGCGTCGGCGCGGCCCAGACGCGCGCGGCGTTGTTGACCAGCACGTGCAGCCGATCGGTCGCGTCGAGCACCTGGGCGATCAGGCGCTCACAAGCCGCGGGGTCCGCGAGATCCGCCTCGAAGGCCTGCGCGCTTCCGCCATGACGCTCGATCTCGTCGGCAACTGCCGCGCAACTCGCGATTTTGCGCGATGCGATGAAGACGCGCGCGCCCGCTTCGGCGAGCCCGATCGCGATGTGACGACCGATGCCGCGGCCTCCGCCGGTCACCAGGGCCGCACGCCCGCTCAAGTCGAAGAGCTCGGAAACCCGCACGCACGGCATGTTAGAGTAGGCAGCGTCGTGCTGTCTTCGATCCGCGTTCTAGAACTCTGCGACGAAGCGGGCATGCTCGCCGGGAAGATCTTTGGCGACCTCGGCGCCGATGTCGTGAAGGTCGAAGCGCCCCGCGGCGATCTCGTCGCGCGGCGGCCTCCGTATCTCGGTGGCGTCCGTGATCCCGAACGCAGCCTCGCGTGGCTCGCGCTCAACACCAGCAAGCGCGGCATCACGCTCGATCTCGAGCCGAGTGCTGGCCGCGCCGTACTGCAGCGCCTGCTCGAGCAGACCGACGTGCTGCTCGACACCTTTGCGCCCGGCACACTCGAAGCGTGGGGGCTCGATTGGGACGCGATGCACCGCCAGCATCCGCGCCTGGTGCGCTGCGCGATCACGCCCTTCGGGCAGACGGGGCCGCATTCGCAGCTTCGTGCGCGCGATCTCGTCGTCGTCGCGATGGGCGGCAATGCGTCGATGACCGGCGATCCCGATCGCCCGCCGCTGCGCTGCACGCTGCCGACTTCGTACTACCACGCTGCGCCCGAAGCGGTGCTCGGTGCGTTGATGGCGTTGCAAGCGCGCGAAGCTTCCGGGCGCGGCCAACTCGTCGATGTGTCGCTGCAGGAGTGCCAGCTCGGCACGCTGCTCGGCGGCCCGGCCATATACGGCGAATTGCCGCAGCCGCCGCGGCGCGGCGGCGCCCGCACCGGTCGCACGCGCGAGATCTGGCCGGTGCGCGATGGGCACGTGACCTTCGGTCTGCGCGGCGGGCCGGCGCGCGTGCCAGGACTGCGTGCGCTGGTCGCGTGGATGATCGAGTCGGATGCCGCGCCCGCCTGGCTGCAAGACACGGACTGGGATCGCTTCGCGCCGAACGCGATGGACGAAGCGGCGCTCGCGCGACTCGAAGCCTGCTTCGGCGCGTTCTTCGCCGCGCGGACGATGCGCGAACTCTGCGAAGGCGCGCTTGCGCGGCGCATCCTGCTCGCACCGTGCAACGATGCGCACGCGGTGCTCGCGCATCCGCAGCTCCGTGATCGCGAACTCTTCATGACGATCGAGTACCCGGAGTTCGGCGCGTCGATCGAGCATCCGGCATTTTTTGCGAAGGCGAGCGGCCTCGCGGTCGGCGTCCGCCGTCGCGCGCCGCGCATCGGCGAACACAACGACGAGATCTACCGCGCGCTCGGACTCGCGCGCGAGGAGATCGACAAGCTCGTCGCCGAGGGCGTCATCTAGTGGGCGAGTCGGGCGTCTACGCGGGGCTCCACATCCTCGAGCTCGGCATGGGCGCGGCGGGACCGGCGGCGACGCGATACTTCGCCGAGCAGGGTGCGACGGTGATTCGTGTCGAGTCGTCCGTGCGACCGGACTTCTTGCGCTTGCTGCACGCGAAACCCGGTGAGGCCGTCGATCTCGATGTGGCGCCGATGTTCGCGCTGCTGAATCCCGACAAGTGGAGCGTCACGATCGACTTGCGCAAGCCGGCCGGTGTCGCGCTGGTGTTGCGACTCGCCGACTGGGCCGACGTGGTGGCGCAGAACTTCGCGCCGGGCGCGATGGAGAAGCTGGGTCTCGGCGCCGCGCAGCTTCTCGCGCGCAAGCCGTCGCTGATCGTCGCGACCAGCGCGCTCTTCGGACAGACGGGACCGCAGCGACACTATCCTGGGTTTGGCGGACAAGGCTCGGCGATCGCCGGTTTCAATCACTTGACCGGCTGGCCCGACCGCGAATCGATCGGACCCTACGCCACGATCACGGACTCGCTTTCGCCGCGCTACGTCGCGCTGTTGATCGCCGCCGCGCTGCTAGAACGCTCTCGCGGCGGCGGCGGCCAGCACATCGACGTGTCGCAGATCGAGACGGGCGTCTACAGCCTGTCGGAAATGGTGGTTCGCTGCAGCGCGAACGGCGAGTCGGTTGCGCGAATGGGCAATCGCGACGACAGCGCGGCGCCGCACGGTGTCTATCCCTGCACCGGCGAGGACGCCTTCATCGCGATCGAAGTAGCGAACGAGGAGGAGTGGCAGGCGCTGGTTGCCGCGATGGACGCGCCGGACTGGGCGGGCGAGTCGCGCTTCGCCACGCTCGCGAGCCGCATCGCGCATCAGGACGATCTCGACGCGCTCATTGGCGCGTGGACGCGACAGACCGGTGCGTATCTGTTGATGGCGCGCTTGCAGGAAGCCGGCGTCGCCGCGGGCGTCGTGCAACATATGAGCGAGTTGCTGCAGGACCCCCAGCTCGCGCATCGCCGCCACTTTGTTCCGCTCGATCACGCCGCGCTCGGCATGCTGCCGTACGAGCGCTCGGGGTTCAGACTCTCCGAGAGTCCCGGCGGCTTCGACGATTCGGGTCCGCTGCTCGGTGAGGACAACGATCTGGTGCTCGGCGAAATCCTCGGCCTCTCGCCGGCCGAGATCGAGCAATTGATCGCCGACGACGTGATTGCGTGAATCTGCGCGACACGCCCGAGCAGGCGCGTTTTCGCAGCGACGTGCGCGACTGGCTCGCCGCGAATCTCCCGCCCGGTTGGGGAACGCCCGCAGTCCGCGCGCCGCAGGATGGCGAAGCGCGCGTCGTATTCGGGCGCGCGTGGCAGCGCAAGCTTCATGACGGCGGCTATGCGGGCCTCGAGTGGCCGCGCGCATACGGGGGTCGCGGCGCGTCTGCGATCGAGTCGCTGATCTTCGGCGAGGAGTACGCGCGCCTGCGCGCGCCCGAGTTGCTGCAGCTCGCAGTCGGGACGCATCTCGTCGGGCCCACGTTGATCGCGTGCGGCACTGAAGCGCAGAGGGAGCTTCATCTCGCCCCGATCCTGCGCGGCGACGCAATCTGGTGCCAGGGCTTCTCGGAGCCGAGCGCGGGCTCTGATCTCGCTTCGCTGCGCACGCGCGGCGACGTGCAGGGCGACAGCGTCGTCGTCACCGGCCAGAAGATCTGGACCAGCTTCGCGCAGCACGCCGACTGGTGCATTCTGGTGGTGCGCACGGATCCGAACGCGCGACGCCACCGCGGGTTGTCGTTCTTGCTCGTAGACATGAAGTCGCCCGGCATCACGATCCGCCCGCTGCGCGAGATCACCGGCGAAGCGTGGTTCAACGAGGTGTTCTTCGATGCGGTGCGTGTGCCGATCGCGAACGTCGTGGGAACGCTGCACCGCGGTTGGGACGTGGTCGTCACCACGCTCGCGCACGAACGCGGTTCGAGTGCGTCGTACGCGCGACTCGCCGCGACGCTCGCGAAGCTGACGGACCTCTCGCGGCGCACGAGGAGCGCGAGCGGCAACGGCAGCGTCGCAGCCGATCCGCGCATTCGCGAACGGCTCGCGCAGTACTGGATCGAGATCGCCGTGCTCCGAATGTCTGCCTACCGTTCGGCGAGCGCGCTCGAAGCGGACGCCGTGCCAGGCGCTGAGGGATCGACATTGAAGCTCGCTTGGAGCGAACTCGAGCAGCGCGTACTGGACACTGCGATCGAGATCAGCGGACTCGCGGGTCTGCTCGCAGAGGACGAGGCCGAAGCGATCGATGCCGGCTTCTGGGGCCGCGAGTTGCTGTGGTCGCGCGCGGCGACGATCTACGCCGGCACCTCCGAAGTGCAGCGCAACATCCTCGCGCAGCGAGTGCTCGGCTTGCCGCGCGCTCCCCGCGCGTGATTCAGAAGCCGAGGAAGTCCTGCACCGCGTACCAATCGCCACTCTTCGATCGCGCGGCGCCGACGCCGACGGTGCCGAGCCGCGGATCGAGGATGTTCGCGCGATGGCGTGACGACGCCATCCACTTCTTCATCAGCACATCCGCCGTCGCGTTGCCGGAGCCGAGGTTCTCAGCGACGCGCCGCGCGGCGCACGATTTGAGCAGCGGTTTCAGCGACTGATGCCGCAGCTTCTGGCTGCGCGCGAGCTGCATCGACCACCGTTCGGCGTAGGCGCTGGCGCACGAACCGCGTCGCAGCCGTGGCAAGCCGCGGCGCGCGCGTTCGGCGTTCATCAGCGAGAAGATGCGCGTGGCGTAGGCGTCGCTCGAGATGCGCACCGATTCGTTGCGACGCGCGTCCGCTGTCGGCACGCCGAGCGATGTGAGGATCACGGCGACGGCGAACGTCGCTGCGATCGCGCGGCTTCGGATTGCATCCCCCATCCCGAAGCGCAGCATGCCCGCGGCTCTTCGTCACAGCCAACGCACGGATTGCGGAGCGCCATCTCGCGGCTTCGCGAATTGGCGTCACGCGGCTTGAGTCGGCTGCGACGGCGATGCTAGGGTCGAGCGCTGTGTCCGATCCGTCGTCGCGTTACCCGTTTCCGCCGTACGCCAACGGCTGGTTCCGCGCGCTCTATTCGCACGAGTTGTCGCGCGGCGAAGTGAAGGCGCTGCATCGACTCGGCCGCGAACTCGTCGCGTTCCGCGGCGACGACGGCGCGGCGCGCATCTTCGATGCGCACTGCCCGCATCTCGGCGCGCATCTCGGTGTCGGGGGAAAAGTCGAGGGCGACGCGATTCGCTGTCCCTTCCATGGCTGGCTGTGGAACGCGGAAGGCCGCTGCGTCGAAGTCCCGTATGCGAAGCGCATTCCGGCGAAGGCGCAGATCCGCACCTGGCGCGTCGTCGAGCGCAACGGCGTCGTCTTCGTGCATCACGATTCCGAAGGCCGCGCGCCCAGCTACGAAGTGCCGGCGTTCCCGGAATGCAGCGATGCCGCGTGGACGCCGCTCGAAATTCGCCACTGGACCGTCAACAGCCGCTGGCTCGACATGAACGAGAACGCCGTCGATCAGGCGCACTTCCGTTTCGTACACGGCACGCCCACGATTCCCGAAGCCAGCGTCGAGGTGGAAGGTCACGTCTTTCGCGTGCGCAACGTGGTGAAGATGAAGACGCCGCGCGGCGTGATCGATGGCGAGCTCACGACCACCGACTACGGCCCGGCGCTGCAGACCGTCCACATCAGCGGCGCGGTCGATACCTTCATGCTGAACACCGCGACACCGATCGATGCCGACACCACCGACGTAAGCTTCGCCTACGCGGTGCGTGTGACGCCGGGCCAGGAAGGGCAGGGTGTCGGCGCCGCGCGAATTCGCGATCTCGAAGATCAGTTCGCGCAAGACCGTGCGATCTGGGAGAACAAGGCGTACTGGGAGCGCCCGATGCTCTGCGACGGCGATGGAAACTTCGGTGCGTATCGGCGCTGGATGAAGCAGTTCTTCTCGGAGCCGAGCGCGTGAGCACGGCGCCCGCGGGTCGCGTGATCGACGCGTGGGTCAACGTCAACATGGCCGAGCTGGGGCGACCGGCGTGGCTCGTCGCGGTCGAGCAGGATTATTTCAAGCGCGGCGAGGATTTCTTCCGCAACAACTCGGTGAACGAGATCGTCGAATCGATGGATCGCCTCGGCATCGAGAAGGCGATCCTCACCACCGACGCCGAGAAGCCGTCGCCTCACGTGCTCTCGTTTCCGAACGCGCGCCCGGATCGCTTCGCACTCGGCGTGCATCTCGATCCGCGCCGGCTGATGGCGACGACGCGCGCGCTCGCGTCGGTGGTCGCGAGTCAGCCTGTCGTGCTCGCGCGGATCACGCCGTTCTATTTCGATCTCGCGCCGGACGATCGCGCCTATTACCCGATCTACGCCAAGTGCATCGAACTCGGGTTGCCGCTGACGATCAACTCTGGCATTCCCGGTCCACCGGTGCCCGCGGCGTGCCAGAACCCGATGCATCTCGACCGCGTCTGTCTCGACTTTCCCGAGTTGGTGCTGGTGATGGCGCACGGCGCCGATCCGTGGTGGGACGTCGCGATTCGCTTGATGCTGAAGTACCGCAACCTCTACCTGAAGACGTCGGCCTACGCGCCGAAGTACTTCCCGCCCGAGCTGCTCCACTTCATGAACACGCGCGGCCAGCACAAGGTGATCTTCGCATCCGATCACCCCGCGCTCTCGATGGAGCGCGCGCTCGGCGAAGCGCGCTCGCTCGACCTGCGGCCGGGCGTGCTCGAGCAATTCGTGTTTCAAAACGCGCAGCGCGTGTTCTTCGAGCGCCCCGCGCGCTGAGCCGATCGCGGCGAGCACAACGCGAGCGCCGCTCCGCTCGCTGCGGCCATCGCGATGCCCGACGCCTCCGGCACGGATTGCGGCGGCGCTCCCGGTGTCGGCGCCTCTTGCACCCGCCAGACGCCATCGACGCCACGCTCGATGCTGTTGCCGCCGGGGGCATCCGCGACATCGACCGCAGCGGGCAGCCCCGTCTCATCGATCAAGCCGCTGCTGTTCTCCGTGCCGTAGAGCACCACCGCCATCGGGACCGTCTCGGCAAGCAACTCTTCGATCGGGACATCAAAGAGCGCGACACCGTCCGCGGTCGTGCCGCTGTTCTGGAGATCCGCTTCGAGATCGACAGCGAGATCGAAGACGGGACTCGCGTTGTCGAGCGAGCTCTCGGGCCCGCCGACGACGAAATAGCCGCCGGCCGCGACGACGCCTGCGAGTGCCACCGAGCCCGAGAGATAGGTCGAACCGCCCCAGCCGAGGCTGAAGCCGCTGAGTTCCACCGGTGCGTTGCTCTCGTTGTGCAGCTCGATCCACTCGAAGCCGTCGTCGCTGCCGGTGGCGTCGTAGAAGACTTCGGAGAGCGCGATCTCTGCGCGCGCGGTGGCCGCGAACGAGACGAGCGTGCAGACGAATGCGGCGCCGCGCGCCGCCGAGGCGAGCAAATCGATCGAAGCAATGATCTTCATGGTGTGACCCGCGCGGGACCGCGTGGGATGAGCGACGCGAGAGTTCCGCTTCGCGCGCATCTGCGCAATGGCGGAAACGCGTTCACGCTCCGGCGTCGCGTTTTACGCCGATGCGGCGCGCAGCGCGAGGCCGCTCGCGACCGACGTGAGCTCCGCGCCACCGCGCAGTCTCTCGGCGCCGAAGCGGCGCTCGAAGATGTGTCGCACGGCGGGCACCAGCGCGCTGCCGCCCGTCAGGAAGACGCGATCGACGCGCGCGTCGCCGATACTCGCCCTGTTGATCGCCTCATCGACGCTCGCCTCGATGCGTTCGAGTTCGCCCGCGATCCACGTCTCGAAGTCGCCGCGCGCGACCGCCGTATCGAGCGCGAAACCCGCGTCGCGATAGCGCACGCGGCTCTCGCCCTGCTGCGAGAGTTCGTGCTTCGCCGCTTCGATCGCGCGATAGACGTGGAAGCCGCGGTCTTCGCGCACCAGACGCGTGAAGGCGCGCAGTCGCTCGGGCTCGAGCGCCTCGCGTTCGAGATCGGCGAGCAGCGCGAGCGTCGCGGGCGACTTCAGGAACGAGAGGTGATGCCAGCGCTCGAGATGCGCGTAGAGCCAGCGCGGCACCGGCAACACGTCGCCGAAGAGATTGCGATACGAAGTGCCGCGACCGAGCGCCGGCGCCACACGCTCGCGCACCAGCTTTGCGTCGAACGCGTCGCCGGCGATCGCTACGCCGGCGGTTGCGAGCACCTCGGCGTGCGCGCGTCCGTCGCCCGGTTCGAGACGCAACACCGAGAAGTCGCTGGTGCCGCCGCCGAAATCCCCGATCAACACCAATTCCGGTCCCTCGATCTGCAAGCCGTAGTGATGCGCCGCCGCGACCGGCTCGAGCTCGAACACCACCTCGTGGAAGCCCGCACGCGCGAGCGCCGAGCGCAGCCGCGCGAGCGCGAGCTGCTCGTCCGCCACGGCGGCTTGACCCGCGAAGCACACCGGCCGGCCGACGACGACGCGCGTACCGAGCGGTCCGAGTTCCAACTCGGCGGCGGCGCGCAACTCCGCAACGAGTCGCCCGATCAGATCCTCGAGTTCGTAGATCGCGCCGAAGATCTCCGTGCGTTCGAAGAGCGCGCTCGCGAGAAACGACTTGATCGATTGCACGAGCCGCCCGTCGCCCGCCGTTTCGAGGTAGCGATCGATCGCAGCGGGGCCAGCGCGCACCTGCGGCGGGCGGCGCAGATCGTCGGGGTCCGGCTCGAAGTGCAAGATCGAACGGAACGCCTGCGTGCGACCCTCGCGGCCGCCGCCAGCGGGGAACGATGCCAGCCGCGGCGCGCCGCTGCCTTCGTAGAGCGCGATCGACGAGTGCGTGGTGCCGAAGTCGAGACCGACGACGCGCAACGGTGAGCTCCCGCGAAATGCAAATCGCCCCGCCCAGATCGTGACTGGGTAGGGTGTCGCAGTTCGCAAACGCAAGAAGGCCCACACCGCGCTGCGCGGGGTAGGGGGTCGTTCCTGCTATCGGCGCGGAGCATGGCGGCGACGCCGCGGGCGCGCAAGGCGCGGCGCGTTACGCATCCACCAATGCGCGCGCCACCAGCTCGCGGTTCCACGCGCCGTCGCCGAAGAGTCGCTCGCTCACCTTCGCGCGCTTGTAGTAGAGATGGAGATCGTGGTCCCAGGTGAAGCCGAGACCGCCGTGGATCTGGATGCCTTCGCCGGCGACCTTCGCGAACGCGTCGGACGTGAACGCCTTGGCCATCGCCGCCGCAACGGGCGCATCTGGCTCGTTCTCTTGCAGCGCCCACGCGGCGGCATAGGTCGCCGACTTCGCGCCTTCGAGCGCGACGAGCATGTCGGCGCACTTGTGTTGGATCGCCTGGAACGCGCCGATCGGCTGGCCGAACTGCTCACGCGTCTTTGCGTAGGCGACGCTCAGCTCCAGCACGCGCTCGGCGCCGCCGATCATCTCCGCGCAGAGCGCCACCTTCGCGCGATCGAGCACACGCGTGAGCGCGGGCCAACCGCCAGGCAGCAGCGCGTCGCGCGGCGCCTGCACATTCGTGAGCCGCAGCGTTGCGAATTTGCGCGTGCCATCGAGCAGCGCGACGGGTTCGATGGCGACGCCCGGGGCGCGCGCGTCGAGCACGAATGCCGCGATGCCCGCATCGCCGTCGCCGCTGCGCGCTGCGACGACGAGCAACTCCGCGCTGCTCGCTTCGAGCACGAAGCGCTTCGCACCGTGCAGCCGAAAGCCGTCGCCGTCGCGCGTCGCGATGAGCTGGATCGCGGCGGCGTCCCAGCGCTCGATGTCGTCCAGGAACGCGAGAGTCGCGCGCGCTCTGCCGCTCGCGATTTCGGGCAGCCAGCGGCGTCTCTGTGCGGCGTCGCCCGCGAGATCGATCGCGGCGCCACCGAGCAGCGTCGTCGCAAAGTACGGACCGGGCGCGAGCACGCGACCGAACTCTTCGAGCAGCACCACCTGCTCGACGAGTCCGAGCCCGGCGCCGCCGAACTCCTCGCCAATACCGAGCCCCATCCAGCCCGTGCCGACGATGCGCTCCCACAGCGAATCGGCGGCACCACAGGGCTGCTCGAGTTGCGCGCGCACGAGCGACATCGGGCACTCGCGCGCCAACAGATCGCGCGCGCTGTGTCGCAGTAGCTCCTGTTCCTCCGTGAACCGCGCATCCATCTGGTGAATCTCGCCGCTCGCTGATGGCTCGCTACGCGGGAAACGAAACGAGTCCTCTGCACGGTACAATGCGCGGCCGTGTCTACCACGCCGCGCCCTTCGATTCGCATTCTTCCGCTCGTGACGGCGCGGAACGCGCATTTCTGGACGGGCGGTGCGCGGGGCGAACTGTGCTTGCTTCGTTGCAGCGCGTGTCGCCATTGGATCCATCCGCCGGCGCCGATCTGCCCGGCATGTCTCGCGCGCGACGTTGCGCCCGAAGCGGTCAGCGGTCGCGCGCGGGTCGCGACTTTTACGGTGAACCATCAGTCGTGGATCCCGGGCTTCGATCCGCCTTATCTGGTCGCGATCGTCGAACTCGATGAGCAGCGCGGCCTGCGACTCACCACGAATCTCGTGAAGTGCGCGATCGAGGACGTGCGCATCGACATGCGGGTGCGCGTCGTCTTCGAGGAGCGCGACGACGTGTGGATTCCGCTCTTCGAGCCAGCCGAATGAAGGGACTCGAAGGGCGCGCGGCGATCAGCGGGATCGGGCAATCGCAAGTCGGGCGCCGGCTCGGGCGCGACGCGATGGATCTGACGCTCGATGCGTGTCTCGACGCGATTGCCGATGCCGGTCTCGATCGCAGCGACATCGACGGCGTCGCCACCTATCCGGGCGGCTGGTTCGGTCCGAGCGGTTTCTCCGGTCCCGGCATTCCCGAGTTGCAGGACGCGCTGCGCCTCAATCTCAACTGGTATGCGGGCGGGCCCGAGGCGGCGGGTCAACTCGGTTCGGTGATCGAAGCGGTCGCCGCCGTCGCATGTGGTTTTGCGAAGCACGTGCTCTGCTTCCGCACCGTGTGGGAATCGACTGCGCAGGGCGGCGGCGGTCGCGCGGGAATCGGGACGCCGAGCGGCGGTGGCAGCGGCAAGGGCTTTCGCGCGAGCGGCATCATGGAGTGGACGCTGCCCTATGGCGCCGCGTCCGCCGCGGTGTGGATCGCGATGTTCGCGCAGCGACACATGCACGAGTACGGCACCACGCGCGCGCAGCTCGCGCAGATCGCGCTGAACGCGCGTCACAACGCAGCGCTGAATCCGAAGGCGATCTACCGCGAGCCGATGTCGCTCGATGACTACTTCGCAGCGCGCATGATCTCGACACCGTTCTGTCTCTTCGATTGCGACGTGCCGGTCGATGGCTCGACGGCGGTGATCGTGTCGCGAACCGATTGCGCGCGCGATCTGCTCCGGCCCCCGCTGCGCGTCGAGGCGGTCGGCACGGCGCTGCGCGGGCGCCCGTCGTGGGATCAGTTCGATGATTTGACGACGATGGCGATGCGCGATGCCGGCGCGATGTTGTGGGAACGCACGGATCTGCGGCCGGCCGACGTCGATGTCGCCGAGCTCTATGACGGCTTCTCCTTCCTCGCGATGGCGTGGCTCGAAGCGCTCGGCTTCTGCGGCAAGGGCGAGGGTGGCGCGTTTGTCGAAGGCGGCGCGCGCATCGCGCTCACCGGCGAGTTGCCGCTGAACACGCATGGCGGTCAGCTCTCGGCGGGACGACTGCACGGCTACGGTTTCTTGCACGAAGCGGCCGTGCAGCTCTGGGGCGATGGCGGTGCGCGCCAGGTTCACGGCGATCCGCGCGTTGCCGTCGCAGCGGCGGGCGGCGGTCCGCTCGGCGGATGTCTGCTGCTCGTGCGAGACTGAGTCGATGCAGAGCAACGATCGCATGTTGGTGTCGCAGTCGAAGGAACACGCGGCGCAGGTCCGCACGGGAGATCTCGCTTGACCAAGCCGCTTCGCATCGGTCTCGTCGGCGCCGGCCACATCTCGCGCACCTACGCGCAGGCGCTGGCGCGAGTGCTCGATGCCAAACTGGTCGCGGTGTGGTCGCAGACGGCGGACCGCGCCGATCGCTTCGCCGCGGAATTCGAGTGTGAGTTCGCCACGGATCGAGTCGAAGAGCTCTTCGCGCACGTCGATGTGGTGTGCGTCAACTCGCCGAACTTCCTGCACGCGCAACACGCGATTGCGGCGGCGCGCGCCGGCAAGCACGTGATCGTCGAGAAGCCGCTCGCCGTCTCGCTCGAAGAAGGCGAAGCGATCATCGCTGCGTGCGCCGAAGCGGGCGTCGGGCTCGGCTACGCGGAACAGCTTCCGTTCTCGCCGAAGTTCGCGCGTGTGCACGAGCTGCTGACGTCGGGCGCGCTCGGCGGTCCGGTCTATGTGACGCAGCGCTCGGCCCATGCGGGTCCGTACGCGCCGTGGTTCTTCGACCGCGAGCAAGCCGGCGGCGGCGTGCTGATGGATCTGGCGTGCCACAGCATCGAGTGCCTGCGCTGGCTGCTCGGCAAGCCGGGCGTGCGCAGCGTCACGGCGCAGCTCGCGACGACGGTGCATGCGCATCGCACGAAACTCGAAGATCACGCGGTCGTACACCTCGAGTTCGAGGGGGGCGTCGGCGGACTCGTCGAAGCATCCTGGGCGCTCGAAGGCGGCATGCAATCGCGCCTCGAAGTGTGGGGCGCACGCGGTTACACCGAAGCGGATCTGCAGCAGGGCACCGGCTTGCGCGTCTTCGCGAAGGACGGCGGCATCCCGTTCGCGCCCGCTGCCGGCTGGTCGACGCCGCCCGTCGATTGGCTCTGGGAGCACGGCTACCCGCAGGAACTCGCGCACTTCCTGCAATGCTTTCGCAGCGGCGCGACGCCGGTGGAATCGGGCGCCGACGGTCTCGCGGTGTTGGAGATCCTCTACGCCGCCTATGCATCGGCGCGTGAGCGCAAGACGATCTACCTGCCGTTCCGCCCGCGTGGCATCGCGCGCGCGGTGGATCTGTGGCTCGGTAGCTGAACGCGCGAGTCGCGTGCTCTTAGCCGGGCCGCGTTCCTTGGCTAGGATGCACGGGTGAGACCGCCGCGCATCGTGCTCGAGCCCAACACGCCGCTTTCACTGTGGCTTTTCGACCGGATTCCGCTGCCCGCGTTCTGGGCCGGCGCCGCCGTCGGCCTCGGCGTCTTCACGCTCTTCCTGCTCTACACGGCGATGTTTGGCTCTGCGATCGGTCGTCACGCCGACGTCGCGTTCGAGCACGGCTGGCTCGCCGAGGTGATCCAGGATTTCTTCCTCGGCTTCACGATCGCGGTCATCGCCGCTTCCGTGCGCAGCACCCGCGCGGAGATCGAGGCGCTGCGCCCGTCGCTGGGACTCGCCGCGAGCGACGAACCCGAGCTCGAACGCGAAGTGCTGCGCTACCGCCGCCTGCCGCTCGCCCTGATGGGACTCGGCGGATTCGTTGCGTCGTACCTGACGGTCAGGAGTCCCGAACTCTGGGTCGACGGTCGCGTACCGGGTTGGCGGCACCCGACGGTGTTGTGGCTCAGTGCACGCAACGCGATCACCTGGTGGCTCGCACTGCGCGGTGTGGCGCTCGAGTTGAACTTGGGCTGGCGCGTGTCGCGCCTCGCCGAGCGCGTGGAGGTCATCGATCTCTTCGATCGGGCCGCATTCGCGCCGTTCACGCGCCGCGCGCTGCGGAGCGTGTTGTTGTGGATGCTGCTCGCCGCGTGGGTGTCGCTCACCTACATCGGGCCGGGCTCGCTCGGTGGCCTGCTCACGCTCGGTGTCGTCGGTTTGTCGTGCTTTGCGCTCGCGGCGTTCGTGATCCCGCTGCTGGGTCCGCATCGGCGTCTGCGCGAGCTGCAACAGCGCGAGCTGAGCCGCGTTCGCGCGGCGCTGCGCCAGACGCGAGATGCGATGCTCGCGCCGGATGCGCCGCACTTCGCCGGTGGTCGGCTCGCTGATCTGATCGCATACGAGACGCGCATCGAGGGCGCGAGCACGTGGCCGATCGAGGCGTCCACGCTGCCGCGCTTCGGGCTCTATCTCGCGCTCGGCATGGGTTCGTGGGTGGGCGCGGGCCTCGTGCAGCACGCAGTCGAGACGGCCCTCCGCTAGTCCATCTCGACTAGGGCGCATGCGAAAGCGCGCGTCTATGCTGCCGCCCGCCCCGCGGAGGAATGCGCCATGCCCGAGTTCTGCAACGTCGAACGCGATGGTCACGTGATGATCATCACGATCAATCGTCCCGAAGTGATGAACGCGATCCACCCGCCCGCATCGGCGGAGTTGTCGCAGGCCTTCGATGCGTTCATCGCCGATCCCGACGCGTGGGTTGCGATCCTCACCGGCGCGGGCGAGCGGGCCTTCAGCGCGGGTAACGATTTGAAGTACCAGGCAGCCGGCAACAAGATGGAATGGCCGGAGACCGGTTTCGCCGGTGTCACGCAGCGCTTCGAGAATGCGAAGCCCGTCATCGCGGCGGTTAACGGTC
This sequence comes from Deltaproteobacteria bacterium, assembly GCA_031396445.1. GTDB lineage: Bacteria > Myxococcota_A > UBA9160 > UBA9160 > PR03 > PR03. The sequence goes on along the minus strand of JANNKU010000027.1, from coordinate 31,559 downwards.
TCGCGCTCGGCGGCGGCTTCGAGATCGTTCTGGCTTGCGACATCGTCGTCGCGTCGGAGAAGGCGTCGTTCGGATTGCCAGAGCCGAAGGTGGGTCTCGCGGCGCTCGCGGGCGGCCTGCACCGGTTGCCTCGGCAGATCGGCATGAAGCCCGCGATGGGGATGTTGCTGACGGGTCGCCGCGTCGAGGCGCGCGAGGCGCTGGCGCTCGGCATCGTCAACGAGGTCGTCGCGCCCGGCGAGCTGATGAGCGCCGCGCGCCGTTGGGCCGACCTGATCTGCGAGTGCTCGCCGGTGTCGGTGCGCACCACCAAGCGCGTCGTGCTCGAAGGACTCGCGCACGCATCGCTCGAGCAGGCGATGGGCGCGCGCTACGACGCGATCGTCGATCTCGTGAAGAGCGAAGACTTCCTCGAGGGCCCGATCGCCTTCGCGCAAAAACGCAAACCGAATTGGAAGGGCAAGTGACCCCCGACAATGAATCGCGTCGCAACTTCGCGGCGCCGAGCCCGATTCCCGCGTAGCGAGCCAACGGCGAGCGGCGAAAATCATGCACTGGAGATCCCATGATCGCTTGGAGTGAACAGCATCAGATGATCCGCGACGTCGTAAGGCGCTTCATCGACGCCGAAGTCGTGCCCAACGTCGAAGCGCTCGAGCACGGCGACATGCCGCCCTACGACATCCTGCGCAAGCTGATCTCCACCTTCGGGATGGATGAGATGGCGCGCGCGCGCTTCAAGAAGCAGATCGAGCGCGAGAAGAAAGGCGAGGCGAAGCGCAACGACGACGGCGAAGGCGGCGGTCGCGGCGATGCCGCCGCGGCGCAGCTGATTCCGATCATCGAGCTGTGTCGCCATTGCCCGGGCATGGTCACCGCGATGGGCGTCTCGATGGGGCTCACCGCCGCGTCGGTGATGGGCAAGGGCACTACGCGCCAGAAGGAGCGCTGGGGTCTCGATCTGCTGACGCTCGACAAGATCGGCGCGTGGGCGATCACCGAGCCGGGCTCGGGCTCCGACGCCTTCGGCGGCATGAAGGCGACCGCGCGCAGAAGCGGCGACGGCTACCTGCTGAACGGCAACAAGACCTTCATCACCAACGGGCCGTATGCCGACACGATCGTGTTCATCTGCAAACTCGAAGAGGCCGGCGTCGAGCTGCGCGATCGCAAGATCCTGCACTTCGTGCTCGACAAGGGCATGCCCGGCCTCGTGCAGAGCAAGCCGATGCGCAAGATGGGTCTGCACTCGTCGCCGACCGGCGAGTTGTTCCTGACCGACGTGCAGGTCGGCATCGATCGACTGCTCGGCGAGAGCGAGCAGAAAGCCGCCGCGGATGGTCGCGCCGGCGCGAAGGCCACCTTCCAGACGGAGCGCTCCGGTGTCGCCGCGATGGCGCTCGGGATGATCGAGCGCTGTCTCGAGTTGTCGCTCGCCTACGCAAAAGAGCGGGTGCAGTTCGGCAAGCCGATCGGCGAGTTCCAGCTGATCCAGGACAAGATCGCGCGCATGGAAGTGGCGCGGATGAACGTGCAGAATCTGGTGTTCCGCACGCTCGAGCTGGCCGACGCGGGGCAATCGATGAGCTTCGCCGAAGCGTCCGCGATGAAGCTCTATGCGGCGCGCGCGGCCGACGAAGTGTCGCAAGACGCCGTCCAGATCTTCGGCGGCAACGGCTACATGGCCGAATACAAGGTCGAGCAGCTCGCGCGCGATGCTCGCGTGCTCCGCATCTACGCCGGCACCGACGAGATCCAGATCTCCGCGATCGCGCGCGACCTGCTGTCGCGCTAAGAGGGGCCGGGCGTCAGGTTATTTTTTGTCAGGTTATTCAGCGAGTCGGTGGGTGTGCATCGGTCTCCTGAATAACCTGACAAAAAATAACCTGACGCCCGGCCCCGTTCAGCGAGGTAAGACGCCGCGATTGACGCCGATGCGGACGGGGACATCGGGGCGGCGCGTGTCGTAGAGCACGAAATCCGCGAGGCCGTTGGCGTCGAGGTCGCCGAAGCGGATGCGGCCGCCGGTGTCGAGTGCCTGGCGCGCTTCGCAGCGCATGAAGTCCTGATCGTCGCCGCCGAGGCAGACCTCGATCGCCTTGCCGCCGTCGGAGCCGAGCAGGTCGAGTTTGCCATCGCCGTTCCAATCACGCGCGAGTGTCGGCGGGAAGCCGCGCGAGCGGAATGTTTCGAAGTCGAAGGGGATCGAGAAGGAGCGCTCGATCGAGGGCTTCTCTTCGAAGCGCCCGCCGTCACCGCTGCGGCGGATCTCGGCGCGCACATCGACCTGGCGCTGCACGAGGACCTCGGCGATCTGCAGCAGGCCGAACGGCATGAAGACGCGCAGCCACTCGGGGCGATCGTCGCCGTCGAGATCGACGAGTTCGTCGGCGACGACGCCGCCCTGCCGCTCGAAGCTCTGGTCGGGTTTCGCGATGTCGAAGTCGCCGTCGCGGTTCAAGTGGATGTTGGTGCGATTCATGGCGCGCGTCAGCCCGCCGCTCGCGTGCGAGACGAGCAGATCGGCGCGGCCGTCGCCGTTGAAGTCGCGCAGATCGCAGCGCACTGACCCCGAATTGCGTACCTGATCCTCCAGCGACATCAGCCGCAGCGGGATCTCGCGGTCGGGATCGCGCGGGAAGGATCCGTCGGCGCGCTGGCGGAAGATCGTGATCGCATGCCGGTTGGTCGCGACCACATCGCGCTTGCCATCGCCGTCGATGTCGGCCACGTGGAGCGTCGGGACGTCGAAGAAGAGCTCGACTTCGTTCTCGCCGAGCGTCGGCCCCGGTCGCGGCGGCACCAGGAAGTTCGCGCGTCCGCCGACTCGCATTTGCGCCAGCGATTCGCCCTGCGCGCCGAGCAGCCACGCTTCGCCGAGCCCGGGCACGAGCAGGCGACCGTCGCCCAACTCGGGTCGCGCGATGCGCAGGCGATCGAGCCCTCGCTCGTCGGGGCGCACGGCAAGCGTCGGTGGCGACGCGACGCGCAGCGTGCGCCACTGCGGCGTGCGCGCGGCCAGCGAGAGCACGGCGACGCCGTCGCGCACCAGCAACAACAACTCGGCGCCGGGCTTGTCGTCGAGTGGCGTCACGTCGTAACTCGCGGCGCCCTCGGGCAGTGGCGCCGACCAACTCGGCATCGCCGACACCACGCCGCTCGCATCCTGATGGTGGACGTGGATCTCGCGGGTTTCGTCGGGCCACACGCCGCGAAACACGATCGCGAGCAACTCATCGCGCCCGTCCCCGTCGAGATCGACGATCTCGGCCGCGACGGTGCGGCCCGCGCTCGGGATCGACTGCAGCGCGAACGGCGGCGAACTCTCTTCCGCGATGGCTGCACGCGCCGCGAGAGTGGCGGCGATCGCAAGTCGGCAGACACGCGGCATGTGCATCGCGACCAGAGTAGAGAGCCATCGCTCGCGCGCAAAGCGGAGCGGCGGCTCGTGACGATGCCGAGCTGGGCTAGCGTGGCCGCCCTGCTCGAGAGTGGAGGCGACGAGATGGGCGACATCGATCCGCGCGTGTTCCTGATCGAAGAGATCGACCCTGCGACTGCACAACTCAACGAGCTGATCGAAAAGGTCCAGTCGCAAATGCCGGCGATGCACCTGCAGAAGCCGGCGGATCTGCGCGCGGAGCGCGAGCGCGGCGGCAGCGTGTGGGGACCGATCGTGACGGTTCCCGAAGCGCGCGTGCGCGCGATTCCCGGTCCGAACGGCGAGGTGTCGGTCCGCGTGATTGCGCCGCCATCGCCGCGCGGTGTCTACCTGCATTTCCACGGTGGTGGTTGGGCGCTCGGTGCCGCGCATCACTGCGACGTCGCGAATCTGCGTATCGCGCAGGAGTGCGGGCTCGCGGTGGTGAGCGTCGACTATCGATTGGCGCCCGAGGATCCGTATCCGGCAGGTCCCGACGATTGCGAGGCGGCCGCGCTGTGGGTCGTCGCGCACGCGGCGCGCGAGTTCGGCACCGAGCGCTTTCTGATCGGCGGCGAGTCGGCCGGTGCGCACCTCGCGATGGTCACGCTGCTGCGCCTGCGTGATCGCCACGGCATAGCCCCGTTCTGCGCCGCGAATCTGCTCTTTGGCGCGTACGACCTCTCGCTGACGCCGAGCGCCAAACGGTGGGGTGAGCGCAACCTGATCCTTTCGACGCCGATCATCGAGTGGTGCACGGAGCACTTCGTGCCCGAGCCGCTGCGGCGGCACCCGGATGTGTCGCCGCTCTATGCCGATCTCAGTGGCCTGCCGCCCGCGCTATTGACGGTGGGCACGCAAGACCCGCTGCTCGACGACTCGCTCTATCTGCATGCGCGCCTGATCGCGGCGGGCAACGTCGCGCAGCTTTCGGTGTGGCCGGGCGGCGCGCATGGCTTCAACGCGTTCCCGATCTCGATCGCCGAGCGCTCGAACGCACAGATCGCGGCGTTCCTGCGCGACGCGTGATTCGCTTCGTCCTCTACGGGCTGCTCGGTTGGTGCGCCGAGATCGTCTGGACCGCAGTGCTCGACTTCATTGCGCGCCGCGACTGGCGGCTGCCGGGCGTCACCTATCTGTGGATGTTCCCGATCTACGGATCGATCGCGTTTCTCTACGAGCCGTTGCACGACGCGATTCGCGGCTGGCCGCTGGGTGCGCGCGCACTCTCGTGGTCGCTCGGTTTCACCGCCGTCGAGTGGGCGAGCGGCTTTGCGATCGCGCGCGCGACGGGCCGCTGTCCGTGGGACTACCAGGCCGCCGGCGCCCGCTTCGCGATCAACCCGTACGTGCGCTGGGACTACTTTCCGCTCTGGGCTGCGGTGGGCATCGCGCTCGAACCGGTGCACGATTTCCTGCTGCGACTCACACCCGCGATCGAAGCTGCGCTGCACTGAACGCCGGAGTTGCGCGATGACCGTTCGGGCTCTGATGACGCTGCTCTCTACACTGGTTGCCGTCGCGCAGGATGCGCACGCTCTCGATCTGCGGCAGGGCGACTTGCTCATCAGCGATCTCGTGGGCGACAAGATCTTGCACGTCGATCCCGACACCGGCACGGTGCAGGACTTCTCGCCGCGCGATGGCGGAACGAACCTGCTCGCGGGCCCGGCCGGCATCGCGATCGACCCGGACGGCACGATCTTCGTCGCGAGCTCCGCGACGTCGAAGCTGATCGCGATCGATCCGCTCACCGGCGAGCAGTCGGAAGTCGTCGGCACGCAAGGCCCACTCGACATCGGCACCGAAACCTTTGGGCTCGACATCAGCGACCACAAGAGTTCGCCGCAGGACCGCCGGGATCTCTATGTGGCATCGGAGGGCGTGATCTACCGCGTAGGGCGCAGCGCCAGCCTGGTCGCGGCCGCGCCGCTCGTCGCGGACCCGCTGCTCGAACTCCAGCGCGATCTCGCGATCGCCGAGGTCGCCGGCAACCTCGACGCCATCTACATCGCGACGGCGGCTGGCATCGTTCGCTACCAGCCATCGACCCCCTCCGTCGAGGTGCTCTACGCGCCGCAGCAGATCTTCGTGCTCGACATCGATTGGGTCGAGTCGCTGGTGCTGACGCAGATCCGGTTCTGCGGTGACGAGGACGACAGCGGTGTCTTTGCGTTTGCGGGAGCGGCGACCCCGATCGCGACCGGCAGTTTCGTGCTTTGTCCCGAAGCGCTCGCCGGCTCGCGTCTCAGCGGCCATCTCGAGCTCTTCGTCACCGACAACGGCGCCGACGGTCTCCCGCCGACACTCGCAAAGGTCGCCGAAGTGAGCGCTGGCACTTTCGAGCAATCGTTCATCGCGACGCTTCCAGAAGGCACCGAGCCGATCGCGGTGGCCGTATCGCCGATCACCTTCACGCCCGAGCCCGGGGCGACGGCGCTCGCCATCGTCGCGATGGCGTCGATCGCGTTGCGCGCGCGCCGCTAACCGCTCACCGCGGCGGGCGTGCGCCTTCGCCGCGCCGGCTCACGCGGAAACGCGCGCGCGATCGCGAGCAGCAGCATGCACGCGACGGCGTAGACCGAGAGTCCCACCAGCGTATGAACGGGATCTTCGGTCACCGCCTCCGCGCCCCAGCGCTCCGCGCCGAGCGACGTGCCGACTACGCGAATCATGTTCGCGAGCATCGCAATCGGCGCGACCAGTGCGACGAGCAGGATCTTCGCGCGCAACGAGATCGGCGCGAGGTACGCGATCAATACCGCGATCGGTGTCAGCGTGACGAGCGAGGTGAGGCCACTGCACGCTTCCGCGACGAACAGGGTCTCGCCGCCCGGCAGCGTCAGCACGTTGCCCGCACGCGTCACCGCGAAACCGAGCACGCCGAGCGTCCATACCGCCGCCGCGGTGACGAAGAGCAAGAGCTGCACGATCACCGGCGAAAGCCAGTCCGGTGGAATCGGCACCATGAAGATCAGGTACGCGATCGGGAACGCGAGCAGTCGCAACCACGCGGTTCCGCGCAGATACCAAACGGCCCCGGCGATCGCCGCGACGAGTGCGAGCCCCTGCACCGAGGTGGAACTCACCAGCGCGCCTAGCAATGCGGCCGCGAGCGCCACCGCGAGCAGCACGGCGCCGCGCCCGTCTCGCTCGCGCGGAACGGAAGCGCGGCCGCGCGCGAGTCCGGCCGCGATCATCACGGACACGAGCGGAACCAGGAAGCCATGCGAGTAGTACTCGACGCTCGACCAGACGCCCGCGAGCTCGCGAAGTGTGGGTGCGAAGACGAGAGCCAGCAGCAGTGCGAAGCCAATCTCGACCGGTTGCATTGCGGCACCGCGCGATGGGGTAGGTGTTTGGGATCCGGCGCACCCTACCGCCGAGCCCGTCGCGCTGCTGCCTCGCCGTTGCAGTTCGCGCGCTCGCTGTGGCACCGATTCGCCGGTACGGGCCACTCCCTTGAGAGGCCCTTAGGCTAAGTTGGGTTCACTTCCACCACCGAAATGCCGAGCTAACCGCCATGTTCGAAGCGTTTTTCGGCCTTCGGGAGCCGCCCTTCTCGCTGACTCCCGATCCGCGCTTTCTGTGGCTCTCCGAGACCCACGAGGAAGGCCTCGCTTCGCTTTTCTACGGCATCACGCGGCGCAAGGGATTCATCCTGCTCACCGGCGAGATCGGCGCGGGCAAGACCACGCTGCTGCGCGCAGCGCTCGAGCGGATTCCGGAAGGCACCGAGACCGCGCTGATCCTCAATACCGCCGACCTCTCTCCGATCGATCTGCTGCGCTTGATCGCCGCCGAGTTCGGTCTCACGCCGGGTCCCACCAAGGCGGATCTGCTGATCGCGCTGAATCGCTTCCTGCTCGAGCGTCTCGCTGGCGGCCTCGACACGGTGCTGGTGATCGACGAAGCGCAGAACCTCAGCTTGATCGCGCTCGAAGAAGTGCGACTGCTGTCGAACCTCGAGACCGATACCTCGAAGCTGCTGCAGATCGTGCTCACCGGGCAGCCGGAGTTGCGTGACAAACTCGCGGCGCCCGAGCTGCGGCAGTTGCGGCAGCGCATCGCGATCGAGCATCACGTCGATGCGCTGCGGCCCGAAGAAGTGGGGCACTACCTGCGACACCGCATCGAAGTCGCGGGCGGCAAGTTCGAGCAGATCTTCGAGGCGGGTGTGGAACCGCTCTTCTACGCTGCGACGGGCGGTTGCCCGCGCCTCATCTCGTTGTTGGCCGACAGGAGTCTGCTGGCCGCGTATTCGAAACAGAAGCGCCCGGTACCGCGCGAGATCATCGAGCTGAAGGGCAACCAGATCAAGAACGCGACACGCACCGTGGCGCTGCCGGCGGAGAGCTAGATGGGCGAGATCACCGAAGCACTGCGGCGCGCGCGCATCGACGAGAAATCGCGACCGCCGTCCGCGAGCGATCCCGAGAAGTCGCGCGTCGTCGCGCCGGGGATGCCGCCCGAAGCGCCCACGCTGCCGGCGTCGATCGCTGCGCTCGATCGGCACGAATCGCCGTCGGGCGAGAAGGAAGGTTTCTGGTCGCCGCGTGCGCTCTTCATCGAGGACCAGGGCGCGATGGCGGAAACCGCGCGCCATCTCGCGTTGCGCGTGCGGGCCGAGCTCGATCAGCGCGGAGCGCGCTCTGTCGCCGTCGTGAGCGCGCTGCACAGCGAAGGCAAGACGACGATCGCGGGCAACCTCGCGCTGGCGCTCTGCTCGCTCTCGCCGAATCGTTCGGTCGCGCTGCTCGATCTCGATCTGCGCAAGCCGTCGCTGGAACGCTCGCTCGGCGTGCGCGCGATTGCCGGCATCGACGACGTGCTGCTCGGCGAGGCGACACTCGACGAGGCGTGCATCTCGTTCGACAAGCCGCCGCTCGATGTCTATCCGGTCCGCCAGCCGCGCGGAGCGGCCCACGAACTGCTGGTGCGACCGACGCTCGTGGCAGCGCTGCGCGAACTCGAGCGGCGCTACGAGATCGTCGTCATCGATACGGCTCCCGTGCTGCTGGTGCCCGACACACCGATCCTGCTCCGTCACATGTCCGCCTGCGTCGCGGTGGCGCGCGCGGGCCATACGCGCTCGAAGGCCTTCTCGCGGATGTGCGAACTGCTCCCGCCGGGCCGACTCGTCGGCGCAGTCCTCGACGAGGGTCAACTTCCGACCGACGCCTCGAGCTACCGCTACTACGAGCAGTAGCGAGCGAAGTGGCGGAGCAACCGAGCCTGGAACACCGCGGTCACACCGTGCTCTGGATCGCGCTGGCGGCGGCGCTCTCGCCATTGCTCGTCGATCTGGCGGTCCATGAGGCGACGAACGAGTGGGCGCGCGGCGCGGCGATCTTTCCGCTGCTGCTCGCGTACTGCGCGTGGCGCGATCCGGCGCCGCCGCGTCCGGCGCGGGACGGCCTCGTGCTGCTCGTGCTCGGCGTCGCGATCGCATTCATCGGCGTCGGCGGCGGCATGCCGCGCGCGGGAAGACCTGGCCTCGCGCTCTCGGTGATCGGACTCGCGAGGATGACGGGGAGACCGTCGCTGCGCGTCGCGCTGCTCGCGCTGTGGATGATTCCGCTGCCGACGCAGATCATCGAAGCATTTGCGCCCGGTCTCGACGCGCTGGTCGCGAACGTCGCCGCCCACGTCGCGACCGCGCTCGGTGTCGCCGCGCACGTCGATGCGAGCCGCGTTTTCGCGCTGTGGCTGGTCGTGCCGGCGGGTCGTCTCGCACTCTTCCCGGGCGATGGCGGTCTCGCGCTCGCGTGGAGCTTCGCCGGTCTCGGGTGGTTCGTCGCTCTGCGCCGCGAAGCGTCGCTCACTGCGGCGGCGCAGTCGGCGTTGCGCTGGATGCTCGCCGCATTCCCGTTGCAGGCGACGGCGCTCGCGCTCGCCTCTGCGATTGCGCTGCTCGGAACGCCAACGCTCGCTCGCACGCTGCTAGACCACTTCCCGCTCGTCGCGACGCTGCTCGGTCTCGCCTTCGCGTGTCGATCCCAGGCGGCTGCGCCGCAGCGGTCGTCGGTCACCGAGCCTATCCAGACGACAGTGAGCGCAGGCGCTTGAAGCGCGCAGGCGTCTCGACTTCGCTGCTGGTCGCGCTGCTGATGGGCCTCGGCGCGGTGTCGTGGTGGTTCCAGCTGCGGCCGCCGCTCGATGTCGATGCGGCACCGCTGATGGCGTTGCCGCAGTCGATCGGGTCCTGGGATGCCACCGATGTTCCGCTCGAGCAGAGCGTCGAGTCGATGCTGCGCGCCGACGCGAACCTGCAGCGCGCCTACGTGCACCCGCTCGGAACGGTCGTGTTTCTCTACGTCGGCTACTACGGAACCGACCGCGGCGGGCGTCCCGAACACACGCCCGAGGTCTGCTTTCACAGCCAGGGCTGGGACATCACCGAGCGCCGCACACTCAACGTGGACGCCGGGAATGGCGTTCCCAGTTTTCGCGTCAGTGAATTCGTGGTCGAGCAGCAGGACCAGCGCCATCTGGTCCAGTTTTGGTATCGGTCACACCGCAGCACGGGAATGCTGGGTCCGCTCGATCAGGCGCTGGATCGACTGCTGGGTCGTCTACTCGATGGAAGATCGGATGGATCCCTGGTGCGAATCAGCACACCGATCGCCGATGGCGATCTGGTCGCGGCACGCAGCTTCCTGCTGCAATTTGCCGCCAACATTGATGAAGAGCTGGATCAGCACTGGCCGGTGGAAGTCGCGAGTACACGCTGAAGCCAGTGCGCGAGATGCCAAAAAACGTCAGTGGTGAAACCTCGGAGAAGGACCGGGCACTCACCACTCAGACTCGACGAATGCCCCTCGGACTGTCCCCAGTTTTATCTACTTCGCCGATCGCCAGGTTGTCGTAGTATCGCCGGTGGAAGCGTGTGTAGGGGGGCGCCGTCACACGCGAAGTGAGTTGCTGTGCTGAGAAACCGTGCGCTGTTTTTTGATCAGCTGCTGAAGGTCGTCGACATCGCCTCGGGCGGACTGCTCTTCATCGCGCTTCTCGCGATTCCGGAGCTCCGCAGCGGAGCGATCGGAGCGAACTCGGTCCCGAGCCTCGTCGCGCTGAGCCTCGTCGCCTCGCTCGTGTGGCCGATCGCATTCGATCAACTCGACTTGTACGCGTCGCAGCGCCGAACCTCGCTGCTCCACTACCTGTTGCGTTTCGCCGGAGCGAGCGTTGTTGCGACGACGATCGTCGCCGGCACTGCGGTGCTAGCCGGAGCGCCGGTTGCGCCGCTCTTCGCGGTCGCGCTCGGCGCCGCGCAGCTCGCCGTTCTCGGCACGTTCCGCACCATCGCGTATCTGGGGCTGCGTCTTCTGCGACGCACCGGACGCAACTACCGCAACGTGCTCGTGGTCGGCAGCGGCCCGCTCGCGCTCGAGGCGCGCGGCCAGCTCGAAGATCATCCCGAGTGGGGCCTGCGCATCGTCGGCTTCCTCGATGAATCGGATTCGTCGCACGTCGATGGCATCGCGTCTCACGAAGTGCACAAGCTAATCGATCTGCCGGACCTGCTGCGCCAGAAGGTGATCGACGAAGTGATCGTCGCTTGCCCGCGCTCGCTGCTCGGCTCGCTCGCGCCGGTCGTTTCGGTTTGCGCGGCCGCCGGTGTGCCGATCACGCTGCTCTCGGACATTTTCGGCGACTACCTGCCGCCGCCGCGGGTTACGAAGTTCGGATCGCTGGTCGCGCTGAACTTCGCGACGGTGCACCACAGCCGCGCGCAGCTCGCCATCAAGCGCGCGATCGATATCGCGGTTTCGGGCTCGCTGCTCTTGCTCGCCGCGCCGCTGATCGGTGTGGCGGCGGCCGCGATCAAGCGAGGCTCGAAGGGCCCCATCCTGTTCCGCCAGGTGCGCTGCGGACTGAATGGCCATCGCTTCGAGATGCTGAAGCTGCGAACGATGGTCGCGGACGCCGAGGCGCGCCGCGCCGATCTGCTCTCGCTGAACGAGATGGACGGGCCCGTCTTCAAGGTTCGAAATGATCCGCGCATCACGCCGATCGGCCGCGCCCTGCGGCGCTGGAGCATCGACGAACTGCCGCAGCTTTGGAACGTGCTTCGCGGCGACATGAGCCTGGTGGGTCCGCGTCCGCCGATCCCGTCGGAAGTTCACGAGTACGAGACGTCGGATCGTCGCCGCTTGTCGATGCGCCCGGGGCTCACCTGCCTCTGGCAGGTCGGCGGCCGCAATTCGATCGGCTTCGCGCAATGGGTCAAGCTCGACCTGCAATACATCGATACGTGGTCGCTGTCAGAGGATTTCAAGATCCTCCTGAAGACCCTGCCCGCCGTGATTCGCGGCACGGGGAGCTGAACGGAGGCGGGAAACGTTCGTGGTGAGCGTCCTCCCGGTGCGTTAAATAACTACGCGCCCCCCCCGGGAGGAAGCACGGTGAAGTACTTCGCAATCGGGGCTCTCTGCCTCGTCATGTCTTCTGTCACGTTGGTCACGGGCTGCGCTACGACCAAGGCCACGCCCTCGGTGCCGGTCGCGACATCCGAGCCGTACCGAGTCGGTCCGTCGGATCGACTGACGATCCGAGTCTTGCCGGATCCCGCCATTGAGCTCACGGATCTTCAAGTGCGCCCCGACGGTCGCATCTCGGTCGAACTGATCGGCGATGTCGAGACGTCCGGCCGCACGACGGAAGAGATCGCCACCGAGATCCAGCAGCGCATGGAGCAGTTTCGGCAGAGCCCGAGCGTTTCGGTGATGGTCGCCAGCCCGGCGAGCACCACCGTCAGCGTGATCGGCGAAGTGAGGCGGGCCGCCAGCTTCCCGCTGGAACGAGACATCCGCGTCGCTGAAATGGTCGCGATGGCGGGCGACGCCACCGAACTGGCCGCCACGTCGCGCATTCGGATCGTCCGACGCCAGGGCGATCAGACGATGCTCTATCTCGTCGATCTGGACGCGATCCGCGGCGGTGACGGCAGCAGCGACATGCTGCTGCAAAAGGGCGATCTGGTCGTCGTGCCGGCCGCCGTACCCGTCGTCACCGGCTACAAGCTGCGTCGCGCGCTGTACCCGGTCGAGGCGCTGTTCCGCGTGATCGGCTCCGCGCTTCTGCTCGGTGTGGGAACTCTCTGACGAGCTAGGAGTCGCGTCGTATGGCCGAGCACGAGGACGAACAGGGGAGTGGTCTCCCCGACTGGCTCAGCGATCCGCGCGGGATTCTGCGCCGTCGCTGGCTGCCGATGCTCGTCACGCTTCTGCTCGGCCTGGTCGCGACTGCCGCACTCACCGTGATGCGCACGCCGATGTACGAGGCCGAGGCCACCGTGCTGCTCGCGACGCAGCAGGTGGACGAAGACCTCGTCAGGCCCACGACGCCCGGCAACCCGATCGAGGGTCTCGACACGCTCACCGCGCAGGCGCTCTCGCGGCAGCATCTGAAGGGCGTGATCGAGGAACTCGGTCTCTATCCGGATCTCCGCGACGAGCTCTCACTCGATACGATCGCGGGCATCATGCGTGGGTCGATCCACGTCGAGGCGCGCCAGAATACGTCGCGAGGCCAGCAGTTCCAGAGAGGCGGCGAGCGCTCGCGCCTGCTCGTCGTGGGCTTCGAGGCTCCGGACGCAGAGCAGGCGGCGATCGTCGCGAATCAGCTTGCCCATCTGTTCCAGGCGGAGGGCCTCCGCATGCGGGGCGAGCAATCGAGACTCGCAACCGAGTTCATGAGCAACGCCGTCACGGAAGCGGAGCAGGCGCTGCGGGTTCAGAAGGAAAAGATCGCCGCGTATGAGAGCCAGCACCGCGGCGAACTTCCCTCCGATCTCGACGTGAACCAGCGACGCATCGAGCGACTCCAGGCGCAGCGCGACAGCCTGATGGTGTCGGCGGCCGAGGCCGAGACGCGCGCGGCGACGGCGGTCGAACCGCCGAACATGGACTCACCCGCGTCGCGTCTCGCTCAGTTGAAATCACTGCTCGCGAGGGAACGCGGAGTCAACACGGACACCCACCCCAACGTGATTTCGCTGCAGCGCCAGATCGCCGCCGCCGAGCGCGACCTGGGCAGCGGGGGGTCGGGTGGGCAGCTTTCCGTCGCGGGCGCATCGCGGCGGGAAGTCGCGCAGTACCGCGCGCAGATCGCAGATGCGGACCGCGAACTCGCCGAACTCGACGGGCGCATCGCGCGCGCATCGTCTCACGAAGGCGAGATCGGCGGCATGCTGCAGTACGCCAAGGTGCTCGAGGACACACGCAACGAACTCGTGGGCAAGTTGAAAGAGACCGAGTTGGCGCAGAACCTCGAGCAAGCGCAGCAGGGCGCGCAGGTCGTGGTGCTCGAGGAGGCGCAGCCGAGCAATGCTCCTGCGAAGGGCCGGCTGCAAGTCGCGCTCGCCGGCTTGATCGTCTCGCTCGGGCTCGCGAGTGTGCTGGGAATCGGACTCGAGCTGCGCGATCCGGTGATCATCAGCGCGCAGGGTGTCGAGAAGTTGAGCGGTGTCTCCGTGCTCGGCGTGATTCCGAAGCTCTCCTAGCGCCCGCTACTCGAACACGGATCCTTCGATCAGGCGATCCGGTTCCGCCACCACGAAACAGCGCTCGTCCACCTGGATCAGCTTCAGACCTTCGAGGCGCATCAGTGCGCGTGTCGCGGTCTCGCGCGTGACGCCCACCATGTTGGCGAGTTCGCGGTGCGTCAGACGCAGCTCGATGCGCGTACCCTCGTCGGTGTCGCGGCCGTGGCTCTGGCAGAGGCGGTAGAGCGCCATTCGGATGCGTGCCTCCGCATCGCGATGGCTGACCAGCTCGATCTGCTGCCATGCCGCGCGACACCGCGCGCAGAGTTCGTCGAGCAAGCTGCGCGCGAAGCGGGGCTTCTGCAGCAGCTCTTCGAAGCGCGCGCGACTGAGCGACAGGATCACCGAACGCGTCGCAGCGGTAACCGTCGCGGGTGCCGTGTGACCGTCGAGCAGCGCCATCTCGCCGAAGTGTTCCGGCGCGTCGTGATGGGCGAGCACCAGTTCGCGACCGCTCGGCAGCCAACGCGAGACCTTCACGCGTCCCTCGCGCACGATGTACATGCAGTGGCCCGTCTCTTCTTCCGTGAAGACGACTTCGCCCGCCGCGTAGCGCCGCTCGTGAAGGGCCGGCGCCAGCGCTATCAGGTCGTAATCCGTGAGTCCGGCAAAGAGCGAGACCCGGCGCAAGAACTCGAGTTCGACGCTCATGCCCCTCCCACTCCACACAATCAATGGGGCATCGCCGGATCGAGAACTAGACTTGAGGGGGACTCGCCACGGCATTCCATCGAAGTGCGCATGGCACTCGCGACTGCGCGCGGATTGCGCAATCAACTCTCGATTCACGCCGAAACGCCGAGAAGTGAAAAGGTGTTCAGCCTCCGGAGTGCCGGCGCTAGCCTCGCCCATCCGACGACCGAGGACGCAAGCGAGCGAGATGAACGTCCTGATCGTCTTGATCAACTATCGGACTCCAGAGCTCACGCTGCGCGCACTGCGCGCGGTGGTGATCGAGATGGAGTCGATGCCGGGAAGTCGCGTCTGCCTCGTCGAGAACGGCTCTGGCGACGACTCACCTGCGCAGCTCCAGGCGGCGCTCGAGCGCGAAGCGCTCTGCGACCGTGTCGATCTGGTGATCTCGTCGACGAACACCGGCTTTGCGGGCGGCGTGAATCTGGCGATCCGTCCGGCGCTGCGCGGACCGGACCCGCCGCGTTACGTGTACCTGCTGAACTCGGACGCGATGCCCGCGCCGGGTGCCGTCGCAACGCTGTTGCGCTTTCTCGATGCAAATCCGGAAGCGGGAATCGCGGGCTCCTACATCCACGGTCCGGGAGGCGAGACGCACGACACCGCGTTCCGCTTCCCGACGGTCGCCAGCCAGTTCGAGGAGGCGATTGGCATCGGCGTCGTGTCGAAACTGCTCGACCGCTATGTGGTGTCAAAGCCGGTGCCAACCGTCGCAACCCGCGTCGATTGGCTCGCCGGCGCCAGCATGTTGATTCGCCGTGAGACACTCGAAGCGGTCGGCATCTACGACGAGAACTTCTTTTTCTATTTCGAAGAGACAGATCTGTGTCTGCGTGCCGCGCGCGCCGGCTTTCACACCTGGTATCTGCCCGAGAGCCGCGTCGAGCACATCGGCGCTGCCAGCAGCGGCATGAAGGACATGAACAAGCCGCGCGCCGCCTATTGGTGGGACGGTCGTCGCTACTACTTCTACAAGAACTACAGCTTGCTCTACCTGTGGGCGGCGAATGTCGCCTGGCTCTTGGGCTACGCGATCGGAGAGCCGCGGCGACGCTTGATGGGGCGCCGCGGACCGTTCCCGCCGCACTTCTTGCGCGACTTCCTCCGCTACAACTTCTCCGGTCGTCCGCTCGGTCGCGGCGTTCCGGCGCATGTCTGAGCGCGCGCCCGACGCAATCATGGATCACGCCGGTTCCGTCGGCGTCGTGGTGATCGGCCGCAACGAGGGCGAGCGGCTCGTCCACTGTCTCACGTCGATCCCGCCGCGCGCTGCCGCGGTGGTCTATGTGGATAGCGGCTCGAGCGACGGCAGCGCGGAAAGCGCGCGCGCGCGAGGAGCCCAGGTCGTCGAGCTCGACGCGTCGCTGCCGTTCACGGCGGCGCGCGGTCGCAACGCCGGCTTCGAGTTGCTCTCGGCGTCAAATCGCGATCTCGTGTGCGTGCAGTTCGTCGATGGTGATTGTGCGATCGCGCCGGGCTGGCTCGAGGTCGCTGCCGCCTATCTCTTTGCGCACCCCGACGTCGGCGTCGTTTTCGGTCGCCGCCGGGAGCGTCACCCCGACGCGAGCCTCTGGAATCAACTCACCGACATCGAGTGGGAGGGCGCTCCGGGCGACGCGGATGCGTGTGGCGGTGACGCGATGATGCGAGCCGACGTGGTTCTGCGCGCCGGCGGCTACGACGCGAGCCTGATCGCTGGCGAGGATCCCGAGTTCTGCCTGCGCATCCGCCGCAGCGGCGCCCGCATCGTGCGACTCGATCGCGAGATGACGGCGCACGACGCCGCGCTGCTGCACTTCGGGCAGTGGTGGAAGCGACAAGTGCGCGCCGGCCACGCGTATGCGGAGACGGTCTGGCGCCATCGCAGCGCACCCGATCCGCCGCGCTTGCGCCGGTTGCTGTCGGTTCTGCTCTACGGCGGCGCCGTTCCGGCAGCGAGCCTGTTGCTGTTTCCGCTCACATCGGGCGCGAGCTTGGCGCTGCTACTCGCGTGGGTGTTGCCGTGGCGCGGCGTCTACCGCGATGTCCGGCCGCGACATACGCGGGGCGATGCCGCGCGCTACGCGACGGCGTGTGTGATCGGCAAGCTCGCAGAGTGCACGGGCGCGCTGACCTTCGCGTGGAATCACGGCGTCCGCCGCCGTGCGACGACGCTGATCGAGTACAAGGGCCCGGAGTTCGAGGACTTGGCGCCGCGCGGCATCCGCCGACCGTGACGCCGGCGTGAACTACAGCGACACGCGATGGCGACGGCACCACCACAACAGCACGAAGAGCGCCCACGGTCGCGACCAGTAGATCCCCGGCGCACCGTCCTGATACGCGCGCCAGAGCTTTTCCACCGCGTCCGCGTCGAGCCCCGCAGCGGCGCAGGCTGAGCGATCCGCGAACGTCGCATCGACTTCCTCGCGAAGTTCCTCGCGGATCCAACCACCGATCGGCAGCTCGAAGCCCTGCTTCTTGCGCTCGAAGAGCGCCGGGTCGAGCGATCCGAGTGCGAGATCGCGCAACAGTTGCTTGCGGCCGAGCGGCTCGAAGCGGCGGGCCGGATCGACACCAGCGAGCGTTTCGACCACACGGTGATCGAGCAACGGCACGCGCACCTCGAGTGATACGGCCATGCTCGCGGCGTCGGTGTCGGGCAGCAGTCGTTCGCCAGTGAACGACGCGAGTTCGAGCATCGACACGGCATGCAGCGGCGGGTTTCCGCTGATCGCCGCAGCGAGTTCCTGCGCGCGCGTGATCGGAAGCCCCGCGTGTGTACTCGTCCAGTCGAGCGCGGGCGCGAGAGTGCGCAGGAAGCTGGGAAGGAAGAGTCCGTACGAGAGCTGGTAGAGCTCGAGCAAACGGCCGCGCGTCGCGAGCATGTCGCCGAGCTTTGCCCAGCGCGTCTGCGGCGGCGCGGCGCCGGCACGGCCGAGTGTCGCGCGCGCAACGGCGGCGCCGAGCGCACGCAGCAGCGCCTCGGGCGCCACGCCGGCGAGCCGCGCGATCTGCCCTGCGCGCGGGATTTCGGCAAAGCTCGGGTAGCCGCCGAAGAGTTCGTCGCCGCCGGTTCCCGCGAGCGCCACCGTGATACCCGCCTCGCGCACCGCGCGGCTCACGAAGTAGGTGTTGATCGCATCGAAGCTGGGCTGATCGAGGGCGCCGAGCGCGTCGCCGAGTCGACTCGTGAAACTCGTCTGTGACAGGTGAATCGCGACGTGGTCGGTGCCGAGGCTCTGCGCCACCGCGCGCGCGTACTCCGACTCGTCGAAGGCGGCTTCTTCGAAGCCGACGCTGAAGGTTCGGATCGCCTGGCCGCTGCGGCGCGCCGCGAGTGCGGTGATCGCGCTCGAATCGATACCGCCGGAGAGGAAGACGCCGAGCGGTACGTCGGCGACGAGGCGCATGCCGACGGCGGCGTCGAGTTCGTGGCGCAGCTCTTCGATGTCGGAGGAGGCGGGCCGGGCCGGCGGCAGGCTCCAATAGCGACGCCGCGCTTCGCCGACGGTATCCACGTCGATCGTCAGTGACGTGCCCGCGTCGAGGCGCTCGATGCCGCGCACCAGTGTGCCGGGACCCACCGGGAAGCCGTGCCACAAATATGTTTGGAGGCCCACCGGGTCGAGGCGGCGTTCGATCAAGTCAGTCGCGAGCAGCGCGCGCAGCTCGGACGCGAAGAGCACGAGATCGCCGTTTGGGCGCCGGACGCGCGCCAGGTAGATCGGCTTCACGCCGAGGCGGTCTCGCACCAGCAGCAGCCGGCGCTCGCGCGGATCGAAGAGCGCGAACCCGAACATGCCGCGCAGCCGCGACAGCGAAGCCGCTCCCCACTGCAGGTAGGCGTGGAGGATCACTTCGGTGTCGGTCTGCGAATGGAACGAAGCGCCTGCGGCTTCGAGTTCGCCGCGCAGCTCGCGATAGTTGTAGACCTCGCCGTTGTAGACGAGCACGACACCGCTGCGCGGGTCGATCATCGGCTGCGTGCCGTCGGCGGAGAGGTCGATGATCGAGAGCCTGCGATGCGCGAGCGCGACGCCGGGACCTGCGGCGGTGCTTGCCCAGAAGCCGTCGGCGTCGGGACCGCGGTGCGACTGCGCGTCACTCGCGCGGCGCACCGCCGCGTGCACTTCCGCGTCCATGATCCCGATCGCTCCGGCGATGCCACACACGATTCAATCCTCGGACGATGGGTGCGTTCGCGTGAGAAGCAGTGTTTCGAGCGCGTCCACCTGGCCGTCTGCTGTGCGCCTGGAATGCAGGTGTGTGCGCCCGATTGCGCCCATCTCGGCGAGTCGCGCGATGGGCGCCGCGAGCGCCTCGCGCATCGCGGCGACGAGCGGCGTCAGCTGTCGCGCGGGTGAGCCGCGCGGGAAGCGGGCGGACTTCACGGTGCGCACACAAAAGGGCGTGCGGTGCAACAACCCGCTGAGCTTCTCGAGCATCAACAGCATCGGCTTCTCGAGGCCGCCGTGGCCCCAGCCATGGAGCAGCGGATGCTTCCTCAGCATCGCGCGCAGCAGGCGCAGGCCGAGGGCGTCGCAACGGCGATCGATCAGTCCCTCGGTGACGGGGCCCTGCCAGCCGACGACGCGATGAGGAACGCCGCCAATCCGCCATTCGTAGGGCTTCAGCGCGTAGGCGCCGCGAACCGTCGTGCCGTCCCCGATCGCGAGCCAGTGCTCACGCCACGTCTTCCGTCCGTCGCGCTTCGCCACCCACTCATCGGTGTATGGAACGACCAGGATCGCCACTACGAAGCTGCTTCCAGTGTGCGCCGGAGCGCATTGCGATCGACCTTGCCGTTCGCGTTCAACGGAAAATCGGCGACGAGCCGGATCTCGCGCGGAACCATGTACGGCGGCAGGCACTGCTTCAGGCGATCGCGAAGCGCGTCGAGATCGACGTCGTCGGCGCCGAGGAACGCGACGATCCCGTCCGCACCGCTCGGGTTCGTCGGCCAACCGACGGCGATCGCGACACCGGCGCCGGTCGCTTCGCGCAAGACGGATTCCACTTCTTCCAACTCGACGCGGTAGCCCTGGATCTTGATCTGGTTGTCGATGCGCCCGAGATAGACGAGCGGCGCGTCCTTGCTGGCGCGTCGCACACGATCGCCGGTGCGATAGAAAACGGTGTCGCGGTCCGGCGGCGTCACGAATGCGGCCGCCGTGCGCTCCGGATCCTTCCAGTAGCCGAGTGCGACCTGCGGTCCGCTCATCAGCAGCTCTCCCGATTCACCGGCCGCGACTTCATGCAGCGACTCGTTCGCCACGATCGCTCGCATCGCGGGATACGGCTCGCCGATCGGGACGAGTCCGAGTTCCGCCTCGCCCGGCGAGCGCGCTCCATCCCAGCGATAGGCGGTGCAGGCGATCGTCACTTCCGTCGGTCCGTAGATGTTCTCGAGCACGGCATGCGGTGCCGCCTTCGACCACGCTTCGATGACATCGACGGCGAGCGCCTCGCCACAGAAGAGTGCCAGCCGCAGGCCCGGATAGAGATCGGGCTTCAGCTTGCCGAGACGCTGAAGCACGACGCCAGTGGATGGCACGGAGAACCAGATCGTGAGCTCCGCCTCGTTGACATAGGACGATGGCACCAGCTTCTGCTTCGGCGTCGGTGCACACACGCAAGCGCCGCGCTCCCACGCGAGGAACAAGTCGAATGCCGACAGGTCGAAGGTGAGATCGAAGAGCTGCGAGAAACGATCGTGCTCGCTGACCTCGTAGCGCGTGGCCATCACGTCGAGGAAATGCAGCACGTTGCGATGCGCGACCATCACGCCCTTCGGTACGCCGGTGCTGCCCGACGTGAAGAGCAGATACGCGATCGCATTCGGGTCGACTGCGCCAGGCTTCCATGCAGAGGCGGGCTCGAGATCGGCGCTCGTCACGAAATGGTGACGAGGCCAGCACTGCGCGAGCGCTTCCGCTTCGTCGCGTTCGGGCAGGATCAGCACGAGGCGTCGCTCGATTCCCTCGAGCATCGCATCGAGCAGCGACTCCGCGCCTGCATCGACGATGATCGCGTCGCAGCCCGCGCGTTCGAGCATCGCGCGCGTGCGCTCGGCCGGGAAACCGGGATTCAGCGGCACGTAGCCGTGACCGCGGAAGAGCGCGCCGAGGATGCCCGCGTAGGCTGTCACCGAACGCTGGCCGAACACAGCGGTGAGGGGAGTGTCGTCCGACGAGACGCGTCGCTGCAACGTCGCGGCGATCGCTGCTGCTTGCTCGCGGAGCTCGGCGTAGCTGATGGTGACGGCGCCGATGCGGACGGCGGGTCGCTCCGCAAATCGTTCGCAGCTGCGCAGGAATCCGGAGCGGATCGTTCGCACGGGATCGCTCATCGTGCAGGGTATCTAGGCGCCGTCGAGTGGGAAGAAGGCGTCGAAGAGGCTGTCGATGTTGCGCA
This sequence comes from Deltaproteobacteria bacterium, assembly GCA_031396445.1. Lineage (GTDB taxonomy): Bacteria > Myxococcota_A > UBA9160 > UBA9160 > PR03 > PR03. Next base: position 10,500 of record JANNKU010000027.1, on the reverse strand, counting down.
GCGACTCGGGCTCGATTGCATCGACATCGACCTCGTCGCCGCGCAGGTTCTCGATGAAGAGCACCAGCTCCACCACATCGAGTGACGAAAGCAGTCCCGAGTCGAGGATCGGCGTGGTGTCACCGAATTCGTGTGGGATGGCCGTGCGCGCATGCTCGACGATCCAGGCGCGCAGCGCCGCTCGAATTTCCTCCTCACTCTTCAGAGCGCAGGCTCCGCCGCGAGGATTCCGAGCTCGAGGAAGTAGTCGAGCAGTTTTCGCGAGACGCGCACGCGATGCTCGCGGCAGCATTCGGCGGCGAGCGCCGCCTGGCGCGCTTCGTAGGCGTTCGGCACGCCGGCATCGCGGTAGACCTGCGGGTTGTAGAAGTCGGCCCACGACGCGCGCAGGTAATCGGCGAGCCACTGGCGCATGCCGGCGAGCGTCTCCTCCGACCACTTCGGGGAGTACTCGTTCCACAATTCCGCGAGCAGACGACGGCCGAAGATGATGTGGCGCGCCTCGTCGGCGTGGTGGATGCGGTTGATCTCTTGCGCAATCGGGGCGAGGCGGGCATCGCGCTGCATCGCGACGTTGTAGTAGTCGCCCAGCTCCTCGACGATCAGCACCTTGATGAAGAACGTGACGTCTTCTTCGCCCTTCGCGTAGGTCTTCGGAATCACCATCTTCTTCTGCGCGTAGACCTTGCCGCCGTAGCGGTTGCAGAACTCGCCGAACATCACCATGTGCTTGTTCTCTTCGTCGAGAAAATGGTGGATGTACTCGGTCACTTCCTGGTTCTGGCGCGAATACATCTGGTTGCAGAGGCCCTGCACCAGCGGCCGTTCGCCGTGCAGCGTGAGCGAGAAGAAGTTGATCAGCTCGAAGCGCGAGAGGCGTTTGCGCTGCTCTTCGTCGAGGCTCTCGTAGGCCGGGGTGCCGTAGAGCGAGATCAGCTCCTCAGGCATGCACCATTCGCTGGCGTCGATCGAGGCGGGCCACGCAATGCCCGAGTAGACGTCCCAGAGCTTCTTCACGGAGGCGCGCGAGAGGCGAACCGCCAGGTCCGTGGACGACTCGCCGAACGTGGGCGCCATGTCGTTTGCCGGCCCGAGGGCCGAGGGGGATGCGCTCATTTTTCTGACCTCTCGTGCGTACCAGTCCAAGCAGCGTGTTCCCGGTGATCTAGAGCAGCTAGCTGCGCACGCATGAAGGATCCCATCTGGTCGCCCTGTGGCCGGGAACAGAAGCCATGGTCTAGTCGGCGCCAACCGGGCCGATCATTATAGTAGACCCTCAATCCACGTTCGTCCGCGTTGCAAGTGAGTGGCTCCAAGGTCGCTCGGCGTGACACGGAATACCCGGGACACGCGGCCGACGATGCAGATCCAAGCGCAGATGCGATGCGGCCTCGGGTTCGACGAACGGCGGTCCTGAGGTTGGGCGCAGGCGCTCGTTGGTACGTCAAGAAGGCGGCGCGACGCAGCGTTGCGCTGGGCTCGTTCGCGTCGGGCTCGATGCTCGCGCGGAACCTCGGTGCGAAGGCGCCTCGGTTGCGGGCCATCACGTATCACCGCTTTGGCGATGTCCCGGCAGATCCCTATTGCGTCTCGCCCGCGGTCTTCGCGGAGCAGATGCGCTGGCTCGCCGAGCGGCGCTTGTGTGTATCGCTCGGGGATGTGCAGGGCTTCGTCGCCGGGCAGAAGCAGCTGCCACCGAATGCGGTGCTCGTCACGATCGACGACGGTTGCCAGAGCCTGTTCAGCGAGGCGTTGCCGATCCTCCGCGACTACCACGTGCCTGCCGTTGCATTCGTCAGCGCAGGACTGATCGGGGCGTCCACGATCTCGACGGATCACCCGGAGCCGTATGCAACCTGGGACGAGCTCGCGCAGCTGCGCGACGCCGGTGTCGAGATTGGATCGCATGCGTTCGACCACCGCTCGCTCGGGCGCATGGACGCCGCTGCGGCGCGCGATCAAGCCGTGCGATCGCGCGCGTTGATCTCCGAGCGTCTGGGTTTGCCCACGCGCTCCTTCGCGTACCCGTTCGGCACGCACGCCGACTTCGACGCCGCGACGGATCAACTGCTCGCCGACGCGGGCTATCAGATCGCGTTCAACTCGCTGCACGGAACGATCCGCCCGGGCATGCCGATGATCAGCCTGCCGCGCGTGAAGATCGAAGGCGGCGAGGGCATGGTGATGTTCCGGCTCGCGTGTAGTGGCGCGATGGATGCGTGGCGCGTGGTGGACGATCTGCTCTGGCGCGTCCAGCAGAGTCGCAGCGAGACGCGCGCCTAGGTTCGCGCGGAGCGTTGCATGGTCTTCAACTCGCTCACATTCGCGATCTTCCTGCCGATCGTGCTCGGCCTCTACTACCTCGTGCCCCGCCGCTTCCAGAATTCCGTGTTGCTCGTCGCGGGCTACGTCTTCTACGGCTTCTGGGACATCCGCTTCCTGTATTTGATCTCGCTATCGACGGTTCTCGACTTCTGTACGGGCCTGATGATCGGCGACGGTCGCATGACGGTGTACCAGCGGCTGCAGCCCACGCTGCACCTGCTGCTCTTCTCGCTGCTCTTCCTGGTCTTCGATTGGAACGCCGTGCACTTCGCGGGCATGGGCGCTCCCCGTGTCGACTGGGAGCACGCGATCTCTCCGTTCGGGCTGCGCGTGTTCGCACTGAGCCTCGCCGGTGTGATCGTCGCGCACGCGCTTTATCCGTGGCTCTTGCGATTGCCCGAGGATCGCAGGCGGCTCTTCTTCCTGCGCGTCAGCCTCTTCGGTCAGCTCGGCATGCTGGGCGTGTTCAAGTACTACAACTTCTTCATCGAGAGCGGCGAAGTGCTGGCGCAGCGCATCGGCCTCGATGTCTCCCGCCTGCACCTCGACATCCTGCTGCCGATCGGCATCTCGTTCTACACCTTCCAGACGCTGAGTTATGTCTTGGATGTGTACTGGCGGCGCATGCAGCCGGTGACGCATCTGCTCGATTTCGCGCTCTTCGTGTCGTATTTCCCGCCGCTCGTCGCCGGGCCGATCGAGCGCGCATCGCATCTGATCCCGCGACTGCTCGGTGAGCGCAAACTCACGCTCGACGCGGTGAGTCGCGGCTCGTTCCTGATCCTGCTCGGCCTCTTCAAGAAGATGGCGATTGCGGATGGCCTCGCCGGCTCGGTGTCGTCGATCTTCGATACCACGGGGACGGTGGGCTCACTCGACATCATCGCCGGCTCGGTTGCCTTCGCATTCCAGGTCTACTGCGATTTCTCGGGCTACTCGGACATCGCCACCGGCGTCTCGCTCTTCTTCGGCATCGATCTGCTGAAGAACTTCGAGTTGCCGTATTTCTCGGTGAATCCGAGTGAGTTCTGGCGCCGCTGGCACATCTCGCTTTCGACGTGGCTGCGCGACTACCTGTACATCCCGCTCGGCGGCAACCGCGGCACCGAGGCGAAGACCCAGCGCAATCTGATGCTGACGATGGTGATCGGCGGGTTGTGGCACGGCGCCGCCTGGAACTTCGTGTTGTGGGGCGCGTACCAGGGACTGCTGCTCGCGGTGCATCGCGCGATCGTCGGCGCAGCGGCGCCCGCATTCGATGGGAGTCTGTGGCGGCGGCTGCCGCGCATGCTCTTCTTCTTTGCCTTCGTGTGTTACGGCTGGATGCTCTTCCGCGCCGACTCGCTCGAGCAGATCGTCGCCTTCACGCGCACGCTCTTCACGTCCTTCGACTTCACGTTGACGATGAAGCGGCCGACCTTCAGCGCGCTGCTCGGCGTGCCCGTGTTGTTGGCGCTCGAGTTTCTGCAATTCTCGGCGCGCACACCGTTGTTTCATCGTCGCCTCTGGATCCCCGTGCGCGGCCTCGTCTACGCCACGCTGATCCTGTTGATCGTGATGGGCACCTCGAATGACTCGCAGCAGTTCATCTACTTCCAGTTCTGAGCCCGCCGCGGCGACGGGGCGCGGCATCGTGCGCGTCGTCGGCTGGATGCTCGCGTGGCTGGTGGTCTTCGATCTCGCGGCGGGCTTTGCGTTCCGCCCGCCCGCCGATCCGCGCGTCGAGCCGGGCCGCTTGCAGGCGTACTTCGAGTACGGCCGCTCGATCGAAGGCAAGCTACGCGCGATGGTGACGGCCGACGATGCGACCAGCGCGCCGATCGCCACCACGGGCTGGCTCGCGGACGGCGCCAGGCCCGACGCGCTGCGCAAAGCCACCGCAGCGGACCGCATCCTGATCGCCGCCTACGGTCAATCCTTCACGCACAAGATGCTCGAGGAAGCGCAGCACCTCGATCCGCGCATCGAGATGCGCTTGCTGGGCGGGCCGGGCGCGCCGCTCTCGCATTCGTTCAAGGTGCAGGAACTCGATCGCCACCAACACGAGGCGCGCGTCGTGCTGGTGGGAATCCTCGCCTCGTCGCTGCAGTTCCTGGTGACGCAGACGCCGATGAACTGGGGCTTCGAAGCGCCGACGCCCTTCACCTACCCGCGCTATCGGCTGGAGGACGGCGTGCTGCGTGCGACCGATCCGCCGATCACCGACCTGGCGGGACTTCGAAAGGCGCTCGCGGATCCCGACGCGTTTCGCGAAGTGCGCGCGGCGCTCGACGCCAACGATCCAGGCTTCAGCGCGTTTCTATTCGATCAGGATCTGCTCGACGCGTCTGTGTTCGGTCGTCTCGCGCGCCGCTCGTGGGGCCTTCAACACCAGACGGAGTTCACCGCGCGCTACCACGGCGCAGCCGGATTCACGAATCGCGATGGCCTGCTGGATGTGGCGCGCGCGTTGCTCGTCGACTTCGGCCGAGAGGTGCGTGCGGACGGACGCGTGCCGTTCGTCGTGCTCTTCGAGGATCGCGGCTACGCGGGTCATCTCGTCGATGCGCTCGGCGCCACACTCACGGCGAACGCGATTCCGTTCGTCTCGAGCGGCAGCGTCGCGCCGGCGTCGGATCTCGGGAACTTCGTCGCCGACGGCCACTTCACGCCCGCGGCCAACGAGCGAATTGCCGAAGCGTTCGTCGAGAAACTGCGCGCGGCGGTGCCGTGAGCGCAGCGCCGCCGCGCTTCAGCCGCGAAGCGCGCGCGAACGCCAACGGCGCGCAGAGACACGCGCCAGGAAGAGCGGGTTGCCGAGCAGATAGCGACGGCCCTTCTCGGGCTGTCGGATCAGCAGATGTACCCATTCGAAGCCGATGCGGCGCACCCATGCGGGCGCGCGGTCGATGTTCCCCGACCAGTACGTGAAGAGGCCGCCGACGCCCACGCAGAGCGGAACGCGAAGCTGCGCGCGATGCGCCGCGATCCAGCGTTCTTGATGCGGATTGCCCATGCCGACGAGCAAGAGCTGCGGCTTCGCAGCGTTGATCTCCTCCACGACACGCGCGCTCGCAGCGTCGTCGAGGTAGCCATGGTGGTGACCGGCGAGCGTCCAGCCGTGGAAGGTGCGCGACGCATGATCGGCGGCGCGCTGATTCTGTTCTTCGGTGCCGCCGAGCACGTAGTAGCGGTAGCCGCGATTCGCTTGCGCGGCGAAGAGCGCCGGCACGAAGTCGGTGCCGTTCACGTTGTCGGCGAGGCGCACGCCATGCAGGATCCGCGCAGCCCAGCGAACGCCGGTTCCATCGCCGTAGACGACGCTGGCGGTGCCGAGAACAGCGCGATAGTCCGCGTCCTCGTAGGCGACGTTCAGCGTGTTGGCGTTCACGAAGTACAGCGCGCGACAGCGCCCGGTCGATTCGGCGAGCCACGTGCCGGCCTGCGCCAGCGCATCCGCCATCCGGCAATCGCGAATCGCGACGCCGAGGATGTCGAGTTCGCGCCCGTTCAGACCGGCGATCCCTTCATGCCTTCGCGCGGCGCATTCACGAGCACGGCCATGTTCCCGGGCGGATGCTCGTTCTTGTACATGATCTGGTGTGCCTTGCCGATTTCCGCGAACGGAAAGGTGCGCGACAGGCACGGGTCGAGGAAGCCCGCGGCGACCAGTCGGTTCACTGCGGCGCACTGTGCGGTGTTGGCGAAGTGCGAACCCTGCAGGCGCTTCATGCGCATCCACAGGTAGCGGAGATCGACGTCGGCGTTGTAGCCGGAGGTTCCGCCGCACACCACCACCATGCCCGAGCTGGCGCAGACGAAGATCGAGGTCGGCATGGTGTCCTGGCCGGCGTGCTCGAAGACGATCGCCGGATTGCGGCGCTCACCGAGCACCTCCCAGATTTTCTTGCCGAAGGCGCGCGCGCTGCGCGCCCAGCGCTCGAAGTTGTCGCTGTCCTGCCAGTCCGGCAGCCGTCCCCAGTGATCGAATTCGCGCCGGTTGATCACGCCGTGCGCGCCGAGCGCCATGCAGAAGTCGCGCTTGGCATCATCGGAGACGACCGCGATCGGCAGGCCGCCGAAGTGGCGGGTCAGTTGGATCGCCATCGAGCCGAGGCCGCCCGCGCCGCCCCAGATCAACACCGGATCGCCCGGCTTCACGGTGTTGGGCGGCCAGCCAAGGAGCTGGCGATACGCAGTCGCACCGTTCTGCATGTAACAGGCGGCGGCTTCCCACGAGAGAGCCGGCGGTTTGGGGTGACACTGATAGTCGTCAACGACGGTGAACTGCGCGAAGCAACCGTAGTTGTCCTCGTAGCCCCATACCGACGCGCTCGTCGATGCGATCGGATCGCCACCGAGCCGGATGTCGGCCGCGTGTTCGTCCCACTGCATGCCGGAGACCACGATGGGATCGCCGGGCTTCAAATCGCGCACCTCGGAACCGACGGCCCAGACCACGCCGGCGGCTTCGGATCCCGCGATGTGGAAGTCCTCGGGTGCGCCGCGCTTCTGACGCATCGAGATGACGTCGACGGGTGTACCGAGCGCGGCCCATACGCCGTTGTAGTTGATGCCGGACGCCATCACTTGCAGCGTCACCTGGCGCGGCCCCATCGGCGGCACATCGACCACCTCGAAGCCGTAGGCGCCGAGCGGGTCGCCGTAGCGGCTCTGGCGAATCGTCGCCGCGTGCATGCGCCGCGGAACGTGGCCGAGCGGCGGGCTCTCGCCAAAGTCGTAGAGATCTCGGGTCGCCAAGCTGCATCCCCCTGTTGGAGTCGTCAGGACGCTTGCACCGTCGCCGCGGTGAACACGAATCCATCGCGCTGCGCGAAAGCCCCGCTCAGTACGTGACCCATCGGCAGCAACGCGGCAATCGTGCCGTCCAGTCGAGCCGTGAATCGGCGCGACTCCCAATCAACCTGAATCTCGACGGCGTGAAAGCCGAAGACCTTGCGCACCAGCGGGTAGACCGATTTGTAGGTGGCCTCTTTGGCGCTGAAGAGCAGCTTCACCACGCGTCCGCGCTCGGCTTCCGACAACGCGCCGAGCGCACCATCGAGTTCGCGCGGCGAACAGATCTTCGGCCACAGCTCGGCTTCGAGCGCAGCATCGGTCTCGACGTCTACGCCGAGCGATGCGGCGTCGCCGCTTCTCGCCACGGCCACCACGCAGAGCGAGTCGCTGTGCGAGATCGAGCCCACGAGGCCCGCCGGCCAGCGCGGCGTGCGGTCGTCGTTGCGCAGCAGCGCGTAGTGCGGATGACCGAGGCGCGCGAGCAGCGTGCGCGCGCAGCGTCGTCCCGCTGCGAATTCGTGGCGCCGCTTGGCTACCGCGGTCGCAACGAGCGCACGCTCGGCGGGCAGCAAGTCGGCCTCGTCGTCGATGATCGGGCAGGAGGCCGTCCAGACCTCGGCGTCGAAGAGCTCGCCGATGAAGGCGTCGCGCGCCTGTGTCGCAGTCATCGCCGGGGAGGGTCCTCGGGTTTGCCGGCGTGGGCGCCTTCGAGCGCTGCGCGCACGCGTGCGCCGAGAATTCGCACGCTCGGCTCGAGCACCATGCTGTCGTGATCGCCGACCACCACGTGCACATCGACTCCGCCGCGCGCCCACGGCTGCCAGAAGTTCTGATGCTCGATGCGCTCGCGCTTCGAGTTGGCGAGGCGTCCGTTGCCGAGGTCGTGACGGGCGTCGAGCGGCGGACGGAAGAGCAGGATCTTTCCCGGGTACACCTTCATCGTGTAGTGCACGAGCGCTTCGCGGAACGCCGCTTCGATCTCATTCGAGCGGAACTCCGCCGGCGTCAACTCGAGCGCAGGCGGATTGCGCCGCGCCTCGCGCTTCTCGAGTTCCCAGCGGACGCGATTGCGAAGCCAGCGCGCGAAATACGCGGGCCCTTCTCGGCGGATGCGCTGCGCCTGGATCACCAGACGGTCGCGCCGCGTCGGCTCTGGCCACGTCGACGGAATGCTGTCGAGCAGGATCAGCGCCCCGACGTCCTCGCCCTCGGCGATGAGCTGATGCGCCATCTCGAAGGCAGTGATGCCGCCGCCCGAGAAGCCGCCGAGCAGATACGGTCCTTCGGGCTGCACCGCGCGCACTTCGCGCAGATAGTCCTCGGCCATTTCCTCGAAGCGGCGATGCGGCGCGTCTTCGCCGTAGAGACCCTTCGCCTGGATCGCATAGACGGGCTGATCGGAACCGAGGTGCGCAGCCAGATGCCGCAGGTTCAGCACGTTGCCGAACATGCCGGCGACCAGGAAGAACGGTGCCTTCCGGGTGTCGCCCACGTCGTTCATCGGAACCAGGTAGCGGTACTTCGGCCGGCGCGAGGTGCCTTCGCCGGGTGCGCCACCTTCCGGTGTTCCGAGTTCCTCGCGCAGCAGCGCTGCGCAGCCTTCGATCGTCGGCGAATCGAAGAGCACCGAGATCGGCAGCTCGAGGCCCCACTGCTTCTTGATCTTCGCGAAGAGTCGCACTGCGATCAGCGAGTGACCGCCGACTTCGAAGAAGTCGTCGCGCACGCCGATTCGATCGACACCGAGCAGTTCCTCCCAGAATCCGACCAGCGCCTTTTCGATGTCATCGCGCGGCGCTTCGTAGTCGCTCTCGAGTTCGGGGCGCTCGAACTTGACGCTGGGCGTCTCGAGTTCGGCGGCGCACGCGCGCGCGAGGCGCTTGCGCCACAACTCGAGGTCGACGGGGCTCACGACGATCGGGCCGGAGCGATCGCCCGCGAGCACGCGTTCGAGCGCGCGAACGCCTTCGTCCACCCGCAAGCCAGCTTCGAAGGTCTCGAGGAAAACGCGCTCGGCAGGCGAGGATTCGCCGCTGCGGCCGTGACTTCGATGTGTCGAGGCGCGCGGCGCCGCGAAGGCCGCCGGCTGCGAGAGCTTGCGCAACATCAGCCCCTCGACCTCGACGACCACGTCGCCGGCTTCGTCGCAGAGCGTCACGTCGAAGGTCGCGGTCTCGCGGCCGAAGTCGTTCTCGGGGCGGCCTCGCACGTGGCTGCTCAGTCGAGCCGGCAGCGCGCCATGGGCACGCACGCGCGTGTATCCCATCGGCACATAGAGTGCGCGGCCCGCTTCGAAGCCGTCGATCAAGCGCAGCGCGTAGCCGGTTGCGACATCGAGTAGCGCCGGATGCAAAGGGCTCTGCGCGAGATCATCGGCATAGACGTCCGGAAGCGTCAGCTCGGCGAAGGCTTCGCGGTCGCCGAAACCGACGCGGCGCAGTGCCGCCCAGCGCGGTCCGAACGACAGCTCCGTCTCCTGCGCACTCTGCAGCGCCGGGCCGTCGGCGCGGCGCAAATCGCGCTCGCAGCGCGCCGCGAGCGCAGTGGCATCGATGCGCGCGGGCGCAGCGTGACGCAGCGATGCGAGATGACCGCGCGCGTGCAGCTCGTTGGCTTCGCCGCTGCGCACTTCGAATTCGAAGCCGTCGCCGTCGCGCGTGAGTTCGATCTCGACGTGGCGCGCCTCGTCGTCGGCGACCGCGAGCGGCGCCACGAACGACAGGTCGCGCAATTCCAAGGCGCTTCCCGCTCGGGACAGGGCCGCCCGCGCCATCTCGATGTAGCCGGTGCCCGGCACCAGCGCCGTGCCGTCCGCGAGGCGGTGCTCGGACAAGATCCAGTGCGTGCGCGGGCTGTACTCGGCCGCGTACGCGATCTCGGCCGGTCCGTCGACGATCTGCCGGCCCAGCAGCGGGTGCTGCAGCGCGTGTTGCGCGGCCGCGTCGTGCGGCGACGCGCTGGCGCGCGGCGTCGTGGGCGCCGGCTGCACGAGACGCGCAGCCATGCCGACCTCGCTCCACACGCCCCAGCCGACCGCGATCGTGCGCGCGCCGGGTCGGGCCGAGCGGTGCACGGCAAAGGCGTCCAGGAACGCGTTCGCGGCGGCGTAGTCGATCTGTCCCGCTGGTCCCAGCCAGGCGCTGGTCGACGAGAACACGACGAAGAAGTCGAGCGGCTCGCTCGACAGCAGCTGGTCGAGCAGCAGCGTGCCGTGCACCTTGGGCGTGAAGACGCGGTCGACAGCGGCCGGTGTCTTCGTCGACAGCACGCTGTCCTCGATCACGCCCGCGGCGTGGATCACGCCGTGGATCGCGCCGAAGCGTGCGCGCGCATCGGCCAGGACCTGGCGCAGCTCCTCGATGTTGGCGACGTCCGCGCTCGCGACCATCACCTCGA
>JANNKU010000064.1:0-3155 GCA_031396445.1 Deltaproteobacteria bacterium | reverse complement strand
TCGCTGTTGGCTCGCTACGCGGGAAACGGGCTGCTCAGCTTCGAAGCTACGGCGCGCTTCGTTTGCGCTTGCTTCAACGCGGCGCGAGGGCGAAGCGCATCCCGTCTTCGCCGAGCGTCACTTCGCCGTCGAACGCGTCGCTCGCGGGGCCCGTGAAGGCGCGCCGCACGATGAAGTTGCTCGGCGGCGGAACCAGATGCGTCAACACCAGTTGCGCGACGCCCGCTTCCTTCGCCACTTCGCCGGCCTCGCGCGGCGTCGTGTGATAGCCCGGAATGTCGCCGGCCAGTTTCGCGAGCCGCGTCATGCCGAGCTGCTGCGCTCCATCGACCGCGCGTGCGGTGAGTTCCGACGCGAGCGCTTCGTGGATCAGCAGATCGGCGCCCTTCGCGTGGGCGATGACGCTTGCACTCTTCTTGGTGTCGCCCGAGACGACCACCGAGCGACCGCCGAAGTCGAAGCGGTAGCCGACCGCCGGCCGCACCGGATCGTGATCGACGCGGAACATCGTGATGCGCAGTCCGTCGCGATCGAATACGACGGAGTCGGCGAGCGGCGTGTCCGCGAGCGCCGTCTCACGCGCAACAGCTCCGGCCACCGCGCGCGGCATGAACGCGTCGCCGTGGTGCAGCACGCGCGCATCGACGTCGGCTGCGTACACGTCCTCGTAGCCGTACACGATCTTTGCGACGCCCGGCGGCCCGTAGACGTCGAGCGGCTGCGCGCGGCCCGCGATCCAACTCTGCGTGATCGCCTCGCCGAGATCGCCGATGTGATCGGAATGGAAGTGCGTGAGCAGCACGCCATCGAGATGGGCGAGCGGGAGATTCGCGCGATCGACCACTTCGACGCTGCCGGGTCCCACATCGACCAGGAAGAAGTGCCCGCCTGCAATCACCGCGGTGCAGGCCGAGGCTCGCTCGAGATCCGCGATCGGCGAGCCAGTACCGCAGAGCACCACCTGCAGATCAGGCGACTTCAACACGCTCGCGTCCACACGAGTCAGCGTGCGCTCGACCTGGCGATCGATCAGTCGCTGGCAGCCGAACACGCACGTCGCAACGACGAGAAATGCGGCAACACTTCGGCCCACGATGCAGAGCTCCTCACCAAGACCGCGGCAGCCTAGACCCGATCGCATCGAGCGGCGAGTCCGATCAACCAATCCCGCGTAGACTCGCGCCGATCGCAACAGGAGATCCCATGCCCGGACCGCTCGATGGAATCCGCGTCGTCGATGTCTCGGCCATTCTGGCTGGACCGCTCTCCACGATGATCCTCGCCGATCAAGGCGCCGATGTGATCAAGATCGAACCGCCCGGTATCGGCGATCTGTTGCGACTCGCGCCGTATCGCCGCGAAGGCCTGTCCGCCTTTTTCGCGAACGGCAATCGCGGCAAGCGCTCCGTCGCGCTCGACTTGAAGAAGCCGGCGGGTCGCGAGGTGCTGCTGCGCATGGTCGAACGCGCGGATGTGTTCGTGCAGAACTTCCGCCCCGGCGCCGTTGAGCGCCTCGGCATCGCCGAATCCGATCTGCGCGCGGTGCGCCCCGACCTTATCTATGTGTCGGTGAGCGGCTTCGGCGAAACCGGTCCGTACCGCGACCGCCGCGTCTACGATCCGATCCTGCAGGGTCTCACCGGTCACGTCGCGATCCAGAAGAACCCCGACGTGCCGATCCCCGATCTGATCCGCCACGTCGTCGTGGACAAAGCCAGCGCCTACACCGCAGCGCAAGCAATCACCGCCGCGCTCTTCGCGCGCGAACGCGGCGCTGGCGGCCAGCACGTGCGCATCGCGATGATCGACGTGGCGCTCGCGTTCCTGTGGCCCGACGGCATGATGGCGCACACGCTGATCGGCGAAGGCGTCGTGCCCGGCCCGACGCTCTACGAGCTCTACCGCCTCACTGAAACCGCAGACGGTCACCTGATCTACTTCGCCGCGAGCCAGTCCGAGATGGAGGGCGTGTTCCGCGCGCTCGATCGGCCGGAGCTCTGCCAGGATCCGCGCTTCTCACTTTTCGAGCGCGCGAACAACGTCGAAGCGCTGGGCGCGATCCTCTACGAAGAGTTCCGCAAGTGGCCGACGCAGCAGATCTACGATCGGCTCGTCGCCGAGCAGGTACCGGTCGGTCCCGTCAACTCCCTCGAAGACGTATTCGATGATCCCCAGATCAAGCACAACGGCAGCATCATCGAGTTGGAGCACCCGAAGGCCGGCAAGCTGCGGCAAGCCGGACCGGCCGCGCATTTCGACAAGACGCCAGCGACACCCGGAAGAGTCGCCCCGCTGCTCGGCGAGCACACCGAAGAAGTCCTCGCGGAATTCGGCTACGGCGCACAGGCGCGCGCGCTGCTGCGCGGCGAAGGCGTGATCCCGTAGATGCGACTCGAAGACGCCGACCAACTTCTCGATCCCGGCCACCTCGCACTGGAGTCCGGCTACCTGCGCCTCGACGACGGCCAGCTTCACGTTGCAGCACACACCGCGATGAATGGCTGCAAGGGCCGCATGATCGCGTGGTGGTTCGGCTATCTCGAAACCACCGAGCAATACAAGTGGTGGCACCCGCAGGATCACATCTGGTGCGAGTGGAAAGGCGAGCGCGGAACCGGGCGCTACATCGGCGGTGAACACCACGTGCACGAGACGATCGGCGGCGAGGTGATGAAGCTGCGAATCGCGTTCCGCGAACCCGCCTAAGTTCTCGACGTCACGCGCTTCGAGGAATCCGGCATCTCGGCCGCGATCTGCGCCCGTGTCGGCCCGCTCGACGCGCCGGTCTCGAGCGGCCACCTGATCCACCTGCTGCGCGACACCGGATACGGTTGCGAAATGCGCAGCCGCTTCTGGCTCGGCGACTTCGATCCGCCGTCGATCGCCAGCACCCGCGACGAGCGCATCAAGCTGATCCCCGATCGCGTCGGCCCCGCGCTGCTGAAGCACTGCCACGAAGAGATGAGCTACCTCGCCGCATTCCTGCCCGCGTTGTACGCGAACAAAGCGCAGCGTCAGGAAGCCTTCACTCGCCATCCGCTCTGAGTTCTTTTGCGACTGAACACCCGGTACCTGGCGCGGGGGGGGGGCGCGGGCGAAAAAAAAACCGCGGGGGCACCCCGGGTAGAAGCGACACCCCCCCGCGACCCCCCCCC
>JANNKU010000044.1:0-11693 GCA_031396445.1 Deltaproteobacteria bacterium | reverse complement strand
ATCACGCAGCACGCCGAGGGCGTGGACAACGTGCAGGCGATCCTGAATCTCGCGCTCGCACGCGGCATGGTCGGTCGCGAAAAGACGGGGCTGATGCCGATCCGTGGACACAGCGGTGTGCAGGGCGGCGCCGAAGTCGGCGCGGTTCCCAACTACTACCCGGGCGCCGTCGCGGTCGATGCCGAAGGTGCGCGCCACTTCACGTCACTCTGGAACTTCCCCGTTCCCGATTGGCCGGGACTGACGGCCAGCGAGATGGTCGATGCGTGCGGCGAGGAGGCGATCGACTTGCTCTGGTGTGTCGGCGGCAACTTCGTCGAGACGCTGCCGGATCCCGCGCATGTGCGCGCAGCGCTCGCGCGCGTGCCGCTGCGCGTGCATCACGATCTGGTGGTCTCGCCGACGATGCTGGTCGATCCGGCTCCGGGTGGCGCCGTGCTGCTGCTGCCCGCGACGACGCGCTACGAACAACCGGGCGGCGGCACGCAGACCACGACGGAACGCCGCATCGTGTTTTCGCCGGAGATTCCTGGTCGTCGCATCGGCGAAGCGCGCAGTGAATGGCAGGTGCTGCTCGACCTGCTCGCGCGTGTCGACCCCGAGCGCGCGCAACGCTTCGGCTGCGCCAACGCCGCCGCAATCCGCGCCGACATCGCGCGCGCGGTGCCCGCCTATGCCGGCATCGAGCGATTGCAAACGAAGGGCGATCACGTCCAGTGGGGCGGCGCGCGCCTTTGCGAACGCGACGGCGCGCCGCACTTCGAGTTGCCCGGCGGCCGCGCGCGCGCGGCGCGGATCCCGCTCGACGCATCTCTGTTCGATCCGCCCGACGCGCCGCTGCCCGACGATCGCTTCCGCGTCTCCACGCGCCGCGGCAAGCAATTCAACTCGATGATCTGGGAAGACCGCGATTCGCTGACCGGCGCAGCGCGCGACGACGTGCTGATCAGCGCCGAAGATGTCGCACGCCTCGGCCTGCGCGAAGGACAGCGCGTGCGCTTGCGCTCGGACGTCGGCGAAATGGAAGCGCGCGTGCGCACGGCGCCGATCCTCGCGCGCAACCTGCAAGTGCACTGGCCCGAAGGCAACACGCTGATTCGCCGCGGCCGCGTCGATCCGCGCTGCGGCGAGCCGGACTACAACGCCGTCGTCGAGGTGATCGCGCTTTGATCGAAGTCGACTCCGAAGCCTGGCCCACGACACATGTGATCGACGGTCGCACGCAGGAGATGCCCGATCCCGTCGCGATCGAAGAGCCGCTCGAGATCCGGCTGTTGCCGCCGATCGCCGCGGCGGGCGAGGAGTCCGTGCCGCTTGCCATCACGATGCGTACACCAGGCCATGACGCCGAGCTCGTCGCCGGTTTTCTCTACGGCGAAGGGCTGATCGACGCGCGCGAAGACCTCGCGCTGTTGCGCGATGCCGCTGCAACGGGTGTCGAGAACCGCGCCGAGTTCCGACTGCGCCCCGCGCTCGATCTCGCCGCGCGCCGCAGCGCCCGCGCGTTTCTCGCCACATCCTCGTGTGGCATCTGCGGCAAGACCGCGATCGAGCAGGTTTTCGTGCGCGGCGTTCCGCTGCTCGATCGCGAGTCGCCGCGCATCGCGCGCTCGGTGCTGGAAGCGTTGCCCGAGCGGATGCGCCGTGCGCAACGCGGCTTCGCGAAGACCGGCGGCCTGCACGCCGCCGCGCTCTTCGACAGCGCGGGCGAACTCCTGCTCGTGCGCGAAGACGTCGGCCGCCACAACGCGGTGGACAAGGTGATCGGCGCGCGGCTGCTCGCCGGTGCGCTCCGTCTCGACGGGGCCGAAGCAGAGTCGCTTCGCAATACGGTGTTGATGCTCTCCGGCCGCGCCGGCTTCGAGATCACGCAGAAGGCGGCGCGCGCTGGCATTCCGGTGCTCGCCGCGGTGGGCGCGCCATCGAGTCTGTCGCTGCGGATGGCGGAACGCAGCGGCATCACGCTGATCGGATTCCTGCGCGCCGGTCGCTTCAACCTCTACACGGCGCCTGCACGCGTCGTGCTCGATCGCTAGACGCGAGGCATTGGGGAATGCGACATCCGCGCCAATCTCGTCGTCGTCTGCTCATGCGCTCGACGCTGGCGATCGCGGCGCTTACGGCCGTCGCGTGCACGCCTGCGCTGCGCATCGCGACATCGCCCGATCCCGCGCACGCGCGGCCGGGCGCGCTGTCGTCCGTCACGCCGGTCGGTGGCTACCGGAGCTGGGTGTTGCGCGCGTTGATCTGGTCGCAAGGGCTGTCGGCAGCGTTCCCGACGCAATACGGAGTCTCGCTCTACCGCGTCGAGTACTGGACGACCGCGCCGGGCGGCCATGTCGCGCTGGCATCGGGGCTCGTCGCGTTGCCGCGCGCGGATTCGCTGCGCGGTGTCGTGAGCTTCCAACACGGTACGGCGAGCGAGCGCAGCGCCGCGCCCTCCGCGCCCGATCCGGACAACGGCGTCCTGGCCGCCGCCGTCTTCGCGGGGACCGGCTACCTGCTCGTCGCGCCCGACTACCTCGGCTTCGGCACCTCTCCGGAGCCCCACCCCTACTACCACGCCGAAAGCACGGCGAACGCAGTCGTCGATCTGCTGCGCGCGAGCCGCGAAGTGGTCGCCGCGGCCGGCTTTGCGTGGCCGGGTGCGCTCTTCCTCACCGGCTTCTCGCAAGGCGGTCACGCGACGCTCGCGGCACAGCGCGCGATCGAAGCGAATCCCGGCGACGGACTCGATTTGCTTGCGTCTGCGTCGGTCGCTGGCCCCTTCGACCTCGCGGACATCGGCTTTCCATCCGCGCTCGAAGGCCGCTCGCGTTTCGCATCTCTCTACATCGCGTGGATCGCCAACACCTATGCGCGTATCTACGGCATGCCGCTGGAGTCGGTCGTTCGCGAGCCCTACCGCAGCCAGCTTCAACTTTTGTTTGACGGCGCACACAGCGGCGATGCGATCGTCGCCGCGCTGCCCGCGCAACCGCGCGAACTGCTCACGCCCGGCTTTCTGGCGGAGTACGACGCCGGGCGCGAGAGCTGGTTCGTCACGCGACTCGCGGAGAACAGCCTGCTCGACTGGACACCGCGCGCGCCCATCAGGCTCTACTACGGCGAAGCCGACGTAGACGTCGCGCCCGCAGAGGCGCTGGTGGCGGCGACACACTTCGCTGCGCGCGGCGCCGACGTGCGCGCGATCTCGGTCGGCGCCGTCGATCACGAGGGTTCGGTGCTGGCCGCGTTCCAGCAGGTGCGCGCGTGGTTCGACGAACTCGCGCCGGCGACGCCGCGCTGATGCGCGCAGCAACGCAACGACCCGCTCTCAGTGCGGCCCGCTCGTTATCTGTCCGCGCAGTCGCGCCACCAGCACACCCAGGTATTCCTTGATCGCGCTGTCCGTTCCGCGCAGGGAACCCGCGTTGGGAATCCAAGCGAGCGGATCGCCGAGATCGAGGCGACCGAGCATGAAGTCGGTCGCAGCCGGGATCGCGGTCACGCCAGCGCTCTCGAAGAGCAGCATCGATCGCCACATGTGGGCGGCGCTGGTGACGAGCAGGATCGGGCCATCGATGCCGCGCGCGGCGAGCAGCTTGCGCGTCTCGGTCGCGTTCTCGTAGGTGTTGAGACTCATGCCCTCGATCCAGATCGCAGCGCGCGGCACGCCCCACTCGACGAGAAGATCCGCCGTGGTGTCGGCGGGTGTCTGCGCAGCACCCGAACGCGGGATGCCTCCGCCCGTCGCGATGATCACGGGTGCCTTGCCGGCGCGATGGAGGCGCGCGGCGTGCACGATGCGATCGACGGCTTCGTTCAGATCGACCTGGTTGCGGGGCGGCGAAGCCGGCTCGACGGCGCCGCCGAGCAGCACGATCGCGCCCGCGCTCGGCGTCTCTTCGGGCGACACCGCCGCGTAGCGCCCTTCGAGCGTGTCGTTCAACAGGAAGCTGACGACCGGCGTCGAAGCCACCCACAGCAACGCGAGGGATGCGCCTAGCACCGCGCCCGCGCGCCGCGTGCGTCCCCGCGCGAGCATTCCGAGCCCAACGAGCGACAGCGCAATCGAGAGCACGAGCGGATAGACGAGCTGCGTCGCGATCTTCGTGAGCACAAAGCCCGTCATCGCAGCACTCGATCGCGCGCGCGCGCGGCCGCTATGCCTCGCTCCCTTCCGCGAGCGCGTCGTCCAGCGGGCCATCGGCTTCCGTGAACGCCTCGCCAGGCGGCGCGCCGCTGAAGTGGCGGATCCGATCCTGCGCAGCGCCGAGCTCCCCGCGGATCACCATGTAGAGACGGCGGTGCGTGCGCTCCCGCTGGCGAAAGCGCATTGCGTCGCGTTCGACGTCGCGGATCTGCGCGTTGAGGCGCCGCACCTCTTCCTCCGCGGCATCCGCGCGATGCGAAAGCGATCGGTGTGCGTCGGGATCGATGTGCACGACGCGCGCCGCCTTGTCGCGCTCCTGCACGGCATGCGACGTTTCTTCGCGCAACCGCACGGTGTCGCGACGCGCCCCGTCAACTTCGACTTCGAGTTTCGCCACCTCATCGCGCAGGCGTTTGCACTCCGCATCGCGATCGCGCAGCTCCGTCTCGATCGCGGCGACGCGCGCATCGAGCGGCGCCTTTTCTTCCTGCGCGCTGAACGCGCGGCGCTTCGCCTTCTCGAGCCGCTTGCGCAGCTCCGCAATCTCGCCCTCCCGCTCGCGACGATCGGTGGTCTTCTGCTCGAGCGCGCCGCGCTCGCTCTCGATGGAATCCCGCAGCGCCGCGACTTCCGCCTCGAGCCCGCGGCGCCGGTGCTGTTCGCCGCGCCACGCGACGAATCCAATCCCAGCCGAGAGCACGGCCAGCGCCAAGAGCGCAAACATCTCTCCGTTCATCGATGCCTCCTCCGCGCCGGGGCGGACCGCGACTCTAGAACGCTCCGGCTACGCGATCCAAGCACCAATAGATGCCGAGTGATCCGATCGCGTACGCCGGCGCGAGTGCGGCCCAGCGAATCACGCGCCTGGATGACGGATCGATGAAGTTCCGCACCAAACGCGCGAGCAGCAGCAGTGCCGCGACGAGCGCGAGCTGCGCGAGCTCGATGCCGATGTTGAAGCCGCCGAGCGCGAGCGGAATCTCGCGCGTCGGGACGCCGAGTTCTCCGAGCGCGCTCGCGAAGCCGAGGCCGTGCAGCAGACCGAACGCGAATGGCAACACGAACGGACGGCGCACGACGCCGACGCGACCGCCCGCGCGATCGGCGCGGCGCGCGAGCTCGACGGCGAGCCAGACCAGCGTCGCCGCGATCGCCACCTCGACGATCGCCCCCGGCGCGCGCACGACTCCGAGCGCCGCGAGCGCGAGCGTCACGCTGTGGCCCGCGGTGAACGCGGTCACCGCCACCAACAAGGCCCGCCCGCCGCCGAGCAGCGCCACGAGTCCCGCGAGGAAGAGCAGATGATCGAGCCCGCCGAAGAGATGCGCGGCGCCCATGCGCAGATGCGCGACGAAGACGGCGAACACACTCTCGCGCGCCGGAACGAGCAGCGAGGGCGTATCGGGCCGCAACAGCGCGCGCACCGTGTGGCCATCGATGAACGTGATGCGCACGAGGGCGTCGGCGCCGCTCGCGGCGAGTCCCGTGACGGCGAGCGTCGCGTTCGTGAGTCCGCCTGCACCGCATCGCAGTTCGCTCGTCTGGATGCGCGCGCCCGCCGCGAAATCCTCGCGCACCGAGCCGACACCTTCGCACGTCGCCGGGAGCGTGATCGCCAGCGCATCCTCCGCGCGCGGCGTCTTCCAGCGCAGCGCGAAGTGGCCCGCTTCGGGCAGCTCCTCGATCTCGAGCAGCGCGGGCGAGAGCGGATGCGCGCGGGCGGGTGCGCTCCAGAGCAACGCAAGCGCGAGGAGCGCGAACGCGTTACGCATCACGGCGTCGCCGCGGCGTAGCGCGCACGCAGGCGAGCGATGCCCTCACGCAGCGCTGCATCCTGGCGCTCGGCGATGCAGGCGTCGCGCACTGCGTCGCGTACGGATTCGAAGGCTGCCGCGCGCGCGGCTACGCGCTCCTCCACGCGCACCAGATGCACGCCCTCTCGCGACGCGATCGGCCCCAGCCACACGCCCGTGTCGGCCGCCAGCGCAGCCCGCGCAAAGGCGGCACCGAAGCTGCGCTCCAGCTCCGCTTCGCTGCGCAGCGCCAGCGCGTTCCCGAGCAGACACGGATCGCCGCGGCGACTCGCGTCCGCGGGCTCGATCGCCGCTCTGCGCAGCGCCACGAGTTCGCGTTGCGCGCGGCGTTCCGCCTCGCCCTCGCGATCGCTGCGCGTGAAGCAAAGCTGCGCGAGGCGCACGGCGGCGGGCTGCGCGAAGTCATCGCGATGCGCGTCGAACCAGGCGTGCAGCGTGGCGTCGTCGATCGGCGCGCGCGCCGCATCGGCGCGCAGCAGCGCCGACATGCGCGCCGCGAGACGGCGCCGCACGAGCGTGTCACTCACGTCCATGCCGAGCGCGAGCGCTTCGCGATAAAGATCTTCTGGCTCCGCTGCAGAGCGCGTCGGCGTTGCATTACCGCTCGGCGTGGCGCGCATGTTGCTGACGAGCCGCTCGCGCACGACGGCGTCGTCGCGATCGAGCCCGAGCCGGCGGGCTTCGCGCGCGAGCAGCTCTTCGGCCATCGCATCGCGCTCGAGCAGCGCGACGACGCGCGCATCCGGTGCGGCGCCGGTATCACGCGTGTATGCGGCGATCCGTTCGGCCGCGCGCGTCGCGGGAATCGCGATCGACTCACGCGTCGCGAGCCCTCGATCGGCAGCGAAGAGCAGTGCGCCGAGCAACGCGAAGCGCAGCAGGTGTCGAGCCGGATGCATCGCGCCTATGATGCCCCGCCCGGAGGCTTGCACCATGTCGCCCACGATCACGAGCCCGGCCGCGCGGCTCCGCAATCTGCTCGCGCAACCCGGCATCCGCATCATGCCGTGCTGTTTCGATGCGCTCTCCGGGCGCATGATCGAGCGCGCCGGCTTCGAGCTCACCTTCATGAGCGGGTTTGCGGTTTCGGCGGCGCGCGCAGGTTTGCCGGACACGGGCTTGCTCTCGTACGGCGAGATCATCGACGTGGGTCAGGCGATCACCGCGGCGATCTCGCTGCCGGTGATCGGCGATGGCGACACCGGCCACGGCAATGCGGTGAACGTGAAGCGCACGGTGCGCGGCTTCGCACGCGCCGGCTTCGCCTGCGTGATGATCGAAGACCAGCTCGCGCCGAAGCGCTGCGGGCATACGCGCGGCAAAGCGGTGGTCGGACGCAGCGAAGCGCGCGCCCGCATCCAGGCGGCCGTCGATGCGCGCGAGGAGTTGCGCAGCGAGGGGCTCGAGATTCTCGTGATGGCGCGCACCGATGCGCGCGCGACGCACGGCCTCGACGAAGCGATCGACCGCGCGCGCGCGTTCGAGCAGATCGGTGTCGATCTCGTGTTCGTCGAGGCGCCGCGCACGGAGGCCGAGATGGAGCGCGTCGGCCGCGCGCTCGCGACGCCGCTGATGGCAAACCTGGTCGAGGACGGCGACACGCCGTGGCTCGCGCCCGATCGACTCGCCGAACTCGGCTTCAAGATCGCCGCCTACCCGCTCGCGCTGCTCAGCGCTTCCGTGCGCGCGATGCGCGACGCGCTCGAGCAGCTGCGCGATGGCCAACCGGCCGAGCGTCGCGTCTCGTTCCCCGAGTTGCGCGAGATCGTCGGCTTCGATTGGTACGACGCCGAGGCGGGGCGCTACACGATCGACGACTGAAGCGCGCTCGCGTTGCACATCGTTGCGAAAATTCGTGCAATTGCGCAGATGACCGGCAGCTTGCAGATCGCAACGTTCTCACGTCATCTACACGTCGAACCGAAATCCTAGACAGGAGGGCTGGCCGGGCAATTTCGCCCGGCGAGGGGATTTCCCATTCGGCCCTTCCTCCAAGTTGCGATCGTACTCATCTCGTTGCTCGGCGCATACGACGCCGCTGCGGTGGGTTCGTTCTCGAACTCGCCGTACACCGAGGTGATTCCCGCTTACGGTGCGTGCGATGCGATCATCGATCCGAGCATCGCGCTCGGGACGCTGAAGACGCTGCTCAACGATCCGAGCAAGCGCGTGTTCTGCGTCGAGCCGGGTGACTATCGCGGCGCTGGCGAGCTTTTCTTGACGGCCTCGGGCACGGCGCAAAGCCGCCGCTTCCTCCGCTTCCACGCGAGCAGCGGCCCGCGCAACGCAGTACAGCGTCCCGAGCGAGCCATCTTCGAGAGCCTGCGATTGTTCAGCAGCTGGTGGGTGATCCAGGGCCTCACGTTCCAGCCGCACGACGGCAAGACGGCGTGGTTCGTCACGATCCTCGGCGGCGATCACAACGTGCTGGACGGCAACCTGATCGACGGCATCGATCACATCCCGCAGCTCGCCACCCAGAACGCGGTCGTCGTCAGCGCCTTCAACGGCAATGCTGCGAGCTTCAACACGATTCAGGCGAACGTCGTCCGCAACGGCAATCAGGGCCGTCGGCCGGGCGACTACGACGGCATCGTCGTGCTCTGGGGCAATCTGCCCGGCGAGAACAACGACTTCAACAAGATCCTCGACAACGAGATCTACGACTGGGGCGACGGCGTCTCGGTCGCCGGTCATACCAACGACTGCAGCGAACCCGGCGTACAGCGCGGAACCGTGATCGACGGCAACGACATCTACCTCACCACCGCAAAACGCGTCGATTGCGCTTCGGGCGCGCTCGATCCGGAGGGCGAATGCGCCTGTGCGGAAAACGCAGTCGATGTGAAGTCAAAGGGCGGTCCCGAGGGATCACTCTGGACCCAGATCACCCGCAATCGCGCTTGGGGATATCGCCCGACGTCGCCGGCGGCAAAGTGCGGAGGCTCGAGTGCCAACGGACAAGCGATCACCGCAGGCAACGTCTGCCCCGAGCACGTGCTGGTGGCGAACAACGTGATTCTCGATTCCACGCAGGGCGTCACCGCAGCGGGATCGAGCTGGATCATCGCCGGCAATCTGATCCACGACATCCGGATCGCGGGCCCGCTCGGCATTGGCGGTACGCTCGCGATCTTCCCGTCGGCGTACGCAACGAATGTCGAGATCGAGTTCAACACCATCGTGGACGTGGACCGCGCCTACGGCAATCTGT
This sequence comes from Deltaproteobacteria bacterium, assembly GCA_031396445.1. Lineage (GTDB taxonomy): Bacteria > Myxococcota_A > UBA9160 > UBA9160 > PR03 > PR03. The sequence continues at coordinate 2,530 of JANNKU010000044.1, read as the reverse complement.
CAGCAAACACCGATACGCGTTGCAACGCGGTGATCGCCGATCATCACACCGACAACATGGTGACGGGCCAAGTACCCGGCGCGAACCACTCGACCGCTTACAACTTCCTCTACGCGGCTCCGGCGGGAAACTTCCCGGGGGCTACCAACGAGAGCTACGCGACCGCCGCCGAGAGCGGCAACACCGCGTATTGTTTCTGGCGAAAGCGCTGGACGGCGCCGGAACGCATCTGCATCCCCTTCGCGAACTCCACCGCATCCAGCACGCACGAAGATTCTGCCGCCAACTGCAATCCCGACCTGCTCGCCCCCTTCGGCATGGAAACCCTCTCGTACCCCTCGAGCCCCGTCCCCGAACCCGCCTCACTCTGGCTCGGCATCACAACTCTCGCGGCGTTCCTCTCAATCGGGGCCGGGCGTCAGGTTATTGGGCTGTCAGGTTGTTCGCGGCCCAAGCCCGGATCGCGCGCCCGATAACCTGACAACGCAATAACCTGACGCCCGGCCCCGGGTCTGGGTGCAGGTTTGTTGCTGCGGGTGCAGTGGGGTTGCTGCGGTTTGGTGGTGTGCGGCGCGTTCTGCGTTCGTTTCGGAGCGGCACGGCCCTTGCTCTCTGGTTGCGGCATGTTGTGCGGCAACCAGAGCGGGAGAGCTGCGATGCGAGAGCGCCGTGAGGATCGCCATCAGCGCCGCGACGCGCGTCGCGAGTTTCGCGAGGAGCTTCGCTCATCGGGCGAAGAGGTCGCGCAGTGGGCGCTCGATCAGGCGCGCGACAAGCTGCGGAAGCACAAGCCCGCGCCGTCGCCGCAGGAAGTCGCGATGAAGGAAGCGCGGCATGCGGTCGCGCGGCGCCTCGGCTTCTTCGGTCACCTGATCCCGTACGTGATCGTGAACTTCGGAATCTTGTTCACCGCGGGATTCCGGCCGGCCTTCACGACGGCAATCTTCTGGGGCATCGGCCTCGCCTGCCACGGATTCTTTGCGCTGGTCGCGCCCGATCTCCGCAAGCGCTGGACTGAAACCGAATTGCGGCGGCGGATGCCGGAGGAAGTCTCGCGCAATCGCCGCGAACTCGAGGACCGCCACGCGCGCAATCTCGAACACCTCTCGGCGTCGATCGCGCACGAGATCCGCAACCCGATCACGGCGGCGAAGAGCTTGCTGCAGCAGATGGGCGAGGACCCGCACTCGCACGAGAACGTCGAATACGCGCATGTCGCACTGCAGGAGCTGGAACGCGTCGAGCGCTCGATCTCGCATCTGCTGCGCTACGCGCGCGACGAGGAGCTGCGGCCCAAAGAGGTACGACTCGACGAGATCGTGCACTCCGGCCTCGACACGCTGCGCGAGCGCATCGATCGCTCCGGTGTCGAGGTGCGTGTCGATGTGGACGAAGCGGGCGCGCTGGTCGGCGATCCCGAGAAGCTGCGCCGCGTCGTGATCAACCTGGTGGGCAATGCGCTCGACGCGCTGCACGGCACGCCCGTCGCGGCGCCGCGCATCGAAATCGAAGCCGGCGAAAACCTCGCCGGCACCGAAGTGTGGCTGCGCGTGCGCGACAACGGCCCCGGCATCGAGGCGGGCCGCACCGAACAGATCTGGGCGCCGTTCCACACCTCCAAGGCGAACGGCACCGGACTCGGCCTGCCGATCACGCGCAAAGTGGTCGAGACGCACGGTGGCTCGATCGAAGTCGAATCACCGCCCGGTGGCGGCACCGAGTTTCGCGTGGTGCTGCCGAAGGCCGGCCTCGCGAGGAACGGCGGATGAACCCGCGCGTGTTGATCGTCGAGGACGAAGCCGCGATCCGCCTCGCGCTCTCGGGCCTGCTGCGACGCGAGGGCTACGACGTCGAGCAAGCGGAGGCGGGCGAGCCGGCGATCGCGCGGCTACGCACCGAAGCGTTCGACCTGGTGCTCACCGATCTCGCGCTCGGCGCGGGCGCCAGCGGCATGGACGTGCTGCGCGCGGTGAAGGAGTCCCAGCCCGAAACGCCGGTGGTGATGATCACCGCGCACGGCTCCGAGAAGATTGCCGTCGAGGCGATGAAGGCCGGCGCGTCGGATTATGTGCCGAAGCCCTTCGACAACGACGAGATCCGCCTCGTGCTGCGCCGCGCGCTCGAACGCACGCGACTCGAGCGCGAGAACCGCATCCTGCGCGAACGCATCGATCGCGAGTGGCGCTTCGAGAATCTGATCGGCTCCGGCGCGGCGATGGCGCAGGTCTTCGAGACGGTGCGCAAGGTCGCTGAGACCGATCTCACTGTGTTGGTGCGCGGCGAGAGCGGCACCGGCAAGGAACTCGTCGCGCAGGCGCTACACCAACGGAGTTCGCGTCGCACGCGACCATTCATCGCGGTGAACTGCGCTGCGATCTCACGCGAGCTCGTCGAGAGCGAACTCTTCGGCCACGAGAAAGGCGCCTTCACCGGCGCGGACGCGCGCCGCGTCGGCAAGTTCGAAGCCGCGCAAGGCGGCACGATCTTCCTCGACGAGATCGGCGACATGCCCGCCGCGACGCAAGCCAAG
>JANNKU010000121.1:0-33181 GCA_031396445.1 Deltaproteobacteria bacterium | reverse complement strand
GCGCCGACACGATCGTGGACTCGCTGCCGGTGGTGGACGAAGGCGTCGTGTTCCAGGTGCCCGCCGAACTCCGCTCCGCGGATGCCTGAGGCGCCGAGCGACTTCGACGACGACGACGCCACCGAAGTCGCCGAGCCCGACGATCCGGAGTCCGCGCCCGCCATTCCCGCCGCCGCCGTAGCCGGACACGCAGCTGCGTTGCGACGCGCAGACGCGCTCGCCACCGATCGCGAGATCTGGCGCCTCGCGTGGCCGGTGATCCTGTCGCAGGTGCTCGCGAGCGCCGTGTCGCTGGTGGACATCGCGATGCTCGGGCGACTCGGCTCCTCGTCGCTCGCCGCGGTCGGCTACGTCACGCAGATCTTCTTGCTGTCGCAGGCCGTCCTGTTTGCGATCGGTGTCGCCGGCGTCGCGCTGATGTCGCGTGCGATCGGCGCCGGCGATCTCGCCCGCGCGCGCACCACGCTGATGAGTTGCCTCGGCATCTCGATGGCCGTCGCGGTCGTGCTCACCACCGTCGTCCTCTCCGCGCCGCGGGCGCTGCTCGGGTTGCTGAACGCGAAGCCCGACGTGATCGAGACGGCCCTCCCCTATCTCCGTTACTCGATGGCGGCGACGCTGCTCTTCGCCATTTCGATCACACTCGAGTGTGGCTTCCGCGCGCGGCGCGATACGCGCACGCCGCTGCTGGTCGCCGTCGTCGTCACGGCGGTGAAGACCGCGATGAACTACGCGCTGATCTTCGGTCCGTTCGGGCTGCCAAAGCTCGGTCTCGCCGGCGCCGGTATCGCGACGCTCGTCGCGCAGGCGGTTGCGGTGGCGCTGCTCGCCACCGCAACGCGGTCACATGATCCTCGCCGCTCGCCTGCGGCTCGCTACGCGGGAGACGCGGCGCAGAGCTCCGAGCATGGCCCGGTTAGCGTGCCACAGCCGAGCGGCGACTCCATGAGTTCGCTCGCTACGCGGGACGATGAGGTTGCGGGCTTGCGTGCCGGTGCGAGCGCGAGCTCGATGAGTCTCGCCGCTCGCCTCTGGCTCGCTACGCGGGGAGGAGTGCCATCGCGCGCGAACCTGCGTGAGGTGGGTCGCATCGCGGCGCCGGCTGTGCTCGAGCGATTGGTGCTGAATCTCGCGCTGCTCGACTACTTCCGGATGCTCGGCGACTACGGCTCGGGAGCGATCGCGGCCTACACGGTCGGCGTGCGCATGATGTCGTTCTCTTGGATTCCGGGCATCGGATTCGCCGCCGCCGCCGCGACGATGGTCGGGCACGAACTCGGTGCGGCCGACCCGCGCGCCGCCGTGCGCGCGGGCTGGCGCGCGGCGCGCTTCGCGGTGGCGGTGTCGATCCTGCTCGGTGTCGTGTTTGCGTTCGGCCGCGGTCCGCTCGCGCGCATCTTCACCAACGACGCGAGCGTGCTCGCCGAACTCGGCCCCTTCATGTTGACGCTCGCGCTGACGCAGCCATTGCTCGGCTTGCACTTTACGCTGTCGGGCGCGCTGCGCGGCGCGGGCGACACGGTGTCGCCGCTGCTCGCCGCCGCAATCGGGAACTGGGCGTTCCGCGTGCCGCTCGCGTGGGCGTTCTCGCATGCGGGACTGCCGATCATCTGGATGTGGGTCGCGCTGGTCTTTGATCACGTGGCGCGGGTGGCGATCGTGAGCATCGTGTTCGCGCGGGGACGTTGGCATCGCAAGCGCGCGCGGGGCTGAGCGCGAGGGCGGTGGTCAGCCCTTCGCGAGTTCCTCGTCGATGATCTTCTTGAAGCTCTCGAAGGGTTGGGCGCCGGAGAGGTAGCGGCCGTTGATGAAGAAGGCGGGGGTGCCGGAGACGCCGAGCTTGTCGGCTTCTTGCGAATCGGTGTCGATACGCTTCTTCACGTCGGGCGAGGTGACGTCCTTGTCGAACTTGGCGAGATCGAGACCGACCTGCTGGGCGTACTCCCTGAGTTTATCCGGCTTGATCTCGCGCTGGTTGGCGAAGATCTTGTCGTGCATCTCCCAGAACTTGCCCTGGCGATGCGCGGACTCGGCAGCCGCGTGCGCCGCCGGTGCATCGGGATGGATGCGCAGCGGCAGGTGCTTGAACGCGACATTCACCTTGTCGCCGTAGGTCTGGAGGATCTGCGCGAGCGTCGGATTCACGCGGCTGCAGAACGGGCACTGGAAGTCGCTGAACGCGACGATCGTGATCTCCGCGTCCTTCGCGCCGCGGATCGGTGCGCTGCCGGTATCGACGGTGTAGCGCTTGCTCGGATCCGGCATCTGCGGGCCTTCGGCGCGCGACGGCGCTGCGCGTCCGCCTGCGCCAGCGCCTGCACCCGTTGCATCCGCGAGTTTGCCGACCGCCGCGGCGACGACGCCGAGCTGCTCGGACTGGCGATCCGTCGCTGTGCCGACGATCCAGGCGCCGATCACCAACGCCACGCCCACCACGATCGAAGCCACCACGCGCGAACCACCTGACTCTGCCGACATCTGACACCTCCGCGTAAAAGCGGGCGCAGTCTAGCTGCGACCCCCTCCTCCGACAGTCCTTCACCTCGGTACGTTCAGCGCTCTTCGCCGAGCCAATCGCGCGCGCACAGGAAGTTGCTGTAGAGCTGCGCCTCGGGCGTACCCGCCTCGGGATGCCAGTCGTAGCGCCAACTCACCAGCGGCGGCATCGACGCGAGGATCGATTCGACGCGTCCGCCCGACTGCAAGCCGAAACGCGTACCGCGGTCGTGCAGCAGATTGAACTCGGCGTAGCGCCCGCGTCGATAGAGTTGGAACTCCCGCTCACGGTCGCCATACGGCGTCGCCTTGCGGCGCTCGAGAATCGGGATGTACGCAGCGAGGAATTGCGCGCCGACCCGCTGTTGGAACGCGAAGCACCGCTCGAAGCCGCCCTCGTCGAGATCGTCGAAGAAGAGCCCGCCGATGCCGCGCGGCTCGTTGCGATGCGGCAGGAAGAAATACGCATCGCACGCCTTCTTGAAGCGCGCGTAGGCATCGTCGCCGAACGGAGCGCAGGCTTCGCGCGCGCTGCGGTGCCACAGCACGGCGTCGTCTTCGAAGCCGTAGTACGGCGTCAAGTCGAAGCCGCCGCCGAACCACCACACCGGCGCTTCGTCGCCTGCGACAAAAAATCGCAGGTTCATGTGCGTCGTCGGCGCGTACGGATTCAGGGGATGCACGATCACCGAGACGGATACGGCTTCGTAGCTGCGTCCTGCGAGTTCGGGCCGGCGCTCGGTCGCAGCGGCCGGAATCGCAGCGCCGATCGTATGCGACGCGTGCACGGCGCTCTTCTCGATCACCGCGCCGCCTTCGAGCACACGCGGTCGCGCACTTCCGCCCGCAGGCGACTCGAAGCGCTGCTCCTGAAAGTGCGCCGATCCATCGACGGCTTCGAGCGCCGCGCAGATCCGATCCTGCAGATCGAGGAGATGGGCGCTGACGCGCGACACCTCGGTGCGCGCGCTCATGCGTGATCGAAGACGAAGCGCAGTTTGCCGTCGTCGCCGAGATCGACTTTCGCGACGCCGCCCTTCGCGAGCGCGCCGAAGAGCACCGCGTCGGCGATGGGATCCTTCACTTCGCGCTGGATCACGCGCGCCAGCGGCCGCGCGCCGAAGTTCTTGTCGTAGCCCTTGTCCGCGAGCCAGGCGCGCGCGGCCGGCGCGAGTTGCAGCGTCACCTTCTTCTCGCGCAGCTGAGTCTCGACTTCCGCGATGAACTTCTCGACGACGCGTTCCATCACCGCGCGGTCGAGCGTGCGGAAGGTGACGATCTCATCGAGACGATTGCGGAACTCGGGGCTGAAGAGCTTCTCCGCGTCCTTCTTGCCGTCGCCGCGGCGCGCATCGCCGAAGCCGATCGCGTTGGCCTGCATGTCCCGCGCGCCGACGTTCGACGTCATGATCAGCGTGACGTGCCGAAAGTCCGCTTCCCGGCCCTGGTTGTCGGTGAGCGTCGCGTGATCCATCACCTGCAACAGGATGTCGAAGAGATCCGGGTGCGCCTTCTCGATCTCGTCGAGCAGCAACACCGCATACGGTTGCTTGCGGACGCGCTCGACGAGCTGGCCGCCCTCGTCGTAGCCGACGTAGCCGGGCGGCGCGCCGATCAACCGCGCGACGGCGTGCTTCTCCATGTACTCACTCATGTCGAAGCGCAGGAACGGCACGCTCAGACAGTTCGCGAGTTGCTTCGCGAGCTCCGTCTTGCCGACGCCCGTCGGACCCATGAAGAGGAACGAGCCGATCGGGCGATTCACACCCGAGAGGCCGGCATGCGCGCGACGCACCGCGCGCGCCACCACGGCGACGGCTTCGTCCTGCGCGAACACCACCTTCTTCAGATCGTCCTCGAGATGCTCGAGCCGCGAGCGATCGCTCGCCGACGCGCGCGCCAGCGGAATCCGCGCCATCCGCGCGACGGTCGCTTCGATCTCGCCGAGCCCGACGGTACGCTTCTCGGCGTCGCGCGCCTTGCCTTTGCGGAGCTTCACCGCGGCGCCGGCTTCGTCCATCACGTCGATCGCCTTGTCGGGCAGGAAGCGATCCGTGATGTGCTTGGCGGCGAGTTCGGCGGCGCCCTTCAGCGCGACACTCGTGTACTTCACACCGTGGTGCTCTTCGTAGCGCGTGCGCAGCCCTTCCAGAATTTTCACGGTGTCTGCCACCGACGGCTCCGTCACGTCGATGCGCTGGAAACGCCGCGCCAGCGCGCGATCGCGCTCGAAGTGTCGATACTCGCGGTACGTCGTCGAGCCCATGCAGCGCAGCTCGCCGGATTGCAGCAGCGGCTTCAGCAGGTTCGACGCATCGACGGTGCCGCCCGACGCCGCGCCGGCGCCGAGAATGGTGTGGATCTCGTCGATGAATAAAATCGGCTTCGGGCGCTGCTGCACCGCGTGGATCAGCGCCTTGAAGCGCGCTTCGAAATCGCCGCGGTAGCGGGTGCCGGCGAGCAGCGCGCCGAGATCGAGCGAAAACACCTCGGCGTTGCGCAGATCTTCGGGCACGTCGCCGCTGACGATGCGCTGCGCCAATCCCTCGGCGATCGCGGTCTTGCCGACGCCGGTCTCGCCGACCAGGATCGGGTTGTTCTTGCGGCGCCGCGCGAGGATATGAATCGAGCGCTCGATCTCGGCGTCGCGGCCGACCAGCGGATCGAGCTTGCCCGCCGTCGCGCGCTCGCAGAGGTTGCTCGCGAACGCCGCGAGCGGATCGGCGGGAACGCCGGCTTCATCCGCATCGACACCGCCCGCCGGAATCGCGGGATCGCGGTAGCCGGGCTCACCCGGCGCGGCGCCTCGCTTCGAAACACCGTGCGAGATGTAGTTGAGCACGTCGAGTCGCGAAACGCCTTGCTCGCGCAACAACGCGACGGCGTGCGAGTCGGGCTCCTGGAAGATCGCGGCGAGCAGATCGCCCGCTTCGATCTCGTCCTTCTCCGCGCTCTCCGCGTGCTGCACGGTGTGCTGCATCACGCGATGGAAGGCGAGCGTCTGCAGCGTCGGCGCCTTCGAGTCTTCGAGTTTCTCGACGTCCTCATCGAAGAAGCGCTGGATCGCGAGCTTCAGCGCCGGCAGGTCGGCGCCCGCATTGCGCAACACTTCCGCGCCGCGCGCATCGTGCAGCAACGCGAAGAGCAGGTGCTCCACCGTGACGTAGGCATGGTGACGGCTCACCGCCTCGCGAAAGGCCGCCTGGATCGTCAGCTCCAACTCACGCCCGATCTCCGCCAATCTCTCTTACTCCTTCTCGACGCCCGCACGCAGCGGATAGCCGCGCGCTTCAGCCAGCTTGTGCACCGTCGCGACTTTGGTCTCGGCCACCTCGAGCACGAAAACACCCGCGACGGCCATCCCGCTGCGATGAATCGTCAACATCAATTCGGTCGCCGCCGCGGGACTCTTCGAGAAAACCTTCTCCAGCAGCGACACCACGAACTCCATCGGCGTGTAGTCGTCGTTGTAGAGCAGCACCTTGAAACGCGGCGGGCGCTGCACGCTCGGCCGTGTCTGCGTCCTGACTCCACGCTCGCGCACCGGTGCGTCGTGGGGGTCTTCGGATCGCTTCGGTCCCTCGGGATCAGCCATTTTTGCAGGATAGCGGCGCGACGGCGTGTGACGCGCGCCCTCTAGTCCCGCGTAGCGAGCCAACGGCGAGCGGCGAGACTCATGAGTTGCGATTCCCGCGTAGCGAGCCAACGGCGAGCGGCGAGGCTCATCAAAACGGCTCTTTGAAGGGCCGAAGATCCAGCTCGTGGGTCCATGCGGTGCGGTGCTGGCTGTGGAGCATCCAGTACGTGTCCGCGATCGCGTCGAGATCGAGCATGCCGTCCTCGCCTTTCGCGCGGACGAATTCGGTGAAGCGCTGCAGTCGCTCGCCGGCGATGCCGCCGTCGATCACGATATGCGCGACATGCACGCCCTGCGGTCCGAATTCGCGCGCCATCGATTGTGCGATGGCGCGCAGTCCCGCCTTCGCCGATGCGAATGCGGTGAACGGTGGCTTGCCGCGCAGCGACGCCGACGCGCCCGTGAAGAGCACCGTGCCGCGTTGCTGCACCGCCATGCGCCGAGCGGCTTCGCGGCCGACGAGGAAGCCGCCGAAGCAGGCAACGCGCCACGTGTCCTCGAAGAACGCCGCTTCCATTTCGACGAAGTGCTTCATCGCGTTGTTGCCGGCGTTGAAGATCACGACCTCGAGCGCGCCGGGCGCGATGGCGTCGGCGCGTTCGAAGAGGCGCAGCACGTCGGCCTCGCTGGTCGTGTCGGTCGGCACTGCCGTCGCGGCGCCGCCGCTCGCGCGAATCGCGGCCGCTACGCCTTCGATGCGCTCCGCCGTGCGACCGCCGATGAGCACATGCAGACCTTCGCGTCCGAAGCGCGTGCAGAGCCGCGCGCCGAGTCCCGCCTCGGCGCCGACGCCGACGACGATTGCCACTCGTTCACTCATGGGATTCCTCCGGGCGCGCTCGAGACTGGAGCGTCGAACACCGTAGCGACCCGCGGCTAGACTGCGCGCGTGCCGAACCTCGAGCTGGCCGATTCCGTTCGCTCGCTTCCGCGCGAGTCGTGGAATGCGCTGGTCGGTGACGAGTCGCCCTTCCTCGAATATGACTGGCTCGCGTCGCTCGAGGAGTCCGAAGCGGTCGGCCCCGAGAGTGGATGGCTGCCGCGGCCGCTCGTCGCGCGCGATGGCGATCGCATTTTCGCCGCGTGTCCGCTCTATCTGAAGGGCAACAGCGAGGGCGAGTTCGTCTTCGATCACGGCTGGGCCGACGCCGCCGAGCGCGCTGGCATCCGCTACTACCCGAAATTACTCGTCGGGGTTCCGTTCACACCGGTCAGTGGCACACGATTCCTAGTCGCGCCTGGCGAAGATCGCGCCGCGTGGATCGTGAAGTTCGCGGCGGCGCTGCGCGACATCACGCTCGCCAACCATTTCTCCGGCGCGCATGTCAACTTCTGTCGCGACGACGAGCTGGCGGTGCTGCGCGACGCTGGCTGGCTGCCGCGACTCGGCTTGCAATACCACTGGATCAACCGCGCGTGGCCAGACTTCGAGGCGTACCTCGCATCGCTGCGGCACAAGCGACGCAAAGAAGTGCGGCGCGAGCTGCGCGCGGTGGAGGAAGCCGGCGTCACGGTCGAAGTCCGCAGCGGCGCGGAGATTCCCGACTCGTGGTTCGAGCCGATGTGGCGCTTCTATCGCACGACGATCGTCCACAATCCGTGGGGGCGGCTCTATCTGAACCCGCGCTTCTTCGAGTTGGTGCGGGAGCGCTTCCGCACGCGCCTCTGTTTCGCGATGGCGCTGCGCGGCGGCGTTCCGATCGCAGGCGCCTTCAACGTGCAAAAGGGTGACGCGCTCTACGGTCGCTACTGGGGCGCCGACGAATTCGTGAAGCACCTGCACTTCGTCGTCTGCTACTACGCGGGCATCGAGCACTGCATCCGCCAGGGACTCGCGCGCTTCGAGCCCGGCGCCGGCGGCGACTACAAGCAGGTGCGCGGCTTCGATGCGCAGCCGACCTGGAGCGCGCACTTCCTCGCCGACGCGCGGCTCGGCCACGCCGTCGGGCGTTACCTCGAGCGCGAGCGCGATCAGACGAGCGACGCCATCGAGTGGCTGCGCGAGCGGTCGGCGCTGAAGCCCGCGCTCCTCGTCGAAGCAGAGGCCGCGGCTGTGGATGTTTGCGATGGCGAGTGAATCGGCGCCGACGCTCCCTGATCCCGCCGCGCACCCGATCGTGCTCTTCGATGGCGTCTGCAATCTCTGTCACGGCTTCGTGCGCTTCGTGCTCGATCACGACCGCGACGCGCGCTTCCGCTTCGCGCCGCTGGAGTCGGCGCTCGGTCGCGCGCTGCTGCTGCGCGCGGGGCTCGATCCCGACGCGCTCGACAACGTCGTGTTGATCGACGACGCCGGCGCCCACCTGCGCAGCGACGCGGCGCTGCGCATCGCGCGCAGTCTCGGTGCGCCGTGGAGTTGGGCGTGGCTGCTCGTCGCGATCCCGCGCCCACTGCGCGACGGCGTGTACGACTTCGTCGCGCGCCATCGCTATCAGTGGTTCGGGCGCAAAGATGTGTGCCCCCTGCCGCGCCCCGAATGGCGCGCGCGCTTCCTGGCATAGTTCCCTTGTGGTCGGGAGCCTTCGAGCTCGGCGCATTCTGGGCGGGTTACCGCGGGCCGAGCGATCAGAATGCACCGCACGCGCACGTCGCGATCCAGCTCGCGATTGGGTTCGATGACGATGTCGTCGTGCGCAGCGGTGGAATCGAGATCCGCGCGCGGGCGCTCGCGATCCCGCCGCTCGTCGAACACCAGGTCGCGTCGGGTCACGCGCAGGTGCTCTTCCTCTATCTCGAACCGCATGCGCCACTCGGTCGGGCGCTCGCGCTTCGTGTCGGCCGACGCGCAGTTGGCGTGATCGCAGCGGATCTCGTGACGGCGCTGACCGGGCGCGGCGATCTCGCCGCCAATGTCGAGGCGTTGGGGCAAGCGCTCGCGATCGATGCGGCGCCCGCGCTCGATGCGCGACTCGAAGCGGCGCTCACTGCGCTTCGCGAGATTCCGCGCGGCCCCGGCGCCCTCGCGCGCGCGGCCGGCGCGACGGGAATTTCGGAGTCGCGACTGCGCGCACTCGCGAAGTCGCAGCTCGGAGTTCCGCTCGTGCGCTGGCTGCTCTGGCGCAAGCTCGAAGGCGCATCGCGCGCGCTCGCAGGCGGCGCCACTTTCGCCGACGCCGCGGAAGCCGGCGGCTTCGCCGACCAGGCACACCTCGCCCGCACGATGCGACGCATGTTCGGCATCACGCCGAGTGCGGCGCTCGCGGCGCTGCGCTGAACTTCGCGCCCGATCGCGAGCGTTTCGTTCAAGACTCCGTTTCTCGCGCTACGCAAACTCGGCGGCGAGGAGAACGTCGATGCCGTGGCCCGTCCGGATTTTGCGCGTCGCCTATGCCCCGCTCTTCTTCGTCGGCCTGCTGTGGCTCGGGATCGCCGCGCAGCAGCGCTTCGGCCCGGTCTCACTTGGCGTTGCTCTCGTCCTCGCCATCGCGATCTCGTTCGCGGCGGAGCAGCTCGCGCCCTACGAGCCTGCCTTCAATCGCTCGCACGGCGATCGCGCGCGCGACTTCGTACACGCCGTCGTGACCGAAGTCACCAACACCGTCTCGGTTCTCGTGCTGCCGCTGCTCGCTGCGATCACGCCAGGGCTCGCGCTCTGGCCGACTACGTGGCCGATCGCCGCGCAGCTCGCGCTCGCGATCCTCGTCGCCGACTGCGGGATCACGCTCTCCCACTACGCGAGTCACCGATCGGCGTTGCTGTGGCGCTTCCACGCGGTGCACCACTCGGTGCTGCGCTTCTACGGCTTCAACGGCTTGATGAAACACCCGCTGCACTTGACCTTCGAGCTCGCGTGCGGCGCGACGCCGCTCGTGCTGCTCGGCATGCCGCAGGACGTCGCGTGGCTGCTCGCCTTCGCGACGGCGCTTCAGCTGCTGCTCCAACACTCGAATGTGGATATGCGCGTGGGTCCGCTGGTCGCCGTCTGGGCGGTGGCGCCGGCGCACCGTTTTCATCATCTGAACCGCCCCGGCGAGGGCGACGTCAACTTCGCGCTCTTCTCGTCCTTGTGGGACCACCTGCTCGACACCTATCGTGCGGATCCCGCCCGGCGCTTCGGCCCGAGCGATCTCGGAATCGCGGATCGACGGGAGTACCCGCGCACCTATCTCGCACAGCTACGCGAGCCATTCGTGCGGGCGCGCAGAATCCACGAAGTCCGCACGGAGGAGTCGAGATGAAGGCATCGATCGCAGAGATCTGGCGCTATCCGGTGAAGTCGATGGCCGGCGAACGACTCGAGCGCGCCAGCATCGAGATCGAGGGCATGCGCGGCGATCGCGGCTGGGCGGTGCGCGACGAGGTGCGCGGCGGCATTCGCGGCGCCAAAAAGATCGCCGACCTGATGCGCTGCGCCGCCCGCTATCGCGAGGAACCCGGCGGCGATCCGCTCTTGCTTCCCGTGCCCGAGATCCGCCTCCCCGATGGCGAACGCCTGCGCGCCGATGCGCCGGACGCGAACGCATCGCTCAGCGCGGCGGTCGGAACGTCGGTGACGCTGTGGCCGCGCATGCCCGCGACGGACCTCGATCACTATCGCCGCGGAGCGCCCGATCAAGCGGACTTCGAGACGGAACTGCGCGCGATCTTCGGTCGCGAGAAGAATGAACCGCTGCCGGATCTCTCGGTCTTTCCGCCCGTGGTCTTCGAGTTCGAGTCGCCGCCCGGAACCTACTTCGATGTGGCTCCAATCCTTCTGCTGACGACCGCGACACTGCGGAAGCTGCAAGAACTGGCGCCCGCATCACGCGTGGACCTGCGGCGCTTTCGCCCGAATCTATTGATCGACTGCGACGGCGGCGACGACGGCTTTCCCGAACTCGGCTGGCGCGGACGCCGGCTGCGCGTGGGCGGCGCGACGCTCGCCGTCACCATTGCGTGTCCGCGCTGCGTGATGATCACGCACCCCTTCGACGATCTGCCGAAGGACACCGGCCTGATGCGCACCGTCGTGCGCGAAGCCAATCAGTGTGTGGGTGTGTACGCGAACGTCGAGACGGCTGGGATCGTGGGCAGCGGCGACGTGGTCGCGTTCGCCGACTAGCTCAGCCCGAGCAGCCAGCACCCCACGAGCACGCCCGACGGCACGATCAGGGCACTCGCGAGATCGAGCACCGCGCCGTGGCGCACCATCGCGGTGATCGGGATGCAGCCCGAGCCGTAGACGATCGCGTTGGGCGGCGTCGAGACCGGCAGCATCGAGCCCATGCTCGACGCGAGCGCGACGGCGATCGCGGGCGGGATCGGCGAGACGCCCGCGGCTTGCGCAGCGGCGATCGCGAGCGGGCCGATCATCGTGGCGGTGGCGACGTTCGACGTCGCTTCGGTGAGTACGATCGCGATCGCGGTGAACAGGAACGTGAGCGAGATCAGCGAGTCGCTGCCGGTCAGGCCGACGAGCCCGGATCCCATCGCTTCGGCAAGTCCCGTCCGGAACATCGCGGCGCCGAGCGAGAGTCCGCCGCCGAAGAGCAGCAGTGTTCCCCAGTCGATGCGCGATGCCGATTCCCAGTCGAGCGTGAAGCGGCGCGCGCGCCAATCGACGGGCAGCACGAAGAGCAGCGCCGCGCCGAAGAGCGCGACGACACTTTCCGGGAGCAGACGCGCGAGCTCTTTCGCGAGCGGCGCGTCGGCGCCCAGCGCGATGGCGACGAAGCCGGGCAGCACCCAGCCAGTGACGGTCACCGCGAACGCGATCACGGCGTTGCGCTCGGCCCGCGAGAACGGCCCCAGCGCGGCGAGCTGACGCGCCATCGCGTCGCCGTCGAGGACGCCAGCGTCGAGCTCCGAGGGCATCGCCCAGCGCGCGTACACGATCCAGAAGCCGAGCAGCAGCGCGGCGATCGGGCCCGCGATCAGCATCCAGTGCAGGAACAGGATGTGCGCGCCGGCGATCTGGTCGAGTTGGCCGAGCACGATGAGGTTTGGCGCGGTGCCGACGGGCGTCGCGAGGCCGCCGATCGACGACGCGTAGGCGAGCGTCAGCATCAGCGCGGTGCCGTAGCGGAGCTTTGTCGGATCGAGGTCGCGCGCGCGCGCCAGTGTGCCGAGCACCGAGAGCCCGATCGGGAACAACATCGCGGTGGTCGCGGTGTTGTTGAGCCACGCCGAGATGCCCGCCGTGATCACCGCGAAGGTCACGAAGATGCGCGCGGGCGACGACGCGATGCGCGGCTGCGCCAGCACCGCGAAGGCGAAGCGGCGGTCGAGTCCGGTGGATGCCATCGCCGCGGCCAGCACGAACGAACCCATGAAGAAGAGCACGATCGGATCGCCGAAAGGCGCGAAGATTTCCTTCGCGGTGCCGACGCCGACGACGATTGCGAGCGCGGGACCGAGCAGCGCCGTCACTGGCAGCGGCACCGCCTCGGTGATCCACCACACCAGCGTCGCGGCGATCACCGGCACGAGTCGCGCGGCGGCGGGTTCGAGGCCCGCGATCGGGAAGAGCATGCCGAGGGCGAAGACGATCGGTCCCGCGAAGAGTCCAACCGTGCGTCGCAGCGACTCGAAGCGCTGCTCCGCGGACGAGAGCGTTTCGAGGGCCTGGATCGCTGCGCGGCTCTCGTCCGGATCGTGCACGCGCGGCAGAGTACCGCGCGTTGCCGAGCCAGCCGCTCCGCTCCATGCTGCGCCGCTCACCGGAGGAATCAACGATGACGGCTTCCGCTCCGATCGATCCCGAACGCTTCAAGGAATACGCGAAGCTCGTCTTCGGCGCGCTCGGCGGCGCGATGACGTCGGCGATGATCTATCTCGGCGATCGCATGGGCCTCTTCCGCGCGCTCGCCGGCGCCGGCGCACTGAACTCGACCGAGCTCGCGCAGCGCACCGGTCTCGACGAGCGCTGGTTGCGCGAGTGGCTGCACCAGCAAGGCGCCGCCGGCGTGCTGCTGCATCGCGGCGACGAACGCTTCGAGCTGTCGCCGGAAGGTGTCGCTGTGCTCGCCGAGGAGAGTCATCCCGCGAACGGCGTCGGCTTCTTCTCGCAACTGCCGCAGATGATGGCGATCGCCGAGAAGCTGCCCGCCTCGTTCCAGAGCGGTGTCGGGCTGCCGTACGACGCGATGGGACCCGAAGGCGCGCGCGGCATCGAGCGCGGCCTCGCGCCGTGGTTTCGCGCGCTGCTGGTGCCGCTCGCGTTGCCGCGCATTCCGGGTGTCGTGGCGAAGCTCGAAGCGGGCATCGACGTCGCCGACATCGGTTGCGGCGCCGGCGTCGCGCTGCTGACGATGGCGAAAGCGTTTCCGCATTCGCGTTTTCACGGCTACGAGATCTCCCAGCACGCGCTGCAGCGCGCGGAAGCGAATCGCCTCGAAGCGGGCGTCACGAACACCACGTTCCACGACGCGTCGAAAGACCCGCTGCCCGCCGACGCGCGTTTCGCGCTCGTCACCACCTTCGATTGTCTGCACGACATGACCGACCCGGGCGGCGTGATCCAGCAGATCCGCCGCGCGATTCGCGACGACGGCACCTGGTTCGTCGCCGACATCAAGGCGCTGCCGAGCTACGAGCAGAACGTCGCGAAGAATCCGATGGCCGCGATGATGTACGGCACGAGCGTGCTCACCTGCATGTCGTCGGCGCTCTCGGAGCCCGGCGGTCTGGGACTCGGCACGCTCGGCCTGCACAGCGATCTCGCGCGCAAACTCGCCGAGGACGCCGGCTTCACGCGCTTCGAGGCGCTCGAACTCGGTCACCCGGTGAATGCGTTCTACATCGTGAGGCCGTAGTCGATGAAGAGCGTATTGATCACAGGAAACTCGTTCGGCTTCGGGATGCACGCCACCGTCGAAGCCGCGCGCAACGGCAGGCGCGTGTACGCAACGATCGACGAGAGCGTGCGCGGACGCATGCACCGCGTCTAGGGGCCGGGCGTCAGGTTATTTTTTGTCAGGTTATTGGGCTTCGGGGCTGTCGGTCGCGCCCTCGTACCAGTGCCCAATAACCTGACAAAAAATAACCTGACGCCCGGCCCCGCTCACTTCACCGCGGGTGGCTTCCAGGTTCCGTTGATGGCTTCTTCCTTCGGCCAGTAGAGGCGCAGTAGAAGTTGGAAAGAGCCTTTGGGGGCGGGGAGCCAGTTGCTGCGTTTGGATTCGTCGGGCGGGGGGGCTTGCAGGTAGACGGTGATGCCGCCGTCGGCGTCTTTGGTGAGGCGATCGCTGCGGACGGCGTAGCGGTTGAGCATGTTGTCGACCATGCGGCCGTTGTCGTCGAGCATCGTCAGCGACCAGAATGCGTTGACGGGCGGCAGGTCGCCTTTTGCGAAATGCAGCACGCTGCGCGAGCCGCCGGACAGGCGCGCAGTGGCTTCGACACCATCCTGCGGCAGCGCGCCGCCGATGCCGGTGCGCGCGGCGGCGGCGCGCGACAGGTAGTCGACGCCGTAGTTACCGCCGGACGCTTCGAAGCTCCAACCGTTCTGCGACGCAGCGACCGTTTTCGCGCCGTGAATGCGCGCGCGACCGTCGTTCACCGCCTTCGCCAGCGTCTCGGACTTCAGTTTGCCGGGATTGAATCGGCCACTTTTGTAGTCGAGGCCGATCGACGCGAACTTTTTCACGAGCGGGCCATCCGCGGGCGCCGGCGGGTTGATCTGCAACAGCCGCGCGGCTTCCTCGAAATACTTGGCGGGCTTCAGCGCTTCGACGCTCTTCGCCGCGCCGCCATCGGTGTCGGCGACCGACGGCCGCACCGCCGCGAGCCGGCGCTTGCCAGCGGCGAACTCGGCGAGCGGCGTCAGCGACCACTGCCGCATCAAGCCCGAAGCGATCGGCACATCGCGTTCCCCCTGGGCGGCGACCTGCCCGTGCAGCCACACGTAGTTCGTCGGGGAACGCACCGTAGTGACACCCGCAATGGCGCCGGGGCCCCCCGGCCCGACGATCGCGAAGCTCGCGGCCTTGTTGCCCTCCGTGCGTTGGCCGAGCGACGCAAACACGTTCGTGTAGGCGTCGAGCAAGTCGATGCGCGTGTAGCGATTGCCACTGTCCGGCACCGAGAGCACCAGCGGGCCGCTGCGCAGATCGAGAAGCGCCGTCGTCGAGACCGTGTCGGCGTTCGGTTCGAGCACGTCATGCGAGAACGGCGTCGAGGTCGTGGTGCGCGTGGAGAGCTGATTGCTCACGCCCAGCGCCTGGAACTGCGCCTTTCGCTCGAGATCGAAAACCAGCAGCGGATACGCGTAGACATAGGCTTCGACGGCCAGCTCCGACGGCGTCGAGGGCACCTTCGGCCCCGCGCCATCGCCCGGTCCTGTTCCACCGGCGCAGGCCAACATCACGACCGCCATTGCCGGCATCAGCGCGCGCATCCCGAGCCAGTCACAGTGCACACGTCGCATCGTCACCCCCCCCGCCTTGCAGCATCGAAGCCCAACCATCCGCGCGAGCACCTTACCGCACGAGCGCATGCCGATCGCGGCCCCGCTCTCGTCCCCGACTCGATCCACCGATCAGTTGACGCCTCGATTGATAGGGAGATACTGCAACCGTGATCAGCATCAGCGCACGCCGCATCCTCTGCGCCGCAATCCTCGGCATCTGCGCTCTCGGCGCGAGTGCGAGCGTTGCGCAGGCGGCGGCACGACTCGATCACGCCTGCTGTCATCGCGCCGCACCCGCCGATTCGCTGACGGCGCCTGAAGCGCCGTGCGATGGCTTCCTTCCGCTCACTTGCTGTCACGCCGCGGCGCTGCCCGGCGGCGACCACGCGTCACTGCGAGTGCCCACGGTGTTTGCGCTGATCTCCACCGCGTCGCTCGCAGCGGCGCCCACGGCGGCGCTCTCGTCCGCCGGCGACGCCACGCTCGCCCCCCGCATCGCGGCTACGCGCTTCACCGTCGTCCGCCAGCTCTGATCCCCGCTTCGCTCCGTTTGCGTTCCGCTGACCGCAACGGGAGACCTGCGCTTGCGCGCTGCGTCGCCCGCACGAGCGAGGCTACTCATGATCGCGTCCCTTTCGCGACGCAGCGCATTCGTCGCTGTCGTCACGCTGCTGATCGCCCTGCCCGGCTGCGCGCTCTTCGAGACGCGCACCCGCTACCGCATGATGTCGCGCGACTATCAGCGCGAGAGCGAAGCCGCGACGCTCGTCGCGAGTGACGTCCCTTTCGGCGGCGCGGCGACACTCGATCGCGACGCGCTGATCGCGGAGGTGCTGCGGCGCAACCCGACGATCGCCGCGGCGCGCAAGGCGTGGCGCGCGGCGCTTGCGCGCTATCCGCAGGACACCGCGCTCGAAGATCCGATGATCGGCGCGGGCGTCGGTCCGCGTTCGTTCGGATCGAATGACATCGATGCTGCGTGGCGCGTCGAGGCGAGCCAGGCGTTCCCGTTCCCCGGCAAGCTCGCGTTGCGCGGCGCGGCTGCGCTCGCGGAGGCGCAAGCGATGTCGCAGGACTATCAGGCCGTGCGCGTGCGACTCGCGGCCATCGCATCGGCGCTCTACGACGATGCGTGGCTGCAAGCGCGCTCGCTCGAAATCACGCAGCGCCACCTCGAACTGGTGAGCGAGGTTCATGCAGCCGCGCTCGGAAGTTATGAGAGCGGTGTCGGCTCGCAGCAGGATCCGCTGCGCGCGGAGTGGGAAGAGGCCGAGTTGCTGCGCCAACAAGTCGAGCTCGAGACCGAGCAGAAGGTCAGCGCGGCGCAGCTCGCGGCGCTGCTGCATCTCGGTGATGGCGCGGCGATCCCGCCGTTGCCGGAAGCGTTGCCGCCCGTCGTGACACCGTCCGATGCCAACGAGACGCTCGCCGCGCGCGCGATCGGCGAGCGCGCAGAGCTGCGCGCCGCCGATGCGCGCATCGAAGCGAAGCGTGCGGCCGAAGCGCTCGCGCGCCGCGAATTCTTTCCCGACTTCAAGCTCGTCGGCGCCTACGACACATATTGGGAACTCGCGGACCAGCGGCCCTACGTCGGCCTCGAGTGGAACGTGCCGCTGCAACTCGGTCGCCGCCGCGCTGCGCTCGAACAGGCGCGTGCGGAGGCCGAGCAAGCGAGCTTCGAGCGCCAAGGCGCCGCTGACGAGATTCGAGCCGAAGTGCAGAGTGCCGCCGAGCGTTTGCGCGAGAGCCATCACCTGCTGTCGATCACGCGCGATCGAATGATCCCCGCGGCGCGCGACCAACTCGCCGCCGCGCGCGCCGGCTATGAAACGGGCGCAAGTGGGTTCCGCGATCTGATCGACGCCGAGCGCGCGCTGCGCAGCGCGGAGTTGGAAGAGCTACGCGCCGTCGCCGAAGAGAGTCGCCGCGGCGCCGCGCTGCTGGCAGCGCTCGGTGTCGCGCCGGGTGCGCCTCCGGAGAGCGCCGCGCTCGAAGCGACGCCGCAGCACACGGAAGGAGGAAGCCATGAATAGTCACGCGCTCGGACTCGCCATTGCGTTCCTGCTGCTCGCGAGCGGCTTCGCGCTCGCTTGCAGCGATCAATCAAAGCCGGCGCGTGCGCGCGTGGGCGACATCGAGATCGCCGCGACGGTGTCGCCGGCGGAACTGCGCGTCGGCAAGAACGAACTCATCGTCGAGTTGCGCGATGCGAGCGGCGCAGCCATCGCGGACGCCGACGTAGAGGTTGCCGTGAAGATGGGCGCGATGGGCGCAATGCAGGCGATGGGCGGGCCCGCGAGCGTCGAAGCCATCGGCGATGGGAAGTACCGCGCCGATTTTCAGCTCGACATGGGCGGTACCTGGCAAGTCGAGGTGCACGCGAATCCGAAGTCGGGCGCGATGGCGAGCGCCGAGGGCTCGCTGACGGTGGGCACGCCGGGCCTGCGACTCGAAGCAGTGGGCGGCGCGGCGCCGACGACGGCGCAACCGCTCGCGGCGGAAGCTCACCCCGGCGAGTTCCACTTCGATCCGGCGCGGCTGCGCCAGGTCGGCGTGCGTTCGGAAGCGGCCAAGCTGGAGATGCTCGACACAACGGTGCGTGCCACCGGCCGCGTGACATGGGATGAGACGGCGCTGCGCGACGTGACGATGCGCGTCGGCGGCTTCGCCGGCGATGTCACCGCCGATTCGCTCGGCGCGCCCATCGTGAAGGGGCAGCCGCTCTTCCTCTTCTACAGCCCCGAAATCTTTGCGGCGCAGCGCGAATATCTCGAAGCGCTGCGCGCGAACGGCGCAGCGCGCGGCACCAGCGTGCCGCAGCGCGCGAGCGCGATGGTCGGCGCGGCGCAGCGCCGACTGCAGCTCTGGGGCGTCGATGCGGGCGAAATCGCCGCGATCGCGCGGCGCGGCAGCGCGCAGGAATTCTTGCCCGTGCTGGCACCGATCTCCGGCTACATCGTCGAGAAAGAAATTGTCGCTGGCAGCGCCATCGCAGCGGGCCAGCGCGTCTATCGCATCGCTCCGCTCGACCGCGTGTGGATCGAAGCGGAGGTCTTTGAAGCGGAACTCGCGAACGTGTCGGTCGGCATGCCGGCGGAGATCACGCTGCCGCACCTGCCCGATCAACACTTCGACGCGAAGGTCGCGTACGTCTATCCGGCGCTGCAGGGCGATCGCCGCACCGCGCGCGTGCGGCTCGTGCTCGCGAACGCCGAGCACGCGCTGCGCCCCGACATGTTCGCCACCGTGCTGCTGCGCAAGCCGCTCGGCGAGCGACTCACGGTGCCCGACACCGCCGTGCTGCACGCGGGCGACAAGAGCTTCGTGTTCCTCGATCTCGGCGATGGCCACCTGCGCCCACAGCGCGTCTCGACCGGCGCCACCAGCGATGGCCGCATCGAAATCATCGCGGGCCTCGAAGCCGGTCAACCCGTCGTCGTCGCGGGCACCTTCCTCGTCGCCGGCGAGAGCCGCCTGCGCTCCGCGCTGGAGTCCTGGTGATGGCGGGCGGCGACACCGCGACGGCACGCGGCCCGATCGCGTGGATGATCGGCGTCTGCGCGCGCAATCCGGGCATCACGCTGCTCTTCGTCGCGGCGAGCGCAGCACTCGGCATCCACGCGGTGCGCAACGTGCCGCTCGATGCGATCCCCGATCTCTCCGACGTACAGGTGATCGTCTACACCGAATGGCCCGGTCGCTCGGCGCAGTTGATCGAAGACCAGATCACCTACCCGATCTCGTCGAAGCTGCTCGCTGCGCCGGGTGTGCGCGCGGTGCGCGGTCAATCCTTTTTTGGACTCTCTTTCGTGTACGCGATCTTCGACGACGGCACCGATCTCTACTGGGCGCGCTCTCGCGTCCTCGAATACATGAGCGGCGTACAGAGCCAGTTGCCCGCCGACGTCGTGCCGGTGATCGGTCCCGACGCGACGGGAGTCGGCTGGGTTTTCGAGTACGCGCTCGTCGATCGCAGCGGGACGCTCGATCTGGCGGAACTGCGCTCGCTACAAGACTGGAACCTTCGCTACGCGCTGGCGTCGATTCCGGGTGTCGCGGAAGTTGCGACGCTCGGCGGTTGGGTGCGGCAGTACCAGATCCAACTCGATCCCGCGCGACTCGCGGCGCTCGGCGTCTCGACGATGGAAGTGATCGAAGCCGTGCGCGCATCGAACGAAGATTCCGGTGGACGCGTGCTGGAGTTGGCGAGCCACGAGTACGTGGTGCGCGGGCGCGGCTACGTGAAGGACGTCGAGGATCTGCGCAAGATCGCGCTGCGTGCGGGCGATGGCGCGGCCGTCACGGTCGGCGACGTCGGCGTCGTGACGCTCGGCCCCGACATGCGGCGCGGCATCGCGGAACTCGACGGCGAGGGCGAAGTCGTCGGGGGCATCGTCGTGATGCGCTACGGGCAGAACGCGCTCGCAGTGATCGACGCCGTGAAGGCGCGCCTCGAAGAGCTGAAGGTCGGGCTCCCCGCCGGCGTCGAGATCGTCCCCACCTACGACCGCTCCCACTTGATTCGCAACGCGACCGAGACACTGCGCCGCGCGCTCCTCGAAGAGCTCGCGATCGTGTCGCTGGTGATCTTCGTCTTCCTGCTACACGCGCGCTCGGCGTTGATCCCCATCCTGACGATCCCCGTCGGTGTAGCGCTGGCCTTCGTGCCGATGCTCTGGCAGGGCATCACCGCGAACATCATGTCGCTCGGCGGCATCGCGGTCGCGATCGGCGCGATGGTGGATGCGTCGATCATCCTGGTCGAGAACGTCCACAACAGGCTCGAAGCGTGGGAAGACGCGGGCCAGCCATCACCACGCCGCGACGTCGTGATCGCCGCGATGCAGGAAGTCGGACCCAGCGTATTCTTCGCGCTGCTGGTGATCACCGTCTCGTTCCTGCCGATCTTCACGCTCACCGAAACGGCGGGACGCCTCTTCAAGCCGCTCGCCTTCACCAAGACCTACGCGATGGGCTTCTCCGCCATCTTGTCGGTGACGCTCACGCCGGCGCTCGCCGCGCTCGCGATCCGCGGTCACATCCGCGGCGAGCTCGAAAATCCCGTGAGTCGCGTGCTGATACACCTTTATGCGCCAGTGGTGCGCTGGGTGGTGCGACACCGCGGATCGGTGGTGATCGCAGCGCTGCTGCTGATGCTCGCGACGATCCCGGTTTTTTTGTCGCTCGGTACCGAGTTCATGCCGCCGCTGAACGAGGGCACGATCCTCTACATGCCGACCGCCCCGCCCGGCATGCCGATCGCCGAAGCGCAGCGCGTGTTGCAGATGCAGGATCGCGAGCTCAAAGAATTTCCCGAAGTGGAGCGCGTGTTCGGCAAGATCGGTCGCGCAGACTCCTCGACGGATCCGGCGCCGCTGTCGATGGTCGAGACGGTCGTCACGCTGAAGCCCGAATCGGAATGGCGACCCGGTGTCACCTACGCATCGCTGGTACAGGAGATGGACGCGAAGCTTCGCTATCCGGGCATGCCGAACACCTGGTGGATGCCGATCCAGACGCGCAACGAGATGCTCTCCACCGGCGTGCGGAGCCAGCTCGGCATCAAAGTCTTCGGTCCCGACCTCGCGACGATCGACGCGGCGGCGCTCGCCATCGAGCGCGCGATCCAGCAAGTGCCGGGCACGCGCAGCGCCTTCGCCGAGCGACTCGGCGGCGGCTTCTACCTCGACATCGAAGTGGATCGCGACGCGATTGCGCGTCACGGCCTGCGCGTGCGCGACGTCTCCGAGGTGGTCGAGTCCGCGCTCGGCGGCATGAACGTCGCGCAGACCGTCGAAGGTCGCGAGCGCTACCCAATCGCGGTCCGCTACGCGCGCGACTTCCGCGAAGACCTCGATGCGTTGAAACGCATCTTGGTGATGACGCCTGCGGGAGCGCAAGTGCCGCTCGACCAACTCGCGACGATCCACTTCGCGATGGGTCCCGACATGGTGCGCAGCGAAGCGGGACAGATCTCCGGCTTCGTGTTCGTCGATGTCGCCGATCGCCCGATCGTCGACTACGTGCACGACGCGCGCCGCATCGTCGCGGAGCAGGTGCAACTTCCGCCCGGCGTGCGCATCGAGTGGGCCGGTCAGTTTCAGGCCTACGAGCGCGCGCGCGATCGGCTTTATGTCGTGGTTCCGCTGACGCTGCTGCTGGTTTCGCTGCTGCTCTATCTCAACACCGGCTCGGGCGTCGAGACCGCGATGATCCTGCTCGCCGTGCCGTTCTCGGCGGTCGGCGCGGTGTGGCTGCTCGTCGCGCTCGGCTACAACTTGTCGATCGCGGTGTGGGTGGGCCTCATCGCGCTGGCGGGACTCGATGCACAGACGGGTGTCGTGATGCTGCTCTACCTGAAGCTCGCACACGGCGCGCACGTTGCGGCGGATCGGATGCGCAATCTCGGCGATCTCGAAGAATCGATCGTCGAGGGCGCCGCGCGCCGCATCCGCCCCAAGGCGATGACCGTCGTCGCGATGATCGTCGGCCTGTTGCCGTTGCTCTGGAGTTCGGGCGCCGGCGCCGACGTGATGAAGCGCGTCGCAGCACCAATGGTCGGCGGCCTCGTCACTTCGTTCGCGCTGGAGTTGTTGGTGTATCCGGCCCTCTTTGCGATCTGGAAACAACGTTCGTTGCCACAAGGAGAAATCTCGTGACGCTCCGCTCGCTCGTTCTCGTCGTCGTTCTCGCCACCTCGCTCGTCGCCTGCAAGGGCGATGCGACCCACGGCACCGGCAAGGGCACCGTCTCCGGTGTCGACGTCGCCAAGTCGGAGATCACACTCGATCACGGCGACATCCCCGGCATCATGAGCGCAATGACGATGACCTTCTCGGTGCCCGACAAGCGCTTGCTCGAAGGCGTCGCGCCCGGTGCGAAGGTCGAGTTCGACATCGAAGTGGTGAACGACGAATACCGCGTGACGGCGATCCGGCCGCGGTAGAGTCGGCCGCCATGCAAATCGGCACGCTTTCGCTCGGCGATTGTCTCGAGGATCCCGTCTCGGGCGCGACCACATCGCCGGCGCAGCGCCATCGCGCGATCGTCGATGCCGCGGTGCGCGCCGAAACGCTCGGCTTCGATTCGGTGTGGCTCGGTGAGCATCATTTCTGTGACTACGTGCTCGCCGCGCCGCCGGTCGTGCTCGCCGCGATCGCCGCGCGCACCACGCGCATTCGACTCGGCACCGGCGTCACGCTGCTCGCGAATCTCGATCCGGTGCGCGTCGCCGAGGACTACGCGACGGTGGATGCGATCTCGAACGGGCGCGTCGAGCTCTCGGTCGGTCGCGGCATCCTGATCGACACCTACGAAGTCTTCGGCCAGAAGCCCGACGAGAGTCGCGAGCGCTTTCGCGAAAATCTCGAGCTGCTGCGGCGGCTGTGGAGTGAGCGCGACGTCACCTGGTCGGGGCGCTTTCGCGCGCCACTCGATGGTGTGACGGTCGAACCGCGACCGGTGCAGCAACCGCATCCACCGATCTGGGTCGGCGGCGGCTCGTCGTCCGCGTCGGTGGATCTCGCAGCGGAACTCGGTCTGCCGTTGATGCTGCCGAGCGTGCTCGCGCCGCCGAGCCAGTTCTTGCCGCTCGTCGAGCGCTATCGCGCGCGTTGGGCCGATGCGGGGCGCGATCCGGCGGCAGCGCGCGTCGGCTGTTGCAATCACGTGCACGTGGCGCGCACGTCGCAGCAAGCGCGCGAATCGTGGCGGCCGTACTACTTGAACTACCTGCGCTTCGTCGATCGCATCTGGACGCGCCGCGAGCTGATCCACGCCAAAGCGAAGGTGGAGCTCGACTACGAGAAGCTGCTCGCCGGCGTCGCGGTCTGCGGCAGCCCCGCGGAGGTGGTCGATCGCATCTCCGCCACGCGCGAGACGCTCGGCCTCGATCTCCATCTCTCTATGTTCGACCTGGGCGGCCTACCGCCCGCGCAGGTGGATGCGACCCTCGAGCTCTTCGCCAGCGACGTGCTGCCGGCGCTTCGGAGTTGATCGCCGCGCTGGTTGCGACCCCGGAAGCCCTGGGATAGTTTGCGCGCCCCATGATGCAGGAAGACAGAGATCGAGGCGGCTTCGGCGGCGGCGGAGGCGGTGGCTTCGGCGACCGTGACCGCGGCGGCTTCGGCGGAGATCGAGGCGGCTTCGGCGGCGGCGGCGGCGATCGCGGTGGATTCCGCGGTGGCGACCGTGGCGGCGATCGCGGCGGCTTCGGCGGCGGTGGCTACGGCGATCGCGACGAGGGTCCCCAGCCGCGCGGTCTCAAATTCCGGCTTCGTGCGAAGGCGCGCAAGAAGGCGCGCAAGCTCAAGAAGAAGTCGTTCCGCGGACCGAAGGTCTCGCGCCTCACGACCGACAAGGGCCTCGTCGTCGATTACAAGGATCCCCGCGTGCTGCGGATGTTCTTGTCGGAGACGGGCAAGGTTCTGCCGCGACGCATTTCAGGAAACACCGCCCGCCAGCAGCGCGAAGTGGTGGAAGCCGTGAAGCGCGCCCGCCACCTGGCACTGCTGCCGTTCGGTGAGTCGGTCTTCTAGCTCCGACTTTCCTGCCTCACACCCCGAGAAATTTGCGCACGCCGGCGATTCCGCCGACGTAGATGCCGCGCACCATTCCCTGCGCTTGCTCTTCGGCAACGCCGTCGGGCTCGAAGCTTCCGTTCCAATCGACGCGACACGCGTTCGCGCCGGTCTCGACGACGCTGCACACCGAGACGTAGTTCTTGATCGGGATGGGGCTCTTGCCAATGATCGCGTACGAGAACGAGCGCTTTGCCGCGTCGTAGGCTTCGAGTCGCTCGCTGATTTCCACGCCGCCGGGCAAGCCGATGCGACGCACGGCGCCGACGCCCTCGCCTTCCACTTTGCAGCTTTGCAACATCGCACCGCCCCACTTCGTTACGCCGCCGAAATCGCCGAGCAGCTCCCAGACCTTCGACGCCGGCGCTGCGATCGCATCACTCACTTTGACTTCCGACATGGTCGACCTCCGTTTCTCGGTTGGTAGCATGGCCCGCCATGGATGGAGCCGAAGCGCTGATTCGCACCGCAATCGCGGCGGGCGTCGATGTTTGTTTTGCGAACCCCGGCACCACCGAGATGCCGCTCGTCGCCGCGCTCGATCGCGCGCCCGGCATACGCCCGGTGCTCGCACTCTTCGAGGGCGTGTGCACCGGCGCGGCGGACGGCTTCGCGCGCATGAGCGACCGGCCCGCGATGACGCTGCTCCACCTCGGCCCCGGCTTCGCCAACGGCATCGCGAATCTGCACAACGCGCGGCGCGCGCGCTCGCCGATCGTCAACGTGATCGGCGATCACGCCACGTGGCATCTCGCGGCCGATGCGCCGCTCACCAGCGACATCGTGTCGCTCGCGAATCCGGTCTCGGGCTGGGTGCGCTCGGTGCGCCGCGCGGAGGACATTGCGGGTGACACCATTGCGGCGATCGAAGCATCGCTCGCGCCGCCCGGCCAGGTGGCGACGCTGATCGTGCCCGCCGATTGCCAGTGGAACGAAGCGCCGGGCGCCGCCGTGACGGTGCGAAGGATCGCGCCGGCGAGCGTCTCGAGTGATCGTGTCGAGCAGGTGGCGCAGGCGCTGCGCCGCGGCGATGCGGCGCTGCTGCTCGGCGGTGTCGCGCTGCGCGGCGCGGGATTGCGCGCCGCTGCGCGCGTGCGTGCCGCTTGCAACGCGCGACTGCTGCACGACTCCTTCGTCGCGCGCCTCGAACGCGGCGCCGATCTGCCGGCGATCGAGCGATTGCCGTACTTCCCCGAGCAGGCGATCGCAGCGCTCGAAGGCCTGCGCACGCTCATCGTTGTCGGCACGCGCGATCCGGTTTCGTTCTTTGGCTACCCGAATGTGCCGAGCCGGCTCGCACCCGAAGGCTGCGAGCGACTTCTATTGGCCGCGCCCGACGAAGACTGCGTCGGCGTGCTCGAAGCGCTGGCCGATGCACTCGGTGCGCCGCGCGACGTTCCCGCCGATGCCAGCGCCGCGCGACCGGGCGTGCCGAGCGGCGCGCTGAACGTCGCGTCACTCGGGCAGGCGATCGCGGCGCTGCAACCCGAAGGTGCGATCGTCGTCGATGAAGCGGCGACCTCGGGCGCCAACTGGTTCGCGCTCGCCGGCGCAGCGCCGCGCCACACCGTATTGGGTCTCACTGGCGGCGCGATCGGTCAGGGTCTCCCGACAGCGGTGGGCGCCGCCGTTGCGTGTCCGCAGCGCAAGGTGATCGCGCTGCAAGCCGACGGTTCGGGCATGTACACCGCGCAGGCGCTGTGGACGATGGCGCGCGAATCGCTCGACGTGGTCGTCGTGCTCTGCGCGAATCGCGCGTACCGCATCCTGCAAATCGAAGTCGCGCGCGCCGGCATCGCCGAGCCGGGCCCCGCCGCCCGCGCACTCACCGAACTCACCAACCCCTCGCTCGATTGGTGCGCGATCGCACGCGGCATGGGCGTCCCCGCCGCCCGCGCCACCGACGCCGACACCTTCGTCAAAGAACTCACCCGCACCCTTTCCGACCCCGGCCCCGCCCTGATCGAAGCCTGGCTCTGAGGTGAGAAAGGGGACGGTCCTCAAAGTGACGGGCTGCTGACTGGAGGGACAGGCTTCAGGAAGTGCGTCCCCTTAGTCACCAGCCAGTCACAACGAGGACCGTCCCCTTTCTCACCTTGCTAGCGTGATCGCGTATGAGTGCTTCGCTGGCGAATCCGCGCTTTGGCTACTCGAAGGGGCTGCACGATCTCGGTAGCGGCTGCTTCGCGTGGCTGCAGCCCGATGGCTCGTGGGGCTGGAGCAATGCCGGGCTCATCAGCGACGGCAACGCGACGCTGCTCGTCGATACGCTTTTCGATCTTCGTCTCACCGCCGAGATGCTCGCCGCAATGCGCGACGCGGTGCCCGCGGCGACGCGCATCGAGACGCTCGTCAACACGCACGCGAATGGCGATCACTGTTATGGCAACGAGCTGGTGCCCGAGGCGGAGATCGTCGCGACGCGCGCGTGTGCCGACGAGATGGCGCACGAAACGCCGGCTGTGCTCGCCGAGTTTCAGCGCCGCGCGCCTGATCTGGGTGCGCTCGGCGCGTATGTGTTGCACTGCTTCGGCGCCTTCCGCTTCGACGGCATCACGCCGCGACTGCCGACGCGAACCTTCGAAGGCGAACTCGATCTGCGCGTCGGCGACAAGCACGTCGCGCTGATCCAGGTCGGTCCGGCGCACACGCGCGGCGACTGCCTCGTCCTCGTCCCCGCCGATCGCACGGTCTTCACCGGCGACATCCTTTTCATCGACGGCACGCCAATCGTCTGGGCCGGACCGATCCAGAACTGGATCGACGCTTGCGAGCGTATCCTCGCGCTCGACGTCGAGACGATCGTGCCGGGACACGGGCCGATCACGACGAAGCGCGGCGTCGTCGCGGTGCGCGATTACCTCGTCTACATCCGCAACGAAGCGCGACTGCGCTTCGACGCCGGCATGCCGGCGCGCGACGCCGCGTTCGACATTGCGCTCGGCGACTACGCGTCGTGGGGCGACGCGGAACGCATCGCCGTCAACATCGCGACGCTCTACCGCGAGTTCGCAGGTGACGAGCGGCCGTCGAACGTCGTCGAACTCTTCGGGTTGATGGCGGAACTGCATCGCGCGCGGCGTCGCTGAGCGTGGCGCGCTTCGAGTACCGACTCATCGATGTGTTCACGCGCGAGCGCTTCGGCGGCAATCCGCTCGCGGTGTTCCCGGACGGTCGCGGCATCGATGCAGCGCTGATGCAGCGCATCGCCTTCGAGCTGAATCTCTCGGAGACCACCTTCGTGCTGCCCACCGAACGCAGCGATTGCGACGTCCGCGTTCGCATCTTCACGCCGCGAGCAGAGCTGCCGCTCGCGGGACACCCGACGGTGGGCACCGCGTTCGTGCTCGATCGAGGCGATCGAATCGTCTTCGAACTCGGCGTCGGGCCCGTGCCGGTCGAGCGCTTGCGTACAGCCGACGGCGCGACGCTGTGGCAGATGACGCAGCCACCCGCGCGCTTCGGTCCGCGTTGCGACGATCGCGCTGCACTCGCCGCCGCACTGAGTCTCGATGCCGGCGATCTCGATCCGACGCTGCCCTGCGAAAGTGTCGCAACGGGACCGCCGTTCCTGATCGTGCCGCTGCGCTCGCTCGCCGCACTCGCGCGTGCGCGGTTGCGCATCGACGCATGGGAACCGATCGAGCGCGCCGTTCAGGGCGCGCAGCCTTATCTCTTCGTGCGAACCGGTGCAAACACCGCACGCTGTCGGATGTTCGGCCCCGGCCACGGCATCACCGAGGATCCGGCAACCGGGGGCGCCGCCGGCCCCCTCGGCGCCTACTGGCTCGCGCACGACCTCACGAAAGCGAACACAAAGCTCGTCTTCACGCAGGGCGTTGAGATGGGCCGCCCGAGCGAACTGCTCGTCGAGCCCGACACATCCGTGCGCGTAGCCGGCACCTGCGTGCCCATCGGCGGCGGCTGGTTCGAGCTCTAGTGAGAAAGGGGACGGTCCTCATTGTGACGGGCTGATGACCTAGGGGACGCACTTCCTCGAAGCCTGTCCCTCGAGTCACCAGCCCGTCACCTCGAGGACCGTCCCCTTTCTCACCCTTTCTCACGCGCGTTCGATGAGGGTGCCGGTGCCTAGGCCGCCGCCGCAGCACATCGCGATCAGGGCGCGTTTGCCGTGGGTGCGTTCGAGTTCGTGGAGGGCGCTGGTGATCAGGCGGTCGCCGGTGCAGCCGGTGGGGTGGCCGAGGGCGATGGCGCCGCCGTTCGGGTTGACGCGCTCGGCGACGGGTTTGCACTCGCGCTGCCAGGCGAGCACGACCGAGGCGAAGGCTTCGTTCACTTCGTAGACGTCGATCTCTTCGATCGCGAGCTTGGTGCGCGCGAGCACTTTGCGCGTCACCGGGATGGGGCCCTTCAGCATCGTCACCGGATCGACGCCGACGATCGTCGCATCGACGATGCGTCCGCGCGGCGTCAAGCCGTGACGCTTTACGGCGTCTTCGGACGCGAGCAGCACGGCCGACGCGCCGTCGGTCACTTGCGACGACGTCGCCGCGGTGTGGATGCCGCCTTCCATCACGGCTTTGAGCGAAGCGAGCTTCTCCAGCGTCGAGGCGCGAATGCCTTCGTCGCGTGCGATGCGAACCGTCTCGCCAGTGGGCTTGCCCTCCGCATCGACGACGGGAGCGTCGATCGGCACCACTTCGCGATCGAAGCGCCCCTCCTGCCACGCGCGCGCCGCGAGCTCCTGCGAGCGCAGCCCGAAGCGATCCGCGTCTTCGCGCGTGATGCCGTACTCGAGCGCGATCATCTCGGCGCCCTGGAACTGACTCTTGAATGCGTAGCGCGCGAAGTAGCGCGCGAAGTAGCTCTTCGGCACCGGCCGACCGAGATTCTTGTCGGCGAAGTTCGCACCCAACGGAATCCGGCTCATGCTCTCGACGCCGCACGAGAGCACGATGTCGGCGAGGCCCGAACCGACGAGCCCGGCAGCGAGCGTCGATGCCTGCTGGCTCGACCCGCACTGCGCATCGACGGTGGTGGCCGCGACATCGAGCGGCAGCCCCGCCGAGAGCCACGCGGTGCGCGCGATGTTGAACGACTGCTCGCCCACCTGCGACACACAACCGCCGATCACCTGATCGACCGCCGCGGGATCGAGGTGCGCGCGCTCGATCGCGGCCCGCTGCGCGGCTCCGAGCAACTCGGCGGCATGCACCGTCGCAAGTCCCCCGCCCCGCTTCCCGAGCGGCGTTCGCACGGCTTCGACGATGTACACGGTGCGCATGACGGTCCTCCTGTGGGGGACGGAACCTAGCAGCGGCTCCTTTGCGCGGGACCCTGCGCGCGGCGCGGACTGCGATTATGCTGGCCGGTCCCGCTGGGACCGACGTACCCGAGGAACCCGTGTTGCGCCCCACCTACTTGCTCGCCCTGTCGTTCGTCCTATCGATGTTCGCCTCGCCGGGGCGCGCAGCGAACCCCGAAGTCTCGATCGGAACCGCCGTCGGAGACATTGTCATCGAACTCTGCCAGGAGGTCTCGACGCTTTGCACGCATGCTGCGCCCAACACGGTCGCGAACTTCCTCGCCTATCTAGACGATGACGCCTATCTCGACTCGTTCATACATCGCAGCGTCACGAACTTCGTGATTCAAGGCGGCACTTTCATCGGGAACCACGTGAACTTCCCCGCGACCCAGGTGGTTCTCCAGGACCCGGTTCTCTCTGAGTTCACGGGCTTCCCGAACGCCCGCGGCACCGTCTCGGTACCGCTCTCCTCGGACCCGCCGGGAAGCTCCAACCCCTGCGACACCGCGGAGAACTCCGGAACGAGCGGATGGTTCATCAACATCGGCAACAACGTCGGACTCGATTGCGGGCTCTTCACTGTGTTCGGTGTCGTGACCACCGAGGCGGGGATGACCGTCGCGACGACGATCAACCAGCTCTTTCGACTCGGCTTGCAGTTCGGAACTGCGCCGATGCTCACATCCTATGTGTGCGCTCCGAATCCGAGTGGGGGGTGCACGGGGAACCCGATTCCCCACCTCGTCTACACAGACATATCGCGTGTCCCCGAGCCGGGCGCTGCGCTCGGCTCGGCCATCGCATTCGCTTCACTCGCCGCGTTGAAGAGGCGCTGTGCGTAGCGAATTCGTGCATGCGGCGCGGCTCTTGATGATCCTGCTCGCCCTCACCACCACGCTCGCCTGCGGCACCTTCCGCCTCCCGTTCATGGGTCAGTCGGACATGTCCGGCTCCTCGATGACGGAAGACGATCTCCGCAACGAACTCTCCGGCTACGCCGCGCGTTTCGGGGCCACCGTGAGCGATGCCGCAGAAGACATCTCGGCGGCCACTGATCAGCGCAACATCCGTCGCCGCTCGCTGATCTGGCGGATGCGTATGATCCCGCCGGTGCAGGAGGCTGCGTTCTCCGACTCGGCCAAGGAGGGCTACCTCCGGCTGCTCGGGATCTCGATCGCGCAAACGCTCTACTTGCGCGATGGCGACGGCCGCGATCTCTTCGGCGCGGAGCAATCGATCGCGATTGACGCGGCGCTGCTGCTCCAGAACGACGCGCTCGAGATCGGCGCGCGCTTGCTCACACCCGAGCGGCTGACCAAGGTGGTGGCGGATGTCGAAGCGCTCGTCGCGAAGAATCCGATCGTCGGCCGCGATTTCTCGCTGCAGCGACTGCAGAACGCCGGCGCGCGGATCCGATCCAGCGACTCACTCTTGAGTGTGCTGACGCTGCCGCTGGCGCCTTTCCGGGCGCTCGAAGGCGTGGACAGCGGCGCCGAATCGATTCGCGATTTCAATGTGACCGCGCGCCAGTTCTCGCTGATCGTCGCGCAGCTTCCCGAACAGCTTCGAACGCAGATGGAACTGCTCTTCTACGACCTCGAGGATCGCGACACCGTGATGCAGAGCGTTGCCGCGATCGAGGCGATGGCGGCGAGCGCCGAGCGCGCATCGCTCGCGATCGAGCAACTGCCCGCCGACTTGCAGAAGTCGCTCGGAGATTCGCAAGGTGCACTGCAGGAAGCCAACAAGGCGTTGAACACGGCGCGCGACATCATCGTCCCGCTGGGCCAGGTCACCGACAATCTGAAACTCGCAGGCGATTCGTGGAGCACGCTTTTCGCGCGCAACCCGGATGCGCCGCCGTCGCGTCCCTTCGACGTGCGCGAGTGGCAGAACACGGCCACGCAGATCGGCACGTCGGCGGGCGAGCTGCGCGCGCTCGCCACCGAGATCAACACGCTGACGGGCGGAACGCAGCTCGACGCCGCGGTGGATCACGCGACCTGGCGCGTCGCGCAGATCGTCGCGCTCTTCTTTGCGCTGCTGATCGTGTACCGGCTATTCGCCTGGCGACTCGCTCGGACGCAGCGCGCCGGCTGATTCGCGCGCGAAGGCCTGCGCCCAGTAGTAGTACGGATGCAGTGTCGGGTCTTCGAGGATCCAGTCGCCCGAGCGCTCGACTGCGCGCAGGATCGAGACGGCATCGCGATGTCGCAGTGCGTCGCGGAACCCGGCCTCGAGTGCTTCGAACGAGCACCCCGCTTCGCGTCCGGCCACGAAGGATGCGAACGCGTCGACCGCTCGCTGTTCTCGCGGTGACAGCACGCGCGGTAGCCGCCGAAACAAGGTGCGCAGTTGCGCCACGCGCCGAAGCGTTTGCTCGACCCGCTGCGGCGACGGCGTCGCACTCATGCCTCGTCCTCATCGGCATCATCGAGCGCGGCGAGGTCCGCGAGATCCTGCGGATTCCCACGCAGCCGCTTGAGAACGCGAAGATCCTCTCGCGTCACGACACAGAGCGGGCCTCCCTCCGTCTCTAGTCTGAGACGGCGACCCAGCATTGCGACATCCGTCGCCGCATCGGCCAGCAGCGCATCCACCAACACGAGATCCTCGCCCTCGGTGCGCAGGAAGCGCTGGATGCGCAGGCGCCCGCGCGCCACCGGGAACGGGGGCATACGCGCCTCGAAGCCGGCCGCTTCGAGAGCGGCCGTGGCAGCGTCGAGATCGACGGCGTCGATCAACAGATCGATGTCGTCCGTCGTGCGCGCACGGGCGAGCAGCGATACGGCGAAGCCGCCCACCAATGCGTAGGCCACATCGGCCGCGTCCAGAGCGCGAACGACGCGACGCAACTCGTCGAAGAGGTCGATCATCTCGAGAGACCTTACCAACCCGCCCCCTGCCGAGATACCGTCGCGGACCGACGCGAAGGAGATCATCATGGGCAGCTATGGAATGAGCGACGAAGTCCGCGTGCTGCGCGAGCGCGTGCGCAAGTTCATCGATGGCGAGGTGTTCCCCGCCGAGACCGATCTCGAAGCGGAAGAGCACGAAGCGACGGCGCGGCGCGACGGCACGATGGCGCGGCTGAAAGCGCGTGCGAAGGAACAGGGGCTGTGGGCGCTCGGCCATCCCGTCGAGATCGGCGGCCAGGGCATCCCGTTCATGTCGTTCGTGTATCTGAACGAAATCATCGGGCGCTCGCATTGGGGACAGGCTGCGGTTGGATCGCTGTCGATGCAGGACTCGATCATGCTGCATCTCTACGGCACGAGCGCGCAGAAGAAGCGCTGGCTCGAGCCGCTGGTCGCGGGCGACATCTATCCGTCGGTGGGCCTCACCGAACCCGAAGTCGCAGGCTCGGATCCGACGCTGATGCAGTCGCAGGCGACACTCGACGGAGACACCTGGGTGATCAACGCCCACAAGTGGTTCACCAGCGGCGCGAATCGCGCGGCGTTCACGACGGTGTTCTGCCAAACCGAACCCGATGCGATCGATCGCTGGTCGCGCTTCTCGTCGATCGTGGTGCCGACCGACACGCCCGGCTACGAAGTCGTGCGCGTGGTGCCGACGATGGGCCACACCGGAGGCGGTCACTGCGAGATCCGCCTCACGGACGTTCGCGTGCCGAAGGACTTCCTGCTGGGCAAGCGCGGCCAGGGCTTCGTGATCGCGCAGAAGCGGCTCGGGCCGGGGCGCATCTTCCACTGCATGCGCTGGCTCGGTCAGGCGCAGCGCGCCTTCGAGCTGATGTGCCAGCGCGCCAACATGCGCTGGGCGCACGGCTCGCTGCTCTCCGAGAAGGGCGAGATCCAGCGCTTCGTCGCCGAATCCGCCGCGGAGATCCAGGCCGCGCGCTTGATGAC
>JANNKU010000010.1:0-56131 GCA_031396445.1 Deltaproteobacteria bacterium | reverse complement strand
CCGAAGCCATCGCGGCGTTCCCGCAGCCGAGCGAACGACACGAAATAGCCAACTCCCCAGCAAGCGTCCCGGAACCCGCATCCCTGCTCCTACTGGCGCTCGGACTCAGCACCTTCGCGATCGCACAAGCAGCCAGCACTACGAGGCTCCACTCCCGCGTAGCGAGCCAACGGCGAGCGGCGAGACCATGACCTGATGAGCGGCGAGTTTCACAAGGCCGGCTTTCCTTCGAGCCACTCCCGCGCCACATCCGCCGGCGCGCGTCCCTGCTGATCCACTTCGGCGTTCATCCGCTGCATCGTCACCGCGTCGATCGAGCCCGCGAGTCGCGCGAGCTGCGCCACCACTTCAGGTCGCTCGCGCGCGAGGCGCGCGCCCACCAACACCACGGCGTCGTAGGGCGGGATCACGCCGCGATCGTCGCGGAGCACGCGCAGGTCGAAGGCGGCGATGCGGCCGTCGGTCGAGAACGCGGAGATCACATCCACTTCGCCGGCCGCCGCAGCCTGGTACATCAGCGATGGATCCATGGAGCGCGACGCGCGAAACGCAAAGCCGTAGGCGTCCACCAGCGCGCGCCACTCGGGACGTGACAGGAACTCGTAGTCCGCGCCGATCTCGAGTTCGGGCGCCACTTTTGCGAGTTGGCTCAGCGTCGTGACGCCGAGTTCCTCGGCGCGCGCGCTGCGCATCGCGAGCGCATAGGTGTTCTCGAAGCCGAGCGCGGCGGCGACTTCGATGCCGTGTTCCGCTGCGAGCGTCCGCGTCACGTCGTCGAGCACCGCAGCGCGACTCCCCGGTGCGCCGCTGCGCTGCAACACGCTCGCCCACAGCGTTCCCGAGTAATCGACGTAGACGTCGATCTCGCCGTTGCGGAGCGCG
The DNA here is from genome assembly GCA_031396445.1 of Deltaproteobacteria bacterium. GTDB lineage: Bacteria > Myxococcota_A > UBA9160 > UBA9160 > PR03 > PR03. The sequence continues at coordinate 55,249 of JANNKU010000010.1, read as the reverse complement.
TCGAAGAGCACCGTCGAACCGAGCGATGGCAACGTCTTTGCGCGCACGCCCGTGCCGCGTTCGACGAAGCCCGCCATCAACTCGGCCAGCACGTACTGTTCGGTGAAGCTCTTCGCGCCGATCGTCACGACAGGTGCGGCGCCGCTCGGTGCAACACTCGCCCGTGCGAATGCGATGCCCGCGATGAGCGCCGCGAAGACTGCGAGCGACGCCCACAACAAGCCACGGCGGCGCTGTTGCAAACCTTGCTCGAGCAGACGGATCGCGCGGTCGATCGCCAGCGCCAGCGCCGCGGACGCAATGCAACCGAGCCACACCGCCGCGAAGCGCCGCGTCTGCAGTCCGCTGAAGATGAAGTTCCCGAGACTGGTGGCGCCCACCGGCGTCGAGAGTGTCGCGGTGCCGACGATCCACACCGCAGCGGTTCGCACGCCCGCCACCAGCACCGGCAGCGCGAGCGGGAGCTCGACGCGCCACAGCGATTGCTTCGGCGTCATGCCGACCGCACGCGCCGCTTCGCGCGCCGCAGGATCGACGCCCTGCAGACCCGCGACGGTGTTCTGCAAGATCGGCAGCACGCCGTAGAGCACCAGCGCCACCAGCGCGGGCCCGGCTCCGATCGCGCGGATCTCGATGCCGAAGTGGCGCGCCGTGAAACCGCCGACCACCGCGAAGAGCGGCACCATCAGCGCCAGCAGCGCGAGGCTCGGCACCGTCTGGATCACGCCCGCGACGCCGAGCAGTGGCGGCGCGAGGCGCGGATTCCGCGTGACGGCGATCCCGAACGGCACGGCGATCGCGGTGGCGATCAGCAGCGCTGCCAGCGAGAGCTCGAGATGCGCGCCCGCGTATTCCGGGAGCAGCTTGAAGAGATCGCTCACGCTGGGCGACCGTCCCCGTGCAGCAACGCGTCCACGCGTTCCGCGTGCCGGCGCGGCGTCGCGACCAGATGCGCAACGCTGTCGGTCGCGGGATTTCTCAGGAGCTCGGCCGGCGTGCCGATCTGCACCAGCGCGCCGCGATCCATCACTGCGATGCGATCGCCGAGTGCGAGCGCTTCGCCCATGTCGTGCGTGACGAAGAGCGTCGTCATGCCGAGCACGCGGCGAATCGTCTGGAAGCGCTCCTGCAAGGTCTCGCGCGTCTGCGGATCGAGCGCGCCGAAGGGCTCGTCCATCAGCAGCACTTCGGGCTCCGCCGCGAGCGCGCGCGCCAGACCGACGCGTTGCTGCTGTCCGCCCGAGAGCTGCGACGGCGCGCGATCGCGATGCGTCGCGGGCTCGAGCTCGACCAGCGCGAGCAGCTCATCGACGCGCGCGCGGATGCGCTCCGCACTCCAGCCGAGCAGTTGCGGCGTCACCGCCACGTTCTCCGCCACCGACAGATGCGGGAAGAGACCGATCTGCTGAAAGCAATAGCCGATGCGGCGGCGCAGTTGCGGCGCCGGCTCGCCTCGCACATCGCGATCACCGATGCGGATCGTGCCCGCGTCCGGCTCGATCAGCCGGTTCACCATCTTCAGTGTCGTCGTCTTGCCGCTGCCCGAGCCTCCCACCAACGCCAACAACTCGCCGGCTTCGACGCGCAGCGAGAGGCGGTCCACAGCGACCACATCGCCATAGCGCTTGCTCAGAGCATCGAGTTGGATCGCCGTCACGCGCGGCCGATGCTATCCGATCGCGGTGATGATTCGCGCCGTAGTCTTCGATCTCTTCGACACGCTCGTCGATCTTCCGATGGACGCGTTGCCGCGGATCGATGTCGATGGTCGCATGTTGATGTCGACGGCCGGTGCGCTGCATGACGCGATCAACGCGCGCGTACCGATCGCTTTCGACGATTTCACGCGCGCACTCGCCGCCGTCGATCGCGAGTGGCGCGCGACGCACTGGGAGCGCGATCGCGAACTCACGACGCTCGAACGCTTCACGCGTGTCGCCAAGGCGCTCGGTCTCGACGATCCCGATCTCCCGCTGGTCCTGACGAACGTGCACATGGGCATGCTCGAATCGATCGCGACGGCGCCGGCGCATCACCCGGCGCTGCTCGCACGCTTGCAGCAGCGTTTCCGCATCGGGCTCTGCTCGAACTGGACCTGGACGCCAACGGCGCTCGCGATTCTCGACAAGACGCAGCTGCGCGCATCGCTCGATGCGGTGGTGATCTCTTCCGATCACGGTCTGCGCAAACCGCGCCGCGAGATCTTCGAGGCGACGCTCGCGGCGCTCGATGTCGCGCCGAGCGAAGCCGTGCACGTCGGCGACAACCTGAAGGCCGACGTCGCCGGCGCAGCGGCGCTCGGCATCCGCACGGTATGGATCACGCGCCGCGTCGTCGATCCGGCCGCATCACTCGCGAAGCACACGGGCGCTCGGCCCGATCACGTGATCGCGGATCTCGCGGAGTTGGAGACGATCCTTGGTTAGCCGCGAAGCCTGCCGAGGATGGCGCCGAGCATGAGCGCGAGGAAGCTCGCGAGGTTCAGCGCGGTGGCGCTCGGCTCCGGCACGTAGATCTCGAAGCGCTGCGCATTGGACGCGATGCTCGCGAGCGGCGCGTCGTTGTTGGCGGTCGTGTTCGCGATCAGCGCGCTGTCGATCTCCATGGTGTCGAAGGTGCTCGAGGTCGTGGCTGCCGTCTGGAAGGACTCCTCCCCGACCGTGAGTGAGGCCTGCGCGGTGCGCGCGACGCGATCGAAAAGGAGTTCGATCTCGAAGGGATCGCCGGCTCGGATTGCGTCCTCCGCGGTCTGCGTGAGGAATACGTCGTCGTAGCCACCCAGAAACAAAGGACCGAGGTTGCTCACCGCGAGTCGCAGAGCGCCGCTCTGGAAGTCGAGCAGATAGCCTGCTGCGCCATTGGCGATCGTGGTGTCGCCGAGCGTGACCGTCGCGGTCTGGAACTGTCCCCTCGTGGCGTCGCGCACCGCCGCGAAGCCGTCGAAGTGCCCGCGCAAGCCAACGCCTTCGCCCGCGGGCGGCGTGAACGCGAGAAAGGCGCCGGAGGCCTGGAGCGATGCGCTCGAGGGATCGGCCTCGACGACTGCGATCGCGAGCTCTGTTCCGGTGAGCGTCGGAAGCGGAGCCAGCGGGTCGCCGCGCTGGTAGCCCGCCATGCCGCCAAACTCGAAGGGGTCCGTCTCAGGGCTCAGCGGAAAGGCAGTCTCTAGGTCGAAGTCCTCGACGTACACCGGAGCACCGAGTTGCGAAGTCAGCTCAGTAGCCGCTGCACGCGGAGCCAGCGCGCTCGCTGCAACCCCGACGAGCGTGAAGGACGCTGCCCACTGCTTCCACAAACGCATCTGCATCTTGCTTCCTCCACCGAGATTTGAAACGCGCAGATCACGAACCGATCGCCGCGTCGGGCAACGCTAGCGCCGCATCGAACCACGCCAGAATGCGGTCGTTCTCGTCGCGCGGATAGGTGTGCGAGAGATCTTCGATCTCGTGATACACCGAATCGGCGCCAGCGCCCGCGAGTTCGTCCCGCGCGAGTCGCGCCAGCGCAATCGGGAAGAGCCAATCGAGCGCGCCGTGCGAGAGATGGATCCGGCGGCCGCGCGCGCGACCGAGGTTGCCGTTGCCGAGATTCGCGGGATGCAGCACACCCGATACGGGCGCGAGTGCGGTGTAGGGCGCGCCATCGAGCAGACCGGCGAGCAACGTGAAGGTGGCGCCGTCCGAGAGCCCCGTCAGCAGGATCCGCGCGCGATCGACGGGCCAGCGCGCGGCGACGAATTCCACCATGGATGCGAGCCGCGACGCGTCGAGCGCCGGTGCATCGAGCGACCACGTCGGGCCGAGCGACGTCGGCGACAGCAGTAGAAAGCCGCGGCCACGCGCTTCGCGCAGCCAGCTCCACAGGAAGTCGCGGCCGTGACCCGAGCCGCCATGCAGCGCGACGACCAGCGGCCACGGTGTCACCCCGTCACACCATTCGGGGACATAGAGCGAGAAGCCGCCGCGATCGCCATCCACACCCGGTGCTTCCAGTACGCCGACGGGCAACTCCGGCGGCGGCTCGGGATCGAAGGGCGCGGCACGCGCGCGCAACGCCGGCTCGAGGAACCACGCGCCGAGCGCCGGCAGCACGGCGCGCAGTGCGTAGAGCGTTGCCTGCGCACGACGGTGTAGTGCGAGAGAGCCGAGCACGCGCGTGGTCGCTTCGTGCGGCGCACCGGGATCGACGAAGAGGCGCAACGCATCGAGCGCTTCGCTGGCGCCCTGCGCGAGGCGATCGTGAAAATTGCGCAGGACCGGATCCTCCGGCGCGCACGCCGCGAATGCCTCGAGCGCTTCCTCGAGGCGATCGCGCGGGACACCGAGCATCTGGCGCAGTCGCGGAATCTGCGGCGGATGCAGATGGCGCTCGGCCACCTCCATGCCTTCGAGCGCCGCGAGCGTTGCGGCGCCGACGAGCGCGACGGCGCTGCGATACGCGTCGGGCGGCGCGTCGGCGGTCATCTACGCGGCCGGCTCGATCGGCGCGTCGGGGATCAGCGGGAGTGTCGCGACGCGCGCGCGCAATGCGTCGCGCACCGCCGGATGCGCGATCGCAACCAGCGCCGCGACGCGTTCCGCCGCCGTCCTGCCCGCGAGTTCCGCGGCGCCGTACTCCGTGACGATCACGTCCACCTGGTGACGCGGCGTGGTGATGCACGTGCCGAGCGGGAAATCGGCAACGATGCGCGAGATGCGTCCCTCTTTGGTGTTCGCCGTGGAGGGCAAGCAGATCAGCGAGCGACCGCCCTCGGAGAACGCTGCGCCCGTCACGAAATCCTCGTGTCCGCCGATGCCGGAGTGCTCGCGCTCGCCGATGCGATCCGCGACGACCTGCCCCACCAGATCGATCGAGAGCGCGCCGTTGATCGAGATCACCTTGCGATTGCGCGCGATCAGCGCGGGCTCGTTCACCTGGTCCACCGGCAGGAAACGCACGGCCTCGTTGCCGTCGAGCCAGTCGTAGAGCGCGCGCGTGCCCATCGCGAAGGTCGCGATCGAGACGCCATCGTGCAGGCCCTTGCGATTGCTGACCTTGCCCGCGCGCTGCAGGTGCATCAAGCCGTCGGTGAACATCTCGGAGTGGATGCCATAGTCGCCGCCGGGGCCGTCGGCCAGCATGCGCGCGATCAAGGAGGGCACGCCGCCGATGCCGGTCTGCAGCGTCGCGCCATCGGGGATGAAGACGCGCGCATGCGCGGCGATCCGACGCTCGATCGCGTCGGGCGGAGTTTCGGGCAGTGCGGGCACCGGCCGATCGCTCTCGACGACGAAATCGACTTCGCTCTCGTGCAGCGCGTGCGGAAAAGCCGGCGGCAAGCCGAGCGTGCGCGGCAGATTGCGATTCACCTCCGCAATCAACACGCGCTGCGGATCGCGACCGCAGCGGAGTTGCTCCTCGACGGTCGCGCCCGCATGCAGCGCGAGACTCATGAAGCCCTTCCCGTCGGGCGGCGCGACGGCGGCAGCCATCACGCGCGGCGCCATGTCGCGCGCGAGCTTCGCGAAGCGGCGAAAGTCGGACGGGATGAAGTGCACCGCGTGACCGCCTGCCACCAGCGCGCGTTCGACCGGCCCGAAGAACCCCGACAGCAAACGCACACCCTTGCGCGTGAAGAGCGGGAAGAAGTCGATCAGCAGTGCGGAGAACACCGCGAGATCCTGCCAATCGTCGCGTTCCGAGAGCGCGTGCAGCAAGCCGGTCGGTTGACCCGTGGCCAGCGGAACCGCGAATGTGTCGGTGGGCCGCAGCAGCGCGGCGGCCTCCGCGAGCGAGATGGCTTTCATCATCGCACCGCGATGCGCTGGCGGCCGTCGTCCAGCCCGATGTTGGCGAACTCCGCGGCGGCCGTGCCGTGACCGAAGACGCTCACCGCGATCAGCCACACCGCAACGACACGCGTCGGCTGCGGTCCGCTCACCGCCGTCGCATAGTCCGCGAGAATCGCGCGCGACTCGTCCTGCCACACGCCGAGTTCGTCGCTTCCCGAGCGCACCACCCAATGCGTCTCGCGCGCATTCCAATGCGGCAACGGACATGCGTAGTGATGATCGACCGGGAGCGCCGCGCTCCACGTCCAGGTGAGATCGAGTCCGTTGTCGAACTCGAGCGCGATGCTGACGTAGTCGTGCGTCGGCAACGTGTCTTCGGCGCGTGTCGTCGGCAGCGCATCGACACACCAACTCCACGTGAGACGCGCGTCCGGGCTCAGCGCGAATTCCACCGGGCGGCGCAGGATGCCGAGATCGTTCGCCGCGTGCACCGCGATCGCATCGCGATTTCCCGTCGCACGAACGCGTCGATAGATCTCGGCGGGACCGAGGAACCACAGATACTCCCAGCCGTCCGGTGTCACGATCGGGTGCGCCAGTCGCGTGCGCTCGGCGGCGATCAGCGCTTCGTCGGGCGCGGCCGCGTGCAGCGCGTCGAGACCTGCCGCGGCCGTGCCGCGCCAGCGAATTGCGAGCACGTCGTAGCCGCCTTGCAGCGCCACATACGCCTCTCGCGGTGTCGCGAGCGCACCCGAAGCGTCGCTCCATTCCCCCTGACAGATCCCCAACTCGAGGCGGCCATCGCGATCGGCCCGCACAGTCATCGTGTCCTGCGCACCATTCCAGACCGATCCACCGGGCGCGAAGCGACCCCATAGGAACAGCCGAGGCGAGCCCCACAGATCGAGTGACTCCGCGAGCACCACGCGGCCGGCGGCGAAGACCGTGACCTCGTCGCCCGCACGGATCGGGAGGCCCGTGTCCGTCCAAGGCGGCTCGTTCGCGGGCAAGTGCAGGATCTGCGCGGCGGCGATGTGGCGCTCGCGCAGGGCAGCCGGGAACCGCGCCAGAAGGGCTCGCGCGCGACCATCGAAACTCGATTCGTTCACCGCGGCTCCTGAGGCGAATTTCCGATTCTTCGCCAATGAGCCCGCGGAGGCAATGGCGCGGCCTTTCGCGACAAAGGTCTGCGGCTACTCTCCGCCGCCCGGAGGTATCCATGAAGACCAGTTTCGTGTTGGGGCTCGCAGTTGCGGCCGTTCTCGTGGCCGCATCACCCGTTCGGAGCGCCGAGCCCGCGCTCGACACCGATGATCAGAAGACCATCTATGCGATGGGCTACTCGCTCGCAGGCAGCCTCGATCGCTTTGCGCTCTCGCCCGCGGAGATCGACCTGATGATCGCCGGGCTCAAAGATGGCGCGAGCGGTGCAGCGCCCAAGGTGCCGATCGACGAGTACGCCACCAAGATCTCCACTTTCGGCCAGGCGCGCTCGGTCGTCTCGGCTGGCGTCGAGAAGAAGTCGGCGGACGAATTCCTCGCGAAGGAAGCCAGCGCTTCGGGCGCCACCAAGAGTTCCACGGGTCTCGTGAAGCGCGTCGTCACCGAAGGCAAAGGCGCGACGCCGAAGGCCGACGACACCGTGAAGGTTCACTACCACGGCACACTTCGTGACGGCACCGTCTTCGACTCGTCCGTCGAGCGCAAAGAGCCGGCCGAGTTCCCGCTGAACCGCGTGATCCCGTGCTGGACTGAAGCAGTGCAAGGCATGAAGGTCGGCGAGAAGGCGCACATCACGTGCCCGTCCGAGATCGCATACGGCGATCGCGGTTTCCCGCCGAAGATCAAAGGCGGCGCCGCGCTCGCGTTCGACGTCGAACTGCTCGAGATCGTGAAGGCTCCGGCCGAAGCGCCCGCAGCCCCCCCGACACCGACTCCGACGCCGTAGCACCATCCCGCCAACTCATGGAGTCGCCGCTCGGCTGCGCCTCGCTACGCGGGAACGCCGGCACGAAGCTCCGCGCCCGTCCCGCGTAGCGAGGCGCAGCCGAGCGGCGAGATCATGAGGTTTTTCCCGCGTAGCGAGTCAACGGCGAGCGGCGAGATCATGAGTTGACGAGCGGCGAGATCATGAACTCTGGAGCTGCGGGAGCACGTAGCGCGCGACGAAATCGCATTCGGTGGCGTGCGGGTAGCCCGAGAGAATGAACGACTCGATACCCAACGCTGCGTACGCGCGGAGCTTCGCCACGACTTGATCGGGATCACCAACTATGGCCGCCCCGCAGCCGCTGCGGGCGCGGCCGATTCCCGTCCACAAATTGGACTCGACGTAGCCCTCGTCATCCGACGATGTGCGCATCTCGGCCTGGCGGCGCACGCCTTCGGAGGCGGCATCCAGTGAGCGATTACGGATCGCATCGCCCGTATCGACGTCGAGGCGCGACAGCAGCTTGCGCGCTGCGGCACGCGCCTCGGCTTCCGTCTCCCGCACGATTACGTGTACGCGATAGCCGAAGCGCAGCGTGCGGCCGACGCTGGCGGCGCGCGCGCGCATGTCGGTGAGCAGCGCTTGCACGGCCGGCATCGGCTCGGGCCACATCAGGTAGACGTCGGCTTCTTCGGCGGCGACACGGCGCGCCGGCTCCGAGAGACCGCCGAAGTAGAAGAGCGGCGCGCGGCCCGAGACGGTGCGTACGGCGGGCGGCTCGAGTTCCAGGTTGTAGAACTCGCCGCGCTGCGCGACGCCCTTCCCGTCCAGCAGCGCGCGCAGCAGCTGCATGCACTCGCGCGTTCGCTGATAGCGCGCGGCAGACTCGACCGGCGCTCCGGGCAAGTCGCTCGAGATGATGTTCAGCGTGAGGCGGCCGCCGAGCATGCGATCGAGCGTCGCGAGTTGGCGCGCGAGCTGGGGTGGCCACATCTCGCCGCAGCGAATGGCGACGAGCAGACGCATCCGCGATGTCTGCGCTGCGACGCCGCTTGCGAACGCAATCGAATCGATGCCGAGCGCGTAGCCCGACGGACAGAGAATGTTGTCGAAGCCGTTGCGCTCGGCGCGCAGCAGAACGTCGCTGCAGTGTTCAAAGGAGCTACGCAACTTCGGATCGGGCACGCCGAGATATTCGTAGTCGTCGTCGCAGAGCGGACAGAACCACGCAACTTCGATCGGCCCACTCACGGCAGCGCTTCTCCGCGCGACGCCGAAACGATCGCGTACCAGTCGGATCGCGTGAGCCTCACGTCGAACGCGCGCATGCATTCCGCGAGTCGCGCCGGGCTCTGCGTGCCGACGATCGGCACGATCCCCGCCGGATGCGCGAGCAGCCACGCGATCGCCACCGCAGCACGCGGCACACCGTCGCGCGCCGCGATCGCGTCGAGCGCTGCGAGCAGCAGAACGAGGCGCGCGCCATCGCGTTCGCCGCGCGCCGCAGATGCGTCGAGGCCGAGTCGGCCACCCGCGAGCGCGCTCCACGCGAGCGGTGTCACGCGTTCGCGCAGGCATTGGTCGAGCACGCCATCGACGAGCGGATCGAGGCGCCAGGCCGAGAGCTCCGGCTGATGCGTCGCGATCGGAAACGGCAGGAAGCGCTGCAGTGCATCGAATTGCGCCGCGCTGTAGTTCGAGACGCCCACCTGGCGGATCTTGCCGGTCTCGCGCAGCAGCACGAGCGCGGACGCCGTCTCCTCCGGGTGTGCCAGCCAATCGGGGCGATGGATCTGGTAGAGATCGATCCTCTCGATGGCGAGCCGCGCGAGCGATGCGTCACAAGCCGCGCTCAGATGCGCCGCGCTCGCGTCGTAGGGAACGCCGGGGATGATGCCGCCCTTGGTCGCGACGACGATGCGATCGCGGAGCGCCGGCGCTTCGGCGAGCACGCGGCCGAAGAGCGCTTCGGATTCTCCAAATGCAAGGCCGCCGTGATCGAGCCCATACACGTCCGCGAGATCAAAGAGATCGATGCCGGCTTCGAGCGCAGCTTCGAGTTTCGCGCGCGCCGCGCGCACGTCGCTGCCGACGAGGCGCCAGCAGCCGTAGGCGATCGGGAACACGGCGAGCGACGAGGATCCGAGCGATCGCGGTGTGCGCAAAATCGGGAGGGCATCCATCCGCGGCCTAAGCTATCACACGCCCGAGCGGGAAAATCGGAGAGCAAACGTGGCGCACGAGACGATTCGCTACGGAATCATCGGCACCGGCATGATGGGCTGCGAGCACATCCGCAACCTCGCGCTCGTGCCCGGTGTCGAGGTGACGGCGATCGCCGATTCCGATGCGGCGAGCCGCAACTGGGGTCGCGTCGCGGTCGGTCGCGATGTCGAGATCTACGAGGACTACCGCGAGTTGTTGCGCCACGCGCGCGTCGATGCGGTGATCGTCGCGACGCCGAACTTCACGCATCACGACGTGCTGCGCGCGATCTTCGAGACGCGCGTGCACGCACTCGTCGAGAAGCCGCTCTGCACCGAGATCGAGCACTGCCAGTGGGTGATCGACGCCGCCGAGAAACACGCGGGCATCGTCTGGGTCGGCATGGAGTACCGCTACATGCGGCCGATCGAGCGACTGGTGGAGGAAGTGCACGGCGGCACGATCGGCCGGCTGGTGATGTTGGCGATCCGCGAACACCGCTTTCCGTTTCTCAAAAAAGTCGGCGACTGGAACCGCTTCAACCGCAACACCGGCGGCACGCTGGTCGAGAAGTGCTGTCACTTCTTCGATCTGATGAACGTGATCGTGCGCCAGCACCCGACCCGCGTCTATGCATCCGGCGCCGCCGACGTGAACCACCGCGACGAGCGCTACGGCGGTGAGCAGCCCGACATCCTCGACAACGCCTTCGCCGTCGTCGATTTCGCCGACGGCGCGCGCGCGCTGCTCGATCTCTGCATGTTCGCCGAGAACGCGACGAACGAGATGGAGATCGCGGCCACCGGCGATCGCGGCAAGGTCGAAGCCTTCATTCCCGCACACCGGCTCGTCGTGACGCGGCGCGATCGCAACGAGCCCGCGACGATCACGTTCCCGATCGATGGCAACCTCGCCAAAGCGGGCGCGCATCACGGCTCGACCTTCTTCGAGCACATCGCGTTTCGCGATGCGATCCGCAGCGGCGGCAAGCCGTTGGTATCGGTCTACGACGGCGCGCTGGCGGTAGCAATGGGTGTCGCGGGCGAGCGCTCCGCGCAGCTCGGGCGCCCGGTCGATCTCTCCGAACTCGGCTTTTGATGCGAGCTCTGTGACACATGAAGACGCTGCTGCTGTTGCGCCACGCAAAGGCTGGCTACGCCGCTCCCGGCGGGAGTGACCACGAGCGTCCGCTGACACCGCGCGGACATCGCGCCGCGGCGCTGGTTGCCGTCTACCTGAAACAGCGCGGCGATCCCCCGTCGCTGGTGCTCTGCTCGACTGCGCGGCGCACGCTCGAGACGCTGGCGCCGATCACGCAACGCTTCGCGCCACCCGCCCAGACGCTGCGCGCGCTCTATCTCGCGGACCCCGACGCGCTACTCGAAGCGCTCGCGCAGATCGATGATCGCGAAGCCAGCGTGCTCGTGATCGCACACAACCCAGGCCTGCACGAACTCGCGCTCATGCTCGGCGCGAGCGGCGACGGGAGCGCGCGCGCCCGATTGCGCGAAGCCTTCCCGACCGCCGCACTCGCGGTACTCGAACTCGAGATCGCGAGCTGGGCCGAGATCCGTGCTGGCTGCGGCAGCCTGGTGGAGCTGCGCGTACCGCGGGATCTCGTCTAGCGCGGCGTCAGTTGCAGTTCGCCGCGAGACCCACGCAGATGGGCAACTCGTTGCTGAGCGGTCCCGACGGATTCTGCACCTGTACCAGGTTGAGGCCCGTCGGCGGCTTCACGCTCAGATCCACCGACACGTTGCCGTTGTTGCAAAAACTACCGGTGACGCCGGCGCCGCAGCCGATCGTGGCGGTCGCTGGACTGCCATTCACGAACACGAGCGCGTCGCTGCGGATGTCGGTCCCGACCACCGTGAAGGCGGGCGGATCGCCGGCGCCGATCACGAAGTTCGGCAGCGCGGGATCGCCCGTCGTCGTCGAGCAACCGCTGACGCAGGCGCCGAGCAGCGGCTGCGGCGCATCGACGCTGCCGAACTTCGAGCGCAGCGCGCCGGTGAGCGTGGTGATCAGCGTGCCTGCCTGCGACTCCGCGACGAGTTGCGCGTGGGTCAGCGACAGCGTCTGCTCGTCGTTCTTGTAGGTCGCGTCGCCTCGATACGAGAGCGTGAGCGGCGCGAAACCGGCGCCGGTGTTGCGCACGCCGACGGCGCGCACGTTTACGAGGCCGCGCGCGTCGGCGAGTTCGAGCGCGGACAGCAGCGTGTCTGTCTGCGCGAGTTCCCCGCCGGAAGTGGTGCGGGCGTTGAGTTGCACCTGGCGCGCCTGCGCGCCCGAGAAGCCGGTGCTCGCCTCCTCCACCATCTGCCAGATGTCGAGCGGCCGCACCGCGTAGACGGGCTGGAAGATCAGGAACGCGGTGCCGAAGGTGGTGATCTCGCGGGGACCTTGGGTCGCAGACCACTGCAGCGGCGCCTCGAGCGGCGAGACCCCGAGCCCCCCGACTCCCGCATTCGCTTGCAACTCGAGATCGCGCACGAAGGTGAGGCCGAGCGAGAATTGCAAGTAGCGATCGGTGAGGCCGCGCATCGTCGGGATGTCGAAGCCGTTCAGCGTCGAGGAGTTCGTGCCCGCGAGCAGCGGCAGTACGTGGCAACCGGCGGTGGTGTCGGCGCAGGTGTCGTTGGCGGCGCTGCCGCCGTTCTGGTCGGTGAAAAAATCCTGGAAGCCCTTCACCGCGTTCGCCGAGAGCGCGCTCGCAGAGCCGTCGCCGTTCGGCACGTTCACCGGATCGGCGAGCGTCGAGAGCGTGTCGTCGATGCGGCGCGAACGCGCCGGCGGATACGCAACGGCGGCGAGGAAGAACGCCAGGTCGTCGCGCTCCTGCAAGGTGAGCATGCCCGCCGCGCCCGACGGACCCGTCGCGCACGACGGGGTTTGGTTGCACATCACGCCGGAGAGGCTCGCCGGCACCAGATCGGCGAAGCAGTCATGATCGCCGTCCACGCCGCCGAGTGAACAGCTCGTGCCGCCCGCGCCGCCGACTCCGACGTCGCCGTTGCCGCCGCCGAAGGGGTCGCCGAGGTTGCCGGCCCAGTGCAGCGGCAACGTGTTCTTCAGGCCGCGTACCGGCATCGTCGAGCGCGGCTCATCCTCGCCCGCGACGCAGCCGCCGAGGAAGCACTCGGCGCCGATCCGCCACATCAATTGATCCGTGTTGCCATCGGGATGGCAGCTGCCGCACGAGAAGGTGCCGTTGCTAGATGCGAAGCCGCTGTTGAATGCGATGCGGCCGCGCCGCACGGCGTCCGGCGTCGGATCGCTGCCGACGAAGAACTGCGTCACCTCGGTGATGCTGCTCGGGTTCGCGACGTTCACCACCGACACGGTGTTCTCGAAGCTGTTGAGCACGTAGGCGGTCTGCGGCGCGCCGCCGCCGGTGGACTTCAGCGCGACGCCGCGCGGCATCTGCTGGCCGAAGTCGCCGCCGCCGACCGAGCCGAGGTCGACGCGCGACAGAATCGCCATCGTCGTCGCGTTCACCGTGAAGACGCGGCTCGAACCCATCGACGTGACGACCAGCGTCGAGTCATCGCCCGAAAGTGCCGCGGCGTAGGGTGTAGCGAGCGCGGTGGCCTGCGTCGGGCTCGCGCCTTCGAGGTCGGTCACCGTCACCGCGCCGCAGCCTCCCGTCGTGCAGGTGGTCGCGGCAATCTCGTTGGTGAACATCCGATTCGCGAGATCTCTCAAGTTGACGCTGCCATCGGCGTTGACGTCTTGTCGCGAGCCGGCCGGCGCGACGATGCCGTTCACGTTGTTGCGGGCGTCCGTCTGCGGGATGAAGGCGCGGCCCGCGCTCGACACCGCGATGCCGTAGAGCAGCGACCCGACACCCGAGACCGCGGCGACTTCGGCGTTCGTGTCGGTGCGAAACACGAAGAGGTCGCGATCCGGATTGGCGGTATCGACGACGATGTTCTTCTGCTCGCCGGGAATGTTCGGGTTGGCGGCGAAGGTGGCGATATCCGGCAGGCCCAGCGTGCACTGCGGGTTGCTGTTCACCTCGGTCGGGCACGCGCCCGTCTCGGTCTGGTTGTGGCCTTCGACGGCCGCGACGAAGAGCAGCCCGTTGCGCACCGCGATCGCACGCGGTTCCTGCGCGCGCACGTTCAGCCGCGCCGTGATGCCGCGCGTCGCCGGATCGATGACGGCGATCTGATTGCGCGACGACAGCGCGACATAGCCCTTCGCACCATCGGGCGTGAACGCGATGCCAACCGGCTCGTCGAAGCTGGTGACGCCATCGGCGTCGAGCGCCTGGATGGTGTCGATGATGCGGTTCTCAGTCGGGCTGCCCACAGCGATGTCCACGATGCTGACGGAGTCCGACAGGTGATTCGAAACCCAGAGCTCGCTCGCCACGGGTCGCACGGCCAGCGAGACGGGTTCGAGTCCGACTTCGATCGTAGCGATCGTGAAGTTGTTGAAGGTATCGACGACCGACACCGTATTGCTCGTCGTGTTCGCCACGTAGAGGCGCGTCCCCGCCGCATTCAGCACGATCGGGTTGACCTGCGGGCTGTCGAAGACCTGCGAGCCGACGGCCTCGTGGCTGCGCGGGCGACCCGCGACGGCAGGGTCGGCAGATCCGAGCAAGCCGAGAGCCAGAGCCGAGGAAACCGCGAGACGCAAGTGGGACCGCGCAGGCATGAGTCGAACCTCCCGATTCGGCCCACCTTGACATGGATCAGCTCGATCGCCCACTCATTTCCAGGTCTTGCTACAGGAGACGCGTCTCGCGAGTCGCCGCAGGCACTAACGGCACTGGATCTGCGTACCGACGCAGAGCGGCAGCTCGTTGCTGAGCGGTCCCGTCGGATTCAGCACCTGCACCAGGTGCAGGCCGATCGCTGGCTTCACGGTGAGATCGATCGAGACGTTGCCGTTGTTGCAGAAGCTGCCAGTGATTCCCGCGGAGCAGGTGAGCGTGCCGGTTGCCGGTGCGCCATCGACGAAGATCGCCGCGTCGCTTCGCACGTCGGTGCCGATCGCGGTGAAGGCCGGCGGATCGGCAGCGCCGCCCGACACGAAGTTCGGCAGCGGCGGATCGCCCGTCACGCCCGTTCCCGTGCCGATCGCGAGCAGCGGCTGCGGAATGCCCGTGCCAGGGACCTGCTGGCCGGAACGCATCGCCGCCGTTGCGGTCAGGATCGCGGTGCCGGCCTGCGCCTCCGCCACCAATTGCGCGCGCGTCAGCGAGACGGTCTGCTCGTCATTCTTGTAGGTCGCATCGCTTCGATACGAGAGCGTGCTGGGCAGGAAGCCGCTGCCGACGTTGCGCACGCCGACCACGCGCAGATTCGCGAGGCCGCGGTTGTCGGCCAGCTCGAGGGCGGAGAGCAGCGTCTCCGTTTCCAGCAGCGCGCCGCCACCCGTGGTCCGCGTGTTCAGCTCGACCTGCCGGCCGAGTGCGCCCGAGTAACCCGTGCTCGCCTCCTCGAACATCTGCCAGATATCGAGCGGCCGTGTCGCGTAGGCCGGGAAGAAGAGCAGGAACGCGGTGCCGAAGGTCGTGATCTCGCGATAGCCCTGCGCTGCATTCCAGCGGATCGGCTCTTCCACCGCGTTGACGACCAGGTTGAAGCCCTGGACGTTGACGGTGGTGTCGATCGCGGCCTGCGCCTGCATTTCGACGGGCCCCGTCGGCGCGAGCGAGAACTGCAGGAAGCGATCGGTCATGCCGCGCATCGTCGGCACGTCGAAACCATTCAGCGTCGATGAGTTGGTGGCCGCGCCGAGCGGCAACGTGTGGCAGCCGGCCGTCGAGTCGGCGCAGGTGTCGGGGTCGGCGACCGCTCCGCCGACGTTGACGAAGAAGCGCGAGAAGCCGCGCGTCGCGCTCGCGGTGAGCGCGCTCGGCGAGCCATCGCCGTTGGGAACGACGACGGGAGTCGCTTGCGTCGAGAGCGTGTCGTCGAGGCGGCGCGAGCGCGGCGGCGAATACGAAACGGATGCCATGAACGTCGCGAGATCGTCGCGTTCCTGCACGCTGAGTTTGGAGCCGCCCGGCGGGCAGGATCCGCTCTGATCGCACATCACGCCCGAGAGACTTCCGAGCGCGATGTCGAGGAAACAATCGTGATCGAGATCGGCGCCGCCGAGCGAGCAGTCCGTCCCGCCGTTGCCGCTGAAGCCGACGGAACCATTGCCGCCACCGAACGGATCGCCGAGCGCACCGTCCCAGTGAAGCGGCAGCGTGTTCTTCAAGCCGCGAATCGGCATCGTCGAACGAATCTCGTCTTCCGAGCCGCAGCCGCCGAGGAAACAGCGGCCGCCAATCCTCCAGAGCAGTTGGTCGGTGTTGCCGTCGGGATGGCAGCTTCCGCAGGAGAAGGTGCCCTTCGTCGATGCGAAGGCGTTGTGGAAGGCGATCCGGCCCTTGCGCACCGCGTCGGGCGTCGGATCCGAGCCGACCAGGAATTGCGAAAGCTCGACGATGTTGGCCGGGTTCGCGACGTCCACGATCGACACGCTGTTCTCGAGCGAGTTGAGCACATACGCGGTCAGCGGCGCGCCCGATCCATTCGACCGCAGCGCCACGCCGCGCGGGATCTGCTGGCCGAAGTCGCCGTTCCCGACGGAACCGAGGTCGAGGGTGTCGAGCACGTTCAGCGTGACCGCGTCGAGCGTGACGACGCGGCTCGAACCAGCCGCGGTGATCACCAGCGTGGCGTCGTTGCCGGAGAGCGCCACCGCGTAGGGTGTGGCGAGCGCCGTCGCGTCGGTGGGACTCGCGGGCTCGAGATCCTTCTGCTGCACCGCGCCACAGCTCACGCCGGAGCACGTCACCGCGGCGAGCTTGTTGTTGAACATCCGATTGCCGAGCCCGAGCAGCGTCTGACCGTGATTGCCGTTCACGACGTTGCGGGCGTCGGTCTGCGTGATGAAGGCGCGTCCCGAATTCGAAACGGCGATGCCGTTCAACATCGTGCCGATGCTGCTCACCGTCGTGACCTCCGCGCCGGTCGTCGTATTGAAGACGAAGAGGTCGCGATCCGGCGCGTCGGGATCGGTCTGGATGTGCTTGGTCCGGTTCGGGATGTTCGGGTTGGTCGCGAAGGTGATCAGATCGTTCAGGTTGAGCGTGCAGGCGGTGCTCGCGTTGGTGTCGCCCGCTACGCCGCAGGCCGAGAGCTCCGAGCGGTTGCCCGACTCGGTCGCGATCACGTAGAGCAGTCCGTTGCGCACCGCGATCGCGCGCGGCTCCTGCCCCCGCACGTTCAAGCGACTGGTGACGGTGCGCGTCACGGGATCGATCACCGCGATCTGGTTGCGCGACGAGAGCGCGACGAAAGCCTTCGCTCCATCGGGGGTAAAGGCGATGCCCACCGGCTCGTCGAAGAGCGTCACGCCCTGCGCGTCCACCGACTGGATCGTATCGATGACACGGTTCTCGGTCGGTGAGCCGGGCCCGATGTCGATCACGCTCACGCTGTCGGAGACGTGATTCGACACCCAGAGTTCGTTCGCGCCGGGTCGCACTGCGAGTGAGCTCGGCTCGAGACCGACCTCGATCGTCGCGATCGCGAAGTTGTTGAAGGTATCGACGACGCTGACCGAGTTGCTGGTCGTGTTCGCGACATAGAGTCGGGTGCCCGCCTCATTGAGCACGATCGGGTTGACCTGCGGGCTCTCGAAGAGCTGGAAGCCGACCGCCTCGTGGCTTCGCGGGCGGGCGGCGCTGGCCGGTCCAGCGCTGACGAGCCCCACCAGAGCGAGAGTCGAAACGAACGCAACCTTCAGCAGACGCAGCTCGGGCATCGTTGAGCCTCCAATCGGCCGATACTCGCACAAATCGACAGCAGCATGCAGGCGTCCCTTCGAGATCTCTCGATCTTTGTCACGGGCATGCAATCTAGTTTGTCGAGTCTCGCCGGATCGACGGGCCGCTAGTTGCAGTTCGCTGCTGTGCCCACGCAGATCGGCAACTCGTTGCTGAGCGGACCTGCGGGATTCTGCACCTGCACGAGGTTCAAGCCGGTCGCCGGCTTCACGTCGAGATCGACCGAGACATTGCCGTCATTGCAGAAGCTGGCGGTCACGCCGGCATCGCAACCAATCACGCCGGTCGCGGGCGCGCCGTTCACGAAGATCAACGCATCGCTGCGAATGGCGGTGCCGATCACGGTGAATGCCGGCGGGTCGCCGGCGCCGGTCGCGAAGTTCGCGAGCGCCGGATCGCCCGTGGTCGTCGAGCAGCCAGCGACGCACTCGCCGAGCAGCGGTTGCGGCGCATCCACCGTGCCGAACTTCGAGCGCATCGCGCCGGTGAGCGTCATCAGCGCCGCGCCGCTTTGCACCTCGGCGAGCAGTTGTGCGTGCGTGAGCGAGAGCGTTTGCGGCTCATTCTTGTAGGTGCCGTCGCTGTAGTACGCGAGCGTGGTCGGCAGCAGCCCGCTGCCGATGTTGCGCATGCCAACGGCGCGCAGATTCACGAGCCCGCGCGCGTCGGCGAGTTCCAGCGCCGCCATCAGCGTGTCGGTCTGCGCGAGCAGTCCGCCGCTCGTGGTGCGCGTGTTGAGCTGCACCTGGCGCGCCTGTGCGCCCGAGTGACCGGTGCTCGCTTCCTCGACCATCTGCCAGATGTCGAGCGGCCGTGTCGCGTACACCGGTTGGAAGAGCAGGAATGCGGCGCCGAAAGTCGTGATCTCGCGCGGCCCCTGCGTCGCAGACCAACGGATCGGCAACTCGAGCGCCTGCGCAGTGATCCCCTGGAACGAGAGCCCCGCGTTCGCCTGCACTTCCATGTCGCGTACGAAGGTGAGACCGAGCGAGAACTGCAGGTAGCGGTCACTCAGACCGCGCATCGTCGGGATGTCGAAGCCACCGAGCGTCGATGAATTGGTGCCGGACGTGAGTGGCAGCGTGTGGCAGCCCGCATCGGAATCCGCGCACGTGTCGGTGCCGACGCCGCCGAGGCCGCCTTGATCTGTGAAGAAGTCCTCGAAGCCCTTGCGCGCGTTCGCATTGAAAGAACTCGCGCTGCCGTTTCCGTTCGGGACGTTCACCGGGCGCGCGGCCGTCGAGAGCGTGTCGTCGATGCGTCGTGATCGCGCAGGGGGATACGACACGGCCGCCAGGTAGAACGCGAGGTCATCGCGTTCCTGCGCGTTCAACTGACCTGCTGCGCCCGACGGACCCGTCGCGCACGACGGCGTCTGGTCGCACATCACACCCGAGAGGCTCGCGGGAACCAGGTCGGCGAAACAGTCGTGATCGCCGTCGGGCCCGCCGAGCGAGCAGTCGATGCTGTCCGGACCGCCGACACCGACATCACCATTTCCGCCGCCCAGCGGATCGCCGAGGTTGCCGGACCAGTGCAGCGGCAGCGTGTTCTTGAGGCCGCGGATCGGCATCGTCGAGCGCGGCTCGTCTTCGCCCGGGGTGCATTCGCCGAGGAAGCATTCGGCGCCGATGCGCCACATCAACTGATCGGTGTTGGCGTCGGGATGGCAGCTTCCGCACGAGAAGGTGCCGTTGCTCGACGCGAAGCCGCTGTGGAAGGCGATGCGACCGCGCAGCACGGTGGCCGGCGTCGCGTCGAGGCCGACCGGGAACTGCGTGACTTCAGAGATGCTGTTCGGGTTCGAGACATCGATCACCGAGACGCTGTTCTCGAAGCTGTTGAGCACGTAGGCCGTCTGCGGCGCGCCGGCGCCGTTGGAGAGCAGCGCGATCCCGCGCGGCATCTGCTGGCCGAAGTCGCCACCGATGACCGACCCGAGATCGAGGCGCGAGAGGATCGCCATCGTGCTGGCGTTCATCGTGAAGACGCGGCTCGAACCCATCGCCGTCACGACCAGCGTGGAATCATCGCCCGAAATTGCTGCTGCATACGGCGTGGCGAGCGCGGTGGCTTGCGTCGGACTCGCGCCTTCGAGGTTCGTGGTCGTGACCGCGCCGCAACCACTGGTCGTGCAGGTCGTGGCAGCGATCTCGTTGGTGAACATGCGGTTGCCGAGGTCTTTCAAGTTCACGCTGCCATCGCCGTTGACGTCCTGGCGGCTGCCCGCCGGCGCGACGATGCCGTTCGCATTGTTGCGCGCGTCGGTCTGCGTGATGAATGCGCGCCCGGCGCTCGAGACCGTCACGCCGTATTCGAGCGTTCCCAGACCGGTGACCGCAGCGACTTCGACGTCGGTGTCGGTGCGAAACACGAAGAGGTCGCGATCCGGATTGGCGCTATCGACCACAATGTTCTTCTGCTCGCCGGGGATGTTCGGGTCGGTGGCAAACGTCACGAGGTCCACGATGCCGAGCGTGCACTGCGAGTTGTTGTCGTTCTCGGTGAAGCAGATGCCGGTCTCGGTCTGGTTGTGCGACTCGAAGGCTGCCACGAAGAGCAGGTTGTTGCGCACCGCGATCGCACGCGGCTCCTGCGCGCGAATGTTCAGGCGCGTCGTGATCGCGCGCGTGGTCGCATTGATCACCGCGATCTGGTTGCGCGACGAGAGCGCGACGTAGGCTTTGGCGCCGTCCGTCGTGAAGGCGATTCCCACCGGCTCGTCGAAGAGCGTCGCGCCGTCGGCGTCGATCGACTGCACGGTATCGACGACACGATTCTCGGTCGCAGCGCCTGCCGTGAGATCGACGATGCTCACGGTGTCCGAAACGTGATTCGAAACCCAGAGCTCGCTTCCGCCCGGCCGAACCGCGAGCGAGACGGGATCGAGGCCGACATCGATCGTTGCGACGACCGCATTGCTCGCGGTGTCGATCACCGAAATGTTGGAGCTCGTCGTGTTCGCGACGTAGAGCCGGGTGCCCGCCGCATTCAGCACGATCGGATTGACCTCCGGGCTCTCGAAGAGCTGGAAGCCGACGGCTTCGTGGGTCCGCGGTCGAGCAGCGTCGACCGGTTCGGCCAGCGCGACGAAGGCGATTGCGAGAGTCGTCGCGAGCACAATGCGCAGCCGTGCCAGGTCACTCACTTCACGGCCCTCCGGTTTCGGCGCATTCTTGCACAGCGTCGCTGAACGAGCGTCCAGTAAACGCGGAAAGACGTTCTGAACCGAAGCGTTGGCTACTGGGGCTGGCGGAAAAGCTCGTTCAGGTACTCGACCAGCAGGCGCTCGCGCATCTTCACGGGCAGCGCGTTCAGCACCTCGTTCACCTCGGCCATGCGGCCCGGCAGCGCGCTGCCCTGCACGCCCGCCATCGCGAGCAGGCCCTGGAAGGTGTCGTCGCCGAGCGTGTTGGGATCGAGTTCGCCGAACGCGGCTTTGATCTTGGCTGCGAGGTCACCCGACGCCATCGACTTCGCCTTCTCGACGCATTCGTCCAGATCCGCAAGCAGCGCGTCCACCCAGCGCACGCTCGCCGGGTTGATCGACAGATGGATGTTCTCTTTCGAATCGCCGAAGCCGAGCTGCGGCTGGATGTACCAGCCGCGCGTCTTCATCTCGTCGATCACATGGAAGACGCTCACCGTGTCCGATGTGAACGCGACGAGGTTCATCTCGGGCCGCCCGAGCAAACGAAGATCGGCGCTCGCCTCGACGTGTGCGGCGATGCGGCGCGTCGCGTCCAGCACCTGACGCGCGAACGCGAGGTAGCCCGCGTCGCCGATGAAGTGCAGCGCCGCCCACGCCGCCGCGACAGGTCCGGCAGATTTGGTGCTCTGCACCGTCGGGTTGATCACCGTGTAGCCGGTCCAGTTCGAGCACGCGTAGATCTGGTAGCGCCGCAGCTCTTTCGAGCGGTGCAAGATCACCGATGCGCCCTTCGCGGCGAACGCATATTTGTGGAAGTCCATCGAGATCGAGGTGACGCCCGGTACGTCGAACTCGAAGCGCGGCACGGGCGCGCCCGCGCGGCGCAGGTAGGGCAGCAAGAAGCCACCCATGCAGCCATCGACGTGCAGCAGCAGGTTCTTCTCGATGGCGAGCTGCCCGAGCTCTTCGATTGGATCGACGACGCCGTGCGCATACGAGACGGCGGAACCGACCAGCAAGATCGTGTTCGGCGTGATCGCGGCGCGCATCGCGGCGACGTCCGCCTTGAAACTCTTCGGATCGACCGGCGCCAGCACGACCTTCACGTCGAGGTAGTGCGCCGCCTTGTGGAACGCGGCATGCGCGGTGGTCGGCAGCACGATCTCGGGTTCGCGGATCTGCGGCTGCAACACGCGCGCGCGATCGCGCGCCGTCTTGACCGCGAGGATGATGCTCTCGGTTCCGCCGCTGGTGAAGTTGCCGACTACGTCGCCGTCGCCCGAAAGATGCGCGGCCGCGATCGCGACGACTTCGTTCTCCATCCGCAGCGTGCTCGGGAAGACGGTCGGGTCGAGCGCATTCTCGGTGAGGTACATCGTGAAGGCCTGCTTGATCACCTCTTCCGCCTCGGGTCCGGGATCGTAGACGTAGGCCCAGGTGCGACCCGCGCGCCACGGCATGTCGTCCGCGCGAAACTTTTCGAGCGTCTCGAACACCTGCTGCTTCGACCAGCCCGTCTCCGGAATCCTCATCGCGTTGCTCCTGCATCTGCCGCTTCGCTGACGAGCCGCACATGCGTGAAGGCCCACAGGAACACGAAGCCAAAACTACCGACGATGTGCCACAGCGCGTGCAGCGAGCCGACGCGCCCGAGCACCACGGAGCCATCCGCCGTCGCGAGACCGAGCCCGACGAGGAAGATCGCGGTGACACAGTGGAGCAGCGGCATCGCCGCGCGCGCGATGCGGTGACGCGCTGCGTAGAACAGACCCATCGCGAGCAGCGCGTCGGCAATCAACATCGCCTCGCCGGGATAGAAGCCGCCGAAGTCGCCGAGCGGGATCGCGTAGACCTTCACGCCGGTCACGGCTTCGCGGACGAGACCCGCGATCGCGACCAGGTTGGCGAGCGCGGATGCCAGACCGAGTCGGTTGCGAAAGCGCGGCCCGTAGAAGTCGCCGAGCACGGCGAGTTGCAGCGCGAACGCGAGCAGCAAATTGGTGGCGACGTCGGCGACGCGCCACGCTTCGCTGCTCCAATCGGTCGCGACGACGCCCCAGCCGTGCCAGCCGAGTGTCGGCAGGCCCGTGACGAAGAGGCAGAGCCAGACGAAGAGCCAGCGCGCTGGCTGGCGCGGAGCGATCAGCAGCGCGAGCGCGAGCGTCGTCGCGCCCGCACCGATCGTGCAGAAGGACGTGACGGCATTCGCGAGGTCGGGCGCGGGGAGCATCGCGCGGCTTGGTAGCAGCCGGCTGAATATCTCCAAAGGAGCACAGCGAGATGAGCATCAAAGATCTGTTGCGACTCGAGCGACCCCGCGAAGGCGTCGCGCTGGTCACGGTGACGACCCCCGCGATCCGCAATCACGGCTCGTGGAAGACCGTCGAGCAGCTCGCGATCTCGCGGCATCCGATTCTCACACCGATTGGTTCTGCGCGTCGAACCCGGCGGAACCTCGTCGCCGCGCGACCACACCCTGGAGTCCCTCTTCCAACGGCGTACGAACCGTGCGAACGCGGCGTTCTCCGCAGCCAGCTAACGCGTTGTTCCAGCGGCGCGCCGCATCCCGCCAAGCGCGACCGCACCGAGCGCAACAAACGCCGCAGTCCCCGGCTCGGGCACGATCGCCATCCACGCTTGCGTGCGACCGCCGGGATCGCGTCCCGTTCCGACGATCACGCGCCCGTCGTCCGAGATTCCCGTTGCGCTCGTCAACACCCAACCGCCGAGCGCGATTCCAAAATCCGACGCGAGCACGGTCGCGAGATCGCGCATGCCGGCGGCCGGGGTCCAGAGGAACGCGCGCGCGCCGGCTGCGCTGCGCCCGCCGCCGACGATCGCGATGCCGCCGGCCGCGACATCGTTCGCGATGCTCGAGAAGGTGCCGCCCGGCAGGTCGCCGAGTCCCAGCATGCCGCCGGCCGCAGTCCAGAGAAATGCCTCGGTGCCCGCGCTCGAGGAACCCGAACCCACGATCGCAACTCCATCGGACGAGATGGCCAGCGCCTGCGCGAAGACGCTGCCGCCTGCGAGATCTCCGAGCGCCTGCATGCCGGCGGACTGTGTCCAGCGGAACGCCTCGATCCCGCTTGCGGACGTCGAGCGTCCGACGATGACGCTGCCATTGGCGGAGATCGCATAGGCGGCTCCGTCCTGCCCGCCGCCCGCGAGATCGCCGAGAGCGATCATGCCGCCGCCGGGCGTCCATGCGTACGGGTGCGCGACGAAGCCGGTGGTCGAAGTGCCGGTGATCGCGGTACCGACGATGGTGTCGCCGTCGGCCGATACCCCGCTCGCGGGGCTGTAGTCGGTGCCACCGGGAAGCGTACCGAGCGGCTGCATCCCGCCCGACGCGGTCCAGCGGTAGCCGTGCGTGCCGTTCACGGCATTCGGTGTGGATCCCACGATCACGGAGCCGTCCGCGGAGGTTGCGCTCGCAGAGTTCTGCCGATCGAATCCATCCGGCAGGTACCCGAGCCCCAGCATCCCACCCGACGCGGTCCACTGAAATGCTTGCTCCTCCGCAAATCCGCCGTCTGGGACATATCTCGACGAGCCGACGACGGTCGAGCCGTCGCCCGACACGTTCGTGGCGCGGCTCTCGATCGGGGACGGTATCGGTAGGAAGCCAAGGCCCTGGAAGGAAGCCGCCTGCGATTCTGCCGCACCGAGTGCAAGCACCGCTCCGAGCAGAACGCAGAGTCGCGAGGACACCGAGATGTGCATGGAATCTCCTGCCGCACGCGGGGGGCGCCAGCGATCACTGCCGCGGCGTCGATCCTACCAGCGGTCGAAGCGCAGATTCCATCTAATTCCATCGCGCAGCGGAGCGCCCGCTACGGCTTTTGATTCCACTGCTCATCCGGCAGCTGCCAGCCGCCGCCGAGCGCGCGGTACAACGTCACCGTCGTGAGCATCTGGCTCAGCTTCAGTTGCGCGAGCGTGATCTCGGCGGGGAACAACAACTGCTGCGCTTCGAGCACTTCGTAGTAGGTGGCGAGGCCCGAGTCGTAGCGGATGCGCGCGAGTCGCACGGACTCCTGATAGGAGACGACGGCGAGCTGCTGCGAGTCGCGCGCCGCGGCGAGCTTGGTCTGCGCCGTCAAGGTGTTGGAGACCTCGGCGAACGCGGTGAGCACGGTCTGCTCGTAGCTCGCCTTCGTCTCCTCCCAGAACGCCTTCTGTGCGCGATAGCTCTGCAACAGCGAGAAGCCCTGGAAGATCGGGCCGACTGCGTTGCCTGCAACGTTCCAGATGCTGAAGTTGCCCTTCACGATGTCGGAAAGCTGCGTGCTCTGACCGCCATAGAGCGCGGTGAGTCCGATCTGCGGGAAGAAGTTCGCGACTGCGACGCCGACTTGCGCGTTCGCGCTCGCAATCGTGTGTTCGGCTTCGAGAATGTCGGGGCGCCGTTCGAGCAATGCGGACGGCAGTCCCGCCGGCGTCGGCGGCGGATTCGCTCGTTCCGCGAGGCGCATTCCGCGCGGAACCGGTCCCGGATGGCGACCGAGCAGCACGCTGATCGCGTTCTCCTGGAACACGATCTGGCGTTCGAGCTCGGGGATCTGCGCCTGTGTCTCCGCGAGCGCCGCTTGCGCGCGCGCGACCTGCAGCTTGTTGCCGACGCCGCCCTCGAAGCGCCGCGTGAACAGGTCGAGCGTTTCCTGGAACGACACCGTCGTGTCGCGCGCGATCTCGAGTTCGCGGTCGAGTTCGAGCAGCGTCATGTACGCCTGCGCGACGCCGGTAACCAGCGACAACAGCACGCCGCGGCGGAACTGCTCGGTCGCGAGCAGCGCCTGCTGCGCCGCTTCGCTCGAGCGGCGGATGCGGCCCCAGATATCGATCTCCCAGGCCAATGTGAACGCGCCGTAGAAGAGATCGGAGGTGATGGCGGGCGTGTCCTGGAATTGCGGCTGGCGTTGCCGTCCGCCGCTGCTCTCGTAACCGATCTGCGGGAAGAACGGCGAGCGCGCGACGCCGGCCTGCGCGTTCGCCTGCGCGACGCGCGCGACGGCGACCTTCAGGTCGTAGTTCGCGGCGAGCGCTTCCGTGATCAACTGTTGCAAGACGTCGTCGTCGAAGACCTCCCACCACGGCAGATC
Organism: Deltaproteobacteria bacterium; assembly: GCA_031396445.1. GTDB lineage: Bacteria > Myxococcota_A > UBA9160 > UBA9160 > PR03 > PR03. The sequence continues at coordinate 29,289 of JANNKU010000010.1, read as the reverse complement.
GGCGATCGACGTCGCCTCGGCCGGCTGCACGTCGCCGCGGTACTCCCCCGGCGCCGTCGGCGTCGGGCGCACGAAGTTCGGGCCGACGGCGCACGACGTCGCGAAACACAGCATCGCGACGGCCGCAGTGAATTGGCGCGCGATCAATGCGGAGGCTCCGGCGCCGCTGGTGTCGTCGGCGCCGTGGTGTGTTCGGCGCGGCCACCCGCGAATCGTTCCACCAGCACGAAGAGCACCGGTACGATGAAGATCGCGATGGCGGTCGCGGCGAGCATGCCGGTGATCACGGTGGTGCCGATGCTCTGGCGCGAAATCGCGCCCGAGCCCGCCGCGGTCCACAGCGGCACGCAGCCGAGGATGAACGCGAAGCTGGTCATCAGGATCGGGCGCAGGCGGCTCTTCGCACCGGCGAGCGCCGCGTCCACCACCGTCTTGCCGCCGGCCTCGAGCTCCGCCTTGGCGAACTCGACGATCAGGATCGCGTTCTTCGCGACCAGCCCGATCAGCATCACCAGACCGATTTGCGCGAAGACGTCGTTTTCGAGACCGCGCGCCCAGAGACCGAGGAACGCGCCGAAGACAGCGATCGGTGTCGTCAGCAGCACGCTCCACGGCAGCGACCAGCTCTCGTAGAGCCCGGCGAGAATCAGGAAGACGAAGAGCAGCGACAACGCGAAGACGGCGCCCGCGCCGCCGGCGTTCGCCTCCTGGTACGACATGTTCGTCCACTCGAAGGTGATGTCGGCGGGCAGCACTTCCTTCGCCACTTCTTCCACCGCGGCCATCGCCTCTCCGGAGCTGAAGCCCTGTGCCGGCGAACCCAACACTTCGATGCTCCGAAAGAGGTTGTAGCGATTCGTGAAGGCGGGGCCGACGGATGGGTCCGCCGTCACGAGCGTCGAGAGCGGGACCATCTGCTTGTCCGTGTTCCGCACATAGAAGGAGCCGATGTCGTCGGCTTCGACGCGGAACTCGGGCTCGGCTTGCAGGAAGACCTTCCAGATCCGTCCGAAGCGGTTGAACTGGTTCACATAGGCGGAGCCCAGCAACGCTTGCAGCGTCTGATAGACGTCGGTCACGTTCACGCCGAGTTTGTAGACCTTGTCGATGTTCACGTTCGCATAGAGCTGCGGTACGTCGGGACGAAATACCGTGACGACGCCGGTCAGTTCGGGGCGCTTGCTCGCGGCCTCGATCAGCCGCTTGGCGTTCTCCGCGAGGTAGTCCACGTCGTCGGCGCCACTGCGGTCTTGCAGCATCATGTCGAAGCCACCGGCGTTGCCCACGCCTGGGATCGAAGGCGGACCGAACGCGAATACCTGCGCTTCCGGCAGACCGTGCAGCCGCTGATTCAGTTCGCGCATGATCACGTCGGCGGTTCGCGCGCCGCGCTCGTCCCACGGATCGAGCTGCACGAAGTAGAAGCCCGCGTACGACTGCGAGATGTTCGAGAGCAGGGAGAAGCCGACGATCGTCGTGTAGCTCTGGATGCCTTCGGTCTCGGCAAGGATCTGCTCGACGTTGCGCGCGACCACGTCGGTGCGCTGCAGCGAAGCGGCGTCCGGCAGCTGGACCTGCATGAAGAAATATCCCTGGTCCTCATTCGGAACGAACGAGGTCGGCAGGCTGCGACCGATGCCGACGCCGATCACCGCGAGGCCCGCGAGCAGTAGCATGCTGCGCGCGGCGCGCTTGATCGCAGCGCGCGAAATATTTACGTAGCCCGCCGTCACGCGATCGAAGAAGCGATTGAACGCGGCGAAGAAGCGGCCGAGCAGACCCGTCGCGGGTTGCTTGGGCCGCAGCAGCATGGCGGCGAGTGCAGGCGAGAGCGTCAGCGCGTTGAACGCGGAGAGCAGCACCGAGATCGCGATCGTCACGGCGAACTGCTGATAGAGGAGCCCGGTGATGCCGGTCATGAAGACCGTGGGAATGAAGACCGCCGCGAGGATCATCGCGATGCCGATCACCGGGCTCGACACCTCGTCCATCGCCTTGATCGTGGCGTCGCGCGGCGAGAGGCCGTGCTCGATGCCGACCTCGACCGCCTCGACGACGACGATCGCGTCGTCCACGACGAGTCCGATCGCGAGCACCATGCCGAGCAGCGAGAGCGTATTGATCGAAAAGCCGAGCAGCGGGAAGACGAGGAACGCGCCGATCAACGAAACGGGCACCGCGATCAGCGGGATCAACGTCGCGCGCCAGCCCTGCAGGAAGAGGAAGACGACGATGATCACCAGCACCATCGCCTCGAAGATCGTGTGCACGATCTCGGTGATGCCTTCGCTGACCGGCAGCGTGGTATCGAGCGCGATGTCGTAGGCGAGTCCGCTGGGGAAGCGCTTCGAAAGCTCTTCCATCTGCGTCTTCACGGCGCCGCCGGTCGCGAGCGCATTCGAGCCGGGCGCCTGGTAGACCGCGACGACGCCCGCCGGTTTGCCCTGGAAACGCCCGCGCTGCATGTACGTCTGCGCACCGAGCTCGATACGCGCGACATCGGAGAGGCGCACGATCGAGCCGTCGGGGTTGGCGCGCACGATGATGTTGCCGAACTGCTCCGCCTCGATCAGGCGACCCTGCGCGGTGACGTTGTAGGTGAACTCCTGGCCTGGTGGCGCCGGCTCGGCGCCGACCTGGCCCGCGGGATTCACGACGTTCTGCGCCTTGATCGCGTTCATCACCTCGGTGACGGTGATCTGCAATTTGGCGAGCGTGTCGGGCCGGACCCAGATGCGCATTGCGTACTGCGCGGCGCCGAAGAGCAGCACCTGGCCGACGCCGGAAACGCGCGCGAGATCGTCGATCACGTTGATCGTTGCGTAGTTGCCGAGGAAGTCGGCGTCGTAGCTCCCGTCGGGCGAGTAGATCGGGATCACCAGCAGCGGCAGGCCGACGGTCTGTTGCACCGTGGTGCCGTACTCGACGACCGACGTGGGCAGCTGCGAGGTGGCCTGCGCGAGGCGGTTCTGCGCGAAAACCTGATCGAGGTTCACGTCGGTGCCGACATCGAACGACACCTGCAACGTCATCGTGCCGTCGCTGCCGTTGATCGACTTCATGTAGATCATGCCCTGCACGCCGTTGACTTGCTGCTCGATCGGCGTGGCGACGGACTTCTCGACCGCGAGCGCGTCGGCGCCCGTATAGGTCGTCTTGATCTGGATGATCGGCGGGACGATGTCGGGGTACTGCGCGATCGGCAGCCGCTGCAGCATCACCAGGCCGCCGATGACCGTCAGGATCGCAATCACGATCGCGACGATCGGGCGGTCGATGAAGAAGCGGGACATCGACTAGTGCGCCGCCGGCGGGAGTGCTGCTGCGGCCGATCGCTCGGCCTCGGTGACGGGCTTCACGACCATCCCGTTGCGGATCTTCTGGAGGCCCTCGACGACGACGCGGTCGCCGGCCGCGAGTCCCTCGCGGATGACGTAGTTGCTGCCGGTCTGCGGCCCGAGCTTCACACGCTTCTGCGTCACCTTGTTTTCGGCGTCGACCACCGACACCAGGCTCACGCCCTGCAAGTCGCTCACCGCGCGCTGCGGAATCACCAGCGCGCCGGGCAGCTTCTCCGTCGCGGCGCGCACCTTCGCGAACTGGCCGGGTCGCAGCAGGTCGTCGGGATTCGGGAACTCCCCCTGCACGTTGATCGTGCCGGTCGTGGCGGCCACTTCGAGGCCCGTCACATAGAAGCGTCCCGGATACGGGTAGGTGGTGCCGTCGGCGAGGATCAGCGACAACGCTGATTCGTTGTCCGAACGCCCCGTCTGCTGATGCTGCCGGATTCGATCCGCGTACTTCAGGTACTCGATCTCGCTGATCGGGAACGTGACCTTGATCGGCTCGAGCTGCGACACCGTCGTCAGCACCGTGGTCGGCGAGACGAGATCGCCGACCTGCGCGGTGGCGATCGCCGCGATGCCGCCGATCGGCGCCTGCACCTTCGTCCACGCGAGATTCAGTTGCGCGTTCTCGAGCGACGCCTTCGCCGAGTCCACGTCGGCTTGATTCGCGGCGCGCGCCTGGATCGCGTCGTCGAGTTCCTGACGGCTGACGGCGCCCTGCGCGGCGAGCGGCGTGTAGCGCGCGACATCGAGTGTGCTCTTGCCGAGCGCGGCCTGCGCGCGTCCGAGCTGCCCCTTCGCCTGATCGAGCGCCGCCTGGTACTGGCGCGGGTCGATCTCGAAGAGCAGATCGCCGGCCGCGACGACGCCGCCATCCTGATACGCCTGCTTCATCAGGTAGCCCTGGATCTTCGGGTAGATCTGCGCGTTGACGAAGCCGGTCGTGGTGCCGACCCACTCCGTGAAGATCTCGACGTCCTTCTGCTCGACCGGCGCGACGACGACTTCGGGCGCGGGACCCGCCGTCGCCCCGGATTCCTTCTTGTCACAGCCGATCACGGCGAGAGTGATCGACGCGGCGAGAACGATGAGCAGACGACGTTGCGGCAATGCGGCCCCCCTGCTGCGCTTGCGCGGCGCCTATCTCTAGCGAATCTGCGCGGCTACCGCGGCAGTAGAGAATGCGATCACGGAAGTCACTTCGATCCGGAATGTGTCGAGCGAGCTGTCGCCCATTGATGGCCCATCGCGCCCAGTCCGCGAGCACGCTACCTGCGGCGAGACGCTCGGCGAAAGGGGTTGTCGCAATGAACGAGAATTCATCGTGCTCGCTCGGATTCGAGCGCGAGTGCCGGGCGGTTCTGCGGTCATGCTGACCCGGATTCTCGGCTGTCTGTTCTTGCTGGCCACGACCGTGGCGATCCATTCGTTTGGACTCGCCGCAATGCTGCGTGGGGTGCTGCGCTCTCCCGACCTGGAGGACCCCCGGATCTGGCCGGGCACATGGCTGTTGATCCGCGTCGTGTGGAGTCTGATGGCGCTCCACGTGCTCGAGATCGCGTTGTGGGCCTCGTTTTACTGGTGGCGGGGGTACATGCCCGATGCCGAGTCGGCGCTCTATTTCTCCGGAGTCACCTACGCGACGATCGGCTACGGCGACTTGTTGCTGCCAGTGGAGTCGCGCTTCATCGCCCCAATCGAAGGCCTCACGGGAATCCTCATGTGCGGACTCTCGACGGGATTCTTCTTCGCGACGGTGAGTCGGATCTACCGGGCGAGTGCGAAGTGAGAACCGGCGTGACTCGACAGCGCGCTTTCCGCATGCACTACCGACCGCCGAAGAGTCGCCGGTATTCCGCCGCGAAGCGGTCGAGGGCATTGATGCCCGCACACAATGCGGCGTCCTTGCGGCGGCCTGCTCGAAGGCTCGAGGTCGAATCGCCGGTCAGAGCGCGACTGCGGCAAGAGCTGCTCGCGGTGTAGGTTCTCGAGGAACGCGATCTCGTCGCTTGCGATGGCCCCGTCGAGCTTGCACGATTGTCCCGACTCGCGGACTTCGAGAAGAGGCCATGAGCCATTCGCCCGACTGACGCTGCGATCCCACTCGTACATTCGGAGAAGACGCATGTCGCACTGGCTTTTCGCATTCGTCGTTGCGATCGCTCTCGGCGGTGGTGTCGTCCTCGGATGCGCGGGCGAGTCGGGCTCGCCGCCGTCGGACCGCGTCCCGACCGCGACTGCGGCTCCGTCTGCACCCACGAAGGGCACGCTTCCGCCGTCGCAGAGCGAAGCCGAGGTCAACCGCCTCTTCGCCGCCAAGCTCACGCAAGTGCGCGAGTCGGCGCGCGAGCTCGGGCAGCCGCTCGCGCTCTACCCGGACGATCTGCGCGCGGCCGTGCTCGAAGTGGCGCGCGATCCAGCGCTGATCCCGCGGCTCGCCGACGTTGCGCGATACAAGGGCAAGGGACTCGATGCGGTGATCGCCGGCGAGCCCGTGTCCGTTGCCGAGGCCGCCCAAAAGCTCGTGAAGGAACCGCGCCTGCTCGATCTTCTCGAAGAGCACCTGCTGGTCGTGGGCCTCGTCGGTGCGCTCTACGCGGACGATCCCGCCGGCGTCCGTGCACTCCTCGACCAGCGCGCGCGCGAGCTCGACGCAAACGAGGCCACCGTCGTCGGCGAATGGAGGAAGCGCGTCGATGCCGATCCCGATGCACGAGCCCAACTCGTGGCCGCCCAGGACGCCTACGAAGCGAGCACGGGAGACGACGGCGACCAGGCCGCAGGTGCGTCACAGAACGGTGACACGACCGTCATCTACGCCGAGCCCTCGTATGCCTTCACCACCTACGTCTACGGGCAATGCGATCTCTACTGGTCGCTCTGCGGCAGCATGTACGCGCACTCGGTCTACTGGAACGATTACTACGAGGATTACTGGGACGACTACTGGGATGAGCGCGACGACGCTCGCGAAGACTGGCAGCAATGGGCGAACGAGAATCGCGACGAACTCCAGCAGCGCGGCGACGAACGCCGGCAGCAAGCCAAAGCGAAGCGCACCGAACTGAAGGAAAAGTACGGCGACCGCACCGAGCGACTCGAGAAGCCGGGCAACGGCGGCATGGGCCAGGCGATCACGGACTGGAAGGGCAAGAACGCCGCCACCCTGCCCGCCAACTTTTTGCGCGACGACGGCGGGCTGAACGAGCGCTTCAAGGACTACGGAGCGGCCGATCGCTCGCAAGCGGTGCGTGCGCACACCGAGCAGCCACTCGCGCAAACACAGCCGAAGCAAGCGATGGACAGCGCACGCGATCTCATCAGCGGGAAATCGCTGACGAAGCTGCCCGCCAATTGGGCTCCTCCCAAGGGCGACATCTCCGCGCGTCAGGTGCCCACACAGATCGATCGGGGCTCGCTCTCGCGACCGCAGCGCGTCGATCGCGCGATCAGCACCCATGATGTCGGCTGGAGCCGGAGCGGACTCCCCAGGCAGACACGCGGAAGTTACGGCGGAGCACGCGCGGGCGGAGGCAGCTTCGGCGGCGGCGGTGGTCGGATGGGCGGCGGCGGTCGAGGTGGGGGCGGACGAGGCGGAGGACGGCGTTAGCCCGACTCCGTGGCGAAAACGGTGATACCCAGTGTTGCGACAAGGAGGATGATGTCCATGGCGGCGAGTCACGCGGCGAAGGCAAAGGCGAAGAAGAACACGCCCGAGAACGAAAGCGATGACGGCGGCGCGCTCGATCGCAAGACCTACGACAAGGAGCTGCGCAAGCTGCACGTCGAGCTCGTCAAGCTACAGGAGTGGGTCAAGCACGCGGGGCTCAAGGTCTGCATCCTCTTCGAAGGACGCGATGGCGCCGGCAAGGGCGGAACCATCAAGGCGATCACCGAGCGCGTGAGTCCGCGCGTATTCCGCGTGGTGGCGCTGCCGGCTCCGACCGATCGCGAGAAGAGCCAGCTGTACATCCAGCGCTACATCCCGCATCTGCCCGCGGCGGGCGAGATCGTGATCTTCGATCGCAGCTGGTACAACCGGGCCGGCGTGGAACGAGTGCTGGGATTCTGCAGCGAGGATCAGGTCAAGCGCTTCCTCGCGATGGCGCCTCAGGTCGAGAAGGCGATCGTGGACTCGGGAATCATCCTGCTCAAGTACTGGCTCGAAGTGAGTTCGGATGAGCAGACGCGCCGGCTCGAGGCTCGCATCGACGACGGCCGCAAGATCTGGAAGCTCTCGCCGATGGATCTCGCGTCCTACTCCCACTGGTACGACTATTCGCGGGCACGCGATGAAATGTTCCAAGCCACCGACACGTCCTGGGCACCGTGGTTCGTCGCAAAATCCGAAGACAAGAAGCGCGTGCGACTCAACATCATCACCCATCTCCTCGCACAGATTCCGTACAAGGAGCTGCCGCGCCAGAAGGTCAAGCTGCCGAAGCGGCAGAAAGCCAAGGGATACGAGGAACCCACCTTCCCCTTCAAGTTCGTCGCCGAAAAGTATTGAAGCGGACGACGGCTCTACGCCGTTCAGAGTCATCAGCGGCCTGCGCCCGCTGCCTCCGTGGGGCGCAGGAACGCATCGACGACATCGGCGACCGAGATCCTGCGTCCGAAATAGCCGACGTGCTCCTCGAGTCCCGCGGCGCGCAGAAGGTCGCGCGCGGCGGCATGCGCTGACACGAGCCGCAGCGACACGTCCGCCGCTTGCAGCTCTGCATGCAACGTCACCAGCATGCGCGAAGCTGCGATGTCGACGACGAGGGATGTGGACAGATCGCAGACCACCAGCCTCAGCGGCCCGGGGATCGCGCGGATCTTCTCCCAGACGGCATCGCGCACGTGCTCGACGTTGAAGTAGAGCAGCGATGCCTCGACGCGGAACACCAGCAATCCCGGAACGTCCTCGTTGTCCGGATTGCGCTCCAGGTCGGAGTAGATCCTGGTCGCCGGGATGCGGCCGAGAAAGGCCACGTGCGGATTCGCTGCGCGCCGGATCAGCAGCAGCAGCGACACGACGACCGCCACCATCACGCCCTTCAGGATTCCCAGCAGCAGCACGGCCGCGAAAGCGACCATGGATACGCCGAAGTCGAAGCGGCTCACGCGCCACACGTGGCGCAGCTCGGCGACGTCGATCAATCCCTTGACGGCGACCAACACGATGGCTGCGAGCACCACGCTCGGCAGGTTGCTCAGCAACCCCGTCAGGTACATCAGGCACAAACCGATCGTCACCGAGGCGAAGATCAGTGCCAGCGGCGTCCTGGCGCCGGCCTTGTCGTTCACCGACGACTGAGAGAGACCGCCCGCCACCGGAAAGCCGTGGAAGAACGCCGCGGCCAGATTCGCCGCGCCGAGACCGAGCAGCTCCTGGCGCGCATCGATCTCGTAGCCGTTCTTCTGCGCCAGCGCGCGCGCGGCGGACACGCTTTCCACGTATGCCAGCAGCAGGCACGCGAACGCCAGCGGTATCACGCCATCCACGTCGCGCAGTCGCAAGCGCGGTGGTTGGAACTCGGGCAGGCCCTGCGGCAGCGCGCCGACGACCTTGAAGCCGAGATCACCCAACGGTGTCACCGACAAGGCGACGATGGACGCCACGACCACGAAGAGTGCGATCGGGCGACCCGGCAGCACCTTCTCGCCCAGCAGCAATGCGGCGAGAGCCACCAATCCAAAAGCGAAGACGGCAAGGTTGGTGCTGGGGAGCTGGCCAACCAGGACGACGAGGCGCTCGAAAAAGTGTTCTCCACCGCCCTCGACCCCGAACAGTTTGGGCAGCTGGGTCAAGGCGATCGTCAGCGCCGCGCCGGCCTTGAAGCCGAGCAGGATGGTTTCGCTGATGAAATTGACCAGCGAGCTAAGGCGCAACAGCCACGCGAGCATGCACATGCCTGCGACCACCAACGCCGTCAGCGCGGCGATGTCTTCCCATCGCTGTGCGTCGCCCTGTGCCAGGTCGGCGACCGTGACTCCGACGAGCATCGAGATCGCCGAGGTGGGTCCGATCGCGAGCTGACGCGAAGACCCGAAGAACGCATAGAAGAGACCGCCAGCCAGATAGCAGTAGATGCCGTATTGCGGCGGCAGCCCGGCGAGCGATGCGTAGGCGAGCGACACCGGAATGCCATAGGCGGCGAGCGTCACGCCGGCGATGGCGTCGTGCGCTAGCCACTGCCGCCGATATGCGGAGAGCCACTGCACAGGGGGAAACGCCGCGCGCCACCCGCGCACCGGAGCATCAGCCGCGAACCCGCCCCCGGAACGGGTCTCGTCTATCATCAGCGATTCTCCTCTGCGACACCTTCTTGTGTGCGTCGTTCGTGAGGACGAGATCTCACGTCAGCGCGTCGTACCTGCAATGCTCGCTCACGAAGGGCTGCGACGCTCTCGGGTCTGTCGCATCGCCGCCCTCTTGCGCTACTGAGCGGCGGGAGGTGTGCCGTGCTCTGGTTGCTGCTCTTCGCGCCGCTCGCCGTCGCACTCGACGCCATCGCGGGTGTGCCCGCGCCGGCGATCTTCTTCTGCGCAGCCGTCGCGATCATCCCGATCGCCAAGCTCATCGTCGAAGGCACCGAGGTGATCGCGGGCTACACCGGTCCTGCGTTGGGCGGACTGCTGAACGCGACCTTCGGCAATCTGCCCGAGCTCATCATCGCCGTGGTCGCTCTGCGCGCCGGGATGGTGGAGATGGTGCGCGCCTCGATCGTCGGGGCACTCCTCGCGAATCTCCTGCTCGGGCTCGGCTTCGCGTTCTTGCTGGGCGGGATCCGCCACCACGTGCAGGACTACAACCCGCTCGCGGCGCGTGCCTACGCCTCGATGATGCTGCTCGCGGTGATCAGCATGGCGGTTCCGAGCAGCTTCCATCGCTTCTTCGGAGCCGAGCAGGGATTTCAGCACGCCGCCGTGCTCGATACGAGCGTTGCATTCGTGCTGCTCACGACCTACGCGCTCTACCTCGTGTACCAGCTCTGGACCCACCGGGAGTCGTTCGCCGAGGACGACCACGCAGCGGGATCAAAAGTGCATGCGCGCGCCGTCGCGGCCGAGCACGGTCCGCAATGGAGTCTTTCGCGGGCTGGTGTCACGCTCGTCTGCGCATCGCTGGCAGCGGCGTGGCTCAGCGAAGTGCTCGTCGGCGCCGCCGAGCAGACTGGCCAAGCGCTCGGGATGTCGCCGACCTTCATCGGTCTCATCCTGCTGGCGAGCGTCGGCGGAGCGGCGGAGATCGGTTCGGCGATCGTGATGGGACGGCGCGACCGAATGGACCTCTCGGTCGGCATCGCGCTCGGATCGTGCATCCAGATCGCGCTCTTCGTTGCGCCGGTTCTGGTGCTCCTCGGCGGTGTCATTGGCCCGCAGCCCTTCACGCTCTCGTTCAGCCGCGGCGAGATGGGATTTCTCTTCGTCTCGGTGCTGCTCGGAGCGATGGTCGCCTCCGATGGGCGATCGAACTGGTTCAAGGGCGTGCAACTCTTGGCCGTCTACGTGCTGCTCGCGTTGGTCTGCTACCTGGTGCCGACGACCACGCCGTAGGGTCGAGCGTTGGAGCGATCCCGGACCACTCGGATCCGAGCGTCCAGCCGCCGCACCGAGACACCCGAGGCGTTCATGATCCGGGGCTAGCCCGTCTTCCCGAGCGCGGCGCTCTTCGATGCGATCACCGCCATCAGCTCGTTCCACGACTTCACGAACGACTTCGCGCCTTCGTCCTGAAGCTGCGCCGCGAGCGCATCGACATCGACGCCTGCCTTTGCGAAACGCGCGAGCGTCGCCTCGCAATCGCCGCCGTCGGCGGGCAGGATCGCGCCGATCTTGCCGTGATCGGCGAGCGCCTTCAGCGTTCCCTCCGGCATCGTGTTGACGGTGAGCGGCGCGGCGAGCGCCTCGATGTAGAGCGTGTCGGACGCCTTCGGATCCTTCGTGCCGGTGCTCGCGACCAGCAGGCGCTGCGGCCGCGCACCCGCATTGAAGGCGCGCTTCCACCGCGGCGAGCCGAGCAGATCGCAGTACGCCTTGTAGGTGCGCTGGCAGATCGCGATGCCGAGTTGGTTCTTCAGCGCCTCGGGCACCGTCTTCGCGACGGCGGCATCCCAGCGGCTGACGAAGAGCGACGCGACCGAGCCCACGTGCGGGTTCAGCCCCGCCGCGATGCGCCGCTCGACGCCCTTCATGAAGGCGTCCGCTGCGGCGACGTAGTGCTCGCACGAGAAGAGCAGCGTCACGTTGACGGGAATGCCCGCGAAGGTCGCCTCCTCGATCGCCGGTAGGCCCTCCTTCGTACCGGGAATCTTGATGAACAGATTGGGCCGGGCGGCGCGCGCGTGGAGATCCTTCGCCTGCGCCAGCGTGGTCGCCGTGTCGTATGCGAGCAGCGGCGATACTTCGAGCGACACCCAGCCATCGACGCCATCGCTGCGATCGTAGGTGGGGCGAAACAGATCTGCGGCGCGCGTGATGTCCTCGAGCGCCAGCTCGAAGAAGAGCGCCTCGCCCGTCTTGCCCGCGCCCAGTTTTTGATGGATCGCTGCGTCGTAGTCGCTGCTGCTCTTGATCGCCTGGTCGAAGATCGTCGGGTTCGACGTGAGGCCCGTCACAGAGAGTTCGGCGATGTAGCGGGCGAGCGTGCCGCTGTTCAGCAGCTCACGCGTGATGTTGTCGAGCCAGATGCTCTGACCGAGTTCGTGCAGTCGTCGTGTTGCGTTCATCGGGTCCCCTCGGATTCGAGACGTGGTGGATTTGGAATCAAGCGGCGGCGAGCGCGTCGTTCACGATCTGCTGCGCTTCGCTGACGATCGTGTCGAGATGAGCCGCATCTCGAAAGCTCTCGGCGTAGATCTTGTAGATGTTCTCGGTGCCGGAAGGTCGCGCGGCGAACCAACCGCTGTGCGCGACGACTTTGAGGCCCCCGATCGCTGCGCCGTTGCCGGGTGCGTGTGTCAGTTTCGCGGTGATGGCTTCACCCGCGAGTGTCGCGGCGCGAACCGCATCCGGTGACAGGCGGGCCAATTCGAGTTTCTGCTCGGGCGTCGCCGGCGCATCGATGCGCGTGTAGCACGCGCTGCCGAACTCGGCCGCGAGATCGCGATAGTGCTCGCCGGGGTCGCGGCCGGTGCGCGCGGTGATCTCGGCCGCCAGCAGATCGAGGATCGGGCCGTCTTTGTCGGTGGTCCACACGCTGCCATCGAGGCGCAGAAAACTCGCGCCGGCGCTCTCTTCGCCGCCGAAGCAGATGGAGCCGTCGAACAGACCTGTGACGAACCACTTGAAGCCCACCGGCACTTCGCAGAGTCGGCGCCCCAGCTTCGCGACGACGCGGTCGATCATGCCGCTGCTGACGAGCGTCTTGCCGACCGCCGCTTGCGCCGGCCAACCAGGTCGATGCGCGAGCAGATACTGGATCGCCACCGCGAGATAATGATTCGGGTTCATCAGCCCCGCAGACGGCGTCACGATGCCGTGTCGGTCCGAGTCCGGATCGTTCGCAAACGCGACGCGGAATTGATCCTTCAGCGCGACCAGACGCTCCATCGCGTAGGGGCTCGAGCAATCCATCCGGATCTTGCCGTCGTGATCGACGGTCATGAACGAGAAGGTCGGATCGACGACGGGATTCACCACCTTGATCTCGAGTCCGTAGCGCGCGTTGATCGGCTCCCAGTAGTGGACGGCGGCGCCGCCCAGCGGATCGACCGCGAGCGCCAGGTGCGCGTCGCGGATCGCATCCATGTCGATCACGTTGCGCAGATCCTCGACGTAGGGCGCAACGAAGTCCTGCGCGTGCGTGGTGTTCGAGCGCATCGCTTCCGCGATCGGCACGCGCTTCACGCCGGCATTGCCGCTACGCAGCAATTCGTTGGCGCGATTCTCGACCCACTTCGTCACGTCCGTATCGGCGGGGCCGCCGTTCGGCGGGTTGTACTTGAAGCCGCCGTCTTCGGGCGGGTTGTGCGACGGCGTCACGACGATGCCATCCGCGAAGTGATCGCTGCGGCCGCGGTTGTGCACCAGGATCGCGCGCGAGATGACCGGCGTCGGTGTCACGCCGTCGCGCTGCTGGATCACCGTCTCGACGCCGTTCGCCGCCAGCACTTCGAGTGCGCTGCGCTCGGCCGGCCCGGAAAGCGCGTGCGTGTCCTTGCCCATGTAGAGCGGACCATCGATGTGCTGGCTCTGGCGGTACTCGCAGATCGCCTGCGTGATTGCGGCGATGTGCGCTTCGTTGAACGAGCCGCGCAATGACGATCCGCGGTGTCCACTGGTACCGAAGGAGACGCGCTGAGTCGCATCCTCCATGTCGGGGCGCGTCTCGTAATACGCCCTCTCGAGCTTCGCGAGATCGACGAGCATGTCTTTCGGAGCCGGTTTGCCAGCCAGCGGCGAGATCGCCATCGATGGGAATCCTTTCTCTACGGATGCGGCGCGGCGATTTCGTTCCAGCGCCGGATCACGGGCTCCAACAGATTGTGTTCATAACCGAGCGCGGAGAGGCTCGCCGTGTCGAGCACGAGGTAGCGCGCGGCGGTCGGCGGCAGGCCGAGCCAGCGCGCGGTGAACACGCGCAAGAAATGCGCGCTCGAGAAGATCAGCACGTCGCCGCCGATCGCGCGGACCCGAGAGACGACCGCATCGGCACGCGCGGCCACCTGCGCCGGCGATTCTCCGCCAGGACAGCCATCGCGAAACAGATCCCAGTCGGGATTCTCGCTGCGGATTTCGACGCTCGTGAGCCCTTCATAGTTGCCGTAATCCCACTCGACGAGATTGCGATCGATCGCTGCCTGCGCGCCGAATCCCGCCAGTTCGCAAGTGCGCGCGGCGCGTTGCAGCGGGCTCGTCAGCACCTGCGCGAAGGTCTGCCCATGCAAGCGCTCGGCGATCCAACCTGCGCCGCGTTCGCCGCGTTCCGTCAACGCGAGATCGGTGAGTCCCGTATGTTGGCGCGAGAGACTCCACGCGGTCTCGCCGTGTCGGGCCAGATGAATCACGGGAAAGTTTGCGGCCATGATGCTTTCGCCCTCGGATTGTGTGCGCGCGCCGCTGCGACTCGTCGTGGCGTTCGGGTTTGTGCTTGCAGCATGCTACCGACCCGGCGGCGCATGCGATGCCCCGCGCAGCATGCAACGCGGAATGCAACGAGATCGAAGAGGAAGCCCACCGCGATGACCACCGCCCCGCTCCGCGCGCGACCCGCCTGGCAGGCTCTCGAAGCCCACTACGAAAAGATCCGCGCGCTCTCGCTGCGCGCGCTCTTCGCCGACGATCCGCAGCGCGGCGAGCGCATGACCGCCGAGGCCGCCGGTCTTTTCCTCGACTACTCGAAGAATCGCATCACCGACGAGACGATCGCGCTGTTGCTGCGACTCGCGGAGGAGTCGGGCCTGCGCGCGCGCATCGACGCGATGTTCCGCGGCGACAAGATCAACGTCTCCGAGAATCGCGCCGTGCTGCACGTTGCGCTGCGCGCGCCGAAGTCGAGTTCGATAGTCGTGGACGGCGAGAACGTGGTGCCCGGCGTGCATGCGGTGCTCGACGCAATGGAGGCGTTTGCAAATCGCATCCGCAGCGGCGCCTGGACGGGGCACACCGGCAAGCGGATTCGCAACGTCGTCAACATCGGCATCGGCGGCTCCGACCTCGGGCCGGTGATGGCGTATGAAGCGCTCCGCTTCTACAGCGAGCGCTCGATGACGTTCCGCTTCGTCTCGAACGTGGACGGGACGGACTTCGCGGAAGCGGTTCGCGATCTCGATCCCGCCGAGACGCTCTTCATCATCTCCTCGAAGACCTTCACCACGCTCGAGACGATGACCAACGCGCACACCGCGCGCGACTGGTCGCTGGCGGGACTCGGCGGCGATGCGAAGGCGGTTGCCAAACACTTCGTCGCCGTCTCGACCAACGCGAAGGGCGTCGCCGCGTTCGGCATCGACACCGCCAACATGTTCGGCTTCTGGGATTGGGTCGGCGGGCGCTACTCGATGGACTCGGCGATCGGCCTCTCGACGATGCTCGCGATCGGCCCCGAACACTTTCGTGCGATGCTCGGCGGCTTCCACGCGATGGACGAGCATTTCCGCACCGCCCCCTTCGCGCAAAATCTGCCGGTGCTGATGGGTTTGCTCGCACTCTGGTACAGCGATTTCTTCGATGCGCAGACCGTCGCGGTGTTGCCCTACGAGCAGTACCTGAAGCGCTTTCCCGCGTATCTCCAGCAACTGACGATGGAGAGCAACGGCAAGCACGTGACGCTCGAGGGGACGGCGGTGGACTACGCGACCGGCCCGATCTACTGGGGCGAGCCGGGCACCAACGGCCAGCATTCGTTCTATCAACTGATTCATCAGGGAACGCGGCTCATCCCCTGCGATTTCATTGCGTTTGCGAAGCCGCTCAATGCCCTTGGCCGCCACCACGACCTGCTGCTGGCCAACGTCTTTGCGCAGACCGAGGCACTCGCGATGGGCAAGACCGCGGAGCAGGTGAAAGCCGAAGGCACGCCCGATGCGCTGGTGCCGCATCGCGTCTTCGAAGGCAATCGCCCGTCGAATACGATCCTCGCCGAGCGGCTGACGCCGGCGCTGCTCGGCACGCTGGTGGCGCTCTACGAACACAGTGTTTTCACGCAGGGCGCCATCTGGAACATCGACTCGTTCGACCAGTGGGGCGTCGAGCTCGGCAAGGTTCTCGCGCAGCGTATCGTCCCGGAACTGGAGAGTGTCGGCGAGCCCGCGCTCACCCATGACTCCTCGACGAACGCGCTGATCCGTCGCTATCGCAAGCTCAAGCAAACGTCCTGAGAAGGAGCAACGCATGCAACTCGGAATGATCGGGCTCGGCCGGATGGGCGCGAACATGGTGCGCCGGCTGATCGGCGGCGGCCACGAATGCGTGGTCTTCGACATGGCGCCGAAGGCCGTGCAGGAACTCGCGGCGGAGAAGGCCGTTGGCTCGGTCTCGCTCGCGGACCTGGTGAAGAAACTCGCGAAGCCGCGCGCGCTGTGGCTGATGGTGCCGGCCGCGGTGGTGGATCAGACGATCGCCGAGTTGCTGCCGAGTCTCGAAGCCGGCGACATCCTGATCGACGGCGGCAATTCCTACTACGTCGATGACATCCGGCGCGCGAAGGAACTCGCCGCGAAGAAGCTCCACTACGTCGATGTCGGCACCAGCGGCGGCGTGTGGGGCCTCGAACGCGGCTACTGCATGATGATCGGCGGTGAGCCCGGCGTCGTGAAGCATCTCGATCCGATCTTCGCGCGGCTCGCGCCCGGCATCGGCACCATCGCGCGGACACCGGGACGCGACAAGATGAGCGGCACGGCCGAGCAAGGCTATCTGCACTGCGGCCCGAACGGCGCGGGTCACTTCGTGAAGATGGTGCACAACGGCATCGAGTACGGATTGATGGCTGCCTACGCCGAGGGCATCAGCATTCTGCGCTCGGCGAACATCGGCAAGAAGACGCACGACATCGACGCCGAGACGACACCGCTGCGCGACCCCGCGCACTACCAATACGACCTCGCTCTCGGTGACATCGCAGAAGTGTGGCGGCGCGGCTCCGTGATCTCGTCGTGGCTGCTCGATCTCACCGCGTCGGCGCTCACCGGCGATCCGACGCTCGCGAAATTCGGCGGACGCGTCTCCGATTCGGGCGAGGGTCGCTGGACGATCAAGGCCGCGATCGACGAAGCCGTGCCGGTGCCCGTGCTGACGACGGCGCTCTACGAGCGCTTCTCCTCACGCGGCGAGGCGGAGTTCCAGAACAAGATCCTGTCGGCGATGCGCTTCGCATTCGGCGGACATCTGGAGAAGCCGGCCGACAAATGACCCACGCAAAGGACTCCACACGATGAGCGTCGTTCATTCCGATGCGCTGGTCTTCTTCGGCGCCACCGGCGATCTCGCCTACAAGAAGATCTTCCCGTCGCTGCAGGCGATGCTGAAGCGCGGCCACCTCGATGTGCCCGTGATCGGTGTCGCCAAAGCAGGCTGGGATCTCGCGAAGCTGAAGGAGCGCGCGCGCGACAGTCTCGAGAAGCACGGCGGCGGTGTCGATGCCGCTGCGTTCGCGAAGCTCTCCAGCCTGCTTCGCTACGTCGATGGCGCGTACGAAGATCCCGCGACGTTCCAGGCGATTCGCAAGGAACTCGGCACGGCGCAGCGGCCCGCGCACTATCTCGCGATTCCGCCGCTGCTCTTCGGACTCGTCGTCGAGCAGCTCGAGAAAGCGGGCTGCTCGAAGAATGCGCGCGTGATCGTGGAGAAGCCCTTCGGCACCAATCTCGAATCCGCCCAGAAGTTGAACGAGATCCTGCTCTCGGCGTTTGCGGAGAAGTCGATCTTCCGGATCGATCACTATCTCGGCAAGCGACCGGTCCACAACATGACCTTCTTCCGCTTCGCGAACGCCTTTCTCGATCCGTTCTGGAATCGCGATCATGTCGAGAGCGTGCAGATCACGATGGCCGAAGATTTCGGCGTCCAGGGCCGCTGCGCGTTCTACGACCAGACCGGCACGGTGCGCGACGTGATCCAGAACCATCTCTTCCAGGTACTCGCGAATCTCGCGATGGAGCCGCCCGTGCGCACCGACAGCGAATCGATGCGCGACGAGAAATCTAAAGTGTTGAAGGCGATCCCGCCGATCACGCCGGCCGACACCGTGCGCGGACAGTTCCGCGGCTACCGATCCGAGAAGGGTGTCGCGGCTGATTCGCAGCGCGAGACCTTCGCGATCGTGCGGCTCGCGGTGAACTCGTGGCGCTGGCAAGGCGTTCCGTTCTTCATCCGCGCCGGCAAGTGTCTGCCCGTCACCTGCACCGAGGTTCTCGTCCGCCTGCGCCGTCCGCCTGCGGTCTTCGCCGGGATTCCGCTGCTGCAGAACCACGTGCGCTTGCGGATCAGCCCCGACGTCGCGATCGCGCTCGGCATGACGGTGCTGGGGCCGAGCGACGATGCCGCCGTGCCCACTGAGATGACGGCGATCCGTCACCCGGATGCGCTCGAGATGGACGCCTACGAGCGCGTGCTCGGCGACGCGATGCTCGGTGACGCCACGTTGTTCGCGCGCGAGGATTACGTCGAAGAAGCGTGGCGCATCGTCGATCCGATCCTGAAGGCGACGACACCTGTGCACGAGTACGAGCCGGGAACGTGGGGTCCAAGCAATCTGCTCGCGCCCGAAGGCGGCTGGGACGACCCGGTGCTCAGCGAGCTGTCGTGAAACGCGAAGTGCTGGCGGATGCCGACGCCGTTGCGCGTCGGGCTGCGGCATTCATCGCGACGTCGGCGCGCGCCGCCGTCGCCGCGCGCGGTCGCTTCATCTTCGCGGTGAGCGGCGGCCACACACCGTGGCAGATGCTGCGCCTCCTCGCGGACGAAGACGTGCCGTGGAACGCCGTGCACCTCTTCCAGGTGGACGAACGCGTCGCGCCCGCCGGTGATCCCGATCGCAACCTCACGCACATCGCGGAGAGTCTGCTCGCGAAGGCGCCGCTGCCGCCCGCGCAGCTCCACGCGATGCCGGTGGAGGCGCAGGATCTGCCCGCCGCGGCCGCGCGCTACGCCGCCACGCTCCTCTCGATCGCGGGCACGCCGCCGGTGCTCGACCTCGTGCATCTCGGCCTCGGTCCCGATGGTCACACCGCGTCGCTGGTGCCGGGCGATCCGGCGCTCGACGTCGCGAACGACGCCGTGACCGTCACCGGTGTCTACCAGGGACACCGTCGCATGACGCTCACCTTCCCCACCCTCGATCGCGCGCGCCAGATCTTGTGGCTCGCAACCGGCGCCGAGAAGCGACCGATGCTCGCGCGGCTGCAGGCTGGCGACGCATCGATCCCGGCTGGCCGCGTGTGCAGCGAGCACGCGTTGATTCTCGCCGACGCGGCAGCCGTCGGCGCCAACTCCTGAGCGGCCAAGACGGAGGCGAGCATGGCGGCATCTGAACTCGACACCCTGTGCATCAACACGATACGCACGCTGTCGATCGACGCGGTGCAGGCGGCCAATTCGGGTCATCCCGGCACGCCGATGGCGCTCGCGCCGCTGGTCTACACCATCTGGAATCGCGTGTTGCGCTTCGATCCGCAGGATCCCATCTGGCCGGGTCGCGATCGCTTCGTGCTTTCGAACGGCCACGCGTCGATGCTGCTCTGGTCGGTGCTGCACCTCTCCGGCACGCAGGCGGTGAACGCCGACTACGAAGAGCTCGGCAAGCCGTCCGTCACGCTCGACGACATCCGCCATTTCCGCCAACTCGACTCGAAGGCGCCCGGTCATCCGGAGTACCACTGGGTGTCGGGCGTCGAGACGACGACGGGGCCGCTCGGCCAGGGCATCGCCACCAGCGTCGGCATGGCGATCGCAGGGAAGTGGCTCGCCGCTCGCTACAACCAGCCCGGCTTCGACCTCTTCGACGGGCGCATCTACACCGTCTGCGGTGACGGCTGCCTGATGGAAGGCGTCGGCTCGGAGGCCGCGTCGCTCGCAGGTCATCTGGCGCTCGACAATCTGTGTTGGATCTACGACAACAACCACATCACGATCGAAGGCAGCACGAAGATCACCTTCACCGAAGATGTCGCGCTGCGCTTCCAGGGCTACGGCTGGAACGTGCTGCGCGTCGGTGACGCCAACGACATCGATTTGATCGAGTCCAAGCTCGGCGCGTTTCGTGAGACGAAGGATCGCCCGACGCTGATCATCCTCGACAGCCACATCGGCTACGGATCGCCGCACAAGCAGGACACCGCGGCGGCGCACGGCGAACCGCTCGGCGAAGAAGAAGTGCGCCTCACCAAGAAGGCGTACGGATGGCCTGAAGACGCGAAGTTCCTGGTGCCCGATGGCGTGCGCGAACATTTCGTCACCGGCATCGGCACGCGTGGCGCGCACGTACACCGCGAATGGACGGAGCTCTTCGCTCGCTACCGAACGGTGTTTCCGGCGCTCGCGACCGAGATCGATCAGATGCAGCGCCGCGAGTTGCCGGCGACGTGGGACCGCAACCTGCCCGTCTTCCCGGCCGACGCAAAGGGAATTGCCGGGCGCGACGCATCGGGTCAGGTGCTGAACGTACTCGCGCAGAACATCCCCTGGTTTCTCGGCGGCTCGGCGGATCTCGGGCCGTCGAACAAGACCACACTCAAATACGCCGGCGCGGGCGATTTCCAGCCGGACGACCGCAGCGGCAAGAATTTCCATTTCGGAATCCGCGAGCACGCGATGGGCGCGATCCTGAATGGCATGTCGCTCTCGAAGCTGCGCCCGTTCGGCGCCACCTTCTTCATCTTCAGCGACTACGCGCGCCCGGCGATCCGGCTCTCCGCGCTGATGGAACTCTCCACGCTCTTCGTCTTCACGCACGACGCGATGGGAGATGGCGAGGACGGGCCCACGCATCAACCCGTCGAGCAACTCGCGTCGCTGCGCGCGGTTCCCGGTCTCATGACGATGCGCCCAGGCGACGCCAACGAAGTCGTCGAGGCGTACCGCGTCGTGGTGCAGCTCCGCCATCAGCCGGCGGTGATGGTGCTCTCGCGCCAACCGCTGCCAACGCTCGACCGCAAACGCTATGCGTCCGCTTCCGGTGTCGCGCGGGGCGCCTACGTGCTCGGCGACGCGCCGGGCGGCGCGCCAGAGGTGATCCTGATCGCGACCGGCTCGGAGCTCAGCCTCGCCGTGCAAGCGCACGAGACACTGCTCGCAGACGGCATCCGCTCGCGCGTGGTGTCGATGCCGTCTTGGGATCTCTTCGAGAAGCAGTCGCGCGAATACCGGGATGGCGTGCTGCCGCCGAGCGTCCGCGCTCGTGTCGCGATCGAGCAAGCCTCCACCTTCGGCTGGGAGCGCTACGTCGGCACGGAGGGTCGCATCATCGGCATGCACACCTTCGGCGCGTCAGCCCCGCTGAAGGCCTTGCAAGAAAAGTTCGGCTTCGAGCCCGAGCGCGTGGTGGCGATTGCGAAAGAAGTCCTCGGCGTCGCCTGACGATGGCGGACCCTGCGGCCACGACGACGCTCGTCGCCGGTGATCTCGACGCGACGTTCCTGCCCGCACAGGGAATGCTCGTCGCATCGCTGCGTCACCGCGGCGTGGAGATGCTGCGACGCGTGGACGATCTGACAGCCGCCGCGGCGAAGGGCAGCACCGCCGGCATCCCACTGCTGCATCCGTGGGCGAATCGTCTCGCGAGCCTGCACTACCGCGCTGCGGGTCGCGACGTGGCGCTCGATCCCGCATCGCCGCTGCTGCACTTCGACGCGAACGGACTCCCGATGCACGGCGTGCCCTGGGCACAGCTCGCGTGGGCCGTCACCGAATCGAGTCGTGAGCGCATCGCCGCGCGCCTCGAATGGTCGCGGCCGGAGCTGCTCGCGGTGTTTCCATTCGCGCACCGGCTGGAACTCATCGCGACGCTTCGCGCCGAGGGGCTGACGTTCGAGACGACGCTCGTCGCCGGCGACGCCGGTCCGGTGCCAGTCGCGTTCGGCTTCCATCCTTATTTGGGACTTTCCAATCTGAGAAGAAGCGAGTGGAGGCTCGGGTTGCCGCCGATGCGCGGGCTCGTTCTGGATGCGAATGGAATTCCTACCGGCGAGGAGCGGCCATTCGCGGGCTTCGATGCGGAGCTCGGTACTGCGAGCTTCGATGATGGGTTCGCGCTGATCGGAGAGAGCGCGACGTTCTCGCTCGCGGGCGCCGGTCAGCGGATCCGCGTCGAGTTGCTGGCGGGCTATCCGTTCGCGCAGGTCTTTGCGCCGCCGGGCCAGGACTATGTTGCGCTCGAGCCGATGACGGCGCCGACGAACGCGCTCGCGAGCGGTCGCGGGTTGCGGACGGTGCCGGCGGGCGGTGTGTTTCGCGCTGCGTTCCGCATTGGTGTCGCCGCTTCGTGAAGCCGGGAAAGGAAGAGCCATGCGCTTGGGAATCGCCACCGATCACGGTGGTTTCGCGTTGAAGCAGGAGATCCTCGGGAAGCTCCGCGCGGCGGGGCACGAGGTGGTGGACTTCGGCGCCGATACATTCGTGCCGAGCGACGACTATCCCGACTACGTCGTGCCGCTCGCCCGCGCGGTGGCGGCCGGAACGGTCGAGCGCGGCATCGCGGTCTGCGGCAGTGGCGTCGGCGCAGCGGTCTGTGCCAACAAGATCGGCGGCGTGCGTGCGGCGCTGATCCACGATCATTTCTCGGCCCGCCAGGGCGTCGAGGACGATCACATGAACATCCTCTGCATGGGCGGCCGTACCGTCGGGCCGGAAGTCGCGTGGGATCTCGTCGAAACTTTCCTCGCCGCCACCTTCAGCCAGGCCGAGCGCCATCTGCGCCGACTCTCCAAAGTGGCGGCGCTCGAGTTGTAGCCACCTCAGGTCGCTACGAGTGCAACGCGCCCCTCTGCGTTCTCCGTGAGTGTCCAACGCTGCGACAGCAGATCGCGTACGCCGGGCCGCTCGGCCACCGCGAGCAGCGCCGCGTGCGGGAGGCTTCGCATCAACACCTCGTAGATGCGCGCTTCCGCCGCCTCGTCGATGTCGGAGGTCGCTTCGTCGAGCAGGATCCATGCGGGTTTCTGGAGCAGCACGCGCGCCAACGCGAGCCGTTGTTGCTCGTGCGGTGCGAGCTTCTGTTCCCACGGTTCGTCTTCGTCGAGTCGCGTCGTCAGCGCGCCGAGCTCGAGACTCTGGAGCGCCGCGACGATCTGCTCATCCGGGAACGCGCCCGCGGCCGACGGATACGAGAGGGCTTCGCGCAGCGTGCCGATCGGTAGGTAGGGCCGCTTCGACACAAAGAGCATCTGCTCGGGCGCGGGCAGCTCGATGCGTCCGGTGCCGAATGGCCAGATCCCTGCCAGCGCGCGCATCAGCATCGTGCGGCCGGTGCCCTGCTCGCCTGCGATCGCCACGCGTTCGCCCGCAGCGAGCGTCGCATTCACGCGGTCGAGCAATACGTGGCCACGCGGCGCTTCGACCTGCAGATCGACGAGTTGGATCCGTGCCGGCTCGGCGCGCACGATCGCAACGCCGCCGCGATTGAACTCACGCTGCGTCGCGTCCATCGCGTCCGAGAAACTCGCGAGGCGTTCGATGTTGGCGCGCCAACGCGCGATCTCCTGATACGCGTTGACGAACCACGCGAGCCCGCCGGCAACCTGGCCGTAGGCGTAACGGGTTTGCGCGATCACACCGAGCGTCATCAAGTCCGCGAAGTACGCGAGCCCGGCGACCACCAGCGGCACCAGACTGCTCGCCTGGCCGAGCCCCTGCGTGAGAATGCTGAGGTTGCGCTGCGCCAGCACCAACTCGTAGAAGTTTCCAACGACGCGCTGAAAGCGCTGCGTCGCGCCAGCCCGCTCGACGATCTCGCCGCGCGTCAGCGCCACCGCTTCGATCTTGTCGCGGTAGCGCACCAGTCCGTAGCGAAAGTCGGCCTCGAAGCGGATCCGATCGAAGTTGAGCGGCGTCAACTTGCGGCCGACGAGGTTCGTGATCCACATCGACAGCAGCGCAAAGACGATCGCGATCCACAACATCAATCCTGGAACCTGGATCGTCTTGCCGAAGGCTGGGATCGCCCAGGCGCTCGATAGATTCCAGAGCAGCGCACCGAACGACAAGAGCGTGACGACCGACGAGAGCAACGAGAGCGAGAGTCCTAGCGCGCTGGCAACAAAGTCGCGCACGTCTTCGGCGATACGCACATCGGGGTTGTCGACCTGCCCGCGGTGCAGCTCCTGCTGGCAATACGCTTCCGGCCCGATCCAGCGCTCGATGTAGTAGTTGGTGAACCAGCGCCGCCAGCGCACGCGAATGATCTGCTGAACCCACTCCGAGTAGCTCGGCACCACGACGGCGAGCAGCATGAATGCGATCGAGAGCCAGATCGCCGCGCCGAATGCGCCGACATCGCGCGCGCCGAGCGCATTGCCGACGTCGCGCTGGGCATCCGAGACGAGCACGTTCGCGTAGACGCCGCCGAATTGCAGCGCAATCGCCGCGCCGAGCAGCGCGATCGACCCAAATGCTTCGCGTGAGCTCCAGTATGGACGGATCAGCCGCCACAGCGCGCGAGCGAGTTGGCGTCCCTCGACGGTGGGCTTCTGTGCAGACGGCATGCGTCCCCCTTGATCGTTGCGTCATCGCGAGCGCGCGTGGACCGCGCCATCGCGAACCTTCAGCGCGAAACACGGACGCGTCGGTACGCGAGCCACACACGCAGCGCGAAGAGCGTCACGACCGCGAATGGAAATGCGAGGTATGGCCACAGAGCGACCCAGCGAGGCAGCGGCGGTGCGACATCGATCTCGCCGTCGAGCTCCACGACTTCGGCTGCGTGCCGCAGCGTCACGCGCAGCGTCCACGTTCCCGCCGTCGGCAACATGACCAGCGCCGCGTGCAACAACTTGTTGGTGGCGTTCGCGCGCGTCGCGCGCACGTCGATCGGAAGCGCTGGCGGTGGGCCCACCAACCGAATCGCGATCTCCGCATCGACGACGGGCGCCTCGTCGTCGATGCGCTGCACCAGCACGGAGAAATCCGCTGCGCCAACCCGCAGCGGCTCCGGCGCGGAGAACACCGTAATGCGAAACGAGCCTGCATCCTGCTGGATCCGGATGGTTCCCCCATCCGCCCGCGCGACCCCCGCGCCGAGCAGCACGAAAACGAGCGCGACGCGCATCATCCGGGGCTCATCAAGCCGCGCATCGCCATCGGCTGGAGCACCGTCCAGACACCGGCGAGCCACAGCGCGAGGGCAAGCGCTGCCCAGGGAACGACGAGTCCGACCGTGCGTTGCGGTTCGCGGACGAAATTCTCCGCGATGCGCCAGGCGACCCACAACGTCACCAGCACGCCGAGATCGAGGATCACGAGCTGCCCGCCGAGCAGCCGATCCGCTGCGATTCCCGGCAGACACAGTTCCCAGTTCGGACGTCCGAGCAGACCCGGCGCAAAACCCTGGACGACTGGTCCGATCGATCGCCACCCGGCGATCGCATGCAGCAGGAAGTGCGCCGACCACATCGCTAGACCAAGCGGCAAGAGCGCGAGTGCGAAGCGACAGACGAGTGATTGCAGCGGCACATCGATCCGCGCGAGGCGGCGGCCGAGCGACGCGGCGAGCAGCGAGAGCGCGAGCGGCGCAACGATGAGCGCCACGAGCAGCAGCCCCGTTGCGACGAGGTGCGTCGAAGCGAGATCGAGCGTCGCGGCGACGCGCGCCTGCAACTTCGATACGGGCGCGACCATCGCAGCCGCGCTCGTGAACGCGCCGAAGACGACCACCAGTGCCAGCGCCGCGACATCCGGTCGGCGCGAGAGTCGACCGAGCGACGAGCGATCGGGATCGCGCAGCAGATCGCTACCCGGCATGCCGGCGAGCAGGCCGATGTTGTCGTGCGGGCAGGCGCGCACGCAGTCGAGACAGAAAGTGCAGTCGAGACTGCCGACCTTGCGCGGCATGAAGAGCTCGAGCTCGCAGCCGCCCGCGCGCTCGTTTCCCTCTAAACAATCATGCGTGGTGCAGGAGGCGCACGTCTCGGGCTGCCGCACGGCTACAGCGAGCGGCGATGCCAGCGAGAGCACGAACTGAAATTGTCCGATGGGGCAGACGTACTTGCAGAAGCTCGCGCCCTGGAAGAGCGAGTCGACGAGTAGAGCGGCAGCGAAGTAGGCGAGCACGAGCCACGCGGTCGACACCGGATCGTCCCAGATCGAGAGCGTCTCGGTGGCCCACAGGAATCCGATCACCAACGCGATCGGCAGCCACTTCGAGCGCAGTGCGCGGGGCCATGCGAAGCGCGGTGTATGGAAGCGACGCACGAGATCGCGCGGAAATAAGAACGGACAGATGTGGCAGAACACGTTGCCGGCGACGAGCAGGCCGATCGCGACGCCGCCGCGCCAATACGTCCACGGCACCACGCCAGCGAGATTCATCGGGGCCGTCTGCGTGCCAGAGAATCCATCGGCGAGGACTGCGATCGCAATCACGAGGGTGCATCCCTGCAGCGCCCGCCGAAACCCGAGCGAGCGCAGCAGCGCGCCGAGCCGCGGCACCGCGAGCAGATCGAAGCGTGCGCGACGCGACGTCGATGCGTGCGACACAGCCGCGCGCAGCGGCGGCGAACTCGGTCGTGCGGGCGAGAGCAATCGCAACGTGATCGCGCCGGCCGGAACCAGATACGCGATCGACATCGGCACCCACATCAGCAGCCCGGCAAGCGCTTGCTCGTCCAGCGCGGAGAGCGAGCCGAGGCGCGGCGCTTGCGCGTAGCTCGGGTAAAGCACGCGATCGGAGAACACCAACAGAGCGGCCAGCGCGGTGTTCTGCAGATCCGCGAGCAACAGATAGGGAACGATCACCCAGCGCGACCCGCGCGAACGCGACGGCCAGGGTTGCACCACCGGCCACCAGAAGAGCAAGCCCGCGATGACGAAGCTCGCGTGCTCGACCGCGTGCCACGCGGGATCACGGAGCGCCAACTCGTAGGCCGCTGGCACGTGCCAGCCCCACGTCGCCGCCACCAGCGCGAACGCACCGACGAGCGGATGCGCGAGCCACGCACCGAAGCGTCGCAGCGCGGGCCACGCGAGGAACGGCCCGAGCGCGGACTTGGCCGCATCCGCCGGCAGGCCGCGCAGCAGCGGATGCGTCGGAGAGCCGAGCAGCAGCAGCGGCGGCGCGACGGCGATCAGCAGGACGTGCTGCGCCATATGCACCGGCAGCAGCAGAAACGCAAAAGCGTCGAGCGGAGATGCGATCGCAAGAAAGAGCGTCGCGAGGCCGGCGGCGAACGCGACGGCGCGCCAACGCGGAAAGCGCGCAGGCATCTGAGATTGCAGATCGCGCCAACCGCGCAAATAGATCGCCATCGTGAAGAGCAGCAGCGCCACCAGCCACGGACTCACGGACCATGAACGGAGCACCGCATCCGCGAGCGGTGACATCTTGCTATCGCGCGGGGTTGGTTGGCGGAGGCGTCGCGGGAACGGCGGAGTTTCGCGCCGGCGGCAGGTCGCCGTCGTGCAGCGTCTCGAGGAACGCGACCAGCGCCGTCACTTCGGCGGGACGCAGGTTCTTGCCATACGCGGGCATGTTGCCGCCGCCCTGCAAGACCTGTCGCACGAGCTGGTCGTGCGTGAGCCGCGTCGCGACACCATCGAGCGCGGGACCGCGGAGGCCCCCTTCCCCGCCGAGCCCATGACAATTGCGGCACTGCTTGCTCTGCACGATCAGCGCGCCCTGCAACTCGAGCGGCGAGCGATCCTTCAGATATTGCGCGGGTGTCGGCAGCGACGACCACGCGTTCATCACCGGCGACCACGGTGCAAAGGTTCCGAGATAGGTGAGCGTGCCGAGCGTCATCAAGGTCAGTACGACTGCGATGACCGTCACCGGTCGGCGACGCCAGCTCTTCTCGCCCGTGCCCGCGATCAGCGGCAGCGCCAGCAACAGCCCGATGCCGATCACCGGCGCCGTCAGCAAGAGCGGCGTCTCGACGCTCGGCGGGAGCAGCGCCAGCAGCGCGAACAGCCACAGGAAGAAGAAATCGGGCGCGGGCACGGTGTCGATGATCGTCGGATCCGGCTGGCCGCCAGGGCCGATCGGGCCAAAGATCGCCGCGCAGAGCACCAGCGAAATGACGACGATCCCCGAGAAGACGAGATCGCGCTTCGCCGCGTCGGGGAAGAAGCGCACGCCGTCGCGTGCAACCTGCTCCTCATATTCACGCCGATAGGTGTCGCGCCGCACCAGCCGCCCCGGCATCGGCCACTCGTTGATGCCGAGCTTCAGCACCAGCAGCAGATGCAGACCCATCAGCGCCATCAACAGCGCGGGGATCACGAATACGTGCAGCGCGAAGAAACGAGAAAGTGTCGCGGCGCCGATGATCGGTCCACCGAGCATCAGGTGGACCACCTGCGAGCCGACGAACGGAGTTCGCCCCGCAATCGCAGCGCCGATGCCGAGTCCCCAGTACGCGTCCTGATCGAAGCGCAGGATCTGCCCGGTGAAAGCCATGCCGAGCGTCATCAACAGGAGCAGCACGCCGATCATCCAGGTGAGTTCGCGCGGGAACTTGAAGGCGCCGAACATCAAGACCTGGATCATGTGGATCACGACCAGCGCGACCATGAAGTTCGAGCCCCAGCCGTGGAGCGCGCGCAGGAACCAGCCGAGCGGAATCTGCGTATTGAGCTGCACCAGCGTGGTCCACGCCTCGCTCGCCGACGGCGTGTAGACCGTCGCGAGACAGATGCCCGTGACGACCTGCAGCATGAACGCGGTCAAGCTGGCGCTGCCGAAGACGTACCACCAGCTCGCTGTCTCGCGCGGGACGGCGTGCGCTGCGGTGTCGCGGATCGGAGCGCCGAGCCCCGTGCGTTCATCGAGCCACGCGCCGATGGCGCGAAGGCGGCTCACACCGGCTCCGACAGCGTCGGCAGCTCGCCACCGCGCACCTGGAGCTGACCGCCTTCGATCTTGAACTCGTATTCGTAGAGCCCGCGCGGCGGCGGCCCGGACGCGCGGGAGCCGTCTTCGTAGTACACACCGCCGTGACACGGGCACATGAACAGTTTCGACTCGGCGAACCAGCGCACCGGACAGCCGAGATGCGCACAGTTGATCGCGAAGACCTGGAACTTTTCACCCGCGATGCGGCGCACCCAACACGGGATGTTCGCGGTCTCGCCGTCCCACGGCAGCACGAACGGATTGCGGTAGGTCGCGAGTCGCGTCTCGCCTTCCGGGAAATCGGCGAGCGAGCCGAGCGGGATCCACGCCTGCTGCGCGATGCGCCGCACGGGCGCCGCGAGGAAGCCGACGACCGGCACGGCGAAGAGCGCCGCAGCGACAGCGTTGAGCCCGATTCCGAGCGTCAGCAGGAAGCCGCGTCGTGTGACGGGCGGGAGCGGTCCCGTCGAT
>JANNKU010000108.1:0-26715 GCA_031396445.1 Deltaproteobacteria bacterium | reverse complement strand
CTCGGTGATGACGCGCGAGACCGCGCAAGTGCTGACCGGCGGACCGGCGCTCGTCGAGCGCGCCACCGGTCGCGCGGTGACGAAGGAAGAACTCGGCTCCGCGGCCGTGCACGAGCGCAGCGGCGTGGTGGACAACGTCGCTGCCGACGAAGCCGACGCGCTTCGCCAGATCCGCGCATTCCTGTCTTATCTACCGCCGAACATCGGCGCGCTGCCGCCCGTCGAGCAGAGCGACGATCCTCCGTCGCGCGCCGAACCCGAGCTGCTCTCGGTGATCCCGCGCGAACGCCGTCGCGCCTACAAGATTCGCCGCGTGCTGGAACTCGTGGTCGATCGCGGCTCGTTCTTCGAGATGGCGCCGCTCTACGGCCGCTCGCAAGTGACCGGCTTCGCGCGCCTCGCCGGCCACCCGGTGGGCGTGCTCGCGAACGACTGCGTTCACGACGGCGGCTCGATGACGGCAACCGGCGCGCGCAAAGTGCGCCGCTTCGTCGAGACCTGCGATCTCTTCCACCTGCCGATCGTTTCGTTCGTAGACGAGCCCGGCTTCGCGATCGGTCTGCAAGCCGAGCAATCTGCAACGATCCGCTTCGGCATGGAGGCAATGTTCGCCGCGTTGCAAACCGAGGTGCCGTGGTGCGCCGTGATGTTGCGACGCGCCTTCGGTGTCGCGCTCGGCATTCACCTCGGTCCGGCGCCGACGGTGCTCGCGTGGCCGTCCGCGCAGAGCGGCTCGATGCCGGTCGAAGGCGGCGTCGAGTTGGGATTTGGCCGGGAGATCCGCGCCGCTGCCGACCCCGATGCGCGTCGGCGCGAACTCGAAGAAGAGATGGCCGCCGCGCAATCGGTCTTCCCGCGCGCGGAGGATTTCGGCGTGCATCACCTGATCGATCCGCGCGAGACGCGTGCGGCGTTGTGTGCGTGGGCGAGTGAGATCGAGACGCAGTGCGCGGCGTTGCCGTTTCGCGGGGCGCGTCGCTACGGGCCGAGGCCGTAGGCGCTCACCGCCCGCGGTACTTCGCCTCGCGCTTCTCTGCGCGCGCCGCCTTCATCTCCGCGTAGTCGCGAGACTGGAACACCAGCGACTGCGTGAGCGCTTCTTCTTGAATCGAGCGCTGCACATCGGGAGTCGCCATCCGCGAGAGCGTGCGGCGGAACATCTGCACCGTGAAGGCGGGCGCCTTCGCGATGGCGTGCGCGATCTCGAGGCAAGTCTCGTCGAGCTTGTCGTCCGGCACGACGCGCGAGACGACGCCGTGCGACAGCGCTTCGTTCGCGTCCATCACGCGGCCGGTGAGCGCGAGATCCGCAACGAGGCCGTGGCCCGCCATCTGGAAAAGGCGCGCGGTGCCGCCCGAATCGGGGACGACACCGTGAAGCACTTCGGGCAGTCGCATCCGCGCGCTCTCGCCGGCGATGCGCATGTCGCAGAGCAGTGCGCGTTCGAAGGAGCCGCCGATCACCCAGCCTTTGAGGGCGGCGATGATCGGGCAGGGCAGCGTGAAGAATTGCTGCGTTCCCTTGTGGCCGCGCTCGATGAACTCGAGATCGGTGATGTCTTCGGTGCGCACGCCGAGCTCAGTGGTGTCGCGGCCCGACGAGAACGATTTGCCGTTGCCGCGCCACACGACGCAGCGCACGCCGTCCTTCTGGTGCAGCTCCGCGAGGAGTTCCCAGAGGCGCGCGTCCATCTCGTTGTTGGCGGCGTTGTGACGATCGGGGCGATTGTTCGAGAGGATCGCCACCGCTCCGTCGTATTCGAGTGTCAGCGTGTCGTTGCCCATCATCTTCCTTTGAATACCGGCGCGCGCTTCTCGGCGAACGCGGCCACTGCTTCCACGTAGTCTTCCGTCTGCGCGCCCTGCACCATGCGCTCGGCTTCGATGTCGAGCACCGATTGCAGCGAGTCGGTGAGCGCGCGATTCAGGTTGTCCTTCATGTAGCGCAGCGCGATCGGCGGTCCGGCTGCGATCTGCTTCGCCCAGCCGAGCGCGGCCTTCTCGAGTTCGACGTCGGGCACGACGCGGTTCACGAGGCCGATCTCTTCACAGCGGCGCGCGTCGAGACGTTCGGCGGTGAAGAGGATCTCGCGCGCCTTCGCGGGTCCGACCAGGTGCGTGAGGAACCAGCTCGAACCGTAGTCGCCCGAGAGACCGAGGCGCGCATACGCCGTCGTCACGAACGCGCTCTCGGCGGCGATGCGAAGATCGCAAGCCAGCGCGAGCGCGAATCCCGCGCCAGCAGCGGGCCCCGCAAGCGCCGCCAGCGTCGGCTTCTCGAGCTGGTGCAGCGCGAGCGGAATCTGGTGCTCCCACCGCAGTTGCCGCTTGCGCTCTTCGGGCGACGGAAGCTTGCCGTCGCGCGCCATCATCTTGGTGTCACCGCCGGAGCAGAAGGCGCTTCCGGCGCCGGTCAGCAGCACGCAGCCGACCTCGGGATCGGCGCCGAGCGCTGGGATGCAGGTCGCGAGCGCGCGCTTCATCTCCATCGTCAGCGCATTGCGCGCATCGGGACGGTTCAGCGTCAGTACGGCAACGCGATCCTCGATGCGGCCGAGTAGCTCCGCGGTTCCGGTGTCGATCGATTTCATCCCATGTTCCCTCGCGCGCGAACCTATCACGAACCGGCCCTCGACGCGGCCGGCCATCCGCACGCGCGGCTCACCCGCTGGGATCACGATCACTGCTCAGGAATCGAGTAGAGCGCGAGCGTCTCGCTGTCGGCGACCAATTCGAGGTGCAGCGGGAGATCCTTCCGCACCAGGACTTCCGTCACGTGGAACTCGCGCCGGATCGCGCCCCAGCGCTCGCGGTCGAATCCGCTCCAACCCTCGTCGAGCAAACCGGGGATCCCGTCCGTGATTCGGGCGCCGTAGACGCGGTTCAGGATCCACGCCATCTGCCGGCCGACGCTCGGCACCTTCAGCAGCAGGTTGAGCTGGGTCGGATCGAGCAGTAGGGGGCGGCGCGTCCGCAGCTGGATCCGCCCAATGTCCCAGATCGCGGGCCCATCGCCGACGAGCAACAGCACGGGATGCTGTCGGACTCGCGCGAGAACTGCGCTGTTTCGATCCTCGCCGCGAAGCTGTGCGGTGTCGATGCGACTCCACTGGTTCGCGTAGAGCGACCACGCGAGTGCGCCGAAGACCAACGTCGAGAGGACGGGCGTCCATGCGGCCGCGTAGCTTGGGCGTGGCTTCCGCAGCCGCAGCCACGCGATCAACAGCGGAGATAGGACGAGCACGAGCGGGAAGGTCAAGCCGTCGAGCAGCCTGTCCGTGTCCTGATCCGACATTGCAAAGGCCGCCGCACAGGTGATGGCCGACGGGCGGCCACTCAACACGAGAGCGACGACTGCCCCGAAGGCGAGCGCCGCCCATCGATCCCGGTGCACGAATGCGAGCTGACCGAGCAAGCCGAATGCCAGCACGACGAACCCGAAAGAGCTGAGGTTCAACCAGCGGCGCAGCATCAGGCTGCGCAACTGCCAGGAGAATGCACCGGGGAAGAGGTTCAGGGCGACGGCGTATGCGATCGCGACGATGGTGATCGCAAGGAGCGCCACGACCACGATGCGCGCAGGTGCGCTGAGGTAGTGCCGCAGAAACGTGAGGAGTGATACCGACAGCAACAGTGTGTAGTACTCGCTCTCGAAATACCCGACCCAATCGCCGGAGCCGAGCAGTGCATTGTGGTCGTCCCAGTGGACGACGAAAGCCTCGGCGATCCGGGCAATCTCCTGCCGTGGAACATCCGACGGAACGTCCCACAGGAAGAACAGTTGCCACGAAGCAGTCACCAGGAACACGCCGATTCCGATCGCGCCGTAGCGAACAACTGTCGGCAGCCACGAACGCAGCGTGTGTCGCAGGAAGACGACATTCGCGAGTACGCCCACCACCAATGCCGGGGCGAGCCCCGGGTGGATCGCTGGCATCAATCCCAGAAGCGTCGATGCCGTCCGCACCTTTCTCAGCGAGAAGAGGCCGAATACGAGCAGGATCCAGAACAAGCCGACTACGCCGTAGATGCCGGCGTGGTTGGGAAAGAGGTTCGGATAATGATGCCCGTGAAAGGTGGCGAGGTAGTCGAAGGCCGTATCGGGGATCGCCTCGCGGAAGCGAAGCATCAACACCGGTAGGGCGAGGGCCGTGGTGAGGCTGCGCGACACCGCCAGTGTGACGAGTGCCAGCGACGAGCAGGCGAGCGCCCCTTGAAGGCCGGAGAAGCACACCGAAAGCGTCCACTCCGACACGCCGGCGCGCAGCAAGATCGCCGCGGCCTGGATCAGGAGCGAGTACACGCTCGTGTGATAGGCCCGCATGACATTTCCAGGCGGATAGACGACGAGATTGGCGATCACCTGGGCGCTCTCGACATTGTCCATCCACATCGGATGAACGAACGCACCGACCGCGAAGCCGAGCGCGGCGCTGACTCCCAGCACCAGCCATGTGTGTCGCTCGTAATCGAGCGGGGGGGAAGAGTCCATGCTCGTGATTCCCCGCGCCGCCGCTTCGCGCGCCCTGCCGGGTCTCGTCTCCCGATTTGGGAGACATCACCATCCTCTGATCACACGCGTGCGTCAACTTCAAACAATCTCTACACCGCGTAGGATCCCGCCGAAGCGTTGGGTCGGGATCCTCGTCGCGCCGCCGACACGCCGATCAACCGGTCATCGGGCCGAAGTCTCCGATCGGCGCCAATCTCGCGATCACGCTACCTGTGCGGCGGAGCGGCGTCGCCGCGTCGCCGCTTTCACCAGGAGATCGAAGAGCGTGGGACTTCCGGAACCGCCGGAGCTGGGCGCTGCCGCGCTCGCGCCCGGAACGTTTGCAGGGCAAACCGTCGTCGTGACCGGCGGCGGCACGGGGCTCGGCAAGGCGATCGCCGTCGAGTTCGCGAGGCTCGGCGCTGCGGTCGCGATCTTGTCGCGCGACGCGGAGCACCGCGCTGCGGGCGTCGCCGCGATCGAGGCGACCGGTGCGCGCGCGGCTGGCATCGCGTGCGACATTCGCCAGCCCGACGCGATCGCCGCGGCGTTCGATGAAGTGACGAGCGTGCTCGGCGCGCCGTCGGTGCTCATCAACAACGCGGCCGGCAATTTCCCCGTGCCCGCCGAAGATCTCTCGCCGAACGGCTGGCGCACGGTCGTCGACATCGTGCTCAACGGCACCTTCTTCTGCTCACGCGAATTCGCGCGACGCCATATTGCGACGGGAACGCCCGGCGCGATCGTCAATGTCGGCGCGTCGTACGCGTGGACGGGCGGTCCAGGCTTCGCGCACTCGGCGGCGGCGAAGGCGGGCGTGAAGAACATGACCGAGACGCTCGCGGTCGAGTGGGCGCCCTACGGCATTCGCGTGAACGGGCTCGTACCGGGGCTCTTCCCGCATCAAGACGAAGCGGCGCACATCGTCGGCGGCGTTCCCGAGCGCGGCCAGAACGAAGGTGCGCGCCAACCGGCGGGTCGCGTCGGTCGCCCGCGCGAACTCGGCTGGGCCGCGACCTTCTTGTGCTCGCGCTATGCGTCGTTCGTGACGGGCTGCACGCTGGTCGTGGACGGCGCGAACTGGCAGCGTCGCGCGATGTTGCAGCCCGAGTTCACGCCGATTCGCGAGCAGCTCGGCAAGGGGCCGTTCAAGCCGTGACGAAGCGCTTGCGGTAGGAGTGCGGCGGGAAGAACGCCAGCCACTCCGCGATCGCGGTGACCAGCATCAGCCCCGACGAAATACCAACGAGTGACGCCGGCAGCTGGTAGTGACCGAAGAGCTGCATCGTCGCATAGAGCAGCGTCACCGCTACGGTCGCGAGCGTGCCGATTCCCCAGAGCAGGAATCGATTCGCGACGAAGGGATCGCCAACGCCGATTTGCACGCGGCGTCGCATCAATGCGTAGTAGCGGAGCGATGCGCCCGTCGACCAGCCGTACGCTGCGAGCAACCCCAGGTGCGCGCCCCATTGGCCGAGCCAAACACCGGTTCCGAGCTGCGCTTTTTCGACGTTGAGGACCCACGCGCCGAAGATCGCGAGCCCGAGCCAGCCGGCGATCAGCGCGAGGACGCCTTGCGCGACGCGGCTCTTCGGGTGGAAGACCTGCTGCGTGAACAGACCCACGAACACGCCGCCGATCGAGATTCCGCTGACGCCGAAGAAGGACCCGAAACCCGCAAGCCGTCCGGGAAAGAGATGCAACGACTCCGCCCCGACCAAGAGCGCGTAGCCGAGGAAGCCCGCCAACACGAAGTTGAGGCCCATCGCCAGCTCCGGCAGCTTGCGCGTGCGCCGAGCCTGCAACAGCAACCGCGTTCCCACCGTGAGGCTCACGACGAGGAACGAAGCGAATCCGATGAGCCCGAGGATCTCCGCCAAGGTTCGTGCCCTCCGGCTGGCCCTATCGGCCGGTCAGCGTCCGGACTTGGGTATGGAGACCCGCCGCGAGCCCGCGTTCAGGCGAAGCGCGTTCGCTCCGCGACGTGGCGCTGCCGCATCGCGATCGCCGCGCGCCGCTCGGCCTGCGTGGTGTCGCGCGTGCTCGGAGGGAGCAGGTCGCGGAGCTGGCTCCATTGCACGAGCGTCGCGGTCGGCTGCGGCGTCGTGCGCGTCCAGATGAAGCGGTACTGGAACACGCCTTCGGACAGCCCGGTAGTATCGAGCCAGTTCGGCACGCCGGGATCGCGATGCGCAACGACGATGCGCACGCGGCCATCGACATCGCACTGTGTCTGCGCTGCGTTCAACGACGTCTGGTGGTTGACGTAGTCGAGGCTGCGGAACCAGGTGTCACAGAGTTGGAACGACCAGTAGCGCGCGTCGGGCGCATCGCATTCGACGACGAGCACTTCTTCCTCGCCCAGCCGGAACCAGTCGTTGCCGTAGAGGATGTCGTCCGCGCCACCTTCGTAGCGCCGCGCGGCTGCGAGCCGGCCTGGCACGTAAGCGGCGCGGAGCTGCTCGACCCACTCGTTCCAGAAGCGCGCGGTGCCGAGTGTCCATGCTGCCGCTGCTTCGAGTTGCGCGGAAACGCGCGTCGAATCGGCGGGGCCGGGCGCTCCGATCTCGGCGCCAACTCTCTCGATCGCGAGCCGTGCGGGAACCTCGTTCGCCCAATCGACGAAGTACTCACGCACCAGCAGCCACTGCGCGTCGCGATCGAGCGGCATCCAGTTGCCCGCGCGTTCGGGACCGCCGACATGAAGCTCGAAGTGCCCGCCCGCATCGGCGCGCAACTCGCTCGCGAGACGCGCGGCGAAGTTGCGCGGCTGACCGAGCTGCATGAATCCCGCCTTCGCTTCGAAGAGCAGCTCGAAGCTCGAGCCGCGACGACCGCTCACGCGGTACACCGAATCCAGATCGACGCGCGCCCACAGGTAGCGGTTGTCGGCGTTCTCGGCGCCCCACTTCGCGTTCGGATTCGGGTTGGCCACGAAGCGCGGCCATGCGGGATCCGCGCCATGGAGTTGTTGCTCGATCGCTACTTCCGCGAGCCCGGCGAGATACGCGAGCCCGTCGGCGCGCACGCGCGGCGAATCGCCCGGCCGCATCACATGCGCGCGGGCCGCTTCGATCGCGCGCGCGATTTCGGCGCGCCTGCGTTCCGGGGTGATGCGCGCGTCGTCCAATGCGATCGCTCAGGCTTCCGACGGAACGCCGTAGCGCTGCTGATAGTCGCGGAAGCGACGCCGATCCGCGTCGCGATCGGCGCCGCCGTCCTCGATCTCGTAGCGATGCGCGCCGTGGCGATCCTTCGGCTTCGCGGCGAGATAGCGGCGCATCCGCGACTCGGCCTCGGCGCTGAAGTCGATGCCGAAGCGCTCATAGACGCGCGCGATCGCCGCGATCGGCTCGCGCATCAAGTCGGCGTAAAGGACGTCGGCAAAGTGCGACTCGCGGCCGCCGTCGCGTACCCGCACCGCGTTCTCCAGCAGATGCGCGCAGGTCTCGCCGGTGAACCAGGTGCGCACGGCCTGCGGGTCGACCGCATCCGAGCGCACCCACGCGGTGGCGAAGAGGATGCTCGCGACCGACGCCATCACGGGAAGCGGATCGCGATGCGTCTGCACCACGCGCGCGTCGGGGTAGAGCGCGAAGAGCGCGTCGAGCGACGCCATGTGCGACGGCGCCTTCAGCACCCAACGCTCGCGCCGATTGCGCCACTGCAAGAGTTGCAGCGTGCGGCGATGCCACGCGTAGGCCGGTTGCATGTCGGCCGTCGCGAGCCACGCGGCGTAGCGCGGCACCCCATGGCGGCCAGCGAGTTCGTCGCAGCGAAACTCTGGTGTCATCAGCGCGATGCACTCGACCGGCACGCGCGCACCGAGTTCGTGCATTGCGTCGTACTCCGGGACGATCTCGCACCAGAAGCGCACCTCGCGCTCGGCGCGTTCGATGCGCGGGTCGCTCTCGAAGTTCGCGGCGTCGGGCGGCGGACAGGGATGTCGCACCTCCCACGCGAGCGGCACGCGGTGCGCCGGATCCTGCGCCAGCAGCTCGTGCAGGATCGAGGTGCCGGTGCGCGGCAGTCCGGTGATGAAGATCGGCGCGTCGATGCGTTCCGCTGCGATCTCCGGATGGCGCCGCGTCCACTCGATTATCTGCAGGCGATTCTCGAGCCACTCCAGCACGTCGGCGCGCGCGAGCGTGCGACCGACGTAGTGCAGCTTCGCCTCACACACGAGCGCGTCGAGGAAGAGTCGCAGTGGTTCGCGAAAGGCGGCGTCTCCGAAATCGGCGAGCCCTGTGCGTCGCTGCGCTTCGGCGAGCAGCTCCGCCTCGTCCAGCGAGATCCAGCGCGGGTCGCCGATCTCGTTCAGTGATCGCACCCAGGCGGGTCGCGGAGTGCGTGTCTCGTCGTTCATCGCGAATCGCGCAGCGCAGGCAGCACGCGTGTCTCGATCAGGTGTAGCTGCTCCCACGCGAGTTCGGGCGGCAAGCCGCCACAGAGCGGTTGCAAGAGCAGCATGCCGCGCGCGCGAATCTGCTCGACCGCCTGCTCCGGTGTGAAGATCCGATACGGCCCATTCGAAGCGCGCAATTCGTCGATGCTGTCCGCGCCCGATCGACTCACCGACGCGCCAGCCTCCATCCACGCTGCGTACATGCGCGCGTCGTGCAGCAGGTAGGGACCGAGCTGCCGCCACGCGGCATCGCGATCTTCCGCAACGAACGCGGACGTGACGGTATCGGCGGGCGGATTGATGAAGAGCCCTGCCTGGGTGCCGTTGCGCGCGCACTCGCTGCGGTAGAGCGACTCGAGCGACGCATCACCGCCCTGCGTCAGCATGCCGAGACCGAAGCGAGCGGCGCGCCGCACCGCCGCCTCGCTGCCGCCGCCGATCAGCAACAGCGGTCCGCCCCGCGTCGCGGGTCGCGGCAGCACCTGTACGCGGCGACCCTCGAACTCGAAGGGCTCGCCGGTGAACGCGTGCTGCAGCGCTTCGACGCACGCATCCATGCGTTGGCCGCGCGCGCGCATGTCGCGACCGAAGAACGCGTATTCCTCTTCGCGATAGCCGAGAGCGAGCACGTACGACACGCGACCGCCGGACACCAGATCGAGTACCACCATCTGCTCGGCGATCTCGATCGGGTCATGCAGCGGCAGGATCAGCGCGGCGACCTGGATCGGCAGGCGCCGCGTGCGACCCGCGATCGCCGACGCGAGCACCAGCGGCGCCGGCAGGTAGCCGTCGGGCGAGGCGTGATGCTCGGAGAACTGCACGGCGACACATCCGTGTTTCTCTCCCCATTCCGCCATGTCGAGCGCGGCGGCGTAGAGCTCGCGGGCCGGAGCGCCGCCGTCGGGCGCGCGCATGTCGAAACGCATCGTGAACATCGTCGGCGCATCCTACCTCGGCAGCCGAATCCCCGGGGCAAGGTCGCTTGCGCACGCTCGGAATTCGCGAAGTTCACAGGAAGCGTGGAATTTCGTGCTCTAGTCCCGGCGCATCCATTAGGATGGGCCGAACCGGGAGCTGCCGTTGACGTTGGGAATCCGCCCGCAGGCGCAGCACCGCGCCGCGATCCTCGCCTGCCTGGCCGCTCTGCTGTGTAGCGCCTGCATGCGCGTGGACGTCGGGGCCGGCGGCGCGGTCGCGATGAGCCCGGACGGTCTCGGCAACTGCGCGCTGTACCTCGGCGAGATGTGCCGGACCTTCCATCCGCTGACGACGGCGACGATCGAGGCCACGCCTGCCGCCGGCTACACCTTCGCCGGCTTCTACGACGCCGACCACTTCGAGCGCTGCCCTGGCAAGACGACGTGCCGGATCACGATGTATTGGCCGCGCGCGATCAGCGCGGTCTTCGTGCCGACGGCGTTCACACCGAAGAGCGTGCACCTCGGCCGCGACGGGATCGTCTACCTGCACGATGACGAGCGCGATCTGGTACACCGCTGGGACGTCGCGGAGGGGCACTACTGGACGCCGATCCGGCTCGGCGACGGTGCGATGCAGGTGGCGTACGCGGCCGATACGCACATCCTCTTTGCGTCGTACCCGGGCGGAGCGATCCAACGCGTGCGGCTTGATCGCGGCGGCGTGCGGGAGGAGGCGTTCGCATCGGTCGATCAAACGCCGCGCGCGATCTTCCCGATCGGGTCATCGCTCTTCGTCGCAAGAAACTATGACGACCTGACGCTGCTCGCCGATGGCACCCGCGTGCAGAACGGCGGCTTCGAGAGCGCCGGAACCGACTTCGCGTGGAACGCCGTCACGAAGCGCTTGTTCTGGCCGTGGTCCTGGTCGCTCGGTTGGATCGCGATCGACCCGACGACGGGCTCGAGCACGGGGAGTGGCTACTCGCTGCAGGATCCCGACAACGGGGGGGTGGTGGGACCGATCCGTTGGTCGCCCGACGGCAAGCGCCTCTTCGAGAGCTCCGGTGATCTCTACGATGCCACGTCGCTGCAAGTCGAGAACGTGCTGCCGAGTGGCGCCACCGACGCCGCATGGCTCGGCGACGGCGGGATTGCGCTGTTGCGCGGTGACGCTTCCCAGGCGTCGATCGTCGAGCGCTTTGGCTCCGATCTGCGGCGCTACGAATCGGTGCACTTCGCCGGAACTCCGCTGCGCGTCTTTGCCGGCGACGCCGGGCTCGTCGTGGTCACGCAGCGCGACGGCCTGCCTGGCTTCGCGACCCACGCGCTCGCAACCGACGTCGACGTCGACGGCGTCGCGAACGCGCAGGACGGATTTCCCGACGACGCCGCGGCGTCGCTCGACGAAGATCGCGACGGCGCCCCAGACGCCTGGAATGCCGGCAAGAGCGCAGCCGACAGCAGCACCGGTCTCAGCGCGCTCGATGCCTTCCCCAGCGCCGCCGAGTGCCAGCTCCCGCAGCACGCGCTCGCGGACGCTCCATCGGCCTGCGACTTCGCGAACGGTGTTCCCGCGTACCAGCCCGATCCGAAGTCGATGCTGATGGATCGCGACGGCGTCGTGCATCTGCTGAGCCCCGAGCAGCGGCGGATCTTCCGCTGGTCTGCGAGCACGCAGCGACATCTCGAGTCGATCCCGATCGGCCGCCGCGCCACACGGATCGTGTATGCGAGCGATCTGCACCGCATCTACGTCCTGTATCGATTCGGCTTCATCACGAAGATCGACCTCAGCGCGGCCGAGCCCGTCGAGCAGCCGTTCCTGCACTTCGAGGACCAGGTGGCCGCTCTGGCGACTGCGGGCTCGTACCTCGTCGTGGGACACGATTATGTGACCGACACCTACTCCGCGACGGGTGTGCGCGCGGGCTCGATGAGCCTCTATCTCCATCCGGCCGATCTCACCTGGAACGCGGCTGCGGGACGTCTCTACTGGGTCGACAGCAACTACGCGACAGGCCCCCTGCGCTCGGTGCGGATCAACACGACGACGGGCGCCATCACGGGTCGCAAGGATGCGGCTTATGACGATCCCAACGCGAGGGTGCCGCTCCGCGTGTCGAACGACCGCGGGCTGGTGCTCACTGGCGCCGGGGAGTTGTACGACGCGACGAGCCTCGCCTATACGAACTCCCTCCCGGTCGAAGTCGCCGATGCGGTCTGGCTGGCCGCCGGCAAGATCGCGACGCTGCGCGACGCCGCGGGCGGACAGACGCGCGTCGAGCAGTGGACGACGAGCCGCGTCGTCGACGACTCCGTGCGCCTGCCCGGTACGCCGCTGCGTGTCTTCGAACGCAGCGGCGCACTGATCGTCGTGACGGAAGTCGCCGGGCGGCCATCGTTCCAGCGCTACGTGCCGTCGAACGACGCCGATCACGATGGCGTCGCGAACACCAACGACGCGTTCCCCGACGATCCCGCGGCTTCGCTCGACACCGATCGCGACGGTGTGCCCGACGCGTGGAACGCCGGCAAAGGTCCGGCGGACAGCACGACGGACCTCGGGCAGCTCGACGCCTTCCCGCTCGACGCCGCGTGCCAGGGCGCCGCGCAGGCACGCGAAGACGATCCGGCGCTCTGCGACATCGCGCGCGCGATTCCGGAGTTCGCGCCCGACGCGAGTCTCGTCGACCGCGATGGCGTGATCCATCTGCTGAGCGCGGCGCACGCGCGGATCTTCCGCTGGTCGATTGCCGCGCACGCGCATCTGAACCCGATTCCGATCGGCGCAGGCGCGGCGCAGCTGGCGTACGCGGCGGACTCGCACGCGCTCTACGTCGGTTATGGCAGTGGCGCCATCACACGAATGAGTCTGGCCGGTCCGCCGCGCGAGGCGTCGTTCGCGGTCATTCCCGACGCCGTCAGGGGTCTCGCGACCGCCGGCCCGATCGTCGTGGCGGTGGATGACCTGCATCGCAGCTACCGGCCCGACGGCACGCTCGTCGCGACTTTGGGATCACCCTTCTACCCGACCCCCGAGCAGGTCTGGGATCCCGTCGAACGACGGCTCTATTTCGTGTCCGGAAACAACTTCGGCTGGTTGGGCGTGGATCCGGCGACCGGCGCCCTCGGCTCCCGCAGCGACGTCTACCACGACGGCGGCCACCAACACCGCACGATCCGCGTCTCCTCGGACGGCGCGCTGTTGCTGCTCGGATCCGGTCGCGTCTTCGACACCCGATCGCGTTGGTACGAGGGCGCTATTCCGATCCAGCCGATGGACTCACTCTGGGCGGCGGACGGAAGCCTGCTCACGGTGCGCGAAGCCGCGCCGGGCCGCTCGATCGCCGAGGAGTGG
Organism: Deltaproteobacteria bacterium; assembly: GCA_031396445.1. GTDB lineage: Bacteria > Myxococcota_A > UBA9160 > UBA9160 > PR03 > PR03. The sequence continues at coordinate 13,538 of JANNKU010000108.1, read as the reverse complement.
AGCGCGGACCGTTTCCAACTCGGGCGCTTCCAGGGTTTGGCGGGCGCACCGCTCGGACTCTTCGAGCACCTCGGTGAGCGCATCGTCGCGACGAGTGTCGACGGGCGCCCCGCGTTCCACACCTATGTCTCGAGCGACGATGGCGACGGCGACGGTGTCGCGACCCAGGACGACGATTTCCCGACCGACGCGGCGGCCTCGCTCGATACCGATCGCGACGGCGCCCCCGATGCGTGGAACCCCGGCATGGGTCCGGCGGACAGCGCGACGGGCCTCGTCGATCTCGACGCCTTTCCGTTCGACTCCGCGTGTCAGCGCGCGGATCAGGCGCTGCCCGGCGACGCGACGCGCTGCGACATCGCGGGCCAGACGCCCGCCTACACACCTGGCATCGACGACGTCGTCGCTGGCGCCGACGGCACGGTCTACGTCCTCGATCGCGCGCACGCGCAGATCCGTCGCTGGTCGATTCCCGCGCGCGCGCACGAGAACCCGATCCGGATCGGGCCGGGCGCTCTGGCGATGACCTGGGATCCGGCATCGCAGCATCTCTTCGTCGCGTACGACTCGGGGCTGCTCACCGAGATCGCGCCGGAGTCCCGTTTCCTCGAGACGCATTTCGCGGCGCTGTCGGATCCCGTCACGTCGCTCGTGATGGCGGGCGACTTCCTGTACGTCGCGACCGACCGCACCCGAAGCGCGCTCGACCGGAGCGGCGCGATCGTTGCGACCGACGAGCACTTCATCGAGGCGCCGGCGGGTCTCGCATGGAGCGCAGCGACGAATCGGATCTACGCGGTGCCGCGCGACTCGTATTGGGCGTTCAGCTCGCTCCCGATCGATCCGGTCACCGGGGCACTCGGCGACATCACCGCCTCCAATGCGAGCTCCGCGCTGAACCGTCCGCCGATGCGGCTTGCCCCGGATGGGACGCGCATTCTCTTCGGGACTGGTCAGATCTTCGACGCGGCGACGCTTGCAACGCTCGATCGGCTGCGTGTCGACCTGTTCGACGCCGCGTGGCTCGCCGACGGCGGCACGGTGACGCTGCGAGTGTCGTACCCGGCTGGCGTGACGCACCTCGAGGAATGGTTCGTCGATGGCAGGTTGCGCAACGCCGAGAGCGTGCCGGGATCGCCGATCCGCGTCGTCGAGCACGCGGGCGAGATCGCGGTGGTCACATTGGTCGGCGGCCGCCCGGTCTTCCAGATCTACACCGCAACGGCGCGGTGAACGAGCTCGACCCCTTCCCCGACGCCGCCGCTGTGTCGCTCGACTCCGACGGCGACGGCGCGCCCGACGCCTGGAATCCCGGCAAGGGTCCCGCTGACAGCACGAGCGGTCTCGTCGCGCTCGACGACGTCGGACTCACTGCTCATCCTCGCGGTTCGTGATCGTCCCGTACCAATCGAAACTCGCGCGCTTCACCCAGCCCGGTTGGCGAGATCCCGCCTTCATGCGCTCTTGCATCTTGTCGCTGAGCTTGCCCTTCTGCATCAGATCGAGGAACACGGCGCCAGCGCAGCTTTGATCGAAGAAGTCGCGCTGCCAGCTCCATTGCCAGTTGCCGGCGTAGCGGAACCACGATCCGCCCGTGCCGCCGATCTCGATCGGCTTGCCGTCATCGCCTGTGACGGGAGCGAGTTGGCGCCAGATGCCGATGATCTCGCCCTTCTGGTCGTCGATCAGCGTACGCACATACGGGTAGGTCCACTTGTCGAGACCATCCATCTCGGTGCCCATCACGAAGTCGCGGATCTCCTTGCGACCGCGCGCGACGAACTCGTACTTGGGTCCGTTGTTCCAGGTGTAGATGGCGTCGTCGGCGTAGAAGTTCGCGAGTGGTTCCCAATTGCCGGTGTTGCCGCACTCGTTGTTGGTGGCGACGAAGCGGCGGATCATCTCTTCGAGTTCGGTGCGGGGGAAGGCGGGCATCGTTTCGCTCCTCATTCCTCGACGAGGCGCAGCGCGCGCGTCGGGCAGTACTTCACCGCTGCGGCGAGCTTCGCGCGCAGCGCTTCGGGCGGGTTGGCTTCGAGCACGACGACCTTCGAGGTTGCCGCATCGAGCGCGAAGAGCTCCGGCGCTTCCTCGACGCAGACGCCGTGGCCCTGACACAGATCGAGGTCTACCTGGATCTTCAACTCGCGCTCTGCTTGCGGCGCCGATAGCGGACTCGACACGGTTGGGCGAGTTGCACGACCATTTTCGAGTGGTCGCTCTTGTAGCTCTCGGCAGGCTGCGCGAGTTCGAATTCGTAGCGGCGCAGCAGGATCGAGAAGATCGCCTTCAGTTGCATCATCGCGAACGCGGCGCCGACGCAGCGATGGCGCCCGGCGCCGAACGGGATGTACGCGAAGATGCGCTGATCTTCTTCGCGATCGGGCGCGAAGCGGCTCGGATCGAATCGTTGCGGATCGGCAAATAGGGCCGGATCGCGGTTCGAGACGGCGATCGAGACGCCCACCATCTGGCCCGGCGCGATCGTCCAATCCTTGTGCTGGAACGGCGTCATCGCCTTCCGCATCAGCAGGATCAGCGGCGGGTGAAGCCTCAGCGTTTCCTTCAGCACGCTTTCGAGCGTCGGGATCTCGCGCAACGCCTGATACGAGACGTCGCCGCCGTCGGCGAAGAGCGCATCGAGTTCGGCGACGACGCGCGTCATCCACTGCGGATTGCGACAGAGTTCGAGCAGCGCCCACGATGACGTCGTCGACGTCGTATGGTGTCCGGCGAACATCAGCGAGATGAACATGCCGGTGATGGTGCTGACGTCGTAGCGCGGGCTGCCGTCCGGGTTCTTGATCGTGTGCAGGATCTGGAAGAGATCCTTGCTCTCGCGCCCTTCGGCCGCGCGGCGTTCGAAAACTCCCTGCAGGAATGCGACGAGTTGCTTGCGCGCGCGATCGCGTCGGCGGAACGACGGCAGCGGCAGGTTCGGGTTCACATAGGCGATCGCGTCGGTGCCGCCTTCGAGATCGTGGAAGAGCGGCACCAGCTCGGCATTCAGCTCTTCGCGGAACTCGGGGCCGATCAGCGCGGCGCTCGAGGTGTAGATCGTGAGCTCCGCGAAGAAGTCGAGCAGATCGACGCTGCCGGCATCGCCCCAGTGCGCGGTGAGGCGCTCCGTCTCGGCGGCGATCCCTTGTGCGTGCCCGCGCATCGCCTGATCGCGCAGCGAGCGGTTGCGCAGCGCTTGTTTGCGCTGCTCGGGTGTCGCATCGAAGACGACGCCGGGTCCGAAGACCGGCTTCATGAACGGGTAGGCGGCTGCTTGATCGAGTTGCTCTTCCGGCGCGCGGAAGAAGGCCTCCTGCGCGTCTTCGCCGTAGAGCATCACCATCGATTGGCCGGCAAGTCGGAGTTCGCCGACGTCGCCACACTCGTCGCGGCAGCGCTGCATCAGCCCGACCGGATCGCGCCGCATTTCGAGTAGATGGCCGAGCAGCGGGATGCCGCCGGACAAGCGCGGGATCGCTCTGCTCACTAGGAACTTCTTTCGATGCGCATTTCAGTAGGCGCCTCGGGCCCGAGTGCGATCACATCGAAATGTGTTCCGGGCGGCGCGGTCACGGCGGCGACAACGGCGTGCGCGACGCTATCGGCCGGCATCCATCGCAAATGGCGCTGGATGCCGAAGGCCTTCCACGTGGTGAGCAGCCGCTTCAGCATCGTTGGATCCCAGCCGCGCGCGAAGTCGGTCGGGAAGGTCGGGCCGGGACGCACGATCGTCGAGCGGATGCCGGTGCCGTCGAGTTCGAGGCGCAGCGTTCGCGCGAGTCCTTCGAGTCCCCACTTGCTGGCGGTGTAGCCCGGTTGAAACGGGCGCGGTGAGGTGACGTTCTCCGACGAGATGAAGACGAGATCACCCGCCGCATCGCGCGCCAGCAGCGACGCGATCATGCGACGCGCGAGCAGCGCCGGGCCCACCAGGTTGGTCGCGATCTCGCGCTGCAGATCCGCCGGACTCACTTCGTGCAGCAAGCCGGGCACGCAGATGCCGGCGTTGTTCACCAGCACGTCGGCGGGACCGAGGGCGCGCTCGCAGCCGTCGAAGAACGCGTCGATCGACGCGGGTGCGACGAGGTCGAGCGCGAGCGCTGCGGCACGACCGCCGGCTTTCTCGACTTCGCGCGCCACCGCTTCGAGCTTGTCCGCGCGGCGCGCGCCGAGTGCGACCGACCAGCCGAGCGCGCCGAATGCGCACGCGATCGCGGCGCCGATTCCCGACGAAGCGCCGGCGACGATCGCGGTGCGTGTCGCGCGCTCGCTCACCGCCGCGCCCTCAAGACCGCAGCGCCATCGGCATCGACGAGAAGCCGCGCACGTTCACCGAGTGCACGCGCACGAGCCCAGCGGGATCGATCTCGAAGTTCGGGATGCGCTGCCAGACTTCTTCGAGCGCGATGCGCGCCTCGAGGCGCGCGAGCGAAGCGCCCAGACAGAAATGCACGCCTTGACCGAACGAGAGACTCGCCGAAGTGTCGCGCAGCAGGTCATAGCGATCGGCGTGCGGGAAGACGCCCTCGTCGCGGTTGCCGGAGCCGAGCAACAGCACGACTTTGTCGCCCTCGCGCAATTTCACGCCGTGCAACTCGACCTCGGCAGCCATCACGCGCGCGAGCGATTGCGTCGAGTTGTCGTAGCGCAGCGTTTCTTCGACCCAGCGCGGCACCAGCGTCGCGTCGCGGCGCAGCAGATCGCGCTGATCGGGATGGCGCCACAGCCAGTAGAGCGCGTTGCCGAGCAGCTTGGTCGTCGTCTCGTTGCCCGCGACGACCATCAAGATCAGGAAGCCGATGATCTCGCGATCGGAGAGGCGATCGCCGTCGATCTCCGCGGTGACGAGCGCAGAGGTGAGATCGGTTCCGGGATTCTTGCGGACGTGTTTCAGCATCTCGGAGAAATAGTGCAGTGAGCGCAGACCGCCTTCGATCGCGGCCTTCGGCATTTCATGGACGCCTTCATCGCGGTGCACCATGTCGTCGGCCCAGCCGCGCAGCATCGCGCGATCGGCGCGCGGCACGCCGAGCATCTCGGAGATCACGTCCATCGGGAGCTTGCCGGCGAAGTCGCGGATGAAGTCGCAGTGTTCGCGGCCTGCCAGATCGTCGAGATACTCGATCGCGATCGCGCGGATCCGCGGCTCGAGTTCCGCGACACGGCGCGGCGTGAAGCCCTTCGAGACCAGCGAGCGCAGGCGATCGTGGCGCGGCGGGTCCATCGCCAGGAACGACATCGTCGCCGACGCATTTTCGTGAAAGGTGCCCGCGTCGATCGAAACGCCGAAGCGACTCGAGAAGCGCTGCCAATCCTTGAAGCCCGCGAGCACATCGGCGTGTCGTGAGAGCGCCCAGAGACGCAGCGACTCGTTCCAATACGCAGGCGCCTCGGCGCGCAATCGCGCATAGATCGGGAACGGGTCCTCGTGGACCTCGTAGGCGTAGGGGTCGAAGTGGAGGGCACTCATTGCGACCGCGGCACCCTACCATCATTTCCATTATGGACGCAATGAAAACGTGGTACGGTGCTGCGATGGCAATCAAGGCGGGATTCATTGGTCTGGGGAACATCGGCTTGCCGATGGCGAAGCGACTCGCGAGCGGCGGTCTCGCGACCACCGTCTACGACGTCGTGCCCGGACGCGACGCGCAAGTGCCCGGTGCGCGCGGAGTCGCCTCGCCGCGTGAAGTCGCGGCGGCGAGCGACGTCATCGGCCTCTGCGTTCGCGACGACGCCGACGTTCGCGCCGCGATGCTCGGCGATGCGGGGGTGCTCGCGGGCGCTTCGAAGGGCTTGATCGTCGCGATCCACTCGACGGTGCAGCCAGCGACGGTGATCGAAGTCGCCGCGGCTGCGGCGCCGCATGGTGTAGTCGTGGTCGACGCGTGCATCACCGGCGGCGCGGCGGGCGCGAGCGCGGGAACGCTCACCGTGATGGTCGGTGGCGATGCGGCGCAGATCGAACGCGCGCAGCCGTACTTCGCGTGCTTCGCAAAGAAGGTGGTGCACACCGGCCCGCTCGGAAGCGGTTGCAAGATGAAGCTCTGCAACAACCTGATGACGTATCTCGCATGGACGTCGGCATACGAAGCGATGTTGCTCGCGCGCGCGGCGGGTCTTCCGCAGGACAAGCTCGAAGAAGTGACCGGCTCGAACGGCAACTTCACCGAGCCGATGCGCGCTTTCATCGCGCTGCACAAAGCGCCCGCCGAGGCGCGCGCCAGCGAAGGCTTCCAGGCGACGATGCGCGGCTACGTCGAGATCGCGGAGAAGGATCTCGCCGCGACGCTGGCGCTCGCGCGCGAGTGCGGCATCACGCTGCCGGCCACCGCGACCGTGTCGCAGATCATGGCGCGCGTCTACGCACTCGAAGACGAGAATCGGAGGTAGTGATGAGCGAACTCGAAGAGATGGACGACTACAGCGGACCGTTTCGCCCCGACTTCCAGCTCGAGGATCTCTCGAAGGAAGCGCTCGTCACGCTCTGCCGCGAGTTCATGATGGTCGCGCACCTGCTCGACCGCGCGATCATGCCGGCGATCTTGCAGCGCTTCGGCGCGCAGGCGATGGAAGAACTCGCGATCGAGGAGTGGCGCGGCGCGAGCCCCGTCTACACCCAGCGGATTCGCAAGGCGATGAAGGTCGAAGGCAACGACGTCGCGGCGATCTTCAAATCGCTGCAGATGGATCCCGGCTTTCCGCACCAGTACATGGACGTGAAGTACGAAGTCGTGAGCGAAAAGCGGGGCTACTTCTGGCTCGAGTACTGCGGCGCACTCGCAGACGTCGAACCGTGGGGCGAGGCGCGCGTCGTTTCGATGTGTCACCACATCGAAGACCCGACCTTCGACGCGACGATGCAGGCGGTGAATCCGAAGGCGAAGTGCCGCCCTGTGCATCGCCCGCCGCGCGATCCGAAAGACCGCAAACCGGTTTGCCACTGGGAAGTGACGATCGACGACGACGCCGAGCCGATGCCGGAGGCGCCGATCACGAAGATCACGCGGCTCTCCACGGCCGCGACCTTCGAGTTCGGACCCGTGCGCAAGCGCGACAGCAAAGGGAAGGGTGCCTGATGACCGACGACAAACGCGAGAAGGGCCTCGAGTGCTTCGACACCGTGATGGGATTCCGGCCGCCGGTGATCCCGAACGACCCGTTCCTCGATACGACGATCGATCATCTCTTCGCGAACGTGTGGTCGCGGCCGGGGCTTTCGATCCGCGACCGAAGACTCGTCACGCTCACCGTGCTGATGCAATTCGGCAACGAGCAGACGCTGAAGCTGCACTTCGGCGCGGCGATGAAGCAGAAGCAGCTCACCGATGCCGAGATCGACGAGCTGATCGTGCACGTCGCGCACTACGCGGGCTGGCCTGTCGCGGCGGTGTCGAGCCAGATCGTGCGTGCGCTGCGAAGCGAGCGGGACAAGGCGGCGAAAGTTGGCTGATGCGCGTCCCGTGCGTCGGGGTCCGGTACGAGTACGGCGCTCCCACGTCGAACGCACCACCGAGACGCGCGAGAAGATCCTCGTCGCAGTCGTAGACTCGATCGCCGAGGTCGGCTTCCATCGCACCACCGCGGTCGAGATCACGCGGCGCGCCGGCGTCACCTGGGGCGCCGTGCAGCATCACTTCGGCGACAAGGACGGCATCCTGCTCGCGGTGCTCGAGGATTCGTTCGGGCGCTTCGCCGCGCGACTCGAATCCGTGCCGGTCGATCGACTCTCGCTCGAGCGGCGTGTCGCGCTCTTCGTCGAGCGCGCGTGGCAGCATTTCACCAGTCGCGAGTACGCCTCGACCTACGAGATCTTGCTCGACTACTTGCGCCGCGAAGATCTGCCGGCCCGCGGCGGCGCGCGCTGGCAGATCGAGATGTCGCGCGCGTGGGAGCGCGTGTGGCAGCGCTTCTTCGGCGACGCGGCGCTGCCGCGCAAGCGCCAGTTGCGACTCCAGCACTACACCGTCGCGGTGCTGTCGGGCCTCGCCTCGACGCTGCTGCTCGAGGGTGGCGCGTCGTCGCTGCCGCGCGAGGAGCTGGCGCTGCTCGAAGCGACGCTGATCCGCGAGCTGATGTCCACGAACTGAGTTCGCCCCCGATTCCTCACATCGCAGTGACGATCGTGCGACGGCATGCGCGAAGTGCCGATCTTCTGCACATCGCCGTGCGCATCGTCGAACAAAGTCCACCGCTTCGACGCGAGGACACCACGCAGCCGAAACACGGAGACCCGACGATGCGCCGGCCTGCAGTTGCTGAGCCGCGAGGTCGTCGAGTTGCCGATGGAAATGCTGCCGCGCGTCGCATCGCAGGATGTCGACTGGACCGACGAATCGGTGAGCCGGCGCGCCGCCGCCGCGGTGCGCACCGCCAGCGCGCGTGTCGCGAGCATCGAACGGCTGCGCCTCTTCGCGATGTTCGAGATCGTCGCGTTCCACACGCGTGTCGAAGAGCGGCTTCCGATCATCGGTGGTCTCGGTCTGCCGCTGTTCCTCGTGCTGTCCACGGCCTTCAGCGCCGTTGCGGCCGATCGCCGCGACGCACGCCAGGTGATGGCGAGCAAGCTTCGCTACGTCGGCGTCGCGTGGCTGTTCTGGTGCGCGATCTATGCGCTGCACGAAGTGCTTCGCGCCGTTCAACAGGGGCACCCGATCGGTTCCGTATTCGACCCTGCGATGCTCCTTTACGGCCCCGCGGTGCACCTGTGGTTCGCGCCCTTCGCGATCTTCGCGGGTTCGGCGGCGGCCGTGGCCTACGAGCGCACGCGATCCGCGCGTCCGGCTTCCAGACTTTGGGCGGCTCTCTTGATCGGAGTCGCGTATGTGATGCTGCTCGCGCCGTGGGTGTCTGCGCCGGTTCCGATCGGGCAGTGGGCCTTTGCGTTCCCCTCGATCTTCCTGGGGTTCGCGCTCGGTGTGGTCATGCTGGCGCCGCCGGGCGATTCGTGGTGGCGCGGCCTGATCGCGGTGCCGCTGTTGTTGTTCGCGCTGCTCGCCGGCCCCCACCTCGCAGACGCCGGCGGGGACTCGCTGCGCCGCTTCGCGCTCGCCTTCGCAATCGTCGTCGCCGCGCTCGCGCTGCCGGGCCGCATGGATCGCGTGACGCGCAGCCTCGCACCCTACATGCTCGGTGTGTACTTCGTGCACGTGCTGGTACACGACATCGGTCTCGCGCTCTTCGCGCCGAATCTCACGCGGGATCTTTCGCACGGCGAGACGATCGTCGTGAGCGTCCTCGTCTACGCGACCTCGCTCGCCGTAGTCGTCGTGATGAGCCGCACGCCGCTGGCGCGCTTCGTCCGGGTCGGGAGCAGCTAGCACCGCGCTGGCACGCAGCAGGTATGCTGCCGCCGTGCCCGACCCCGCGCCTGTTCACTGCATCCACGCAACGCTCTGCCCCGGCTGCGCGCTGATCGATCGCCCGCTCGCTGCGCAGCTCGCAGCGAAAGCGGAGCGCGTGGCGCGCGCGTTCGCGTCCTTCGCCGCGCTCGCCTCAGTGCGACCCGAGCCCGTGCGCGCGGCCGATCCCGTCATCGACTACCGCACGCGGGCGAAGCTCGCCGTCGCGCCGGGCCCGCGCATCGGGCTCTTCGCGCGCGCCACGCACGAGGTGATCGATCTTCCCGCGTGTCGCGTGCTCACGCCGGCGATCGCTGATGCGGCTGCGGCACTGCGACGCTTGCTCGCGTCACCACCGCCCGGAAGCGAGCCGGTGCTGCGCGCCGACGGCGAAGGTTCCGGTCGTCTGCGCGCGATCGATCTGCGCGAAGTGCGCGACGAGCGCGACGCGGGCGTGTTGCTGACGTTGGTGTTGCGCGCACCGTCGCCGTCGCAGCGCGCGCTCGATGCGGCGTGCGAGGCGCTGCAAGCCGAGATTCCGGCGCTGCGCGCGATCGCGCTGTCGCTGCACGATGGCAAGTCGCCGCAGCTTCTCGGCGCGGCGCCGCGCGGCTTGCGCGGCGCGCCGCTGCATCGCGACATCGTGCGCGCCGGCGCGCCGTGGTCCTTTGCAGCGCCGGGTGGTTTCGCGCAAGCGCACCGCGCGCAGGCCGCTGCGATCCACACCGAAGTGGAGCAGGCGCTCGGGAAGCTCGAAGGCGCGCGGGTTCTCGATGTCTACGCCGGCAGCGGCGCGCTCGGGCTCGCGCTCGCGGCGGCGGGCGCGAAGGTGACGTTGGTGGAGGCGTTCGCACCGGCTGCGCAAGCGGCGATTCGCGCCGCACGCGAACAGCAACTCGATGCGCGCATCGCCGTGCAGACGGCGCCTGCGGAGGACGAGGTGCCGCGGCTCGCCGCGAGCGGCGCGCATTTCGATGCTGCGGTCGTGAACCCGCCGCGGCGTGGTGTCGCGCCGCGCGTGCGCGAGGCGCTCGCAGCGCTCTGTACTGGCGCGATCGTCTACGTCTCGTGCGAACCCGCGACGCTGGCGCGCGATCTCGCCCACCTCGCACAACTCGGCTGGCAGACGGAGCGCGTCGCGCCCTTCGATCTGATGCCGCAGACCGGCGAGGTGGAATGCGTCGCGGTATTGCGTCGCGGCAAAGTTCCTGCCGCGCGAGTGCTCTTCGAAGACGACGAGATCCTCGCGACCGACAAGCCGCCGTTTCTCGCGACCGTTCCGCATCCGGAGCGCGTCGGTTCACTGCTGCAGCGCGTGCGGCGTCGCGCCGGTGCGGAGCAGGCGGTGGCGCTGCACCGGCTCGACGCCGACACCAGCGGCGTCTGCCTGTTCGCGAAGCGCGCCGCGTTCGCCGCCGGCTGGCAGCGCGCGCTCGCCGATGCGCGTACCGAAAAGCGCTACCTCGCGTTGGTGCGCGGCGTCGCGCGCGAGAGCGGTCGCATCGCGACTCCGTTGCGCGAGGGCGGGCGATCGCTCGAAGCCGCGACGCGCTACCGCCGCCTCGAAGTGCTCGCCGGCCACGCCTTGCTCGAAGTGACGCTGGAGACGGGTCGCACCCACCAGATCCGGCGGCATCTCGCGTCGATCGAGGAAGCGGTGCTCGGCGACGATCGCTACGGGCACGCTGCTTCGAACCGCCATCTCTTCGAGCGCGCCTTTCTCGATCGGCCGTTCCTGCACTGCGCGTCGATCGAGCTCCGTCATCCGCGCACGGATGCGGCGCTGCGCATCGAAGCGCCACTGGCGGCTGACCTGGCGGCCGTCGCTGCGCGACTGCGGGTCGCGGCGGATCGCGCGTGACGGTGATCGCGGTGTGGAAACCGTATGGCGTCGTCTCGCGTTTCACGCCGGAGGCGGGACACGCTTGTCTGCGCGATCTCGTCCCGGTGCGCGATGTCTATCCGGTTGGCCGGCTCGACGCCGACAGCGAGGGGCTGCTGCTGCTCAGCGATGACGGTCCGCTCGCGCACGCGCTCACCGATCCGAGCTGCGCCCATCCGCGCAGCTACTGGGTGCAGGTCGAGCGCGAGCCGGACGACGACGCGCTGGCGGCGCTCGTGCGCGGTGTCGTCGTGCAGGGTCGCCGCACGCGACCGGCGCAGGCGAAGCGGCTGCGCGGCGAACCATCGCTTCCCGCGCGCAGCGTGTCGGTGCGCTTTCGCAAAGCGGTTCCGACGGCATGGATCGAGTTGACGATCACCGAAGGGCGTAACCGCCAGGTGCGGCGGATGACGGCGGCGGTGGGGCATCCGACGCTGCGCCTCGTGCGGATCGCGATCGGCGCGCTGCGACTCGATGCACTCGATCTCGCGCCGGGTGAATGGCGCGCGCTGTCGGCTCAGCAGGAAGCGCTATTGCGCAGCTCCGCCAACCGATCACGCAGCACGGTGACACCGCGCGCGAACGACGCGGGTTCGAGAAGAAGAGATAGGACGAGGTGAGCGCACGGCGTCGCGTCCGCGTCGTGCGCATCGAGATCGAGGACGTAGCCGGGTTGCACGAGGACGCCGCGTTCGAGAAGCGCCGTGGCGAGCGTCTCGTCATCGCGATCGCCCGCCACGCGCACGATTGCCGACCAGCCCGCTTCGAAGGGCAGCGCAGCGGCGTCGCTGCCTGCGAGCAGCACCGCGAGTTGCGCGCGGTTCTCCGCAACGCGCGCACGAAGCGCGGCCTGGATCGATTCGCGATCGGCGAGCAGCCGCGGCAGCGTGCGCGAAAGAAGTGGTGACACCGAGAGGAACGCGTCGGCGAGGAACTCGAGCCGCGTCAGCGCATCGTCACGCGCCGCCGCCGGTCCCGCGGCGACGATCCAGGCCACTTTCAGTTGCGGCAGCGCCAGCACCTTCGACGCGCCCGACAGCACGAAGTGCAGCGGCCCCTCGTCCGCGCCGGCGAGCGCGCCGCCAGCCGTTACGCCGCCTTCGCCGTAGTCTGCAAAGACTTCGTCGGAGACGATCGCGAGCCCGCGTTCGCGCGCGATGCTGCGCAGTGACGCCCAGTCCTCGGCGTCGACGAACGAACCCGTGGGGTTGTGCGGGTCGATCACCAGCACGGCGCGAGAGCGCGGGTCGAGCGTCGCGGCGAATCTGTCGAGATCGATGCGCCAGCGCGCGCCGCTACGCGGAACCTGGAGCGGGTAGCGCCGGGCGCAGAGCCCTTCGAGCGCGGCGAGTTCTTCGAAGAGCGGGTAGCCGGGCGCTGGCACATGCACGACGTCACCTGGATCGCCGATCAGCCGAAACAGATGCGCGTAGCCATCGCTGGTGCCGGCGGTGAGCACGACGTGCTCGGGTTCGACGTGCGCACCGCGACGCGCGTGATACGCGGCGATCGCGACCCGCGCCGCGAGATCGCCGCGTGCCTCTGGCTCGTAGCGCGCAATGGCCCGATCATGCGCGAGCTCGGCGAACGCGGCGGCGAGCGCAGCGGTCGGCGCGAGCCCGCAGCGCGTCGGGTTGGCGTCGGCGAGATCGAGGATCGGCAGCGCGGCGGCCTGCCGTGCAGCGACGCGCGCCGCGAACGCGGTCGGACGGAGATCCCACGAGGCGCGTCGGGCGAACACGGGTGGATCCTAACCGAGCCCGATCGCGAAACGGCCCGCACTTCGCAAACATCGGCCCGCACGAGGAGGCGACGTGGCCGACGAGTCCGTGGACGTGCTCATCATCGGGGCCGGAGCAGCCGGCGCAGCATTTGCGTGGAGCCTCGCCGAGACGCGGATGAACATCCTCTGTCTCGAGCAGGGCGATTGGATGGATCCCGCGAAGTACCCGACCGCGGGAAGCGACTGGGAGATGCGCGGACTCGGCGACTTCGCGCTGAGCCCCAACACACGCAAGCGTCCCGAAGACTATCCGGTCAACGATTCCGAATCGCCGATCGCGGCGTCCATGTTCAACGCGGTCGGCGGCTCGACGATTCTCTACGCCGGCCACTTCCCGCGCCTGCATCCGTCGGACTTTCGGGTGCGCACGCTCGATGGCGTCGCCGACGACTGGCCGGTGGAGTACGCGCAGCTCGCGCCGTACTACGCCGAGAACGACCGCATGATGGGCGTCGCCGGTTTGGCGGGCGATCCCGCCTATCCGCCGAAGTCGGTGCCGCTGCCGCCGGTGCCGCTCGGCAAACTCGGCGAG
>JANNKU010000082.1:0-1833 GCA_031396445.1 Deltaproteobacteria bacterium | reverse complement strand
CGACACGAGCGGACCGAGCGAATCTGCTCGGTCCGCAAGGTCCTCTCGTGAGCGCGTTCGGTGCGATCCGACTCGACGAAGTGTCCCCTGCCCTGCTGCGCCAATGGTGGATCGCGACCATCGAGACGCCGACGACGAGTGCACGCCGCAAGGAAGCGCGCCCGCTCTCGACGAAGACCGGGAAGAACTACGTGGACGCGCTCTCGGCTGTGTTCGCGTTCGCGCAGGAGCTCGAGCTCGTCGAAGCAAACCCCATCGCCGCATTCCGCTCGACGCTGCGGCGCCGCTCGCGAACGCAGCGCGGCCGCGCCGATGCGGATCCGACTCGGCATATCCGGCCGATCGAAAGCCCCGCGCACGTTGCGGCGCTCGTCGCTTCGGCCCAAGCCGAAGGCGCTGCGCCCTACGTGTTCACGCTGCTCTGTCTCGACGCGGGGCTGCGCCTGGGCGAAGCGATCGGGCTTCGGTGGGGCCATGTCGTGTGGGGCGCTGATGAAGACTCGCGCCGCGCGCTACGCATCGAAGAGTCTCGCCCGCGTGGTGGGCCTGCTGGCCCGACGAAGAGCGGGCGGGCGCGCACCGTCGCGCTCTCTCGCCGCCTGCGCGACGCGCTCGTGGCGCTGGCCCGCGAGCGATGGGAGCCGAAACCAGAGCAGCACGTGCTCGCGGGGCTGGAGCCTTCCAACTTCGCGAAGAGCGAGTGGCGCCGGATCTGCAAACGCGCCGGCTTCAACGTGCGGGCGAAGGATCTCCGCGACACGTTCGCCTCGCAGCTTCTCACCGCGGGCGTCCAGCTCGGCTACGTCTCGAAGCAGCTCGGGCACGCCAACGTGGGCGTGACAGCGCAGCACTACGCGAAGTGGTGCGGCGACGATTCGTATCGAGAGCCGATGCGGATCGCCGCGGGCGAAGTGCCGGCGGATTACCTCGCCCGGCTTGTCGATCCCTACGAGTTCCCTACGACTTCGTTCGCGACCGAGATTCAGGCCGGCGACGCTGAGTGGCGTAACCTCGCGTCGGGAATAGTCGTTTCCGATTCGTCGAGTGGTGGGCCGCCCGGGACTCGAACCCGGAACCAGCGGGTTAAAAGCCCGATGCTCTGCCAATTGAGCTAGCGGCCCTCGGAGACACGCGGTCGCGTCGGCTACGACTTCTTCGCAGTCGGCGATTTCATCTGCTTCGCGCGCAGTTTCTTGATCAGGCCGTCGGGGCCTTCGGCGCTGACGATCTCTTGCGCTTGCGCGCGGAAGTTCTGCACCAGCGAGACGCCTTCGATGATGACGTCGATGCCGCGCCAGCCGCTGTCTTCGTTGCGCATGCGGTAGTCCACCTTGGTGGTGTCGGCGGCGCCCTTCACGAGTGTCATCACGCTGACGTCTTCGTTCTTCTCGACGCGCGAGCCGCTGATCACGATCGTCTCGTCGCGAAAGGTGTTGAGGGTGTCGCGGTAGGTGGCCGAGAGATGCTTCTTGAAGGCGTCGATGAAGTCGGTCTGCTGCTTCGCGGAGAAATTGTCCCAGTTGCGCGCCAGCACGAGCCGCGCCATCAGCGCGAAGTCGAAGCGGTCGTAGGCGATCTTCTCGACCTGCGTCTTCTTCTGTTCGAGCGGGATCGACTTGTCGCGCAGGATCGTCAGCACGGTGTCGATGGTGCTCTGCACGAAGGTGCGCGCTTCGGTCTCGGGTGCGGACGGCGCGGCCGCGATCCCCGATGCCGGCGTGAGCGCGAGCGCAGCGCCGAGCACCAGCGCTGCAATCCGCCGGCGCTCGCTACTTCGGGGCATCCACCTTCTCCTTGTCGTCACCCTCGACTTCATAGAGCTGATCGTTGGCG
>JANNKU010000052.1:0-60036 GCA_031396445.1 Deltaproteobacteria bacterium | reverse complement strand
GACATCCATAAGGCTCGCGGTCAACGCAGCAACCAACTCCAGCACCCAACACCGCTTCCCCACCATTCCCGCGTAGCGAGCCAACGGCGAGCGGCGAGGATCATGAGTTGCGAGCGGCGAGAAAAAGAGACGGGCCCCGGTCTTCACCGGGGCCCGTCGTCGCCTATGGTCGGGGCGACTGGATTCGAACCAGCGACCTCTTCGTCCCGAACGAAGCGCGCTACCAAACTGCGCCACGCCCCGGCATGCGACGAGCGCGCAGTATGCCCCTCGACCTCGGGGCCGACAACCGCGATGCGGCGAGGCGGAATCGGCATCGTTGGGTCTACTATGCGCCGCGCCGAGCGGGGGCTCGCGGGGGCGCATCGAGGTGCAAGGGCTGATGATGGAACCGGCGGTGCTCGGCGCGCTGCTCGCCGGCGTGGTGTTGCTCGCGCTCTCGGTCGCGCTCGGTCGTCGCCCGCAGCTGATCGTTGCGCGACCGGCGTTGGTGCTCGCATTGATCGGAGCCGTCTCCCTCGCGGCGGTGTTCGCGCTGGTTCGTTTCGATCCGCCGGGCCTGCGCCTCACGCTCGATCCTTCGACGGAGCCGCTGCTTCCGCGCGGCGATCCAGCGCGCGCGATCTACGAGCAGGCGGTGCGCGAATTCGGCAACGACGAGATCTTCGTGATCGCGCTCGTCACCGATGACGACATCTTCGAGCGCGACAATCTGTTGTTGCTGCAGCGCATCCATCGCGAAATCGCGCAGCTGCCCGGCGTGCGCAAAGTGCAGAGCCTCGTCGACACGGTTTCGTTTCGGTACGTGGCCGAGGAAGACTGGGTCGATGTCGGGCGCTTGATGGAGGAGGTGCCCGAGACGCCAGCCGGCCTCGCAGCGTTGCGTGCGCGCGCAATGGGCGATGCGCTCTTGCGCCGCAACTTGATCTCTGAAGACGGGCACTCCGCTGGAATCTCGGTGCGCTTTCGCGACATGAGCGATCGCGAGTTCATCGAATCGGGTCTCGACGAACGCATCGTTGCGTTGCTCGACGCTGCCAGGCGACCGGGCGTCCGCTTCCACGTCGCGGGCCGTCCACACGCGAAGGCGAGCGTCTACCGCGGCATGGTGCGCGATCTCACCGTGCTGATTCCGCTCGCCGTGGTGGCGATCGCACTCGTGCTCGCGCTCGCCACCGGAACGCGTCGCGGTGTGGTGCTGCCGCTCGCGAACGTGCTGATCGCCGTGCTCTGGACCTTCGCCGCGATGGCGCTCTTCGGCCGTTCGCTGACGATCTTGTCTTCGATGCTCGGACCGGAGCTGATCGCGATCGGCTCCGTGTTCGGCATCCACATGCTGGCCGGCTTCGACGAGGAGCGCGCCGGCCCCGGCAACGCGCGCGAAATCACGGCCCGCACCATCGCGCACGAATCGCTGCCGATGGCGATCGCCGCGGCGACTACCGAGATCGGCTTCGGCGCGCTCTGCCTTTCCGACGTCCCCGCGATCGTCGAGTTCGGCGCCTTCGCAGTGCTGGGCGTCGGCTGCGTGACGTTCCTCGCGCTCTCGGCGCTGCCCGCGACGCTCGCGTTGCTGCCGCCTCGTCGCGATGTCTCGGCGCTGCCCGCTTCGCTCGCGCGCTGGAGCGAGCGCTTCGTGCTCGAGCTGAAGTTGGGACTCGCGCGCATTTCCGCGGCGAGCGCGCGCCACGCCGATCGCTGCATCCTCGCGGGCGTCATCGCCGCCGCCATTTGCGCCTACGCAATTCCCAACATCGTGATCGATACCGACTACCTCTCGTTCTTCGACGAAGACTCACCCGTGCGTCGCGACTTCGACGCCGTGAATCAGAGCCTGTCGGGCGCGATCCCGATCTACGTCGTGCTTTCCGGCGACGGCCCGGGAACCTTTCGTGAACCCGCCGCGCTGCACGTCATCGAGACGCTGAAGGAGCGCGCCGACGCGATCCCGGGCGTTTCGCGCACCGCTGCCGTCACCGACACGCTGCGTGTGATGAACCGCGCGATCGAGGGCGATGATCCGGCGGCGGAGCGCATCCCGGACGATCGCGCTGCGATCACCGAACTGTTTCAGCTCGCGCCGAAGGACGAGATGGCGCGCTTCGGCAACGTGAATCAGTCGCGCGCGAATCTGGTGGTGCGCACCGGCGAAGTGGGCTCGGCCGCGGTGCGCCAACTGGTGGCGCGACTCGACGCGTTGTTGCGCGAGGTGCTGCCGCCGGGACTGCACGGCGAGACGACGGGCAACGTGATCCTGCTCGCACGCAGCGCCGACGGGATCGCGAGCGGGCAGCTCCTCTCGGTCGCAGCGGCGGCGAGCGTGATCTTCGTGCTGGTCACGCTCGCGCTGCGTTCGTGGAAACTCGGCGTGATCGCGATGATCCCCAACCTGTTGCCCGTCGCGATGTTCTTCGGCCTGCTGGGACTCGGCGCTGCGTCGCTCTCGCTGCCGACCTCGTTGATCGGCGCCGTGGCGCTCGGCATCGCGATCGACGACACGGTGCATTTCCTGGTGCGCTATCGCCGCGAGCGAAGCGCGGGTCTCTCGCCCGCCGATGCGGCGCGCGTCACCGGTCTGCGTGTCGGCGTCCCGATCGCGACCGCGGCGATCATGCTGTCCACGGGCTTCGCAGTGATCGCGCTCTCGAGCTTCGCGACGCTGCGCGAGTTCGGCGTGCTCTTCGCGGTGACGGTGGGATTCTGCCTGGCAGCGGAGTTGGTCTTGATGCCCGCGCTGCTGGTGAAGACGAAGGCCTAGCGCGCGATCAGTGCGACTCGAGACGGCGCTGCGAGAATTCGCCGGATTCGAGCACCGGGTTCGGCTCGAAGTCCTCGATCAGCAAGCGGCTCCAACTCTCGTTGACGATGTCTTTCATCTCGGCGTGCATGGGAACCCAGACGCCTTCGATCTCGCGCACCTCGGCGAACGGCGCCGAGCCTTCTTTCACGGCGATGCCGTCGTGATCCCAGTACTGCGTGCGCAGCACGACGGGGCGCTCCTTGTCGATCGTGGAGCGGAGTTTCGAGTATTCGGAGTTCGATGCCGCCGACGGGATGATCTCGACGACGTAGCTCGTGCGCCCTTCGTAGATCTCGTCCGGCAGGCGCTTGTATTCCGCGTCCTCGATCTCGCGCGGGATCACGTCCTCGAAGCCGAAGTCGCTGCCGAGCACGGGCTCGCCGCGAAGGTTCACGCGGCGAATCCGGCGGCGGCTGTTCAGGTACACGAATTGGTCGTCGGGGCGAGCCTCGTTGTTGATCACGAGATACGCAGAAAAGCGCAGGTCGAAGGGGTGCGTGTAGCGGACCACAGTCTTCGAGAAGACGCCGTCGACCGCCTTGTCGTTCTCGTCGCGGAAGCTCTTCCAGAGCACCGTCATGCGCGACTCCATCTCGTTGCCGGAACGGTCGCCGGAGATCAGGCGCGCATTCTGCCGCGTCGCCCGGAAGCGGTTCGAGAGCACCTTGTCGTAGATCTCGCGGCCGGTGAGCCCATCGGTGACCGGCGCATCCTCGGAGGAGGGCGACACCGGGGGCGGCGGATCGGCCGCCTGCGTGGCGATCGAGAGCACACAGGCGATCGTGAATCCCAGAACAGCGGCAGCCGATTTTTGCATGGATCCGCACGCTATCAGAGCGTTCTGGGACATGCTGGCGCGCCACGTGTGTCTGGAGCGCGGAATGCGTGCGACGAAACCGTGACGGGAGCTCGCAGGTATGGAGCGCCCCGATCGAGCCGATACCTTCCGCCGCAATGACAGCACGCATCCTCGTAGTCGACGACGAACCCGATCTCCTCGAGCTGGTTCGTCTCTCCCTGGTGGAAGCAGGCTTCACGGTCGAAACGGCCGCGACCGGGCGCGAAGCGCTCGAGAAGCTCCAGCGCGCAGCGCCGGATCTGGTGGTGCTCGACTTGATGCTCCCGGACATGTCCGGGACCGAAGTGTGTCGCTGGTTGCGCGGCCGTCCCGAGTTCGTCGATCTGCTGGTGCTGATGCTGACGGCGAAGTCCGAGGAAGTGGATCGCGTCGTCGGTTTCGAGCTCGGCGCCGACGACTACGTGACCAAGCCTTTCAGCCCGCGCGAGTTGGTGCTTCGTGTGCGCGCGCTGCTGCGGCGCCGCGCCGGCGTCGCGACGGAGGGCAACATCCTCGAGCGCGACCTCGTGCGCATCGATCTCGATCGCCACCGCTGCTACGTCGAGAGCGAAGAGGTGATCCTGACGGCAAAAGAGTTCCAGCTGCTCGCGACGCTGATGCGGCGGCCGGGCCGCGTTCTGACGCGCGAACGGCTGCTGGACGAGATCTGGGGCTCCGACGTCACCGTGACGCTGCGCACGATCGACACGCATCTGAAGCGACTGCGCGAGAAGCTCGGCGTCGCCGGGGACCGCATCGAAACGGTGCGCGGCGTCGGCTATCGCTTCGCGGAGTAGCCGCGGCGCCGCAATCCGCGCAATCTTCCCGCCGTGATCGATGACTCCATGCTCCTCGCCGCATTTGCTGCGGCCGTTTTCGCAGGGCTGTCCACCTGGCTGGTGCGACGCGCCACGCTGCGCCGCAGCGAGGAATCCGGCGCGGAGCTGCGCCGCCACGCGGAGCAGCTCGTGCAGCGCCTCGCCGAGAGCGATGCGCAGCGCAATCTGCTCGAGACGGTGATCTTCGCGATGGGCGAGGGCGTGCTCGTGGTCGGCGACGCCGGTCGCGTGTTGCTCGCGAATCCGCGCTTGCGCGAACTCTTCGCCGCACCGGCGGCGCTCGAAGGGCGCTCGCTGCTCGAAGCGGTGCGCAACGCGGAGGTGGTGGACGCGATCGAGGACGCGATCTCGCAGGGCGCCGTGCAGGTGCGCGAGGTCTCGATCGGTCCGGCGCCCGTGCGTCAACTGCGCTTCAGCGTGGCGCCGTTCCCATCGGGCGACGAGCGCGCCGGTGCGGTCGCGGTATTTCGCGACGTCACCGAAGTGCGACGCATCGAAACGGTGCGGCGCGATTTCGTCGCCAACGCGTCGCACGAGCTGAAGACGCCGCTCACGGCGATCCGTGGCTTCGCCGAGCGGCTGGCCGACGTCGAGCTTCCCGACGCGACCGCCAAACACGCCGTCGAGGCAATTCTCGGCAACGCGAAACGGCTCGGCGTGCTGGTCGAGGATCTGCTCGAGCTGTCGCGCATCGAAAGCGGCAGCGTGCCGCTGCGTCCCGAGGCGTTCGCCGCGGGCGAACTCGCGGAGCGCTTGCTGCGCGAACTCGACCCGCGTTTGCGCAGCGGGGAACTCGAGCACGACGTCCGCGTGGAAGGCGCAGGGCGCGTCATGGCGGATCGCTCGGCGCTCGAGCAAGTGCTCGCGAACCTGCTCGACAACGCGATCAAGTACACGCCGGCCGGAGGGCGCGTCACGGTCCGCGTGCGGCCGGCGCCCGATGGTCGCCAGCGCATCGAGGTCGAGGATTCAGGGCTCGGCATCCCGCGCAAGGACCTGCCGCGGATCTTCGAGCGCTTCTACCGCGTCGATCCGAGTCGTTCGCGCGCGCTCGGTGGCACCGGGCTCGGCCTCGCGATCGTGAAGCACCTGGTGCAGGCGATGAGCGGGCAGATCGGTGTCGAGAGCCAATTCGGGCACGGGTCGCGGTTCTGGGTCGAGCTGCCCGGCGCACCCGAAGAACGCACGCGTCACGGCTGATCGTCGTTCCCGAGTCGAGCGAGCGTGGCTAGGGTCTGCGTTGTGTGAACGGGAAGTTCACGGTTCTGTCACGAGTCATTCGCTCGAACGCGACCAAATTCTCGTAGGGTGCGCCCCGATCCTTCACGGATCCGTCGCACGATTGGCGACGAGGAGGGGGAATCCATGAAGCGAGTGACGTTCCAGTGCTTGGTTGGTGTCGCGATCTTCTCGATCTCGTTGCTGGGAGCGAGCCGCAGCGTGCGGGCCGCCGACAAGCCGGCTCCCGAGCCCGCCGTGGTCGAAGAGATCCTGCGCGTGCTGAACGAGAAGGGATTGCTCGACGAAGACGAGTACAGCCGCCTCACCGCGCGCTACTCGGCCTCGGAGCAGGAGCGCAAGAGTCTGCTCCCGAAGCTGAAGTTCTACGGCGATCTGCGCCTGCGCGGCGAGGGCTTCGTCTACGACGACGACACGCCCAACCAGTACCGCGGCCGCTATCGCGCACGCCTCGGTGTCGATGCTGAGATCACCGACTTCGCGTTCGTGCACTTCCGGATCGCATCGAGCCAGACGCAGCGGAACTCGCCGCCCGGCGGCGACTCTCGCAGCGAGAACATCAACTTCGGGTTCCAGCCCGATTGGGGCCCGGGACCGATCTACATCGACCGCGCCGCGCTCGAACTCAAAGCGCCCGCCGATTGGGTTCCGCTTTCGGAAGGGAAGGCGAGTCTCGAAGTCGGGAAGATGGGCAATCCGTTCATCTGGAAGCCGATTCGCGACCTGATGCTCTGGGACAACGACATTGCGCCCGAAGGCGCGGCGATTCGCATCAGTGGCGACGCAGCCAAGGGACTCAACGTCTACTTCAACGGCGGCTACTTCATCGACGACGAGAACGCCGCGTCCTCCGATCCGCATCTGATCGGCACGCAGATCGGCGCCTCCTACGAAGCCACCGATGCGATCGTGGTCGGCGGCCGTTCCACCTGGTACGGCTTCCGCTCGGTAGACGAGAACTTCTTGTGCCGCGGCGTCGCCAGCAACAACTGCAACGGCAGTGCGGGCTCGACGATCGCTGGCGGCAACGTCGCCGAGGGACTCACAGGCTCCAGCGACGGCGGCGAGATCAACGTCGGCGAGTTCGGCATCTACTCGACGATCACGGCATTCGAAGATTGGCCGGTCACCGCCTGGGTGGACTACGCGAAGAACTTCAGCGCCGAGTCGTCCTCGCTCTACGGCGGCGGCAGCCAGGGGAACGCCTGGAATACCGGGGTCGTCGTCGGCGATCGCACGAAGTATCTCGAGATTGGCTTCGATTATCTCTACGTCGAAGCGAACGCCTTCCCGTCGCAGATGGTCGAGAGCGATTGGATCGACGGCAAGACGAATCACGAGGCGTACGTTTTCTGGCTGACGCGGCGGATCTTCGCGAACACGGACTTGCAGGGGCTGGTGTCGTTCGGCAACGCGATCGAAGATTCGCTGCCCGAGTACCAGAACAGTGTCAGCGGGTCGGATCGGATTCGCTTCCAGACGGATTTGAGCATCGCGTTCTAGGTGCCCGGACTCGGTTGATTCGTTGCTGCGAGGCGCGCGGGCGGTGGACTCGGCCGAAACGTCCTCGGCGGGCGGCGTCGGCGGCTCCGCTAGGGGAAGCTGGTAACCGCCTGCGGAATGTTTCGGCCGAGTCCCCCGCCCGCGCTCGGCACTCGACTTCAATTGCAGATCCAGAAGCGGAACGCATGGCAGGTAGCGGGGGCGGGGCGTTCGGACAGAACCCGCGAAGCCCTCCGGTCATCAGGCCGGCAGGCGGTCTCGGCGACACCTACGCGAAGCTGCTACGGGCGCCCGCCGAGGACGTTCTGGCCGGACGTCACGACACCGCGCCCCACGCGCCGGCTAAGTGCGCAGGTTCAGCCGAAGCGGCCGGTGATGTAGTCGCGGGTTTGGGTCTCGCGTGGGTTGACGAAGAGACCGCGGGTTTCGCCGAATTCGATGAGGGTTCCCAGGTAGAGGAACGCGGTGTAGTCGGAGACGCGCGCGGCTTGCTGCATGTTGTGCGTGACGATCGCGATCGTGTAGCTCTGGCGCAGCTCGAGAAGCAGCTCTTCGATTTTTGCGGTGGCGACCGGATCGAGTGCGGAGCAGGGCTCGTCGAGCAGCAGCACTTCGGGTTCGACGGCGAGTGCGCGGGCGATGCAGAGGCGCTGCTGTTGTCCGCCCGACAACTGGAGCGCGCTCTCGTGGAGGCGGTCCTTCACTTCGTTCCAGAGCGCCGCTCGTTCGAGGCCTCGCTCGACGATCTCGTCGAGTTCGTTGCGCGCGCGGACGCCGTGGATGCGCGGTCCGTACGCGACGTTCTCGTAGATCGATTTCGGGAACGGATTCGACTTCTGGAACACCATGCCGACGCGCTTGCGGAGTGCGTTCACGTCGACTTCGGGATCGAAGATGCTGAGATCGCCGAAGCGCACATCGCCTTCGCGGCGCACGCCATCGACGAGATCGTTCATGCGATTCAGGCAGCGCAGCAGCGTGGATTTGCCGCAGCCCGACGGTCCGATGAAGGCCGTGATGCGGCGTTCGGGAAGATCGAGCGAGATGCGATCGAGCGCGAGCGAGTCGTAGTACCAGAGCGACAGCTCTTGCACGCGCATCGCCGGCTTCTCGATCACCAGATCGCCGGCGGGATTGTCGGGGCGCTCTTGGGCCGGGGACATCGGGATTCCTAGACGCCACGGCCCGCGAGGCGCCGGCGCAGCCGATTGCGCAGCAGCACGGCCGCGAGGTTGAGCGACACCACGATCAGGATCAACAACGCCGTCGTCGCGTACACCAGCGGCGCGGCGGCTTCCACGTTGGGACTCTGGAAACCCACGTCGTAGATGTGGAAGCCCAGATGCATGAACTTGCGCTCCAGGTGGACGAATGGCGCGTGTGTATCGATGGGAAGCGTCGGCGCGAGCTTCACCATACCCACGATCATCAGCGGTGCCACTTCGCCCGCAGCGCGTGCCATCGCGAGAATCAACCCCGTCAGCATGCCGGGCGCGGCGGAGGGCAGCACCACGCGCAGCAGCGTCTCGAAGTGCGTAGCGCCCAGCGCACGCGAGCCTTGTCGCACCATCTGTGGCACCGCGGCGAGGCCCTCTTCGGTCGCGATGATCACGACGGGCACGGTGAGCAGCGCGAGCGTGAGGCTTGCCCACAAGATGCCGCCAGTGCCGAAGGTCGGTGTCGGCAGCGATGCGGAGAAGAAGAACTCATCGATGGTGCTGCCAATCCCGTAGACGAAGAAGCCGAGCCCGAACACGCCGAACACGATCGAGGGTACGCCGGCGAGGTTGTTCACCGCGATGCGCACCGCCCGCGTGACGAAGCCGTCGCGCGCGTACTCGCGCAGGTAGATCGCCGAGACGACACCGAACGGAACCACGAAGAGCGACATCAGGAACACCATCATCACGGTGCCAAACAGGGCCGGGAAGATGCCGCCTTCGGTGTTCGCTTCGCGCGGTTCACCGGACACGAAGTTCCACACGCGAGCGGCGTAGAGCGCGACCTTCTCGCTGGCGCTCATCGCATTCGGCTGGACGGCGCGCACGATCTGCCCGATCGGCACCGCGTGTTGGGCTCCATCCGAGGTGGTGAGTTGCAGCTCGCCGTCGCCGAGCTGTGTGCGCAGCGCGGCGAGTTCATCGAGGTGCGCTTCGTATTCCGCCTCCAGCTCGGTGTTGTGCGCGACCAGGGCCGCGGCCTCGCGCGCGTGCTCGGGACGCGTCGAAGGCGCCATCTCGAGTTGACGCAAATCGAGTCGCACGCGCTCGATCGCGCGATTGAGATCGCCGATCGGACCGCGCTCGATGTCTCGGATGCGCGCGCGCAGCGCCAGTTTCTCATCGTGCAGCGGACCGAAGGCCGCGCGAATCGCCGCGGGATCGCTTGCGACTGCGAAACCCTTCACGACCAATGCAGCCGGAAACCCGTAGAACGGACCCCATTCGAGGCGTTCGAGCAGCATCGCGTCGGCCGGCTCCGCGCGTTCCGTGATTTGCGCTTCGTCCACCCAGCGGAAGTCGGTGCCCGTGATGTCGCGGTTGCCGGTTCGCATGCGGATCCGCATCGCACCGGTGTGCAGCCCCGTCTGCGCGTCCGGGATTTCCTCACGGGAGTGGATCTCGCCGAGCGCGCGCGATCCGTCTTCGAGCGTGAGCAAGGTGATCGGCTCGACGAAGAACGCGCTCGCTCCATTCCACGCGACCAGTGCGAGCAGGCCGACGATCATCACCAGGCACACCGCCAGCGCGCCGGCGGTGATCCACGTCAGCAACGACGCGACGGATTGCGAGCTGCGCCGCGTGCGCATCGTTGCCGACATCCTAGAGCCGGCCGTAGCGGCGGCGCAGTCGGTGTCGCACCAACTCGGCCGCCGTGTTGACGACGAAGGTCATCGCGAAGAGCAGGAGCGCCGCGATGAAGAGCGTGCGGTAGAGCGTTGCGCCGTTCGGTGCTTCCGGCACTTCGACCGCGATGTTGGCCGCGAGCGTGCGGAAGCCGTTGAACGGCGAGAGCGACAGGATCGGCGTGTTGCCGGTCGCCATCAGCACGATCATCGTCTCTCCCACCGCGCGACCAAATCCGACCATGATCGCGGAGAAGATTCCGGGGCTCGCCGTCGGCAGTACGACGCGAACGACGGTCTGCCAGCGATTCGCGCCGAGCGCGAGCGAACCGGCGGCGAGATCGGTCGGCACGTTCGAGAACGCGTCCTCGGAAATCGCGAAGATGATCGGGATCACCGCGAAGCCCATCGCGATGCCCACTACCACCGCATTGCGTTGGTCGAAGGCGAGTCCCGTCGCGGATTCGAGCCAGATCGGGAATGAACCGCCGAAGAGCCACGTCTCGATCGAAGCCGCCGCGCTGACACAGAGCGCCATCGAGCCCGCGATCGCGACCGCGATCCACAGCACCTCGGTTCCATCGGGCAGGCCCACTAGCCAGCGCTTCGGCAGCCGTGACCATAGCCAGCCGCCGAGGACCGCGGTGATCGGAATCGCCACCGCCATCGCGATGAACGCAGGAAAGAGTCGCTCGACGCGCGGTGCGAGCCAGAGCGCAGCGAGGAAACCCAGCACGACGCTCGGCAGCGCCGCCATGATCTCGACGCCCGGCTTCACGAAGCGCTGCAGGCGCGCGTGCATGAACTGCGAGGTGTACATCGCCGCCAGCACGCCGAGCGGCACTGCGATCAGCAGCGCGTAGAACGTCCCTTTCAGCGTGCCGACGAGCAGCGGGACGAGCGACAACTTCGGTTCGAACGCGTCGTCACCGCTCGACGATTGCCAGACGTAGGCCGGGCGATCGGCGTCCTCGTACCAGACCTTGCCGAAGAGCGATGCGAACGAGAGCTCCGGATGCGGGCTCGCGACGTCGAGCGACGCGAGTTTGCCCGCGGCGGCGAGAGCCGCGCCGTCGCCCTTGGGTGCGAAGGCCAGCGCCGTGCTGACGCCAATCGGCGACGCCGCGCGCCAGAGCGTGCGACCCGAGGTCGAATGCTGCAGCCCGAGCGTGCCGTCCGCGGAGGCCGCAAAAAAAGTCCGATCTCGCTGTGACGACGCCAGCTGCGCGATCGCGGCGGGATAGCGCTCCCAATCGCGAATCCGCGTGAAGCGCCGCTCCACGCTCTCCGGTTGCGGCACGGCGAACCATGCGGAGAGCGAGCCGTCTTGCTGCCCGACGACGAGCGTGCGACCGCCGATCAGCAACGTGAGCGCGGATACACCAGCGCCGCCGGCGCTGAAGATCTCGGGCGGCGCGTCGCCGCCGCGAAGATCGAAACGCAAGATCTGCCCGTCCGCCGTGCCGGCAAAGAGATCGCGCTGGCGCGCGTCGATTGCCAACGCGGTGACGCGCGCCGGCGTCGCGAGAATGCGGCGCTCCACCGTCTCCGTGGATTCGCCCGTGAAGGCATTGCTCTCGACGCGGCGCAGCGCGAACGCCACGCCGCTGCCCTCGAGCGCGACGGCCGCAGCCGTTGCGGCGCCATCGATGCGCACGGCGAGCGGCCCCGCGATCGCGGGCGGCTTCGGATTCGCCTCCGCGCGCGACAGCAACTCGATGCGAGATACATCCCCGAGTTCCGGTTCGACGACCCGCGTCTGCCCATCGAAGGAGATTGCGAAGCGCACCGTCGTTGCCAGCACGACGCCATCGGTGCCGACACCGGCGAGCGCCGCGTGCTCCGGATCGGCGCCGACCGCGACGAACGCCGGAGCAATCGTCTGCTCCCGCGTCGTTGCGCCATCGGAGCTGCGCACCACGCGCAGCACGCCGTCCGCGCCGAGGGCGGCGTCGTGCGTGCGGTATTCGTCCTGCAACAACGCGCGCGGCGCAACGCCCGCAAGTGTCGCCGATCCGGCGAGCGTCACGCGGGCGGGGCGCAGCACGGGCGCGATCTCGAAGACCAGGAATGCGAAGATGCCAGCCACGCCGACGATCACCGCAAGTCCGCCCACACGAATCGCGACGCTGGCCGCGCGATCGATCGCGACGCGACGCCGCGCGCGGTCGAAGCGACCCGTTCGAGCAGGCGCCCGAACGGGTCCGGCAGTGCTGGGAATCGAAGCGTTGGCCAACTCAGCGTTCCAGCTTGGCGTGCTCTTGCTCGAAGATCTTGGTGGTGAGCGGCAGATAGCCATCCTTCACGACGACTTCCTGGCCTTCCTTTGAAAGCACCAGGCGCAGGAACTCGCGGACCAGCGGATCGAGCGGCCGGCCGGGGGCCTGATTTATGTAGACCATCAGGAAGCGCGAGAGCGGATACTTGCCCGCGTAGACATCCGCGGCGTCCGCCTTCGCGTACGGCGCGCCGTCCTTCGCGGCGAGATCGAGCGCCTTCACGCTCGATGTCTTGGAGCCGATGCCGCTGTAGCCGATGCCGAAGGTGTCTTCCGTGACACCCTGCACCACCGACGCCGAACCCGGTTGCTCCTTCACGTCGTCGCGGAAGTCACCGCCGCAGAGCGCGTGCTCCTTGAAGTAGCCATAGGTTCCCGACGCCGAATTGCGTCCGTAGAGACTCACGCGGCGGCTCGCATACATCCCGGCGAGCCCGAGCTGCGACCATTGCTCGATCGCAGCCGGCGCGCCGCAGCGGCGCGTCTTCGAGAAGAGCGCGTCCACCTGCGGCAGCGTGATCTTGTCGAGCGGGTTGTCCTTGTTGACGTAGATCGCGAGCGCATCGACGCCGACGCGATAGGGCGTCGGCGCGTAGCCGAACTTCTTCTCGAACGCGTCGATCTCGGTGGGCTTCATCTCGCGACTCATCGGCCCCACCTGCGCGGTGGCATCGATCAGCGCCGGCGGCGCCGTCGAGGATCCCTTGCCCTCGATCTGGATTCGCACGTTCGGGTATCTGGCGCGGAAGGTCTCGGCCCACAGCGTCATCAGGTTGTTGAGCGTGTCGGAGCCGATCGAGTTCAGGTTGCCGGCGACACCGCTGACCGTCTTGTAGGCGGGGATCGAGGCATCGACCTTCACCGCCTCGGCGGCGGCGCCGAGCGGCGCGAGCCAAGCTGCCATGGCGAGAGATAGGGCGAGCACTGAACGCTTCATGCAGTCCTCCTGAGATGGAACTCGGGTGCGCTCGATCGTTTCGAGGCGCACCGTTTTGCAGGCGACAACCTAGGGAGACGCGGCGACGTGGCTGCGAAGCATCTGTGACAGTTTAGTGACTGCAGGGTGTGAGAGCTGCCATCAGGCGAGCGCTCGCGATACGCTGGGCCTCCGATGATGAAGAACGCACCGTCATGAGCCGCTCCGTCGAGCCCTTTCTGGGCGAAGTGAACGAACTGATTCTCCGCATGGGCGGCTGCTGCGAGGCGATCCTCGCCAAGGCGCTGCGCGCGCTCTTCGAGCGCAATGCCGCGCTCGCGGAGGAAGTTCGCGAAGACGACCTCGAGATCGACCGCCTCGATCTCGCCATCGATGAGTCCGTGTTGCGCAGCCTCGCGCTGCAATCCCCGGTGGCCGACGACCTGCGCCGGCTGCTCGCCGCCAACGACATCGGCACCGATCTCGAACGCGTCGGCGATCTGTCGCGCAACATCGCGAAGAGCGCCGCGCGTCTGGCCGACCGCGCGCCGGTTCCGCTGCCCCCGCACCTCGAAGCGCTGGCGTTCGAGTGCCAGGCGATCCTGCGCGATTCGCTCGACGCCTTCGTCCATCGCGACGCCGCGCGCGCGAGCAAGCTGCTCGCCGAGGATGACCGCATCGACGACGACCAGGACCGCGTGATCCGCGAAGCGCTCGACGCGATTCGCGCGCACCCCGAGCTCTATCAGCAAGAGGTCGATCTGATTCTCGTCGCCAAGAATCTCGAACGCGTCGCCGATCACGCCACCAACATCGCCGAGTCGGTGATCCTGATCGTCGAGGCGCGCAACGTGAAGCACGCCGACAAACTCGCCCGCGCCAGGAGCTGAGGCTCCTCGAGAACAACGCGTCCGCTTCGCTGCTTCGCCATCGTGCTCACCGATGCTCCCGCCAACTCGAGCGGGAGCGACCATGTCCACGAGCACGGGGTTTCGAGTGAGGATCGAGCGACGCGGAGTCGGCTTCGCTGCGCGCGGTCCCGACTTCTACGTGTGGGACGACGATGCGCGCGCACTGCTCGCGACTGCGTCCGAGCTGGCGGGCGCGGCTAGGAGTCGCGCGCCGGGGGCCGCTCCGCTTCCGCTTCGCGACGCAGCGCCGCGATCGCCGCGCGGTAGTCCTTCGCGCCGAACACGGCCGTCCCAGCCACGAACGCGGTAGCGCCCGCGCGCGCGGCGGGGCCGATGATTCCGGGCTTCACGCCGCCGTCCACTTCGAGTGTCACCGCGAGACCGCGCGCATCGATCCAGCTCCGCAGCTGCTGGATCTTCGGCAGCATCGAGTGGATGAACGATTGTCCGCCGAAGCCGGGGTTCACACTCATCACCAGCACCTGATCGAGATCGCCGAGCACCAGTTCCACGGCTTGCGCGGGCGTCGATGGATTCAGCACCGCGCATGCGCGCGCGCCCGCCTTGCGGATCTGCGCGAGCGTAGAGTGCAGGTGCGGGCACGCCTCGACGTGTACGCCGATCGTGGTCGCTCCGGCGCGCGCGAAGTCGTCGATGTACTTCTCGGGCTCGACGATCATCAGGTGTACGTCGAGCGGCAACTTCGTCGCGCGCTTCACCGCTTCGACGATGATCGGTCCGATCGTGATATTGGGTACGAAGCGGCCGTCCATCACGTCGACGTGAACCCAGTCGGCGCCCGCGGTTTCGATGGCGGCGACGTCCTCGGCGAGCCTTCCGAAGTCTGCAGACAGGATCGACGGCGCGATCACGACACGATCGGCGGCGCTCACGAGCGGCGCTCGAGCCGCGCGGCGAAGAAGCCGTCGGTGTCGTGGTGCTGCGGCCAGCAACGCAATACGGCGTCCGCACCGACCAGCGATCGCAGCGAGGTCGGCAGCGCCGTCTCGGGAGCGCGTCGAAGCTCCGGTGCGGATGCGAGCAGCCATGTCACCACGTCGTCGTTCTCCTCGGGAGTGAGTGTGCAAGTACTGTAGACGAGCGTTCCGCCCGGCCTCAAGCGTTTCGACGCGGCCGCGAGGATCGCGCGCTGCACGGCGGCGAGTTGCGCGATCGCTTCGGGCTGCACGCGCCAGCGCGCATCCGGATTGCGCCGCAACGCGCCGAGTCCGGAGCAGGGCGCATCGACGAGAATGCGGTCGAAGGGCGCTGCATCGAGTCCTTCGATCACATCCGCGCTCGCATCGGCGAGCAGCACGCGCAGGTTGCCGAGACCGAGCCGCGCCGCATCGCGCGCGACGAGTCCGAGGCGCCGCTCATTGCGATCGAGCGCGATCACCTCACCCGTCGCGCCGACGCGCTCGGCGATCGCCGTCGCTTTTGCACCGGGCGCTGCGCAGGCATCGAGCACGCGCTCGCCCGCTTGCGGGTCGAGCAGCTCGACCACCAATTGCGACGCCTCGTCCTGCACCGTCATCCGGCCTTCCTGGAATGCGGGATCCTCGGCCGGATCGCCGCGGCGGCCGAGCGTCACGCCGTCCGGCGCGAAGCGACACGCCGTCGCGACGGGAAAGCGCGGCAGCAATTCGGAGAGCAGCGCGTCGCGTTCGATGCGCAGACGATTTGCGCGCAGCGTGCGGGGCGGCGTCGCGTTCAGCGCTTCGGCGAGCGCCGCGGCGTCGTCCGGCCCGTACGCCGCGATCCAGCGTTCGGCGAGCCAGCGCGGGAACGAGAGCGAGTGGACGAGATGGGCGAGCGGATCGGCGGCGAGCGAAGGCAACGCGATCGTGTCGCGCTCGCGCGCGAGGCGACGCAGAGATGCGTTCACGAGGCCGGCGGCGCGCGAGAGGCCGGCTGCGTGCGCGAGTCGCACCGACTCGGATACCGCGGCGGCGTCGGGCACGCGATCACAGAACACCAGCTGGTACGCGCCGAGCCGCAGCACCTGCACGATGCCGTGCTCGAGGCGAGCGAGAGGGCGACCCGTCACTTGCGCGAGCAGGAAATCGAGGCGTCCGCGAAAGCGCAGCGTTCCGTAGACCAGCTCGGTCGCGAAAGCGCGGTCGCGCGCATCGAGCCGACTCTTCGCGAGCGCCGCGTGCAGCGCGAGATCGGCGTACGCGCCGCTCTCCTCGACGCGTTGCAGCACGCGCAGCGCGAGCGAGCGTGCGTCGGTACGCGGCGCTTTCGGCGCTCCGGCCGCGGGCGCCGCCGGCGGGGCTGCGCTCACGAGCGGTTCCCCGAGATCAGGTCGCCCAGCTTCGGTTGCGCAGCCGCTCGATGCGCTCTTCGGTGAGCGGATGCGTGCGCATCAGCTTCGCCATGATGCCGGCCGCGCCGCGTCCACCCGTGAGCGGACTCACGATGAACAAGTGCGCGGTCGCGGGATTCGCGTTCATCGGCAGCGCTCGTGCGCCCAATTCGAGCTTTGCGAGAGAACTCGCCAGCGACTCGCCTTCACCGAGCAGCCGCGCCGCCGATGCGTCAGCCTCGAACTCGCGCGATCGCGAGATGGCGAGTTGCAGCAGCGACGCCGCGATGCCGGCGAAGATCGCGACACCGATCAGCGCCAGCGGATTGCCGCCCTCGTCGTCGTCCGAGCGGCCGCCACCGAAAATGGCGGCGAATTGCGCCATCTGTGCGAGCCAGGTGATCGCGCCGACGAAGGTCGCCGCGACGCACGAGATCAGCGTGTCGCGGTTGCGCACGTGCGAAAGCTCATGGGCGAGTACGCCGCGCAGCTCGTCGCGCGTGAGGATCTGCAGGATGCCCGTCGTCGCCGCCACCGCGGCGTGCTGCGGATTGCGACCCGTCGCGAACGCGTTCGGCGAGTCGCTCGGGATCACGTAGACCTTGGGCATCGGCAACTGCGCGCGCTGCGCGAGATCGGCGACGATGCCGAAGAGCTCGGGCGACTCCGCCTCGGTCACCTCCTTCGCCTTGTACATGCGCAGCACCAGGCGATCGCTGAACCAGTACGCGCCGACGTTCATCAGCACTGCGAAGCCGAGCGCAATGGTGGCGCCCTGATGGCCACCGAGCATGTTGCCGACCCAGACGAGCAGACCCGAGAGCGCGATCAGCAATACGCCTGTCTTCAGATTGTTCATGGAGGTCTCCGCGTGATTGCCGGGCGTGGAGGCGCGCCGCTAATCGGCGCCGAGTCTAACCGCCGACGCGTGTGCCATCGACGAGTGGATGACCGCGCAAGAACGCGTCCACGTCGAGCGGCTTGCCGCCGGCACGTTGCAACACGCGCGGCGCCAGCCAGCCATCGCCGGTGGCGATGCGCAGCGCTGCGTCGCCGCCGATGCGCACGGTGCCGGGCGCGTCGGCGCAATGCGTGGCGAGCGCCGTCGCGGCGAGGATGCGCAGGCGCTCGTTCTGCAGCGTCGTGAATGCGCCGGGTCGCGGCGCCATCGCGCGCACGCGACGCGCCACGGCGACGGCGGCGTCGCGCCAATCGAGGAGCGCGTCCGCAGCGCCGAGCTTCGGCGCGAGCGTCGCGCGCGCGTCGTCTTGTGGTGTCCAGACGATGCGATCCTGCGCGACGAGATCGACCGCCTCGGCGATCGCGTCGGCGGCGATCGCGGCAAGGCGTTCGGTGAGTTCTCCGGTCGTCTCGTCCGCGCCGATCGGCGTGCGTCGCACGATGGCGCTCGGCCCGGCATCCATTTCGCGTTCGACGCGCATCACCGAGACGCCCGTCTCGAGATCGCCCGCGAGGATCGCGTGCGCGATTGGCGCCGCACCACGGTGTCGCGGCAGCAGGCTCGCGTGCGCGTTGATCAACTGGCCGCAGCGCGGCAGCTCGCGCACGCGCTTTGGCAGGAACTGACCGAACGCGACGACGATGCCGAGGTCCGCCTCGTACGCCCGCAGCGTCTCGGCGAACCCGGCCTCGCCGACCATCTCCGGTCGCAGCACCGGAATGTCGCTTTGCGCAGCGAGTGCAGCGACCGGCGACGGCGACACCTTCTGCCCACGCCCGCGCGGCCGATCGGGCTGCGTCACGACCGCGACGACGCGGTGCGGACCCGCGATGAGCCGCGCGAGTGTCGGCACCGCGAACTCCGGGGTTCCGAAGAACAGCAGCCGCAGAGCGCTCAGAACTTCGTGCCGATCGGGACCGGCGGACGCTCGCCCGAGGGGGTCCAGCGCTCGCCCTCTTCCATGAGAAACTTCTTGCGCTTGCCGACGTAGAGGTTGCGCTTCAGGCGCGAGATGCGATCGATGAAGAGGACGCCGTCGAGGTGATCGAGTTCGTGTTGAAAGCAGACGGCGCGCAGACCGCTTGCCGTCTCGATGACTTCGTGGCCGTCGAGATCGAGCGCGCGCAACACGACGTGTTCGGCGCGCTTCACCTCCGCCGAGAAGTCGGGCACCGACAGACAACCTTCGTTCCAGATCACGTCGCCGCTGCGCTCGGTGATTTCCGGATTCACGAAGACGCTCGGTTTGCGCTCGGCGTCTTCCTCGGTCCACTCTGTGTCCATCACGATCAGCCGAATCGCCGCTCCGATCTGCGGCGCTGCGAGTCCGATGCCCGGCTCGTCGTACATCGTCTCGAGCATGTCGGCGGCGAGTTGGCGCAATTCATCCGTGATCTTCTCGATCGGCTCCGAGCGCCGGCGCAGGCGCGGGTCGGGGAAGTGAAGAACGTCGAGGATCGGCATGACGGTGGCAGGCTAGCCAATGGGCATCGCCACAGGCCACGCCCGCCGGCGCGTTCAGAGCATGTTGATGGGATTCGCGTCCACCTGGATGCGCACGCCGCCGGCATCGCGGCCATGCGCAACGGCGGCGAGCGCGCGTCCCGCGTCGAGTACGCGCTTTTCGTCGCTGCCCTTCAGCAGCAACTGGAAGCGGAAGCGGTCGCGCAGTCGCGCGATCGGTGAGGGACCGGGGCCCAGCACGGAGAACGCGAGCGACGGCGCTTCGTCCTCCGCGGCAACGGTGCTGCGCGCGAGTTGCGCGAGTCGCTCGGCGACGGCGAAGGTCTCGGCTTCATCGGGGCCCGACACCAACACGTGCACGAGGCGTCCGAACGGCGGATAGCCGACGGCCGCTCGTTGCACGAGCTCGGCGCGATGGAACGCTTCGTAGTCGTGTTGGAGCACGGGGCGGATCGCGTAGTGATCCGGCACGAAGGTCTGGATCACGACGCGGCCCGGCGCGGCGCCGCGGCCCGCGCGTCCCGCCACCTGCGTGAGCAGTTGGAAGGTGCGCTCGGCTGCGCGGAAGTCCGGGAAGTGCAGGCTCTGATCGGCCGCGACGACGCCGACCACGCGCACGCCTGGGAAGTGATGCCCCTTCGCGACCATCTGCGTGCCGACCAGGATGTCGATCGTGCCCGCGCCGAGTGCTGCGAGTATGCGCTCGGTTTCGCCGCGCTTCGCGGCGGTGTCGCGATCGAGGCGCGCGATGCGCGCGGTCGGAAAGCGCCGCCGCACGTCTTCCTCGAGTCGCTCGGTGCCGAGGCCGAGCAGCGCGGTGTCGGGCGCGCCGCACTTCGAGCAGGTTTCGGGCGGCGCGATCTCGTATTGGCAGTAGTGGCAGCGCAGCCGGTGATCGCCAGCGTGGTAGACCAGCGAGATTTCGCAGTGCTGACAGCGTTCGGCGTGACCGCAATCAAAGCAGAAGATGCGCGTCGAGAAGCCGCGGCGGTTCAGGAAGAGGATCACCTGACCGCCGTCGGCGAGCGCCTCGGCGACGGCTGCGTGCAACACGCGCGACAACACCAGACGGCGACCGCGCGGAAGCAGCGCGCGCTCGACGCCGAGATCGACCAGCTCGACGGCCGGCAGCGGGCGTCCGCCGATGCGATGCGGCAGCGAGAGTCGGCGCAGCTCGCCGCGTTCGGCGGCATGGCGCGTCTCCAGCGCCGGCGTCGCCGAGCCCATTACGAGCGGGCAGCCGGAATCTGCGGCGCGCCGCGCGGCGAGATCGCGCGCGTGATAGCGAAAGCCTTCTTCGTTCTTGTACGCAGGCTCGTGTTCCTCGTCCATCACGATCAGGCCGAGGTCGTCGAGCGGCGCGAAGAGCGCCGAGCGCGCGCCGACCGCGATGCGCGTCTGCCCGCCGAGCAGGCTGCGCCACTCCGCAATGCGCTCGCCCGGTCGCAGTTGGCTGTGCAGCACCGCGACGCGCGTGCCGAAGCGCGCCGCGAGACGTGCGACGAGCTGATGCGTCAGCGTGATTTCCGGCACCAACACGAGCGCCTGTCGGCCGAGCGCGAGCGTCTCGGCGATCGCGCGCAGGTACACCTCCGTCTTGCCGCTGCCGGTGACGCCGTGCAGCAGGAAGAGATCGCCGCGTCGTGCACGGATCGAGTCGGTGATCGCGGCCAGCGCGACTTCCTGCTCGGGGGTGAGCGCGGGCGGCGTCGCCTCACCGTCGGCGAGTGACTCGTTCGGGCGTCGGCTCGACTCGACGGCCTGCTCGAACACGACGACGAGCCCGCGCGCCACGAGTTGTCGCAGCGATTCGCTGGCGCCTCCGAGATCGGCGACCGGCTGCGCGCCGTCGGTCGCGAGTTGAGTGAGCACTGCGACTTGTTTCTTCGCGCGACCGAGCGGACCCGCGAGCGCCGCCGCCACATCGACGTCATCCGCTACGCGCGCGATCCGCTGCACCGGCGCGCGTGCGCCCGGCCCGGTCTCGACGGCCTGCCGCTCGAGCAACCCGTCGCGCAGCAGATCGCGGAGCAGCGCGCGATCGTTCGGGAAGCGCCGCTCGACTTCGCGCTGTGTGCGCGGCGCATGCGCGAGCCACACGAGAATGGGTCGTGCCGCGGGCGCAGCCGCACCGCGCAGCGATGCCTCGCGGCCGAAGTTCGTGATCGCGAGACCGGCGGTCGCGCGCGGCGCCGAGCCGGACGGCGTCGCGCACGCGAGCGCGAGTCCCACCGGGCAGTAGACGTCGTACGCTGCTTCGCGCAGCAAGCGGATCATGCCGGGCGAGACGACCGGCGTGGCATCGAGCACGCGCTCGATCGCGCGCAGAGCGCCGCCGTGCGACGGCGCGACGCCGCTCTCGTTTCGCGAAACGATCAGCCCCGCGAGACGTCGCGCACCGAACGGCACCAACGCGCGGCAACCGGGCAGCGCCACATCGACGAGTGCGGCGGGCACCCCATAGCTGAAGAGCGAATCCACGGGCACCGGCAGCGCGATCTCTACGATCGGCATTGCACTCGAGTCGGGCGGGGGCGTGCGCAGCACGATCGCATTGTACTGTCCCGCGCGATGGATGAACGGATCCGCATTCGCGACTCGGCGCGCGGTCGCGCACTGGTGATCGACGGCACCTTCGCGTCGTGGTGGTCGCGCGATGGAAAGGCGACGGGCTCCGTGTGGGACGCGCTGGTGGCGCCACTGCTGGCGCTGCCGGCGGCGCGAAGGCGCAGCGCGCTGATCCTCGGACTCGGCGGCGGCAGCGCCGCGCGGCTCGTGCGCACGATCGCGCCGCACGCGCATGTGGTGGGCGTCGACTTCGATCGCGACGTGATCGAAGCGGCGCGCCGCCATTTCGATCTGGACGCGCTCGCGATCGAAGTCGTGTGCGACGACGCGCGCGCGGTGTTGACCCGCGAACGCCGCCGCTTCGACCTGGTGATTGAAGACGTGTTCGTCGGCCGCGGTCGCAACGTGCGCAAGCCAGATTGGCTGCCGACTCCGTATTTGGCGCTCGCGGCGAAGCGCGTTGCCGCGGGCGGCGTACTGGTCTCGAACAGCATCGACGAGGCGGGCGCCGTGCGCGGCGTGATGCGCTCGCTCTACCCCCACTCGCTCGTACTCCGCGTGCGCGACTACGACAACCGCATCTACGCGGGATCGCAGCGTGCGCTCGATGCGCGCACGCTGCGCGCCGCGATCGAGACGGACCCGACGCTTGCCAGCGCGCTCCCGAAGCTCCGCGTGCGCACTACGTAGTACGGCGTCGCGCGCGCACGCGGAGCGCCACGATGGCGATTCCGTCCAGCGCGCTCGCGTCGTCGTTCGCGTCGCTGGTGTCGGGATCGACGGAGGTGGCAGTTGGCGCCACGCCGTACGAGCCAGCTACAGCTGGCAATTGCACGATGCCCGCGGGCGGGATGAAGCGGATCTCGGTATCGAAGAATGAGCAATTCCCGCCGAAGTGGGTGCCGCCGCTCGGCAGGATCATCGTGAACCCATCGGAAGCGACGACCGACGTGTGCGTGGCGATCGCGTCGAGCTGCTCGGCGGGGCGATCGTCGCAAGGACGCCGTCCGATCCGCCGCACACGACGGCGATGATGCTCGCGACCATCGCGCTGCAACGCGCCGTTGGCCCACGAGCGGCGATCCGCACAGGGCTTTCCTCGATGCTCGGCGCGTCGTCCATGCCGGAGCTAGACGTGGCCGTCGTTGCTGGGGCGCTGCAGCGCTACGCCGATACGCACCCGAGTGCTCGAGGCAATGCGCGATCCCGATCCCGCGACTGCGCTCCATCGCGACGTGCGCGTGTGTCGCGCTGGCGAGGCGGTCGATCCCGCCGCGCTTCCGGGCGCGCTGTTGGCGTCGTGGAGATGCTGCCGAGAGTCCGCTGAGCGATCGACGCGGGGTGCGACTTCAGTCGCCGCTCATCGCTTCTGCTTCTCTGTCCACCCGAGCGCCGCCTCGATCGCATGGAACACGAAACTCTGTTCCTGCACGCCGTGGAAGAGTGACGCGGCGGGGCCCGTCGCATAGATCGGCACGTCTTCGCCGCTGTGCGTATCGTTGCGCGCCGGAACCGTCGTCTCCTGCAAATAGTCGGGCTGTCGCACCTCGGCGTCGCTGAGTCTCGGGCGCCCTTTGCGAATCCCCGCGTAGGCGGTGGGATTGTGCGGATGGCGCTTTGCGCCTTCTGGCTGTTCGCTCGAGCGGCCGGTGTAGCCCGGCCCATTCGCGTACGAGAGCGTCGTGAAGGGCAGACCGAGCATGTCGCGAATCGGCGTCAGCTCGGGGGCGCCGTGATCGTCGTTGGCGCGCGCGAGTCCGAGGATGTCGTTGCCGCGCGTCGGATAGCCGGCCATCGTCAACACGTGACTGTGGTCGGCGGTGACGATGACCAGCGTGTCGCGCTGATTCACCACCGACATCGCGGTGCGCACCGCGTTCGAGAACTCCACGGTTTCGCCGAGCGCGCGAAACGCGTTGCCGAAGTGATGGGCGTGATCGATGCGTCCGCCTTCGACGATCAGCACGTAGCCGCGCGGGTTGCGCGCCAGCAACTCGATCGCCTTCGCGGTCATCTCCGAGAGCGACGGCTCGCCGCCTTTGTCCCCGCCGCGCTCGTATTCGAAGCGCATGTGGGATGGCTCGAAGAGGCCGAGCACGGGGCCCACCGTGTCGCGACCGAGCGCCGCGAAGTTCGTACGGTTCCACACCCACGAGCCCTGCGGATGACGTCCGCCCCAGGCGGCGATCAGATCGCGACCATCGCTGCGCGCGCCGGTCTGATCGTGGTACTCGGGATCGATCGCGCGCTTCGGCAGGAATTGAGCGCGGCCGCCGCCGAACACGACGTCGATGCCGTCGCCGATTTCGAAGTCGACGAGTTGGCGCGCGATGTCGGGAAAGCCCGCTTCGCGCGCGTCGGGCGGAAGCTGCGTGTCGTCCTCCCAGTCGCGGTGCGGCGCATGCGCATAGGCGGCCGCAGGCGTTGCATGCGTGACACGCGTGGTCGTGACGATGCCGGTCGAGAGACCGCGCGCCTCGGCGTCTTCGAGGAAGGTGCGCGCGCGCGAGCGCTCCACGCTGGTGTAGTCGCCCGGCACGCCGTGCTCGTCGAGGCCAACGACGTCGGCCTTCGTCTTCACGCCGCTCATCATCGCCGTCATCGTCGCGGCCGACTCGGACACCTGCGCATTCACGCTGTAGGTCTTCGAGAGCGCGACATACGGGAAGCTTTCGAAGGCCAGCTCGTTTTCCTCTCCGAGCTTGCCTTGACGCTGGCCTTCGAAGATGCGCGCGGCGGTGATGGTGGACATGCCCATGCCGTCGCCGACGAAGAGGATCACGCTCTTGGCCTTCGCTGCGGAATCCGCATCGAGTGCCCGCGCGCGCGCGACGGCGGTGCGTCCCGCTGCGCGCCATGCGTTCTCGTCTTCGCCGTTCGCAACGCGCGTTGCAAAGAACGACATCGCGATGCATGTGACGAAGCACAGCGACACGGAGCGGACGCGCGACATCGAAGCCTCCCGAAACGCCGGAACGATACCGTGCGACGCTGCGCGCCGATGCCCCATTCGCGCCAATCGCATAGGCTCGCGATGTGAGCTCGATACGTCAGCGCTCGTGGCTCGCCGTTGCGGCGGCGTTCTTGGGTTGCGGCGCTCCGCCGGACGCAGGGCGGACGCGACCCGACGCGGTGCGCACGACACCGTTTCCGCAGCGCGATGCACAGATTCTCGGCTTGCGCGTTCGCTACATCGACGTCGGCCCGACCGCAGCGCCGGTGGACGGCGCGCCCGCGCTGCTGCTGATCCCCGGCCACACGTCGCGCATCGAGGAATACGACGGCCTGGTGCCGATCCTCGCGCGCCGCCATCGCGTCCTCGTGCTCGACTATCCGGGCAGCGGCTACGCCGAAAAGCCGGATCGCGAATACTCGCTCGCGCTCTACGAAGACGTGAGCACCGGCTTGCTCGACGCGCTCGGCATCGAACGCGCGCATCTCGCCGGCGGCAGTCTCGGCGGGAACCTGGTGCTGCGACTGGCGCACCGCTACCCGCAGCGCTTCGAGCGACTCGCGCCGTGGGCGCCCGGCAGCGCGTGGAACGCGAACGCGAAGGTGGGGCGCGTGATGCGCGCGATGCGCGGCTATCCGCTCTTCTGGCCGACGGTGTGGATTCAATCGCGCTACTGGTACGGACCCGAGTGGCCGGGTCGCGACGCCGCGCTGGCCGACACCTTCGCGTACTACCGCGAAATCATGGGTCCGGGCTTCGTGCGAATGTATTTCGAGATGGCGGCGGATCAGGTCGAGCGCACGCTCTTCGAGATCGCGCCGCAGATCCAGCAACCGGTGTGGCTCGGTTGGGGCGATCAGGATCACGGCGCCAACATGGGCGCGGGCGTCGCAAAGCTCGCGAAGCTCTTGCCGCGCTGCGAGCTGCGTGTGTTCCCCGGCGCACGCCACTCGCTCGCCGCCGAGGTACCGGATGCGCTCGCCGCCGCGATCGAAGAATTCCTGACGCGACCCGCCGACCAACTGCCCCGCTGATCTCCGCTAAGGTGCGCGCGATGCGGGAATGGGTGTTCCGATTCTTCGCGATCGTCTTCGCGCTCGCGCTCTTCGAGGGCGCGCTGCGCATCACGGGTCAGCCGCGCTACGACACTTGTTGGGTGTCGGGAAACGATTTGTGGCGCGAGGATCCGGTGCTCGGCTTTGCGTACGAGCCGGGTACATCGGTCGCCGGCGGTATCGTGAATGCGCTCGGCACGCGCGGCCCGGTGCCGGCGCAGCGAAAGCCCGCGGGCACCAAGCGCATCCTCTACATGGGCGATTCGACCGCGTTCGGTTTCGGTGTGCCCGACGACGAGGCGTTCTGGTCGCTCGCGACGCGCGAAGTGGCGGCGCAACATCCGGACGAGATCTACGAACCGCTCGTCGCCGCAGCGCCCGGCT
The DNA here is from genome assembly GCA_031396445.1 of Deltaproteobacteria bacterium. GTDB lineage: Bacteria > Myxococcota_A > UBA9160 > UBA9160 > PR03 > PR03. Next base: position 34,171 of record JANNKU010000052.1, on the reverse strand, counting down.
TCTCCTCGTACCAGTCGCGTGTGCTCCTCGATCGCTTCACGCCCTACGCGCCGGACTGGGTGGTCTTCTATGTCGGCGCCCACAACGACGAGCGGCGGCGTTCGTATTACGAGGACGCCGACATTCCCGCCCGCGCCGCGCGGCGGACGGCGGCGTGGCACCAGGTGCGGACGCTGCAGGCGGGCGAGTTCTTGCTCGACCGCCTCGGTCGCTGGATGGCGAAGCGGGTGCACCGGTCGACGATGTTCCGTCGCGTGCCGCCCGAGCGCTTCGAGGAGAACATGAACGCGATGGTCGCCGCGGCGCGTGCCGCCGGTGCGCAGCCGCTGATCCTCGTTCCACCGCTCTCGGATTCGCTGCTGAAACGCTATCCGGGGACGACCGTCTATCACGACATCTTGCGGCGTATAGCGGCCGAGCAAGACGTGCCGAGCGTGGAACTACAGTCCGTGTTCGCCGACCACGAGCAGACCGAGGTCTACCGAAGCGGGGACGACGTGCACCCGAGTCCGGTGGGCCAACGCCTGATCGCCCGCGCGATTGCGCGGGCGATCGAAGACGTCGAAGGCAGCACGAAGAAGTAGTGGCGTCGTCTCGCTGGTGTCAGGCGCGGCGCAGCGCTCGCTGTCCGCGCGTTATCGCAACCAGGCCGATGCCGAAGATCAGCGCGGCCGTCGGCTCCGGCACCGGGGCCGAGACGTTCGCGAGCAGCACGTCGTTCGCGCAGCTCGGTGCGAAGCCGATCGTCAGGCTTCCGTTGATCGCGAGACCGTTGCCGAGGCCGAAGCCGAGCGTGCCGCCCGACGCGAGCTGGTTGAAGCCCGCAAGGCTGCCGGTGCCGATCTGCGTGCCGCCGCCGTTCCACGCGTAGGGATGGCGATCGCGGATGCCGTAGCCGGCCCAGTAGCCGCTGTTGTCGCTGCCGCTGAACACGTACGACGGACTCGTGATCGCGCTCACGTCGAGGATCGACAACGACGCGTAGTTCGCAACCGGCGTCTGCGGCGCCGCGACGAGTTTCATCACGTAGTCCCAGTGGCCGTCGCTGCCGACGTCGAGGAACAAGTCGCCCGGAATCACGCGGGCATTGCCCAACGCAACGGGCGAGAAGCGGCCGGTGTAGCTGACGCTGATTCCGGTCAGCAGGCCGGTCGTGTCGCTGAAGGTGGCCGTGCCGCCCAGCAGGTCGGGCGTACCGATCGTGTCGCGCGTGTCGTCGACGGTGCCGTTCGCGTAGCCCGACCAGTAGCGATGCGTGTCGCCGAAGGTGACGGTGGTAGCGCGTGCCTGGCTCGCGACGAGCGTGAAGCCGATTGCGAAAGCGAGGGTCGCCCAGTTGCGGGGCCGCATCTTCAACATCCGTGTGTTCTCCCGAACGAGAGCAACCAAAGCGGCTGCTCTCTCACGGTTCGTAGCCGCGAGTCGAGAGTGGGTGTCATCACGCGGGCCAGGTGCGCATGCATGAACGCGCAACGCAGTGGCAACGGGACGGGCCGAGAGGGCCGCGTCGCTCAGGAACCCATCATCGCCGCGAAGTTCTGGGCGTAGAAACGCTCTTTCGCGTCGTCGGGGATGCTCGCGAGCGAAGCCTCGAAGCGCCCCAGCGGATCGCGGCCGCCTTCCGGGTGCGGATAGTCGGACGAGAACAGGAAGAGATCCGGCCCGGCGTTCTCGATCATCCAGCCAACCGGCTCGGTCGCGAACGGCGTGAACCACAGATGCCCGCGCACCACGTCGGACGGGCGCTGCGAGAGTTCGCGAAGCGCAGGCTCCGTCTTCGCAAACATCTGCTGTGCCAGATCGAGCCGCGTGAGCCACGGCACCACCCACATCGCACCCTGTTCGATGCAGCCGCCGCGCAGTCGCGGGAACGCATCGAAGACACCGTCGAGCACCATGCACGAGAGGAAGATCTCGGGCGGGACGTGCAGCGACATGTAGTCCCTGGCGCGGATGTTCTCGCCGCCACCGAGGAAGTCGGTCGTCTTCGGCTTGCCGTTCTGGTGGAACGAAGGCCGCACCGGCCGGCCGCCGCCGCCGACGTGCAGCATGAACGGAATGTTCGCTTCTTCGAGCGCGCGCCAGAACGGGTGGTAGTCGGGATGGAACGGCGAAACGTCGCGCGGCGGATGCGACGGCACCAGCACCGCGCCGCAGCCGAGGCGGATCGCTTCCTCCGCTTCGCTGCGCGTGCGTTCGGGATCGCCCCACGGCACGAAGCCGACCGCGATCATCCGCTCGTCATCGGAACAGAAATCGGCCATGGCGCGGTTGTGCGCGCGCGTGCCGCCGTAGAGCAGGTCGTGGTCGTCGCCCATGAACTGCGTCGGCGCAAAGGTGCTGAACACGAGCTGCTGCGAGAAGCCGAGCAGATCGAGCGCGCGACTGCGCTCGGTCGGGTCGAAGGCGCCGAGCGCGTTCCAACCCTTCGCATTCATCAGCTCGTTTTCGAGCGCGAGCGCCGCGGCGGGATCGCCGCGACGCTCAGCGGCGTCGCGCACCGCCTGCTCGGCCATGCCGCCGGCGCCGCCGAGGTAGAGCGGGCGGATGCGCTCGCGGATGCCTGGGTCGGCGTAGCGCGGCAGCCAGTCGTGCAGCTCCATCAGGTGCGAGTCGGCATCGCAGTAGCGGCGGCCTTCGGCGTAGGGCATGGCGGGTGACTCCTTCGAGGCGGAGGAGTTCCAGCCTATGCGCGGCGCCGAAGCGGAGCAAGCCGAATCGCGAGCGAGTGTTCTCAGTCGCGACGATGTCGGAGCAGTCCAACCACACCGAGTCCCAGCAGCAGCGCGGTAGTGGGCTCGGGGATCGGTGTCATGCGAAATCTCGCGGTGTCGCTGTTGGAAGCGAGTTGGATCGGGAACGCGAGAGGGTTCTCTGCATCTACACCCGGGTGAATCCCAGATACCTCGAACGACGACACGCCATTCCCAAGAAGTTCGACAAAGTCGACGCCGTCGCCGCCATGGAATGTGCCGAGCACCGTACCCGCAACGCTGACGACAAACGCGTCATCCGCGTCGATGCCAACCGGGAGGCTACCGATCTCGGTGAAGAGACCACCGTCCGACATTTCGAAGCTGAAACCGGACGCGATTGGTGGATTAATCCAGTCGCCGTTCGCTCCGACAGCGCCGAAGACGAACGAACTTCCATCGCGGCCGATCGGAAGCAGTGGAAGCCCCTGCGACGAACCGGGGCCGCCAGGCGGCGGAGCCGGGGGGAGTGTGATGACTTGAGACCATGCTCCTACCACCGCATCAGCTCGAACCGTGAACGTGGTTGGCTCCGAGACGAGGAAGGCAAAGCTCGCGGAAGCCTGTCCCGCGCTGGCTGAACCGTGGCCACCAGAAGAAGCGGATTGGGCTCGAGCCGAGAAGTTGCCCGCTAGCGAAAATCCACCGCCCGTAGCGAAGTCGATCACTGAGTCCAAACGCGACGACGCCAGCGCGCTCGCCGATTCGTCGCCATCCGAGAGCGTGGCGGACTGACTAGACGAATCGAGGTCCGCCTGCCCCTGGCCAAATGCGTCCTGCTGGTTGAACACCAAAACCAGACCATCGATGCTTCTACTAATGGCACCATTGGCACCACCCTGCAGAGTCGTGGGAGACCCGAGAGCGAAGTCGAAAGATCCGGATGCCCAGGCATCATTCACTTCGCGGAAAGAGTTGGTTCGCGTTGAGGCGAGGAATCCGAACTGATACGAAGTACCCGGCGTCAGCTCACCCACTTGATCGAACGAGCCGCCGCCTGCGAAGTCGAATACGACCGATCGATCGCTCGCATCAACGAGCTGCAATCTGAACTCGGCCACACTGAACGCACTCGCGGCTTGGGCGATGCCACCCGTGAGTACGAGCGCTACTGCAAATTCCAAGAATCGCCGTTGCATCAGCCTGCCCCTCTCTCACAGGCAAGGAGCTGGCTGACGCCTTCTCCCACCGTCTCGACCAAAAAATAAGGGAGCGCGTGACGCGCTCCCCTTCCTGCGGGTCTTGTCGCACGGGGGGGGGGAGTCAACAACAATTTTAGACTCTTGTGTCGCGAGGCGCGCAATCTAGGTCGGAAGTGCTCCGAGCACCGTGACACCGACGCCGTCGCACTCGCGGGCGATCGGGTCGTTACGCCGCCGTCGATCCGCGAACTCATTCGGCGTCCACCCCACCGGTTGAACACCGATCGGTGCGAGTTCCGTCAAGAGTGCAAGCCGTTCGCGTGCGCCCTCCGGCAACTCGTTCGCCACGACGAGCACGTCGATGTCGCTCCACTTGTTGAAGTCGCCGCGCGCCGACGAGCCGAACACGACGACGGCGACGAGATCGAGCCGCTTCGCGAGTTCGTGCGCCCAATCGGCGGCGCAGCGAATGCGCGCCTCCTGCTCCGCGCGGCGGCGCACCACGATCGGATGAGTCACGGCTGCTCTCCGAGTTCTGACCACGCGCGATCGATCGCCGCATCGATGACTCGCACGTCTTCCGCGGCCTGAGCCGAGTCGGTGTCCGTGTAGTGACTCGACGGAGCGCCCGACGCATGCGCGTCCGGATAGCGAGTCGGGATGTAGTGACGCGACAGTCGGGCCGCGGCATCGGTTGCAGCTTCTGGCCAGCTCACACCGATCGCTTCGCGAGCACGACTGCACAATACGGTGAGATCGTGTCCCCATGCCTCGAGGCCGAGCCCGTGCAGGAATCCCTTAACGACGAGCTGCGCTGCTTGCTCGGAGAGGAAGCACGCCCATTCGTGCCGCCCACCGCGACGCGCAAGACCGGCCGTCTCTGCGGCGCTCTGCGCTTGCGCGCGCCAGCGCTCGAACTCGCTTCGATCGAGGGGCGACACCATGCGTGCAACCTAGCCCAAAGTGATGATGAACTAGATCCCATCCTCGATACGCGCTGACCTGTGCGACCACGCGAGCGCGATTCCAATGCACGAAAGCACGGCGTAGGGAACGAGCGCGCTGGTCCCGATCAGCACGGCCTTCTCGGGTGTGATGCCGTGGTTCGCCATCAACACGCTGAGCAGCGCTTCGCGCAATCCGGCGCCGGCGACGCTCACCGGGAGTTGTGCTGCCAGCGCTGTGAGGCAGAGCGTCAGCGTGTAGCGAACGAGATCGAGGGCAGGGACGGCGCCGCGCGCGATCAGCACACCGCCCAGCAGCGCGAGGCTCCAGTAGCAGGTCGAAGCGGCGAGCGTTCGCAACAGCCAGCGCGGGGAACGCACGAGTGTGGCGGCAGTTGCGGCGGAGGCTGCGATCACTTGAACCAGAGTTCGCCAGATTCGGCGCAGCCCGCTCGCCGCGGGTTCCGGTGCGCGAAGCGGAAACGGCAGCCGCGCGCTGAGCAGAAACGCGGACACCACGCCCGCCACCGCGACGAGAGAGACGAGCCAGAGCGCGTGCAACAAGGGATCCGAGACGCCCAACATCGGCACCGTCATCGCCACGATCGCCGCAATCGTTCCGAGGTCGAGCAGGCGCTCGACGACGATGATTCCGAAGGAGTCGCTTCCGCTCCAATTCCATTGCGTCATGCCGTGCCAGCGCGCGGCGCCGCCGATCAGGTCGCCGCCCGGCAGGAACACGAAGCGCATCGCGCGCAGATTCAGATCGAGGAGCTGGCGAAACGAGACTTCCCGTCCCGTGCAGCGTGCGATCGCGTAGATGCGCGCGGATCCCAGGATCGGCGCGGCGACCACGAGCGCGACACCCGCAAACCAGGGAAGCCACTGCACGCTCGCGGCGTCTTGCACGAGCTTCGGCCAGTCGGCGCGGAACCAGACCCAGGCGAGCAGTCCGAGCGACACCGTCCATTGCAGGGCGATGCGCGCGATCGTTCGCCAGGTCGGCGCGAAATCGCCGCGCGCGATGGGCTACTCAGTCGTGCGTCTGGGTCGGCGTCCGACCACCCAGACTGCGCGCATGAAGGTCATCTTCGCCGAGTAACACTGTGCAGCGCTGAGGCGGCCGAGCGAGAGCGCGCGCAGCAGCCACACCGGCGCGGCCCACGCGATGCTCTGCGTGATCCAGCGCAGCGGCGCAACGAACGGACCGCTCAAGAAATCCGCGTGTTCGATCGTGAGCCCGTTGTCCTGCATCAGCTGCGTCAGCCGGCGCAGATTCATCGGCAGCGCGTGGCTGTAGTGCGTGCGATAGAACTCGTTGCCGAGGTGATCGAAGTCCGGCACGGCGATGCTGACGAGGCCGCCCGGCTCGACGACGCGCGCCGCCTCGGCCAGGAAGGTCAGCGCCTCGCGATACGTCGCGCAGTGTTCGAGCACATGCGACGCGTGCAGCACGGCGACCGACGCGTCGGGGAGCGGGATCGGCGGGATCATTGCCGCGATCACCTCGTGTCCCATCGCACGAATCGAATCGCCGAGCCGCTCGTTGGCTTCGATCGCTACGTACGGAATGTTGCGCTCGGCGCAGACCAGCGCGAAGGGACCGACGCCGGGTCCGATCTCCGCAAAGCGGCCCTTTGCGCCGAGTTCCACGAGACGATCGAGGTGGTGCTCGTTTAGCCGACGCATCAGCCACCAGCCGGAGGGCGTCGGCATCGCGGCGTCGGCGAAGGTGTCGAAGAACGGCATGGCGAGCGCCTGCGGCGAAAGGTGGGCGCACGGTAGCGCCCAGCCGGAAACGGTCACGCCGTCGGCGCGTCGCTCCACCAGCCGCGACTCTCGATGTCGGCGAGAAGTGCGCGCGCGCTCCGCTTCCAATCGAAGTCGCGAATCCGCTCGAAGCCGAGACGTCGCAACTGCGTCGCGTATTCCGCGTCGTCGCGCACGCGACGAATCGCCGCGGTGAGTGCGGCGACATCGCGCGGCGGAACCATCGCCCCCGCAGCGCCGACCACTTCCGGCAGCGAGGCCGCGGTCGAGGCGATGACCGGACATCCCGCCGCCATCGCTTCGAAGGGCGGAATCCCGATTCCTTCGTACGACGACACGTACACGAGCGCCGTCGCGCCGCAGTAGATCGCGGCGAGATCCGGATTCGGGCAGCCCGAGATCACGACGAAGCGCTTGCCGATTCCCAGGCGATCCGCGCGCGCGCGCAGCGAATTCACGTGCGCCTCGTCTTGCCACTTCGACACGACGACGAGCCCCATGCGCGTCGCGGGTTCGAGCGCGGCGATTGCTTCGAGCATCGTGTCGAGGTTTTTGCGCGGCTGCGCGCCGACGGCGACGACATAGGGTCGCTCCAACGCGAAACGATCGAGCGTCGCGCCAACCGTCGCTTCGTCGAGCGGCCGGAACGCCGGGTCGGGCGGCCCGGGACTCAATACGGTGATCTGCTCGACACCGATCGCGGGCCGATTCGCGAGGATGCGATCGCGCGTGAAGTGGGAGAAGACGATGATCGCGTCGCTGCGATCGAGCGAGAGGCTGTGGAGCAAGCGGAAGTAGGCGCCATCCCACCACGGAAGCTGCGACGGAATGTCGTAGTACGACATGTCGTAGACGATGCTCACCGAACGCCCCGCGACGAAGAGCGGCCGAAAGCTACGCAGATTGACGAGAACGTCGACGCCTGCTCGCGCGCAAGCGAGCGGCGCCTTCAGGTGGTCCCACGAGAGTCGGCCGAGTAGGCCGGGTCGCACGAACGAGGCCGTTGCGCCTTGCGCGGAAAACTCCGCGGCGATCGCGGGCTCGTCGGTGAACACATGAATGCGATGGCCGCGCTCGCCCGCGACGGCGATCAGCGCCGCCGTCAACTCGCGGACGTAGACATCGACGCCGCCGCGAAACTCGCCGAGCGAGCGCACGAGCACGCCGACCTGCAGCGGTCGCTGCGCGCGATCGCTCATCTCAGCGCGTCACGACGGATGCACCGAAGCGCCGCTGCGGACCGCGGCGAATCGTGAGCGCCGCGCGCAGCGGTTCCCAGTGTTGATGCGCGGTGAACGGACCGGCGAAGTGATCGCCAGCGTCTTCGTCGGCGATGAAGAACGCGTTCACGCCCGACAGCGAGCATCCGACGAGCGTGTAGCCCTTGTCGCGGGCGAGGCGGGCGAGCGCCGCGAGACTCGCGCCGTGCCGTGTGGACCCGTTCCAACGATGCTGTGGATCGAAGGCCATCACCCAGTCCACGTCGGCGCCGTAGACCGCGTTGTACTCGATCGCGACGACGCGCGGCCGGAAGCGCTCGATCGCCTGCCAGACCCAGAAGTCGTTGCCGTCGATGTCGATCGAGAGCAGATCGAAGGCGCCGGGAACCTCCGCGCCGAGAAACGCGGCTTCCACGGTGTCGGGCTGCACGAAGGTCTGCGCGAGTCGAAGCTGGTTCGCCGCGATCGGCGCGGCGAACTCGCGCTGGATGCGACGCACGCTGCGCGCGTCGCCTTCGAGCCACGCGCCGCCCCATCCGAGCTGCAGCAGCAATGCGGTGTTGTTCTCGAGCCCGTCGCCGACACCGAACTCGACGAAGCGCCGATTGGTCGTGCCGATGCGGCGAAAGATCTCGGCGAGGATTCCGTCCTCGCCTCCCTGCGAGAAGGTCTGCATCTCGAAGCGAGCGAGCGAGCGCGGATCCGTGTAGCGCGGCGATTCCGCGAGCAGTCTGCGGACGAACTCCTCGCAGTGGAGATCCGCGCGGCCATCCTGGCGTGCGAGAAGGCGCGCGAGGAGGCGCGCGACGCGAGCGAGCATGCCAGTCTCCGCTTGATGATCCGGGCGCCGCGCCGCGGAACGCGCGCATGATGCCCTCCGAAGCGCAGCGCCGCCCGTCGCTGCGCGCAGAAATGGATTCTCGAAGGTTGCCCGGTCGATCCCGCCCGGTAGCTTCGCGCTTTGCGATCGAGGGGGCGTTGCAATTTCGAAGGACGAGTCGCCGCGCGTCGATGCCGTGGTTCCCGTGCACAACGCGCCCGCGCTCGTGCGGCGCTGTCTCGAATCGGTGCTCGCGCAGGCGGGGCACCGGCTCGGCGAACTCGTCGTCGTCGATGACGCTTCCGATGTGCAAACGCAACAAGAGCTCGCATCGCTCGCGCATCCGAAGCTGCGCGTGCTGCGCTCGGAGCGGAATCTCGGCTACGGCGGCAGCGTGAATCTCGGCGTCGCGAGCTGCCGCGCGCCGCTCGTGCTGCAGCTCAACTCGGACGTCGCGGCGCACGACGACTTCCTCGGCCCGCTGGTCGCCGCACTCGACGCCGAGCCGCGGCTCGCCGCCGTGAACCCCGCCGGCAACACCTATCATCGTCATGAGCTCTCGCGCTATGCGAAGCGCGGGCCGTGCGTCGTCACGAACCAACTCTCCGGCTACGCATTCCTGATTCGCCGCTCCGTGTTCGAGGCGGCTGGCGGTTTCGATCCGGCATTCGGTCTCGGCTACTTCGAGGACACCGATCTGTCTCGCCGCATCGTGCGCGCGGGCCACTGGCTCGGCGTGCATCCGGACACGGCGCTGCACCACGAGAGTCACGGTTCCTTCGCGCACCGACCCGAGCGGCGCGCGGTGCTCGAAGCGAATCGGCTGCGCTATCACGAGCGCTGGCCCGCAGCGCGCCGTCAGGTGCTGCTCGCGACGCGCAGCGCGCGAAGCAGCGAGCTTCCGTCGTCATTGATCGACGAAGCCTGGGGCGTTCTCGATGCCGGCGGCGGCATCTGGTGGGTGAGTCCCGAGTCGCCGCGCGAATTGCTCGCGCTCGGCATGCGCGGCGAACGGATGGGCATCCTGCGCGGCGCGCGACGGCTGCGAAAGGTTCGCGGCGACCCTTTCAAGCGCTTCACCGAATTGTGGCTCTCCGCCGACGTGCCGCGAATGCCCGCAGCGTTGTTGCGCGCGGCTGCACGCAGCGCCGAGATCGAGACGAGGTCGTGGGAGCGTTGACGCGCGCGCGCGCCGAGCAGATGTTGCTCGGCGCCGTGTGGATCGTGCAAGTGGCGCTGCTGCTCGCAGTCGCCGGGCATCACGAGCCGTGGCGTGACGAAGCGGACGTCTGGCTGATGGCCCGCGATGCGCCGGCCGCCGCGTGGCTGAGTTTTCTCAAACACTCCGGCACGCCCGGCCTCTGGCACTTGCTGGTGTTGCCGCTCGCGCGCTCGGGACTGCCGTACACGAGCATCGTCTATCTGAACGTGGCGATCGTCGCGGTCGGCGTCGCGATCTTCCTGCGCTACGCGCGCCTGCCGCTGCTCTTGAAGCTGCTCTTCCCGTTCGGTGTGCTGCCGCTCCACGAGTACGGCGTCGTCGCGCGCAGCTACGGGCTCTCCTTCACGCTGCTGATGGCGGCCTGCGCCGCACTCTGCGCGCGCCGTCAGCGTCCGCTTCTGATCGGCGGAGTGCTCGCGTTGCTCGCGAACACCAACGCGCACAGCCTCGTGCTGGCGACGGGCCTCGGTCTCTTCTGGCTGCTCACGACGTGGCGCGTGCAGCCGCCAAGCATCGTGCGCCTGCCACGCGCGACGGTGTTGGGGATGGCGCTCGCGATCGCCGGCGGTCTCTTCGCGGTCGTCGTTGTGCTTCCCCCTGACGATCCGCAGACGACGCTCAGAGAGTTTCATCTGTCACGCGTGCTGATGAGTTCGCTCCGCGACGCATTCTTCCCGTCGTTCTCGCGCTTCCCAGGCGGCGTGCTCGGCGGCATCGCGCTGGTAGCGATCGTCGCCTCGCTGCGGCGCGAGCGCGCGGTCTTCGCGTTCGCGCTGTGGAGCGCGGTCGGTCTCGTCGCGTTCTTCCTGTTGATCTACGCGCCGTTCTTGCGCCATGCAGGTTTTCTGTGGCTCGCGATGGTCGCGGCGCTCTGGCTCGAGGAGCGCAACGCATCGCTGCGTGGTCCCGCGCGCGCGGCACTGATCCTTCTCTTCACGTTCGCAGCGCTCTCGCACGGGAAGGCGGGCATCCAGCACAGTGGGCGAGACTTCGATGAACCGTTTTCTGGATCGCTCGATGCGGCGGCGTTCCTGCGCACGCTCGATCTCGATGCGGCCATCGTCGCGGCGCATCCGGCGACGACCGGCGAAGCAGTCCTGCCGTACCTCCCGATCGCGTCACTCTACTATCCGGGACACGACGCAATCGGGAGTTACATGCCGTGGAACGATGCGTACGTGCGCGGTTTGATCCCGACGGCGGCAGAAGCCTTCCTCGCGACTCGCGCGCGATTTCCGGAGCCGCAGCCGATCATCTTCATCACGACGAAAGAGTTGGAGCAGCCGGCAGCGCTGGGACTCACGCTGCGCCATCAGAGCGCGGCGCCGCCGGAGATCTTCAAGCAGGAAGAGGCGTACTCGATCTACACGGCGGGCGACGTGCGTGAGTCCGAGACGATGTCGCGCTAGGCGCCGCTCAAATCCTGCGGAACACGAACTCGTTGCAGCCGGTCGGCACTTCGGCCGCGCGCCAGCGCAGGCACGCGAAGCCGAGCGGCTCGACGAGCGCACGCAGCTCCTCGATCGACGCGTACTCGTAGGGGTAGCCGCCGATCCAGTCGATCACGTCGTAGTAGAAATCCATCCCGCGCGTCTGTTGCGCGGGAGCGCGGCCGGTGACCGCCAGCTTCGCGAGCCAGATCACCGGCAGGAACAAGTACACCAGGAAACGTTGCATCCAGTGCGGCGCCTTGCAGTAGAGCCACTTCATCACCGTCCAGGCGGGGCTCGACCAGTGCCGGTTGTAGATGGCGAGGACCAGATGCCCGCCCGGGCGTACGAGCGACGCCGCGTTGCGGATCGCCAGCCGCATGTTCCCGGTGTGATGCAGCACGCCCCAGGAGTGCGCGACGTCGTAGCCTCCGTCACCAGACGGTGCAATCGAGTGCAGCTGCGTCACTACGGTCGGGTCGAGGATCGAGCCGGCGACGATCGGGATGCCGGCCAGCTCGACTTCGGGAAACCACGCCGCGCTCGTTTGCAGCGCCTCGCGACACTTGGGATTGATGTCGCAACCGATCGCCAGGCTGCCGCGCTGCGCCGCGCTGAGCAGAGAGAGACCCTGGCCGAAGCCGATGTCGAGGAAGGTCGCGTCGCGGAGCGGCACGCCTTCGAGCAGCGCGGCGAATTCCTTCTGGGCGCGTTCGACCCGTGCGGAGCTCAGCGCGGATCGCGCGAACTCCGTCCAGTTCTGTCCGAAGTCGAAGTGCACGTCTCGGTCGCTCATCCGTTGCACATCAATGTACTTGCCCGAAGCCCTTGGCGATCTTTCGCAGGCCGACGAACACGAACGACGAGGCGGAGAGCGCGAACGCGACGCCCAGCAATGCGGGCACGACGCGCGATCGGAAGAACCTCGAGGCCCGCGTGAAGGGAATCGCAAAGAGCGCGAGCGTGGGGAAGAGGTAACGACCCTGCGCCTGGAAGTCATTGATCCACGAGTGATAGAACGAGAGGAAGACGACGCCGCCGCAGAAGAGCAGCGCGATGGCCAGCATTTGGCGCTCGGCTGGCTCGCCCTCCCGCAGAATCGTGCGCGTCGTGTACGACACCAAGGCGACGTAGAGCGCGAAGATCGCGATGTAGTAGGCGGCGGGGCCGCGGATCTTCATGTAGCCGTAGTAGCCCGTGAAGGACTTCCAGCTCTTGATCGCCCAGTCCCACGGCGGGAGCAGCAGCGCGTGCAGCGCGACGCCTTTCTCGCGCAGGCGGAGACCGAAGTAGGAATCGGTGTCACCCGCTTCAGAGGGCCGGAATGCGGCATCGGCGTGCGCCTCGGCGATCGTTCCCAGCACGAGGGCCTTGTCGTTCGAAGGTCCGTTGAGCATGCGATCGTACGCGCGCGGCGGTGCGGCGACCGCGATCGCTGCGATTGCGATGAGAGCGCCGCGCAGCAGCAGCGTTCGGCTCGTCGGCGAGCGCCAGCACCGCAACGCCAGCAACGCGAGGAGCACTCCGACGCCGACGCGCATGCTCGCTACGAGCACGACATAGGGCATCGGCAGGAAGCTGTGCGTTCGCGCCAGATAGATTCCCGCCGTCGCCACGCCGACGGCCGCGGTCGCGAAACCAAAACCCCGCCAGAACGCGAAGAACGCCACGAACGCGACGACTGGCAGATAGTTCGGCTTCGAGAGTGCGAGCAGGCCGACGAGCACCCCCGTGCCGACGAGCGGGAGCAGCGCCGATGCGCGCCAGGGCTCGGAGAGAGCGGCCGGAACGCGCGCGCGCGAACCGAACGCGGCGTCCACCAGCAACAACGACAAGAAGAGCGGCAACCCGTCGTTGTTGAAGTAGCTGAACACGTACCAGATCTGCGGCGAAAGCAGCAGCATCACGAACGGCGAAAAAGACTCGCGGCGCGCGGCATACACCACGACCAGGATCCCGAAGAGCAGCAGGTTGAAGGCGCGGAAGCGGAATGGCTCGGAGAGCAGCGTCGCGGGCAACACGCTGGCGAGCTTGCCAGCGAGGAAGTAGGTCACATCGATCTCGCCGAGATACGTGAAACCGTATTGTGAGAGCGATGGCAGCAGTGCGGCTTCGCTGATCTGGGGCGGCAACCAATGCGTCAGGTAGTAGGAGCCGGCGGCGACGTGGTCGGTCTCGTCCGGGTTGGCGTCGAAGGCGCTGACGGCGGCCATCGTCAGCGCGAGCAGCCAGGCGACGCCGAGCGCCATTCGCAGGAGTTGGAAACGGCTGTTGCCGTCGCCTGCCCGTGCGACTGCGTCCGCGGCGGTCATTCGGGCCGCGTCGGCTGCCGCTTCTGCCAGGCGCTCGTGAATTCGATCAGGCCACCGAGCAGGGCTGAGACCAGTTGCGATGCGAAGATCGTCAGCGAGAGCGCGAGCGCAGCGGCCGACGGAACCTGCAACAGACCGAGAACCGCGACGGACGCGCCCTCGCGAATCCCGAGTCCGCCGATCGAGAGCGGCAGCAGCACTGCCAGCGCAACGACGGCGAAGATCCAGAGCCACTCGACCAGATGGAGATGGATGTCGAAGGTGGGTGCGATGATCAGGAACACCGAGATGCAGAGCAGGTGGTAGGTCATGCCGAGCAGGACCGATGCGAGCATCAGCCACGGCCGCGCCAGATAGCGCGACGCGGCGGTGTAGAGCAGCGCAGCGCGGTCCGCGAGCGGCTTCGTGAACGACCAGCGCCGCGACACGAAGTCGATGCTCGCCTCGATGCCGCGTCGCATCCACGGAAGCCGGATCGAGTAGAGCGCAACGAGACCGATGCCGAGCGCAGCGCCGAAGGTGACGAGCAGCGGTCGCGGCATGTCGAGTTGCGAGAACGACGCGCCGAGGATGCCGAGCGCGAGCAGGCCGATCATGCCGTTGACCTTGTCCATGATCACCGACGCCGCGATCTCCTCGGCGTCGGCCCGTCCCGCGCCCAGCCGATAGATCTTCACCGCTTCGCCCGCGACCTGACCGGGCAACACGATCGAGTAGAAGGTTCCGATCAGATTGATGCGCACGAGGTCGATGAAGCGATGCCTGGGAATGAAGATCCACCACTTGAACGCGGCGACACCGATCATGATCGGCAGCATCGCCGCGACGCTCGCGATCACCGCCGGCGAGAGCTTCTGCAGCGAAGCGACGACCTGTCCGATGTCGCTGCGCAGCAACAACCACGAGAGCAGCCCGACGCTGACCACGAGTTTCAGGATGGTGCGCATCAGTCCACGCTCACGGGTGCCGCTCCAACAGGCGTACGTAGAGTTCCGCCACGCGCGGCCAGGAGAATCCATCGATCATGCGCCGTCGTCCTTGCGCGCCGAGAGCGGACGCTAGCGGTGGATCGAGGCGCAGTCGCTGCAAAGCGTTCGTCAGCTCCTGCCACGCGTCGAGGTCGAAGAGAAAGCCCGTCTCGCCTTCGACCACGAGCTTCTGGTGCCCGCCGATCCGGCTCGCGACCACGGGGATCGCGCACGCCATCGCCTCGAGCACGGTGTTCGGCATTCCTTCCGACGACGATGGATTGACGAACGCGTGCGCGCGTTGATAGCAGGCGAGAACTTCCTGCTTGCCGAGCCAGCCGTGCCAGCGAATCGCGAGCGTGCTTGGCATCCGCGCGGCGAGCGTCGCGAGGGCGCTTCGCTCGGGGCCGTCGCCGACGATCTCGAGAACGACGCGCGGTCCTTCGAGTGCTGCAAGCGCGACGGCGCTCTCGATCAAGCCTGCGACGTTCTTCTGGGAGTGCAGGCGACCGACGAAGAGGATGCGGAACTCGTCTTTCGCCGCATCGTTCGCTGCCGCCGGAGCGAAGACCATCGGATCGACACCGTTCGGGATGATCTCGACGGGGAACGGGTCCGCCGCCACCGAGAGCTGCGCGAGGCTCTCGGAGTTCGCAACGATCGCGGTCGCGCGTCGCAACACGGCGCGGCGTAGCGGCGTGAGCATGCGATGGAACGCGTCGATCTCGGGAAACGCGCCCGGCACATCACCGCCGCGCAGCGAGACGATGTATGGGATGCCGCGCACGAGCCGCAGCAGCGTGCTGATCGGTCCCGACGGGATCGTGAAGAAGGCAATCGAGGCGTCAAAGCGGCGGCGTCGGGCAAGACGCAACGCCGGAATCAACGCGGCCAGCAGGAATGCCAGCATCTCGACGGGATTCGAGCGGTCGGCGCTGCGCCGCAGGGTGCGGATGCGCACCACTTCGAAGCCCGCCTCCGTCGTGGTGCCGCGGAACGCTTCGAATGCGGCCGTGAGCACCGTCACGTCGTGTCCCTGTTCGGTGAGGGCGCGCGCCAGAAACGACGTCGCATTCGCCGCGCCGCCGCCGATCGGTGGGAACTCGTAGTTGATCAGCAGAACTTTCACGCGACTCGCTTCAAGTGTTCGCGCAATCGGGATGGCTGGCCGCATGCGTCTGGTACAGCCAGACGTTCCACAAGAATGCGCGCTCGTCGCTCCGGCTGTTCCGATGCGCGTCGAGTCGTGCCTCGACGAAGCGACGATCGAGTCCCGGCAGCGCGTTCGGATCGATCGGCAGCATGCCGCGTTCGAGCCAGCTTCCGATCGGAATGCCAAAGCCTTTTTTTGCGCGGTAGAGAACCGAGTGCGGCAGCACCGGCTCGAGCGCCTTCTTCAGCAGGTACTTGGTCACTCCGTTCCGATACTTGAATTGATGCGGGATGCGCCGCACGAAATCGACGACCTCGGAGTCGAGATACGGCGCGCGCGCTTCGAGCGAGTTCATCATGCTGGCGCGATCGACTTTGACGAGGATGTCGTCCTGCAAATACAGCTTCGTGTAGAACTGCAGCACCTTGTCGACGAGATTCGGCTGCCGGCAGGCATCCCATTGCTCGATCGCTTCCGAGTAGACGTCTTCCACGTCCACCGGCGCATCGAATAGATCGGCGAGCTCGCCCGGATCGAGCGGCCCCATCCAGATCGGGCACCAGAGCCGCGACGGATGCGAGAGCCCGCGCAGCGTGCGCTTGATCTTGAAGTCGAGGCTCATGTTCGCGTGCGACACAGGAAGGCGACTCATCAGCATCTTCACCGCCGCGTGCAGCGGTCGCGGCACCAGGCGGCCGTAGAGTTCGGCGCGGCGCAGCGCCTGGAACGGGTCGTAGCCGGCAAATAGTTCGTCGGCGCCATCGCCGCCGAGCGCGACGGTGACCTGCTCGCGCGTGTGCTTGCAGAGCAGATAGGTCGGGAGCAGGGAGGAGTCGCCCATCGGCTCGTCGAGCTTGGCGACGATCTCAGGGAGCAGCCCCGCCGCCTTCTCGAGCGACAACACATCGAGGTGATGGTTCGTGCCGAGATGCTGCGCCATCTCGGTCGAGTACCTGGACTCGTCGAAGCTCGCCTCCTCGAAGCCGATGCTGAAAGTATGGATCCGCGAGCGATCGATGTGGCGGGTTGCGAGCGCCACGATCGAAGACGAATCGACGCCGCCGCTCAGGAAGAAACCGAGCGGCACGTCGCCCATCAGGCGTCGCTTCACGGCCGCGCTGAGCAGCTCGACCAGCCGCTCGCCCCATTCGCGCTCCGCATTCGGCGGCGTCGACTCGAAGGGCTCGATCACGAAGTCCCAGTATTTCGTCACCTCGATGCGCTGCGATGCGATGTCGAAGCGGAGTGAGTGACCTCCCGGAAGTTTGTGGATGCCCTCATAGAGCGTGCTGGGCGCAGGGATGTATCCGTAAGCGAAGTATTTCTGGAGACTCCGCCGCGACACCGATGCGGTGACGGAGGGATGGCGCAGGATCGCCGAAAGCTCCGATGCGAAGACGAAGCTGCCGTTGCGCACGGTGTAGAAGAACGGCTTCTTGCCGAAGCGGTCGCGGCTGCAGAAGAGCTGACCCGCGCGGCGGTCGTAGAGCACGAACGCCCACATTCCGTTCAGCCGGTTGGTGAAATCCGGACCCCAGATGCGATGGCCGTGCAACAGCACTTCGGTGTCCGAGTGATCGCTCTCGAAGCGGCAGCCGAGTGCGATCAGTTCTTCGCGAAGCTCCATGTGGTTGTAGATCTCGCCGTTGAAGATCACGCCGAGCTGGCCGTCCGGCGTCCACATCGGCTGATGGCCACCGCCGATGTCCACGATCGAGAGGCGGCGGTGCCCGAGAAACACACGCTTCGCGTCGTCCACCCACGTGCCTTCGTCGTCGGGACCGCGATGCGCGAGTGCGGCGTTCATCTGCCGCAGATTTTCGAGGTTGCCGGATCCGACGAATCCCGCGATGCCGCACATGATCGCGATCCCCCTCAGTTGACCCGCAACACGGAATAGTTGTCGTCTTGGTAGAGCGCTCCCGGCTCCTGCCAGGGAACGACGACGATCGTGGCGCCGAGCTCCTTCGCCACCCGCGTCACCTCGTCGATGTCGCGCGACCCGAGCGCTGCCGCGACGGCGTCGAGTTCATCCCTCCACTGGCGGCGCGAACCGCCGATGATCCCCGTCGTCACCACGTTCTGGAACGGTCCCACGGCCTCGAGTCCCGCGATCCTGAACTCGTTCCGGTTCGTCATCAATCGATCGTCGGGCTTTACGTTTCGCGTGAGCCAATCGATCACACCGCGCGCCGCGTAGTAGAAGCGGGGACCCTCACCGGCCAGGCCGAGATATTGCCGCGCGTAGAGCGTCCGAAACGAGTCTTCTTTTTGCAGCATGCCCATCGTGGACATGCGCTCGAGCAGGGCTTCGCGCCACGGGAGCGGAAGCGCGCGCAGCACGAAGACCGGCTGCAACGCGAAGCCGACGACGATCGCGGCGACGAGCAGCCGATGACCCCGTTTCTCCTCGCGCCACAGAATTGCGACGAGTCGCGAAACGAAATAGAGCGACGGGATCATCATGAAGTTGATCGCGCGCACCTCTTCGAAGGAGATCGGGTAGATCGGGAAGTGGTCGCGCATCAGCCACAGCAGCGTTTGCGGGCCGTAGGACGCAGCCACGACCGCGCCGCTGAATGCGAGCATGAAGCGATCGAGCGGCGTCCATCCCTCGCGACGCCGCACGGCGATCGCTCCGACGACGCTCAACGCGAAGATCACACCATAGGAAAGCGCCAGGTTCGCAAGCGTCGCGAGCGGCAGCGGCATGTTGCGCCACGGAAACGCGTAGAGCTCGATCACCCAGGCTTCTGGCGGGCTCAGATTTCCGCTCGCTCCCCAGGCCCGCGTGATGCTGTCGTCTACGTAGTTGGCGAAGCCCAGCCCACTCCATGCGACGAGTTCGCGCGTGAGCCACGCGGCCAGGAGTCCCGCGCCGAAGTAGAGCAGTCGCCGATCGACGCGCCGCTTTCGGAGGAACAGGAAGTCGATCGGCTCGAACGCAAGCAGCACGAGCAGCATGTGGTAGGTGCTGAGGTGGAGCACCGAAAGCGCCACCAGAAGTGGATACATGGCGTAGCGCCAGGGCGAGTCGTAGAAGCGAATGAAGAACCACAGGATCCACACGAAGAACGGGACGACCAGCGTGCGATGCAGCGACGCCGCGAAGTCCGTGAATCCCCAGAAAGACGCACCAAACGAGACGAAGAGGGCAGAGAGCAGCGAGAGCGACACCGCGAGCGGTCGCGACTCCGTGAACAAGAGCGCGAGCCGTTCGAACGCGATCAGGTAGGCGACCGTCATGCCCGCCAGCAGCAGCTTCAAGCTGGTGATGTGCGAAGCGGTCAGATCGCTCAAGTACGCGACGAGCACCGAGTACGAGTGAAAGGTGTCGAACGAGCGCCAGTAGCCCCCGTCTGGGTACTGCGCGCGGATCGAGTCCACCATCTTGAAGTACGCGACGTGATCCACGCTGAGTTCGGGCTCGGGGCCCTGCGCGACGTACACGATGGCTGCGAACGCGATGTAGAGAAGCAGCGAGATCAGGAACCAGAGAGCGCCTGCGCCGCGACGGGCGGATCCACTCATTCGACGATTGCGTGCACAGGCCCGCCGCCGACGAGGGCGGGTTCCACGTTCCGGGTTTCCTTCACCAGATAAACGTCCTTGTCCTGCGACTCGTGATAGGTCCGCGTCAGCAGCTCGGCGAGCAGCCCCATCAGGATGCACATGAAGCCCATGATCGCCGTCATCACCAGCACCAGCGGGAGCGGCGTCTGCACGAAGGTGATGCCTTCGAAGATCTTCAGGTAGAGCGCCCACAAGCCCGAGAACACCGCGAGCGAAAGACTCGCGAGCCCGAATGCGCCGAACACGTACATCGGCTTCTGCGCGTACTTGGCGAGGAACTTCACGACGATCAGGTCGAGCACGACCTTCATCGTGCGCTCGAGCCCGTACTTCGATTTCCCGAAGCGGCGCGCATGGTGGGTGACCGGAATCTCGGTCACGCGCGCGCCTTGCCAGCTCGCATACACCGGCACGAAGCGGTGCATCTCGCCGTAGAGCTTGACGCCCTTGATTACGTCCTTGCGATACGCCTTCAGCGAGCAGCCATAATCGTGCAGTCGCACGCCGAGGATGCGAGAGATCAGCCGGTTCGCGATGGCGCTCGGCAGTTTGCGGGTGATGCGCGCATCCTGTCGCTGCTTGCGCCAGCCCGACACCACGTCGTAACCCTGGTCGAGCTTCTCGATCAGATGCGGGATGTCGGCGGGATCGTTCTGCAGATCGCCGTCCATCGGGATGATGATCTCGCCACGCGCGTAGTCGAAGCCGGCCATCATCGCCGCCGTCTGGCCGAAGTTGCGGCGGAAGTGGACGACCTTTACGCGCTTGTCGTTCGCGGCGAGCTGATCGAGAGCCGCGCGCGATCCGTCCGTGCTGCCATCGTTGACGAGCACCAGCTCCCATTTGCGATTCAAGCCGTCGAGCGCGTCGCGCACCTGCTCATAGAGCAGGGGGATGTTTTCTTCTTCGTTGTAGATCGGGACGGTGACGGAGATCATGCAGGGCTTCTCGGAGCGTGCGCGGTGGAGCCCGCGTTCGCGCATAGATACAGGACCTCGTAGCGCTCTGCGATGACACGCCAGTCGTAGCGCTCCGCCGCGCGGCGACCCGCCGCTGCGAGTGCGCGTCGCGCGGCGGAATCATCCATCAACGCCGCGAGTTCTCGCGCGAGCGCCGCGACATCGCCGGGCGACACGAGGCGCGCCGCATCGCCGCGCGCGGCCAACTCGGCGAGCCCGCCCGTGTCGCTCGCCACACACGCGATGCCGTGCGCCTGCATCTCGAGCAGCGCGCCGCCGAAGCTTTCGCGTTGCGACGGCACAGCGCCGATCGCGGCGCGGCTGAGCACGCGCTCCTTCTCCGCGCCATCGATCCAGCCGAGCAGCGCGACGCGATCGGCGAGGCCCGCGGCGTGCGTGCGCGCGGCCAGCGCTGTTCGCTCCTCTCCTTCGCCGGCGATCCACAAACGCCAGCTCGGACGCTCGCGCGCGAGACGCGCGAATGCGTCGATCAGCAAATCGAGATTCTTCACCGCCTTCAAGCGACCGAGCGCGAGCACCGCGTCGTCGCGCGCGTCGAGATCGGGCGGCGCACCCACGTCGATGCCCGCCGGCACCACATGCACCGCATCGGCGCGCGCACCGGCGTCGCGCGCATGCGCCGCCGCCCACTCCGAAGGCGCCACCACCAGGTCGGCGGCGCGCAAGCCGATCCGCGCGCGCCGCTTCGCATACGGACGCGAGCTGTGCGCCGTGACAGCAAGCAGTGGCGCTTCGCCGGTGCGCCACGGACGCAACCAGCGCAGTCCCGCGATCACATCGCCATGTGGCATCGCCGAGTGAAAGTGCACGATCTCTGGCGCGATGCGGCGCAGCAACGGCGCGAGATCGGCGAGCTGCATCACCTTCATGCGTCGCTTGCGAAACGGATGAACGACGACGCCCGCGAGCGGGCCGGGGTCGCCGTCCGGTGTGGGCCCCGCGACATGGACGTCGTGACCGCGCTCCGCGAGCGCACGCGCGCCGCGCGCGACGACGTTGCCGATCCCGCCGCTCCAGCCGAGATTGGATGCCACCCACAGAATGCGAAGCGCGCGCGCCATCCGCAGCCACCTTCGCACCCGCCCCGTAGCGCTGCAACCGCGATGTCGCCTCATCCTGTAGGATGGGGCTGGGATCTCGATCGGAGCATGCCATGCACATCGCTCGACTCGCTTCGTCGCTCGCAGCGCTCGTCGTTCTCGCGGTGATCGTGGCTCTCCCCACCGTCGCCTGGTCGGGGCCGATCTGCTTCGACTCGTGTCAGCCGCGCCAGAACTACGACTTCAACGCCGACGGCAAGGCCGACCTGATTCGCACTGGTCCGACCGGAATCCGTGTCAACCTGATCGATGGCACCAGCTCGGTCGGCACGGGTGTCTTCCCGAACGGCGGCGGCACTTTCGAGCTGAAGGCGGTCGGCCTGTTGAACGGCGACAACAGCGCCGACTTCGTTTCACAGGGCAACGGTACTGCGCGCGTGACCTTCGTGAACGCAGCGGGAACCGGGACGGCAGGAACGCTCTTCATCGCCGACGGCGGCGGTGTGTGGAACGTGGTCGGTGTCGCCGACGTGAACGGCGATGCCATCGACGAAGTTCTATTTGAAGGCACGGGCGCCGCCACGGGCGCGCTGCGCATCGCGAACATCGCGAGCGGCTCGCCGATCTTCTCGTACCTCGCGACGGGCGGCGGCATCTGGAGCTACGCGCTCGCCGCCGATCTGAACGGCGACGCCTCGAAAGACTTGCTCTTCCGCGGCAGCGGCTCCGCGAGCGGACTCGTCCGCGCGAACCCTGGCGGTGGCACCGCCAACGTGAAGTTCTTCCCGCAAGGCGGCTCCGCGTGGACGCTCCGCCTCGCGGGCGATCTCAATGGCGACGGCATCGACGACCTCGTCGATGTGTCGGGGAACGCTGCGAGTGCGGGCTTCGACCGCGTGCGCGTCTTTGACACCTTGGGCACGGGCAACCCGAGCGCGACCGGCTTCGTGCCGACAGCGGGCGGAAGCTTCGCGTTGAAAGCGATCGGCGACTTCGACGGCGACACCAAAGCGGATCTCGGCTACGACGGCGCCGCGAGTTTCCGGATCGTCGCGATGAACGGCGTGAACCCGACGGCCTCCTACTTCCCGTCGAACGGCGGCGGCGCATTCCTGCTGCGCCGCATGGGCGACACCAACGCCGATGGCAAGTACGACTTGATCTCGACCAACGCGGCGGGCGACGTCCGCATCCAGCTCTCGAACGGTGCGGCGCCGACTACCAACTCGGCGCAGATCGCGAGCGCGGGGTTGTCGCAATTCTGAGTCGGAGGGAACCATGCGCAATACGCGCCTCGCTTCGTCGCTCGCGGCTCTTCTCGTCAGCGCGGCGGCGGTCGTCTGTAGTCCCGCCGTTGCTCGCGCCGGCATCGTTTGCGACTGCGTCCCGAGCGGATTCGACTTCAACGTCGACGCCAAGATCGATCTGATCCGGTCGGGTCCGCCCGGAATCCGTGTGGACATTCTCGACGGCACCGCAGTCGTGAACAGCGGCATGTTCCCGAACGGCGGCGGCTCCTTCGTGTTGAAGGCGGTCGGCACGCTCAACTCCGATGACAACTCTGATTTCATCTCGCAGGGCAACGGCACCGCGCGCGTGACCTTCGTGAACGCAGCGGGAACCGGCACCGCAGGAACGCTCTTCATCGCCGACGGGGGCGGCGCCTGGCAGGTCGTCGGTGTCGCCGACGTCAGCGGCGACGGCATCGACGAGATCATCTTCGAAGGCACCGGCGCCGCGACCGGCGCGATCCGCATCGCGAACATCGCGAGCGGCTCTCCGGTCTTCTCCTACCTCGCGACCGGCGGCGGCATCTGGCGCTACACGCTCGCCGCGAACGTGAACGGCGACACCTCGATGGATCTGATGTTCCGCGGCACTGGCGTCGTAAACGGCCTTCTTCGCGCGAACCTCTACGGCGTCGCCCCGATCGTGAGGTTCTACACGCAAGGGGGCGGTGCGTGGATCCTTCACTCCGCGGGTGACCTCAACAACGACGGCATCGACGACCTCATCGATGTGGCCGATCGCCCTGTGAGTGCCCACCGCATCCGCATTTTCGACTCCACCGGCATCGTCTATCCGATCGAGACCGGCTTCGTGCCCACCGCCGGCGGCGCATTCGTATTCAGGGCGGTGGGCGACTTCAACGGCGATGGCAACGACGACCTCGGCTATGACGGCGCCAGTTCTTTCCGCATCGTCCCGATGATCGGAATCAGCCAGGGAACCTCGCTCTACCCGTCGAACGGTGGCGGCGCCTTCACGCTGCACCGAATAGCCGACACCAACGCCGACGGCCGCGCCGACCTGATCTCGACCAACGCGGCGGGCGACGTCCGGATCCAGCTATCGACCGAGGGCGGCACGATCACCGGTCCTGGGCTGATCGCGAATGTGGGGCTGACGCTGTTCTGAGTTGAGGGTGAGCGGCAACCTGCGCAACTGCAGCTACTTCGCGGCTCACTCCCGCATCGTGCGATGGCTCTCGTGCTGGAGTGGGCTACCGAGCATCGCGACGAACTCATGGAGGACTGGGAGCTATGTCGCAGACTACGGCCGCTGAAGCCGATCCCGCCGCTTCGCTAGAGCCGCCGATTCGGCACACCGTTCCCTGGCGGGTCGCAAGCGTCATGGCTCTTCCCGCTGCGCGACTGCTTGTGAGTTTCGTAGATGGCACGTCGGGCGAGGTGGACATGCGCGCATTTCTCGAACGACCCGACGTGATCGGCACCGTGTTCGAGGCCCTGCGCAATCCGGTGCACTTCGCGGCTGCGGCAGTCGTACTCGGAGCGGTGTCCTGGCCGAGTGGCGCGGATCTCGCTCCCGATGCGATGTATGACGCGATCCGGGATCGCGGCTCTTGGGTACTCGACTGATTGTCTGAATCGCGGAACGGGCAGCGGAGAGTCCGGAAGCAACGGGTTCGGCCCTCGGCGAGGGCTCGTCTCTCTCAACGCAAAGAAAACGCCACCAACGAATCGCCGAGCGGCACGCCGAGCGTGCCGTGTCCACCCGCCGCGATCACCACGAACTGCCGCCCGTCTTTTTTGAGCCGATACGTCATCGGTGTCGCCTGACCGCCTGCGGGCAGGTGCGACTTCCACAACTCCTCTCCCGTCTCGACGTCCACTGCGCGCAGGTAGCCATCCATTGCGGCGCCGATGAAGACGAGGCCGCTCGCGGTGACGAGCGGCCCGCCCATGCTGGGAAGGCCGATCTCGAACCAGAATGGGAACGGCGCGAGCCCGCGCGTGGTGCCGAACGGGACTTCCCAGCGCTTCTCGCCGCCGTCGAGATCGACCGCGAGCAGCGTGCCCCACGGTGCCGGCGTGCACGGGATCGGGAACGGCGAACCGGGCGTGGTGAGCACGCGATGGCGCGCGACGAACGGTGTGCCGGCCTGCGGGAAGACGCTCTCGAACGCGGCGGGCGGTGCGCGCGCGGCGTCCGAGTCGCGCGCGAAGAGCTGCACCAGCTGAGCGGCACGATTCTGTGTCGTGACGAGCAAGCGTCGCGACGGATCGAACGCGACGCTGCCCCAGTTGACGCCGCCCGCGACGCCCGGGTACTGGATCGAGCCTTCGAGACTCGGCGGCGTGAAGATGCCTTCGTTGCGATGCGACGCGAGCAGCTCGCGACACGCGCTGCGATCCCACGGCACGAGGCCGAACGCGTCGTCGGCAGTCAGGCGGGGATGCAGCGGCTTTGGATGCGTCGGGAACGGCTGCGTTGCCGCGTAGGTTTCGCCGGGCACGTCGCCCTGCGGCACCGCGCGTTCCTCGACCGGCCAGATCGGCACGCCGGTTTCGCGATGCAGCATGAAGACGTGACCCATCTTGGTCGCCTGCACGACTGCAGGGATCGTCGCGCCGTCTTTCGAGACGTCGATCAGCAGCGGCTGCGACGCGACGTCGTAGTCCCAGAGGTCGTGGTGCACGGTCTGGAAGTGCCACACGAGTTCGCCGGTCGAGCCGCGCAGCGCGACGACGGACGACGCGTAGTAGTCGAAGCCGTGGCGTTCGCCGCCGTAGAAGTCGGGGCCGGCGTTGCCAGTCGGGACAAAGAGCAAGTCTCGCGCGGGATCGACAGAGAAGATCGACCACGCGTTGGGCGTGCCGTGGTGGAAGTACGGTTCACCATGCGGTGACGGGGGAAGCGGCGGCGTGCCCGGCGGTACGGGATCCCAGAACCAGCGAAGTTCGCCGGTACGCGCGTCGAAACCGCGCACCACGCCGGGCGCGTGTTCGGTGCGCTGTCCGTCCCACACGAGGCCGCCGACGGCGACGATGTCGCCGATCACGGTTGGCGGCGAAGTCACGCCGTACTCGCCGGGCGCGATCGGTTGCATGCCGCGCGTGAGATCGACGACGCCCGCGTCGCCGAAGGCCATGCACGGGCGACCGCTTTCTGCGTCGAGTGCGACGAGGCGCGCATCGACTGTGCCGAGGAAGATCCGGTTCGCGCATTGCTGCCCGTCGCGCGCGCCCCGATCTTGCCACGCGGCGACGCCGCGGCAGGTGAAGTTCCAGATGCCTTCGGGCTGCAGCGCGGGATCGAAGACCCACTTCTGTGTGCCGGTCTCGGGATCGAGTGCGAAGACGCGATCCTTCGGCGAACAGAGATAGAGCGTGTCGCCGAGCAGGATCGGCGTCGCCTGGAACGCGCTCTTGCCGCGCGTGGTCGTGCCATCGACCACGTCGCCAGTGTGGAAGGTCCACGCGACTTCGAGCCGATCGACGTTGTCGCGCGTGATCTGATCGAGCGGCGAATGGCGCGAGCCGCCGGCATCGCCGCCGTAGACGGGCCAGCCCGCCGTCGGGCCATCGTTCGAGATCGGCGCTGCGTCGCAGCCGAGGAGCGCGAGCAGCAGCGCGACCATGGCGCGCGTCGCGTTCATCGTCCCTTCGTGAGCCGACAGACGTCGATGCCGTGGCGGGCGGATCGTCCCGGACGAGGCATCGCATCCCAGAGATTCACGCACGCCGGCTTCACCTCGTTCGCGCGCCACTCCGGATCGAGGCGAATCAGCTTCGGAACGCCGCCTTCGATCTGCCAGGTCGGCGCGTTCGAGTTCGAGGTCCACGGGCGACCTCGTGCATCGAAGTCGATCTCTCGCGTGTAGGTGACGCGTGTCGGCAGCGGGTAGACGGTGAATTGCTCGATCTTTGGTTCGAAGCGGATCAGCGAGTCGCTGTTGGTGCCGGTGATCCATATGGTGTCGGCCTTGCGCTCGACGTTCAGCGCGTACGGCACTTCGGAGCCGAGCGGCTCGATCGGGAGCGGGAAGCTGGTGAACGCACGCGTTGCGGGATCGAAGCGCGCGACGAGATTGCCGGAGAACGACGGGATCCACAGCGCGCCCTGCGAATCGAAGCGCAAGCGGCGCGGAGCGGGGAAGGGCGTGTCGATCACCAGGGTCGCGAACGAATCGGGATCGACGCGGCCGATGCGGTGCGCGTTCAACTGCGAGAACCAGACGCCGCCGTCGGGCGCGACGTCGATGCCGTACGGGACCGGCATCGTCACCGCGTCGCCGCTCTTGCCGGCGGCGCCACGAATGTCCACATAGCGGCCGAGCCACAAGATGAACGGAAGCGCGCGCAACACGGCTTCCTGTCCGACGCTCTGCGACGGCAAGCGCAGCTCGCGATTCTCGCCAGTGGCAGGATCGAAGACGCCGAGATGATTCGACGCGGCGATCGTGTACCAGACGCGACCGCGGCGATCGAAGCGCAGCGTGTGCGGGTAGTAGCCCCAGCGCAGCGCATGCGTCGTCCACTGCTCCGTCGTCGGATCGAAGCGCGCGAGTTGGTTGCCGAGCGCGAGCGTGATCCACAGCGCGCCATCGGGCGCGACCTGGATCGAGTGCGGGCCGACGTGTGCGTTCGACGTCGGCACCTGCGGCGTCTCGGTGGCGGCGAAGACACCGCCGAGTGGCAGGTCGCCCGGCGGAATCGACCACGCCTTGCGCGCGCCGTCTGCCGCGTTCGGATCGAGGCGGTAGAGCTGATCCTGGCTCATGTCCACCGAGTAGATGCGGCCGTCGGGATGCACGACGATGTCGTGCTGCATCGACGCGCGACCGCCGAGCTCCCACTCGTCGATGCGCGCGCGACGCACAATCGGGCCTGGCGGCGGCGCGAACTCGGGCTCGTGCATGCGCGCCGTCAGCGCGGGCACCGCCGTCGTCGGGTCGTACGCCGCGTTGAAGAGCTTCGGAATCTCCGCGCGCAGGTCGCTCGATACGATGCCGCCCATGCGCCCCATCAGCGCGAGCACCTTCTGCCACTCTTCTTCGCTTCGCTGCTTGCGTGTTGCGGCGCTGCCTTGCTGATGGCAGTACGTGCACTGGCGCAAGAGTTCTTCGCGATGCGTGGGATCGTCGAGCTTCGCGAGCGCCAATGCGTACCAGCGATTCGCGGGCAGCTGTTCAGCGAGCGCAGCAGGATCAGTCTCGCGTTCGAGTTGCAGCACGCGCGTCGTCTCCGCGTTCGGCGCATCGACGCGCAAATCGCGGAAGCCGATGCGGCGCACGCGCAGGAATGCGGCGCCGTCGCCGTCGGGAAGCGGCGCGGCGTAGCTGCCGTCGTCCGCCGAGAACACCGTGATCGCGTGCGACGGATCACCGCGCGAAACACCGATCATCGCGCCGACGACGGGTGCGTTTGCAGCGTCGACCACGCGTCCCGCGAACTCGGCGTCGGCGTGGGACGGCGACGCCGCGAAGAGCGCCAGCAATAGCCCACCGAGGAGGACGCGATCGCGCATCGGGGCTCCCGTATTGCTGGACTTCACGACCGTCGAATCTAGCCGACGGGCGGTTACAATGGCCGCCCGCAACGACACCTTGCGCGTCCAACCCACACGTATTGCGACGGAGGAATCCCATGCCCCTCGATCCCAGCGCCGTCGGCCTCGAAGGCACACCGACCGAACGTTCCTGGACCACCAAGGACACGATGCTCTACGCGCTCGGCGTCGGCTGCGGTGTCGATCAGCTCGCGTTCAGCACCGAAAAGGGTCAGCAGGTATTGCCGACCTACGCGGTGATCGCCGGCATGGGCGGCATCCCGTTCGACAAGATCGGCACCTTCAACTTCGCGATGCTGGTGCACGGCGAGCAGGCGATCGAAGTCTTCGGCGCGATCCCGCCTGCAGGCAAGGTGCGCACGACGGGCAAAGTCGCGGCGATCGTGGACAAGGGCAAGGCGGGGCTCGTCACTTTCGAGTGTGAGTCGAAGGACGCCGAGACGGGCGAGCTGCGCTTCCGCAATCGCATGACCGCGTTCATCCGCGGCGCCGGCGGCTTCGGCGGCGAGCCCGGCCCGAAGGCCGCGCCCTTCGAAGCGCCGACGCGCAAGGCCGATCACGAAGTCACCTACCAGACGACGCCCGATCAGGCGCTGATCTATCGCCTCTCGGGCGACATGAATCCGCTGCACTCGGATCCCGATCTGGCGAAGAGCGTCGGTTTCCCGAAGCCGATCCTGCACGGCCTCTGCACCTACGGCTTCACCGGTCGCGCGCTGCTCGAAGCGCTCTGCAAGAGCGATCCCGCACGCTTCCGCTCGATGGACGGACGCTTCTCGAAGCCGGTGTTCCCGGGCGAAGCCGTCACCGTGAAGATGTGGGTCGATGGGAACAGCGCATTGTTCCAGACGGTGAACCCCGCTGGTGACGTGGTGCTGGATCAGGGGCGCTTCGGCTTCAGCGGCTGACGCGCACCATTCGCGTGACGAACGCGACGCCCAGCGATCTGCCGCGCTGGCTTTCGTTCGGGCTGCCGATCGGGTCGTATGTCGCCGTGGCAATCGCGGGATTCGTCGATCCGCCGCTGTTCCAGTGGCTCGTTGCCAAG
Organism: Deltaproteobacteria bacterium; assembly: GCA_031396445.1. GTDB lineage: Bacteria > Myxococcota_A > UBA9160 > UBA9160 > PR03 > PR03. The sequence goes on along the minus strand of JANNKU010000052.1, from coordinate 4,983 downwards.
GACTTTGCGGGAGGCTTGCTCGAGCAGGCCACCGTCGCGTTGCTGCTGCCGGCAATCGCCGCGGGCGTCACGCTCGTCGTAGCGCATCGCGCGCGCCTGCAATCGCGCGCCGCGCTCCGGTGGGTCGCGCTCTGCACCGCGGCGTGTGTCTACTTCGCCGGCGAAGAGATCAGTTGGGGCCAGTGGATCTTCCACTGGCAGACGCCGGCGTTCTTCCAAGCGATCAACTCTCAACGAGAAACCAATCTCCACAACACCAGCTATTGGCTGAACCATGGACCCACGATGATCGTGAATGGGTGGATCGCGAGCAGCGCGCTGTTGGCTCCGCTGTTCCGACACTGGTACGCGTGGCCGACGCCGCAGCCGGGCAGCTTCGCGTATGCGTTCTGGCCGACGCCGGCGTCGATCCCTGCGGTGGCGATGTCGTGGCTCGCGCCGTTGCCCGCCGCGATCGCCGTATGGCTCGGGTTTCCCGAAATGTTCAAGCTGGGTCGCGGCGAGATCATCGAGTACCTGACGGCGATGTTCTTCTGTCTGTATCTGGTTTCGCTGTGGTGGCGCATACGGCAACTCGGGCTTCGTCGCGCCGCGCACTTTTGCAGCTTCGGCAGCTGATCAACGACAAACACTGTTGCCTGTCGCTTCGGAATCGTTGACGGCGACGAAGCATCACGCACCTCTTGAGTTCGGGATGACCACGCAACGTGCACGGACGACCGCGTCCCGCGTGCCGGCGAGCCTGCAGAGCGCGAAGAGCTCCTCTTTCGCACGGCATGAAGCTGGCAGATCCGCACGGGCGTGCGCCCCGGAACGATCGCGCCCGCCCGTGCACCTGGCGATCCGCACGTCGCCCACGGGTTGAGCCACGCGCGTCGCAAGCCCGAAGCGAGCGACCTCTACCGGGTGGTGCAGCAGGAACTCGAGACACTCTTCGCAAGCACGGCAACGCGCGAACGACCGGTGCCCCGCTTCGTCGCGCGCGAGCTCCGCGCCTTCCTGCGCTGCGGGATCCTCGCGCATGGCTTCGTACGCGTGCACTACGACGCCTGCGGTCTCGATCGCGTCGTCGCCTTCTCGTGCAAGGGCCGCGGCTTCTGTCCCGCGTGCGGCGGCCGCCGGATGGCCGACACCGCTGCGCATCTGGTCGATCGCGCGTGGGCGGGGCGGCGCCGTCACCTTCGTGCAGCGCTTCGGCGACGCGCTGAATCTCAATGTCCACTTTCACTCGCTCGTGCTCGCAGGCGTCTACGCCCAATCCGAGAACGAAGCGCTGCGCTTCCACCCGCTCCCACCACTCGACGACACCAATGTGGAGCGCGTCGCGACGAAGTTCGCGCGGCGCCTGGCGCGTCTGCTCGAGCGTCGGTGTCTCGGCGACGTCACACCCGAAAGCGACACGTTGGCGACGCAAGAGCCGCTACTCGCATCGCTCTACGCCGCCTCGATCGAGCGGGTCGGTTCGAAGCGCGAGCGCGCGTTGCCCGCGACGCCGCCAGCCATCCCGGTCGCCCACGCCGACACACCGCCCAAGCCTGACGCCGCCAGGGCGAGACGGCTCGCATGGGCAGAGCTGATGAAACGCGTCTTCGCGATCGACGTACTCGAGTGTCCGCGCTGTCGCGGCCCGATGCGGATCCTCGCGGCGATCCACCCGCCGGACACCACGTCTTCAATCCTCGCCTGTCTGGGCCTGCCGGTGCGCGCCCCACCACTGGCGCTGGCGCGGTGCGACGACGGCGTCGATGACGAAGCGGCCGAGCAGTCCTCATCCGACTTCGAGTTCTGAAGCGTCTGCAGCAGTCCGCGCGGACCACGCGTCAGCGCAGATCGATCAACTCACACTCGAATCGCTCGCCCCAGGCCGGGCGCGTCGCACCCCCGCGCCTCGCAGTCGAAGCTCGCGCGCCCCGGCGCGAGTGCCGCGCCGCAACGCAGCGTCGCCGACCGCTTCTGTCCCCAGCTCCCCAGTCCATCCAGGAATTGTCATAGATCCCGTTCTCGGGCCAAAACCCCGCTTGTTTTTCCTACGCTCGGCGAGGATCCGATGCAACACGCGGCGCCGCGCGTCCGGATTTTCTTCCGCCAGGTCGCTCCAACCAAGTTGGCGCAGTGGCCGGGCGCGTGTCTCGATGCGGGGCTCCCGAGCGGGCACCGATTTCCATCCCAGTCTCAGAGAAATCTCAGAGTTCCATTGGGACTTCCGAGCCGCCTGGCGCGTACCGTGCCGCCAGCGATGGGCGATCCCGGATTCGACGACCCGACAGGCAACGACGCGGCCGATGGCAGCTCGGTGGGCCGCACGCTCGAGCCCGCGCGCCGGCTGGATGCCCCGCGACATTCGCCCGTCGCCGACCAATCAATGTCCAACAGGAGCCACAATTGAAAACGCACCGCCGCACACGAACCCGCGCATCGATCGTCGCCGCGAGTCTCGCGCTGCTCGCCGCAGCGCCGAGCTCCGCGGGTGCGCCGCAGTGCCTCGAGGTGATCGACCAGATCGATGTCGCCGGCGCGGGCAGAAACCTGGCCATCGACGAGCAGACGGGGCTGTTGTGGTTTCCGACGTTCGATCCCGACCAGGTCGTCGCGATCGACGCAGTCACGAAGGCCGTGATCGGAACGATCCCCGGCGGCGTCGGAGAACTCGCGGTGCACCCGTTCACACATCGGGTCTACGCCGAAATGAGCGAGGAGATCGCGGTATTCGACGGCGATCCGGCGAGCGCGACGTTTCTCGACCAGGTCGGCTCCATCGACCAATCATTCCTGCCGTTGGGACGCTTCATCCACAGGTTCGCGCTCAATCACGACACCAACCTGCTATATGCCGAGATCTGGGACGACAGCATCGCCGTGATCGACCTGGCGACGAACACCTTCGAAGGCATGCTGCCGATCGACGATCCCAAAGGCCAGCCGTTGGCGGTGGACCCGATCACCAATCGAATCTTCGCCGGGGGCCATGCTCCGGGTAGCACCGAGCAGGTCGTGTACGTGATCGACGGGACGCCGTCCTCGCCGACGTTCCACGAGGTGATCGGCCAGGTGGATCTGCCCGGCGCGATCCCCGACTATACGCGTGAGTTCGCGATCGATGCGCTCGGACAGCGTTTGTTCGCCCTTTACGACAAAGTCGGGCAGAACGGAGGGCTCTTCGAGATCGACCTCGCAACGCTCCAGATCAGCACGACCACCCAGGTCTCGCAGTCTTTCAACTTCATCGGCTTCGCCCCCGCGCAGCAGACCCTCGTCGGTGTCCACGATATCGGAGGCGGCCTTGGAGCCGTTGGTCCCGTAGATCTCGAGCTGTACTCGGTGTCGCCCATGAACCTCGCGAAGGCGATTCCGACGGAGTTCTGGGCTTGGCAGCCGGTCGCGATGACGACACTCGAACGCGTCTACCTTCCGCTGAACCCCGGCGCGATCCTCGTACTCGGCGAGATCGACGGCGACGGCGACGGCGTCTCGAATGGCTGCGACAACTGCCCGGGCGACCCGAACGCGAACCAGCTCGACACCGATGGCGACGGCATCGGCGACGCCTGCGATCCCGACCTCGACGGCGACGGCTGCTGGAACGAAATCGACGACGATCCGACGTCGTCGGTCCAGCTCGTCGGCAGCTTCGTCAGCGAGTCTTGCACCCCGCGCAGCGGCAACCGCTACGGCTCGACCTCGGGCGACAGCGACGGCGACGGCCAGCTCGACTGCTCGGACGACGATGACGATGGCGACGGCGCGCCGGACACGTCGGATCCGTGCGTGGTCGACGCCGGGGCGATCGTCTGCGTCGAACCCGTGTCGTGCGGCCTCCAGTTGTCGTGGGACATCTGCCAGTTCGGCGCCGGCTGCCGCCAGCTCTTACTGAAGGTGATCGCAGGCGTGAATCCCGATCCCACGCGCGTCTTCAACGAGATCGAGATCCTGAACCAGCGCCTCTACCTGAAGGCTCCGTTCGGGATCTCGGTGGCGGATGCTGCGCAGTCGCTCGTGACGCTTTCCGGTGGTGGCTTCGCCGCGCGCGGCGCAAACACGATCACGCTCGAGCTGTGGAGCAAGGCGACGGCGCGCGAGCCCGAGCGCTTCGTCGCGCTGGTGATGGAGTACGAGCCCGGGCAGGTCGTGCTGGGTGACGTATCCCGCGGCCGCTGGCTCGAACTCGTCCCGCCGGTGCAGGGCAACACACGGCTCGGCGTTGCGGCGACGTGGAGCGCCGGCGCGCCGGCCGGCACGCCGTTCGCCGATCTCGACGGCGACGCGACGCCGAACGTCTTCGACAGCTGCCTGCACCAGGCGCAGGCGCCGCCGGTCGACACCAACGGCGACGGCTTCGGCAACCGCTGCGACGCCGACTACGACGGAAGCGGCGTCGTCGATGCCGCGGACTCGAGCAAACTCGCGGCGTCGCTCGGCAAGCGCTGCGGCGAGGTCGGCTATCTGCCCGATCTCGACTCGAACGACGACTGCGTGATCGATGCGACGGACGAGGCGCTCTACACGGCGCAGCGTGGAGGACCGCCGGGGCCGTCCGGTCTCACCTGCCCGCCGGGCGCGCGCGGCGTCTGCGATGCGGAGCTGCCCGCCTGCGCGAACGGCCGCGACGACGACGTCGATGGGCTCGCGGACTTCCCCGCCGATCCGGGCTGCCTGTTCGCGACCAGCGTGATCGAGAACCCGGAGTGCGACGACGATCTCGACAACGACGGCGACGGCACGGTCGACTGGGACGGCGGCCCGCGCAGGCTGACACCGGATTCGCATTGCGTCGGAACGCCGTTCCGCAACTGGGAACGACCGCCGTCGAGCTGCGGGCTCGGGACGGAACTCGTATTGCTGATTCCGGCCTTGCTCGCGCTTCGCCGGCGAAACCGATCCCCGGGTGCCCGATCCCGCCAATGAGCGATCGCGTGCGAGGAATGCCGATGCTGCGGACATGACCTCGATGACAACTCTCGGCTCACGGGGTTGCCGGGAATCTGG
>JANNKU010000153.1:0-111597 GCA_031396445.1 Deltaproteobacteria bacterium | reverse complement strand
CCGGCCTTGCTCGCGCTTCGCCGGCGAAACCGATCCCCGGGTGCCCGATCCCGCCAATGAGCGATCGCGTGCGAGGAATGCCGATGCTGCGGACATGACCTCGATGACAACTCTCGGCTCACGGGGTTGCCGGGAATCTGGTTTTCAGGGGCACAAGAGTGCCGTCGGGCGTGAGTAGGCACTAGACACACGAAAGCTTTCGCGCGGCCAGCAGGCGGCTGACGTTGTGCGCCAGCACCTTCAACATCACCTCGGTGACGATTGTCGGCTCGTGTCGGGAGCTTGCGCGCCGGACCTCGACCGTCGCGATGCGGCGGTTGTAGCGTTGCTTGCCGCCCGAGCGGCCAAGCGCGCCTGCATGGCTTCGCGCAGTCGGTCGAGTTCGAGGTTGGCGACGAGGGTTCGGGAGCGTCCGTCGCTGCATTGAGAGCGCAGCGGACAATCCGGGTAGCCGACCCCGGTCCACATCGTCCGGCCCTCGCTGTGTCGCTTGGGCCCGTTCATGAGGCGGCCGACAGGGCAGGTCGTCGAGTCGTCGTCGTGGATCGTGAAGCGGTCGCGCCCGAGCCAGCGCGCTCGGCGCTCCGGCCTCTGGGTACCGTCGATGAGAAGATCGATGCGATCGCGAACGCGCGCGGCGAAGGCGAGGTCGGCTTGGGCGCAGTCGCCCGCATCGGCGGCGGCCTGGAGCTTCGCGTCTCGCGGCACACCGATCTGTGCCAGCCGCTATCCGGTCTACTCGACGATCGGCTCGAGCAGGCCATAGTCGTTCGTGTCGCCGCCGCCTCGAACGCCTGTGCCGCTACGGCGCGCGTCCGGCGATTGCGACCGAGCGGCTCTCACGGCTCGAAGACGGCCGCCTGCTCTATCGGCTCGAGAACCGCTGGCGCGACGGCACGACGCACGTCGTCTTCATGCCGCAGGAACTCATCGAGAAACTCGCCGCGCTCGTGCCGCCGCCGCGCTTTTATCTCGTCCGCTACCACGGCGTGCTCGGCCGCTGCGCGAGCGAACGCGATCGCATCGTGTCGGCGGGGCAGGGTGCTCGGCGAGCGCAATCTGCCCTGAGTCCCGAATTCGATATCACACCGGATCGTGTCGAAAGCGATCCCGGGTGTGCAGCGACGTCGGCGACGCCCGACGCCGCCTCGACCGAAATGCTCGATTCGATGCGCGAGCGCGAGCCGCTCGCGACTCCGCCGCCCATCGCGGTTGCCAGCGTCAGCGCGCGGGCACAGCCCGATGCCTCGAGGGCGAGGCGGCTCGCATGGGCAGAGCGGATGAAGCGCGTCTTCGCGATCGACGTACTCGAGTGTCCGCGCTGTCGCGGCCCGATGCGGATCCTCGCGGCGATCCACCCGCCCGATACGACGTCGGCGATCCTCGCCTGCCTGGGCCTCTCGGTGCGCGCCCCACCACTGTCGCCGGTGCGGTGCGACGACGGCTTCGATGACGAAGCGGCCGACCACTCCTCATCCGACTTCGAGTCCTGAACCGCCGGCTCTAGTCCGCGCGGACCACGCGCCAGCGCAGATCGATCAATACACACTCGAATCGCTCGCCCCAGGCCGGGCGCGTCGCACCGCCGCGTCTCGCAAGCGAGCCTCGCGCGCCCCGGCGCCAGTGGCGCGCCGCAACGCAGCGCCGCCGACCGCTTCTATCCCCGGCCCCGTTGGGCCAGGAATTGTCATAGATCCAGTTGTCGGCCCCGGAATTTCCGCTTGTTCGTCCTACGCTCTTGACGTGCGCGCGGCCGAACGATCTCCGCCGGACCCGGCGCGGTCTGCCCGAAGCGGAAGCGCTGGCGAGCGGCTTCGTCGCAATCGCGGCGATGGCGCTCCGGCGACGCCTCACGCTTCGACACGCATCTCGGTAACCCTGGCGCCCCTTCTCGTGTTGGCGCCCGTTGGCTCTCCCTCTCTGAGCCTGTGAAGAAATCGCCGACCGAGCGACGCAGCAGATGGCCCGCCGCCGCAAGCGACGCGACCGAGGCGATTCTTCCACAGGCTCTCAGCCTGGAGTCGTCCCGGTTCCCGTCATCGGTCCCGGAATCCCCTCGTCCTTGCCAACCGCGACTGCTAAGAGCGCGATCAACTCGCGGGCAATCCCGATCGACTCCATCGCTTCAGCCGCCGAACACGAACGCGTCGGGGATGTAGTAGACCTCGACCTCGCCGATGCGGACGGTCGTGACGTCGCCGTCCTTCGTCGCGGTCATCTTGGCGTTGGCGTCGCTGCCGGTCGCCTTGCCGCCGGTGAAGGTGATGCTGCGCTGGCCGCCATCGGGGGTCTGCATCTCGATGACGGCATTGCCGCCGCCCTTGCGGATCACGCCGGCTTTGCACGCTGCGGGCTTGCCGCCCAGCACGGTGACGCAGGAGATGTCGGCAGTGGCGTGGTACTGGGTGCCGGCGACCAGAGCGTCGTGGCTCGGCTTGGCGGCGGTCGCACCGCCCTCGACGCCAACGGTCAGCGTGTAGTTGGCGGTTTCGCCGCGGCGCGCGAAGGCCCGCATCTGATAGACCTGCACCTTGTAGCGGCCGGTCGTCGGCAGGACGACGGTGACGTTGTACGGGTCGAGCGAGCCCAGCGAAATCGCGGTGTCGTTGCCGGGCGCCATGACGTTCATTTCAGCCGAGCCCTTCGTGGACGCGAGCTTCACCGTCATCGTCTGGCCGGCGTGGGCGTCGACGAGATAGCTGTGATCCTGATCGCCCTTGATGCTGCCCTTCAGAGTCTCTGAACTGGCGCCCTTGGCAAAGGCAACGACGGTTTCCTGCTGCGCGCCGGCCGGCTGGCTCAGCAGAACGCTGGCAGCGACGAGTGCCGAAACAAGGATCCTGGTCATCGGATGCTCCTGATGAATGGGTGGTCGTCGAAGTGCCGCGGTGCCGCCGCTGCGAAGATCGCCAATGGGGGCCAATCGCCGATTCTCGATGGGACACCCGGTCGAAGTTCCCGTCATCGGCTCCAGAAACGTAGCGTCGCGATAGGGCTGCGATGGCCACCTCGCGGCCGAGGCCCTCACGAGGACCGCGAGATTTCCCGTTGGCTCTCCCGCTCAGCACGGAATTGTCATAGATCCCGTTCTCGGATCAGAAGCTCCGCTTGTTCTTCCTATGCTCCGCTCGACTTCGATGAAGGCCGCGGTGTCCGATACGGATCGCGCTGCACTCGTCACCGGACCGTCGCTCGGCCAGACCGATGTGCGCTGCGAGGAGCGACCGGGATTCCTCTGGGCGCGCTTCGAAGCGGGGCGGCTCGTGGGCGCCCTGCGGCAGACGCTCGCCTAGACGTACTTCTCGCCGCGCACGACGTCGACGGTGTGCGCGTAGGCGATCAGCGCGAAGTTCCGGAAGTAGTGTTCGGCCAGGTGGTCGAGGACGCGTTCGGCGACGTCCGGTGCGACCAGCGTCTCGATGCGCACGTTGCCGCCCTCGAGTCCGCTGGTGCGGGTCCCGCGCGAGCCCTCGCCGCGCACGTGCGCGGTGGTCCAACCGCGTGCGCCGAGCTGCGCCAACTCGCGCAGCAGCCGCTCCTCGAGCACCGCCTCGGCGACGATCGTCACGAGCCGAAGCTGTGTCCGCCGCGGCTGCGTGACGTCGTTCTGTTTCATCGCTGCATCCATTGCGCCATCGCGTGGTAGAGGGGGATCCCGATCGTCAGGTTGAAGGGGAAGGTAATCGCGAGCGAGGCCGTGAGGTAGAAGGCGGGGTTCGCCTCCGGGATCCCGACGCGCACGGCGGCCGGCGCTGCGATGTAGGAAGCGCTCGCGGACATCGCGCCGAGCACCGTGGCTCCGGCCAACGACAGACCGGCGAGCGTGCCGACCGCGACGCCGAGCGCTCCGTTCGCGATCGGCGCGGCGATTGCGAAGGCGAAGAGGAACGCACCGACGCTCGGGAGATCGCGGAAGCGCCGCGCCGCCGTCATGCCCATCTCGAGCAGGAAGAGACAGAGCGCGCCCTTGAACGGATCGACGAAGAAGGGCCTCACTTCCGCGAGGCCGCGCGCGCCCGAGGCGAAACCGATCGCGAGACCGCCGAGCAGCAGCACGATGCTCTTGCCCGTGACGATCTCGCGCAGCGCTTCGCCCCAGCCGCCCTCGCTGGCGCTGCGCTGGCGGCGCGCGATCAGCAGCGCGAGCACGATGGCAGGAACCTCGAGGACGGCGACGAGAGCGGGCAGGAATCCTTCGGGCTGGGCGCCGACCGCGTCGAGGAAGGCGAGGCTCGCAATGAAGGTGACCGCCGACACCGATCCGTAGTGGGCGGCGAGCGCGGCTGCGTCGGCGACGGAGAAGCCGCCGAGGCGACGCAGCACGGCGTAGCACCAGAGAGGCACTCCGATGCCGAGCGCCAGCGTGCCGAGGCCGGGCCGCCAGAAGGCCGCGAGCGTCGTCTCCGAGAGCGCCGCGCCGCCCTTCAGCCCGATCGCGAGCAGCAGATAGATCGACAGCGCGGAGTAGAGATCTCCGGGAATGCGCAGGTCGCTGCGCACGAGCGTCGCGAAGATGCCGAGCAGGAACGCCAGCACCATCGGCGAGAGGAGGTTTGCGCGGACGAGTTCGAGGGAGTCCAACGTGGCCAGCCTAAGTTGAGGGATCGGAGTCACGAAGCGCGCGCGCGGTCGCGAGCGCCGCATCGGCGGTCGCAGCATGCACGCAGAAGTGTCCCATCTTGCGGCGCGGCCGCGCCTCGTCCTTGCCGTAGAGAACGACCTCGCGGAGCGAGCCGCCTTGCCGCGCCGCCGCGAGTGCGGGAGTCGGGGCTCCGTCGCGCCAGTGCTCGCCGAAGAGGTTGCCCATGCAGAAGGCGCCTGCGTGCAGTGGAACCGGTTGCTCGAGCGGAACGCCGAGAAGCACGCGCGCGAGCGCATCGAAGTGGTCCATGCTGCACGCGACGCGCGTCACGTGCCCGGAGTTGTGCGGTCGCGGCGCGATCTCGTTGACCAGCAGATGGGCGCCGTCGATCGTCTCGACGCGCTCGCTGCGCGGCGCCGTGCGGGCGACGAAGAACTCGACCGCGAGCAGTCCGACGACGCCGAGCGCGCGCGCCGCCGCGATCGCGATGCGTTGCGCGGCGCCTGCGACGGCCGGTGCGACCCGCGCCGGCACGACGCTGAACTCGAGCGCGTGATCGCGATGCAGGTTCTCGATGACGGGGAACACGACCTCCTCGCCGAGCGCGGAGCGCGCGACGATGCAGGAGATCTCCAGGGCGAGGTCGATGCGCTCTTCGAGCACGAAGCCCACGTCGCCGAAGCCCGCACGCCGTGCGTCGCGCGCGAAGCCGGCGAGTTCATCGGGCGTCGTCACGGTGCGCTGTCCCTTTCCGTCGTAGCCGCCGGATGCGGTCTTCACGACCAGCGGATAGCCGAGCGCTTCGGCTGCGCCGCGCAGCTCCTCGGCGCGACGGATCGCCGCAAAGCGCGCGAGCGGGAACCCCTCCTTCTGCAGGAACTCCTTCTCGTGAATGCGGTGCTGCGCGATCGCGAGTACGCGCGCGTCGGGCGCGAGCGGGGCGTGGCGCGCCGCGACCTCGGCGGCCGCTGCGGGCACGTTCTCGAACTCGCATGTGAGGACTTCGCAACCGCGCGCGAAACGCGCGAGCGCGGCCGCGTCGCTCCAGGGAGCAACCGTCGCGTGACCCGCGCAGCGCACGATTCCGGGAGCGCGCGGATCCGGATCGAAGACGCGCACGCGCGCGCCCCTGGCGAGCAAGCGCTCGGCGAGCATCGCGCCGAGCTGTCCGCCGCCGAGGATTCCGACGGTCTTCATGGCTGTCGCGTCGGAACGGCGGGACGCGCCGCGACGCGCGCATGCCCCGCTTCCGCCTTGCGAACGAGATCGTCGCGATGCCGAGCCAGCCGCTCGGCGAGCACGGGATCTTCGAGTGCGAGGATGCGCACCGCGAAGAGCGCTGCGTTCACCGCACCCGCGTCGCCAATCGCGAAGGTCGCGGTCGGAATCCCCGCTGGCATCTGCACGATCGACAACAGGCTGTCGATTCCGTGCAGCGCGCGGCTCTCGATCGGGACGCCGAGCACCGGCAGCGGCGTCAGCGAGGCGATCATGCCCGGCAGATGTGCGGCGCCTCCCGCGCCGGCGATCACCACGCGCAGGCCACGCGACGCCGCGTCGCGCGCCCACGCGACCATCCGCTCCGGCGTCCGGTGCGCGCTGACGACGGCGGTCTCGAAGGGAACGTCGAAGTCGCGCAACACGCCTTCGCAACAGGTCATGCAACCGAGGTCCGAATCGCTGCCCATCACGATCGCCACCAGCGGCGGGCTGGCCGGGGTCGACATGCGTGTGCTCCTCCGATCCGTGGACGGCGGCAGTGTGGTCGCTGCGTCGATTCGAGCCAATAGATAAATCGAGGCGAAGACTTCGGCATTGACGATGGGTGTGCGCTCGCCGCACGAATCGGCCGCAGCGATTCGACGGGCGCGGATTTTCTATTGGACCGAGGCGCAGGACGGGCGGATTCTGCAGTCGCAATCGCGCTCGACGGAGACACCCATGCAAGCCGAGATCCCCGTCGGAAACCTCGATTGCGGGCTCGCGATGCCTGCGCAGCAGGTCGAGGGCTGAGTATTCGGCCGCATTTCCGCCACGCTCGCGCCGGCGCTTCGCGCGTCTCGCAAGTTCGTGATCGCGATCGCCGGTGCGAGCGTGCTCGCCGCTGGCGTGCTGATGCTCGTGCTGCCGGGACCCGCCTTCGTCGTGATCCCGGCCGGGCTCGCGATTCTCGGTGTCGAGTTCGCGTGGGCGCGCCGCTGGTTGCTGCACGTGAAACAGCACGGCGAGCGCGCGTTCCAGTTCTGGCGCGCCGGTCGCGATGCGCGGAGCTGAGCCCCGACGAAAACGGCCGACCGCTGGAAAGCAATCGGCCGTCGGGTTGGGCCCAGGTGGCGACACTGTCGCGCTGTTGGTCCTCGCGGTGGCGAGCGGGTCGTCGGCAGCACGCTCAGGCTCGCTGCGCCGTGCGGAAGGCGCGGGCGAACTCGAGCATCATGCCGCCTTCTTCGGACGACACCCTGGCGAATCCAAGCCAGCCGCCGTCGGCCTCCGCCACTTCGCGCGCTCGCGCCCGAACCCGTGCCTCACGCGCGCGCAGCGACTCGGCATTCTCGCGCCGCGACACCGTCGTGAGGTACGCCTGCCAGGCGCCGAGCAGTTGCGGCGTGGGCGGCGTCTCGAGCCAGCCGAGCAGCAGCGCGTGGGCGGCATGGTCCGGCGCAATCCCTTCACCGCCGGTCGCGCGCAGGATCGCCTCGCGTTCGCCGCTCTGCAAGCGTCCATCGGCCCACGCGACGAGCACCATCGGAATCCACTCGACGGCGGGGAGATTGTCGCGATCGATGCCCACCGCGATCAGCGCATCGAGCGTGGTGGCGTCTTCACTGCCGAGTTCCGCTGCGAGCTCCGTGCGCTCCCGTCCGGTGTCGCGCGCCGTGCGCCGTTCCAGTTCGGCGCGCTGCATCCAGCGCTCCTCGGGAGATCGTTCGACGAGGGATCGGTTGGTCTTCTGCATCGGCTCCTCTTCCTTTCCCGCCGCGAATCTCGTGCGGCGTTCCTATGCGACCGAGTGAAGCAGTCGGGATTGCGCGCGACCAATAGATAATTTCTGCTCGTCGCATCGCTGCAGCCGATGGGCGCACGGGGACACGCCGATGGATCGGACTCACCGCCAGCGACTTTGCGGTGGCGCGACTTCACTGGTAATCGCTCGTGTCCGCTACCACGGCGTACTCGGCCCCTGCGCGAGCGAGCGCGATCGCATCGTGTCGGCGGGGGAGGGTGCTCGGCGAGCGCAATCTGCCCTGAGTCCCGAATTCGATATCACACCGGATCGTGTCGAAAGCGATCCCGGGTGTGCAGCGACGTCGGTGACGCCCGAGGCCGCCTCGATCGAGCTGCTCGGTTCGAAGCGCGAGCGCGCGTTGCCCGCGACTCCGCCAGCCATCCCGGTCGCCCACGCCGACACACCGCCCAATCCCGACGCCGCCAGGGCGCGACGGCTCGCGTGGGCAGAGCGGATGAAGCGCGTATTCGCGATCGACGTACTCGAGTGTCTGCGCTGTCGCGGCCCGATGCCCATCCTCGCGGCGATCCACCCGCCCGCGACGACGTCGGCGATGACGAAGCGGCCGAGCAAGCGCCCTCCGACTTCGAGTTCTGAATCGTCTGCAGCAGTCCACGGGACCACGCGCCAGCGCGGATCGATCACAACTCACATTCGAATCGCTCGCCCCTCGGCAAGCGCGTTGCACCGCCGCGCCTCGCAGTCGAACCGCGTGCGCCCGGGCGTCAGTGCCGCGCCGCCCCGCGGCGCCGCCGACCGCTTCTTTCCCCAGCCGTTGGCTCTCCCGATCAGCCAGGAATTGTCATAGATCCCGCTATCGGACCAAAAGCCCGCTTCGACTTATGCTCTCGGCTAGCTTCGCGACACCCCCTTCCGAGGTCGCACATGCCGCCGCTGTCGCTCCGCTCTCTACTCGTGTGCGCGCTGCTGCTCTTCGCGCGCACCGCAACCGCAGCCTGGAGCGAGTCGGGCAACGTGCAGATCATCATCGTCGGGAGCGGCGGGAACGAGGCCGTCGAAGCCGCGGACATCGAGGTGCAAGACGAGATCGTGCAGGTCAGCGTCGACGGCGGCGGCGAGTTCACCGTCGGAGCGGAAGGGAACGGCAACGATCGGAAGGTGCTCGGCAACATCTACATCTACCACGGCACGGGGAACATCAATTCGGTGATCGGGACGATCGGAGCCGACGTCGCGATCGGATTCAGCGCCGCGCCGACCTCGACCGCCGGCAGGCTGAACATTTTCAACAGCGATCTCGAAGACTCGTCCGCGTTCGCGGTCTACCAGGGCACGCTGAGCGTCATCGCGTCGAGCATCGGCCTGGTCGAGGTCTTCGAAGACGCCGACCTCTACACCTCGCTCGGCTCGCGGCTCGCCGGCCTCCGCACGAAAGCAGACTCCTACACGAGCCTCGAAGAATCGCGCCTTCTCTCGAACTACGAATGCCAGCTCTGGGGCACCGTTTTCATCAAAGACTCCGTCGTCCGCTGCCGCAAGATCAGCGTCGCCAATCCCGGTGGATCGCCCTCGAACGTGGATCTGCAGGCATCCTTGGGTTCCGCCTTCCCGCTCGAGACGACGGCGGAGTTCGAGGTGTCTGGAGGCACCGTGGACATCGACCGTGCCGTCGCCACGACGGGCAAGCTGATCGTGGGCCCGTACAACGCCTACGTAGGGATCGCCGCCTCGCAGTGGACGAACGCGGGCGGTACCACGGTTCAGCGCGGCGGAGACCTCGACCGGGGTCAGCTGGTGATCGGTGCCGGCACCGATTTCCACGAGCTCGCCGACGTTCGCGTGGCGGGTGCTCCCGCCTGGCAACATCTCACGGTGTACGGAGCAGGCAGCGAGCTCGAGATCGACGGCGACCTGCGCATCGGCGAGGTCAAACTCACTATCGGCGACCCGCTCGACTCCAGCGGCAACGTGACGGTCTCGAACGGCGCCACGGTGATCGTGCACGGCGAGCTCCTGGTACGGTCGCAGGGTGTTCTCACGATCGAGTCCGGCGCGACGGTCTACGCGGCGTCGGTCGCGGGCGCGGGCACGATCACCGAGAACGGCGGCACGCTCGTCGTGCCGGAGCCGACCGCGACGCTCGGCGGTGTCGCTGCGCTCGCCGCATGCATGTGGCGGGCGCGCGGTCGAAGGTCCTGATGCTGCTTCGTCTCGTCTTTCTCGCCTTCGCCTCGATCCTCGCTGCATCGCCCGCCGGCGCGTCGTGGTTCGAGACGGGCTTCGTGGGGTCGTCGCCAACCTCTCGCCCGGCGAGGCCGAGGACATCGATCCCGGCGACGTCACCACACGTCAGTCGCTCGGCTCCTGGCGAGTGTCCAACGGGCAGGGGAACGTCCAGTCTACGTTCGGTGAGGGCTCCTTCACGGCAACGACCGGGAACCATCCGAGCCCGACCGAAGGGGTGCTCGACATCCTCGACAGCGACATCGTGGGCAATTTCTCCGCTGGCGAGGGCGGAACGCTGCGCCTCACGGCTTCGCTGATCGACAACATCAGCGTCTCCGACGAGGGAAGCGCGTACCTCTCGATGGGCTCGCGCGCGAAGATCCTGACCACGAGGTCCGGCGCCTATCTGCAGATCGACGAGTCGAGCGTCACGGGACTCTTACTGCGGTCGTGCCGCTTGATGGAAACGACGATCCTGGGCTTGCCCGCAACTGTGCGTGGGCTGCGCGACCGCGACTTCCCGCGAACGGGCGCCTGGCCGACGTCGTGGTCTTCGACCCCGCGACGCTCGCCGCGGGCGGCTCGTACCTGGCCCGTGACTTCCCTGCCGACACCGAGCGCTACGTCGTCGACGTGCGCGGGCTATCGCGCGGTGGTCGTCAACGGCGTGGTGCGGGTCGAGGACGGCAAGCACCGCGGCGCAGTGCCGGGTCACGTGCTGCGCGAAGCCTGAGCGCCGCGAGCACCAGTAGGCTCGCGAGCGAAGAGACCGCAGACGCAGGCTCCGGTACGACGATCTCGCCGGTGTAGTCGGTGGCGGACGCCGACTCCATCGTGAACGCGACGAGGTTGCCGCCCGCGTCGCGTACCTCGGTGATGCCCTGCCAATTCGCCTGCAACAGGAGCGACTCGAAACCCGAGTGCCTTGCCCCCACGCCGCCATGGCCCCTGACGGTGAGTGTCGCAGCGAGTTCGAAGGGTTCGCCGAACACGAACGCGATCTCGGTCGATTCGAAGAGGCCCGTCGTCAGGACGGCGTCCTCGGGATCGTTGATGAACACGCTGATCGTCACGTCGTCGCCGGCTCTCCATTTCTCCGCCTGGTTCACCCGCACGGCATAGATCCATTCCGCGAACAGGAACCCCAGGTACCCGCTGCCGCCGGACGGGGCCGACCCCTGGATCCCGCCGGCGATTTCGATCGGGAGGATGAATGTGCCCGGCATTCCGACCAGCCCGAGGTCGGAGGGATGGATCGTGACGTCGTCGAGGAACTTCGCGATTCCCTTCGAGTCCCCGGCGCCATAGAAGTCGCCGCCGATCGACACATAGGTGCTCGCCTCGAGCGCGCCGTGGCTGGCTCGAGCAGAGCCCCTCGCGGTGGCGGACGTCGAGCCTGGGGAGGGAGGGAAAGCCAAAAACCCACCGCGGGTGATCGCGACGCCATCGGTCCCGGTGATCGAGCCGGTGTACTGGGGATCCTGAATCTGGCCAATTAAACCGACAGTGGCGTCCGCATACGACGAAACCGTCGCATCCGATCGCGCGGCCGAGAGGAGGAGCGGGAGCAGCAGCGCCGGAAGGGCGACGAGCGAGTGTGTGGGGGAGTGCATGGCGCGCATCGTATACCCGCGTGTACTCGCTCATCAAGACAATCGCCGTCCGTTGGCTCTCCCGCTCACAGGGTTGCCAGAAATCAGCCGACAGTCGTAACGCGAGCGCGTGTTGGCTGGGCTTTCTCTGGCCGGAATCGAATTCCTGGCAACCCTGTCAGCCCGGTGTCGGCGCAAAGTACAGAAGTCCGGTTTTCTCCAAAGTAGAAATGTCCGCTTTCCTCTTTCCATCCGTCAGGGTTGAGGCTCTGCGGATGCGCGGCGCGATCGCCTCGACGCGGCGCGCGGCGAACGCCTTGTTCACGAGCGCGCGAAAGCGGCGCTGTTCGGGCGGATCCGCGGTGAGCATCGTGTCCACCGCCGGCCAGCCTTGCTCGGCGACCTCGCGAACCTCGAGACGCCTCGGCGTGGCGCCCATCGCCGCGGCGAAGCGATTCGAGAAGACGTCGTGTCGCTTCAGGACGTCGGCCACGTGCGCGTAGCTGGAGATCAGAAAGACGCCGGTGCTCGCCTCGCGATGGACGGGCACCTCGCGCCGCAAGCGCTCGTTGTACGCGAGGCCGATGCCAGCACGGCAGGATCGAAGGGACTCTGGTCGGGTGCAGGCATGGGCCGTTAGAGTACGCGACCGATCGTCGAACCGGAGCGCGCTTTCATTTCCATCGCCATCGATCCCGACACGCCGCGTCTCGATCTCGCGCAGGGCGCGCGATTGCCGTTCACCGCGCGCTGGCTCCTCGCGCCGATGGAAGGCGTGACCGAGCCGTGCTTTCGCGATGTCGTGCTCGCGCGCAACGCCGCGCACGAACTCGGCGGAGCGTTCACCGAGTTCGTGCGCGTGTCTGAGGTACCGACACCGCCGCATGTGCTGCTTCGCCACCTGGGACCACTGCGATTCGACGCGCCGGTGGGCTTGCAATTGATGGGCTCGGATCTCGCGAAGCTCGCCGCGACGGCGCAGCGTGCGGTCGCCTGCGGTGCGCCACTCGTCGACTTGAACTTCGGTTGTCCCGCGAAGGGCGCCGTCCGCGGCTGCGCGGGGTCGGCGTTGCTGCGCGATCCGGCGGCCGTCGAGCGCGTGGTGCGGGCCGTTGCGCGCGCGCTGCCGGCGACGCCGGTCACGGCGAAGATCCGCGCAGGCTACGACGACGCGAGCCGCGTCGAAGAGCTCGCGCGTGCGGTCGAAGCGGGCGGCGCGGCGCTGCTGACCGTGCACTGCCGCACGCGTGCCGAGGCGTATCAGCCCGCCGTCGATTGGCAGCGCATCGCGCGTGCGGTTCGCGCCGTGTCGATCCCCGTGTGCGGCAACGGCAACGTCGCAACGCACGCGGATCTGCAGCGCATGCGCGACGAGACCGGCTGTGCGTTCGTGATGGTCGGTCGCGGTGCGCTGGCGGACCCTTGGATCTTCTCGGGTGTGCGCGTCACGCGCGCCGAGGCCGCGCGCTTTCTGCTCGACTACGCCGAAGCCATGCGGACGCGCGCGCAGTTCCCTGCGGGCGGCATCCTCGCGCGGCTGAAGCAGCTTTTCCGCCACTGGACCGCGGGCGCTCTATTCGCAGAACACGAACGGCGCGCCTGGCTCCAACAGAGTGACGGAGCGGGCCTGCTCGCCCGGCTCGAGTGCGTCGTACGCAGCGATGGGCCGCGCTCGGACGCGGAGGCAAGGGAGTGGAGTTGAGGATCGGCTTGAATTGCCTTCACCTCTCTCCGGGACGCCTCGGCGGGCTCGAGACCTACATGTTGAACCTTCTGGACGACCTCAGCGCTTTCGGCGGAGAGCACGAATTCTTTCTCTTCTGCGCGGCCAAGTACGCGTCCTTTTTCGAACCCTGGTCGAGCCACTTTCAACTCGTTCCGCTCGACGTAGACGCCGACTCCACGCCTTCGAGAATCGCGTTCGAGCAGTTCCAGCTGGCACGCCACCTGCGCGAGAATCGCATCGACGTATTGCACTCCTCCGGTTACACGGCGCCGCTCACGAAGGTCTGTCGCACGGTGATGACCGTGCACGACCTCAACTACCTCGAGATTCCCGGCACGATCCGGCGGAGCCATGGGAGCGCCCGGTGGGCGGTACTTCGTCTGCTGGGTCCGCTGTCGATGCGGCGTGCGGACCGGCTCGTCGCTCTGTCGAATCACGTTGCTGCTCGGATCGTTGCGTCGTGTGGGATCGCCGCATCGAAGATCGACGTGCTCTACAACCGTTCACCAACCGACTTCGCGAAACTGGACGGCGACGCTTCGGAACTTCCCGAACTGCCCTTGGGTCAGTACCTGCTCTACGTCGCATCCTGGTATCCGCACAAAAACCACCGCGTTCTCTTCGATGCTTTGGCGCTGGCGCAGCAGCGGGAAGGACGGACCTATCCACTGGTACTGGCGGGGCTGCACTTCCGGAACGAGAAGGTCCGCGACGAGGCGCTCCGCGAGGTGGCAGAACGAGGCTTGACGGGGCAAGTCACGCTCATCGAACGCCACCTGTCTACGGCTTCCTTGGCGCACCTGTATCGCCATGCAAGGGCGTTGGTGTTCCCGAGTACGTTCGAAGGCTTCGGCATCCCGATTCTCGAAGCCATGTCCGCGGGAATTCCGGTGCTCTGTTCCGATCTCGCGCCGATGACCGAAGTCGGCGGTGACGCCGTGATCCCCTTCGCGCCGGACTCCCCCGAAATGCTTCTCGCGTGGATCGGACGAATCTACGACGACGACGCGCTGCGAACACAATGCTGCGAAAGAGGGCTGCGGCGCTATGCCCAATTGGCGGCGGAGAGCCAGCATGCGGGTTCGCGAATGATCGAAATCTACCGGAAGGCTGCCGGCCGCTAGCGGCTGGTGCGCGATGCGTTCCTACGGGTGAGGAACTCGCGGATCGCGTCCGACTTGCGCGCGACGTGGTGGTCCCAGGAGTGCGGCTGCACCGCCGCCAGGCGCTGCTGGACGTCGTTCGCACCTTCTTCGAGGGCGCTTGCCACCGCTGCCACGAATGCGTCCGGTGTGTTCGCGATGCGCACCGGATGGCCGACGCCTTCGGATGCCGGGATCGCGGTGCTCACGACGGGGCGGCCCGCTGCGAGGTACTCGTAGATCTTGATCGAGTCACCGTATCGCGTCACGTCGTTCAGCTGGAACGGGGCGAGGCACACGTCCATGCCCTTCAAGTACCCCGGGAACGATTCGTAGTCCTTGCCACCGAGAAAGTGGACGTTCGGAAGGTCGTCGAAGTACGTGGTGTCGAAGCCGAACCAGACGTAGCCGACGAAGGCCAGCGTCCAATCCGGCCTGGCCTTGGCGATGAATCGCACCAGGTTCTTGTCGATCTTGTAGGGACACACGCCGCCCATGTATCCGAGGATTGGGCCGGGCAGGGCGGCGAGGTCATCGGGTACCGCCGTATCCGGAGCCAGCGCCCGCCGCCAGAAGTCGAGGTCCGCGCCCAACGTGACGGCGAC
The DNA here is from genome assembly GCA_031396445.1 of Deltaproteobacteria bacterium. GTDB lineage: Bacteria > Myxococcota_A > UBA9160 > UBA9160 > PR03 > PR03. The sequence goes on along the minus strand of JANNKU010000153.1, from coordinate 96,756 downwards.
GGTATCGGCGTTCCAAGGCCGCTTGAGTTCGCCCATCGGCACCGTACACGCGAAGACGAGGTCCGCTGCACGGCACGTGTCCTGCTCGATGTCATCGACCAGCGCGCGATGGCGCGGATCGCGAGCCAGCCCGCCTTCGTTGTCGCCGCAGTCATAGATCGAGAGCGGCAGCTGCAGGCGCCGGATCACGCCGGACACATTGAAGTGGAAGCTCCATAGAATCGACGGTCGGAACTCCAAGCGCCGGATCGCGCGCGCCACGAGACGGCTCAAGATCCAGTCGTTGACGCGACTGACGAAGCGCCAGCGCGTATGGCCCGGAATCCCGATGGGCGGCGGCTCATACACCCAAAGATTTTCCCCCAGTTGGCGAATCCCGGTATTGAGTTCGAGCTTGCGATTCTGCAGCCGTGACTCGCGAAGCTTCGTGAGGAGCGAGTTGAACGGCTCGACGACCAACACCCGGTTCCGTTGCACGAGCCGCATGACCGCGAACTGGGGGATCGTGCGGACGAGATCCCAGGGTGCGCTCCCGAGCACCACGATGTCGCGCCCGGCTATCCAGCGATCTTGGAGTTCCGCGGGAGCTCGCGATGATTCGTGCGGTTTCGGTTGCAACCTCGAACCTCCCCAGGCGAGCGCAATCTACGCGCGGGCTCGCAACCGCGCAAAACCTCATCGCCTCGCCGGTACGATCACTCGAGCGAGCGGCAGAAAGGCTGCCGCAACTCGTGTGCAGCGGATCGGATTGCAGAAATGAAGGATGCTGCCGATATGCGTGTTCGTAGCGCTAGCGTGAATTCGATCTGGGGCGCTGGGAGAGACCGCACGTGAAACTGAAGCCCGTTGATGTACCCGTGGTGATTCTTTGCGGCGGCCTCGGCACGCGGCTGCGTGAAGAGACCGAGGTTCGACCCAAACCCATGATCGAGATCGGACACGCTCCGATCGTGTGGCACATCATGAAGGGCTATGGCCACGCTGGTTTCCGCCGCTTCATACTGTGCGCGGGCTACAAGAGCCACGTCATCCGGCAGTTCTTCCAGGACTTCGGGTACTGGGGCGAGGACGTCACGATCGATCTCGGCGTCGAGGGCGCGCCCTCGCTGAAGAAGACCACCTTCCACCGCGAAGACTGGGAAATCACCGTCGCCGAAACCGGTCACGACACGATGACGGGCGGCCGCATCAAGCGAATCGCGCACTACATCGAGGGCGACGTCTTCATGGCCACCTACGGCGACGGGCTGGCCGACATCAACTTCGCTGACGAACTCCGCTTCCATCTGGAACATGGACGAATCGCCACCCTCGCAGCGATGAATCCGCGTTCGCGCTACGGCGTCGTGGACTGCGACGAAGGCGGTCTGGTGAAGCGGTTCCGCGAGAAGCCCATTCTCGACGACTGGGTGAACGGAGGCTTCTACGTGTTCCGCCGCGAGATCTTCAACTACCTGTCCGACGATGCATGTGTGTTGGAGGTGGAGCCGCTCGAGCGACTCGCACGCGAAAGCCAGCTCGTGGCGTATCCGCATCGCGGATATTGGGAGACGATGGACACATTGCGGGACTACCAGCACCTGAACAAGGTGTGGGCGAGTGGCGAGGCGGGCTGGAGGGTCTGGAAGGATTGATCCAATCAAGCTGTCGTATCGGATGGCGAGATCAGGCTCAGGAATTCCGAAGGGCGGCCGGCGGCACGCGCCCGTCCGCAAGGAAGTCGCGGTACCACGCGATGGTCTCGGAGAGCGCGTCGCGCAGCTCCCACGCCGGAGCCCAACCGACGAGTTCGCGGATCTTCTGACTGTCGAGGTACTGCGCCGGGATCTCGCTGGCCGCGCCGTACTGGATCACCGGCTCGAAGGGCATGCCCAGCAGCTCGCAGATCGTCCCGGCAACCTCGAGCACAGGCCGCGGCGCCTCTCCGGAGACGTTGAACGCCTGGCCGATGACCTCAGCGCGCTCCATCCCGTGCGCAATGGCGAGGTAGCTCGAGACCACGTCCTTCACATACACATAGTCGCGAACAGGTGTGCCGTCGCTGCGGATCCGCACGAGTTCACCGCATAGGCCGGATCGAATCGTCCCCGGGATCAGGCGGCTCCAGTTGAGATCGCCGCCGCCAAAGATGTTCCCGCACCGGGAAATGCAGACCGGCAATCCGTAGTGGTGATGGTAAGTCTGGCAGATGAGATCGACGCACGACTTCGAGACGTCGTAGGGTGTGCGGCCTTCGAGTCGATGGGTCTCCCGGTACGGGAGATCCTCGGTTTCCCCGTACGCCTTGTCGCTCGAGGCAACGATCACGGCCCGTACACCCGGCGTGAGACGGGCCGCTTCCAGCAGGATCCACGAACCGCGCATGTTCGTCTCGAAGGTCGAGAGTGGCGAGTTGTTTGCGATCGGCACGATCGTCTGTGCAGCGAGATGGAACACCGTGTCGATCTCGTATTCGTTGAGCGTGCGCTGCACGAGCTCGAAATCGAGAAGGTCACCACCGACTTGCGTGACCGACGCCCCGCCCGGATAGCGCCACAGGTTCGAGGTCGGAATGTGGTCGCGAACGAGGCCCACGACATCGGCGCCGAGTTCAACGAGCCGCAGCGCGAGCCACGATCCCAGGATCCCCGTGCAGCCCGTTACTAGAACGCGACGGCGTGCCCACCACGCACTCGACTCATACTCCGGCTGCTCGGCCATCTTCTGCTGCTCGCCTCCACGATCCGCATGTTGCGCGGACGGCGAAGCTATCACCCGTGCCGAACCCACGCAGTGCTAATTTGGGCCTCGCGCCAGAGAGGTCATCGCCTTCCTGCTCAAGCCAGCTTCCCCGCGTATCGAAGACCTCAACACGCGGGACTTCGAGGCGCCTCGAGGGTGCCGCCAAGAAATCGGCGCCTGGTTGAACGTCGACACGACTGGGTTCACGCGAGCGGTGGGCGCCCGTTCGATGAACCCGTCTCAGCGTTAGCTCACTCCGAATTGGTCAGGGGCACGTTTGTACCTACGGCACATCCAGGCGCTGCGAGGCTTCTCCACGCTGATGATTCTGGCGGTGCACCTGCGCGAGGTGGAGCGCAAGACCTTCGCGGATCCCTGGCTCCCGGACTGGGTCGTGGTGGGGGCCAGCGCCGTCGACATGTTCTTCGTGGTCAGCGGATTCATCATGACCTATCTCGCTGTCGGTCAATTTGGCAGCGCGGCCAAGATGTCCGATTTCCTTTATCGAAGGGTTTCTCGCATCTACCCGCCGTATTGGGTCTACACCCTGATGGTCATTCCCGTGCTGCTGCTCCAGCCGGGGTGGGTAAACGCTGCGGGCGGCGGTGGCCAATACACGAGCCTCTTCTTCTCGTTCACGCTCCTGCCACATGACCGGCCGCCGCTCATTCCAGTCGCCTGGACCCTGTCTTTCGAAATGTACTTCTACGTGGTCTTCAGTTTCCTGCTCTTGCTGCCAGAGCGGGCGCTTCCGAAGATGCTCGCGCTCTGGGCGGCGGTCCAGCTCGTGCTCATCGCATTGGCATTCCCGGTGCGTGAAGCGACGCCCTGGATGAATCTCTTGGGATCTCCGATGTGCCTCGAGTTTCTGATGGGCTGTGTCGTCGGGTTGCTGATCCTTCGCGGGCAGGTCGTATGGCCCGGCACCATGCTCCTCCTCAGCATCCTTCTGCTTGCAGTCGGTCAGTGGCTCTATTTTTCCGTCACGCAAAATCACTGGGTCGATGACTACAGCCGACTGTTTCTATACGGGGTTCCGGCAGCGCTGGCCGTTTACGGGGCGGTCGGAATGGAGCGCAGTGGCGTCAATCGGGCGCCCCGGCCTCTGCTCGCGGCCGGCGACGCCTCCTACTCCATCTACCTCACGCATGTACCCGTACTTTCGGCTGCTGGGCGCCTGTGCGCCGCATTGGGCCTCGAGAGCCCCGTCGCGCACGCCCTGTGGATTGTAGGCAGCACTGCCGTCGCCGTGTTTGGGGGCCTCGTGAGCTATCGGATCATCGAGCTCCCCTTGGTGCGACTCACGCGCGCGTACACGCCCTCAGCCGTTCGCGCCCGACGCGTTCGTCGCGCCGCTGAAAGTGCAGCCGCCCGGGAATCGCGGTGACCGAGAGCCAGCCGCCCGTCGCATCGCGCCAGCCGTCCGCGCGGCAGCTGATGCCCGCCGCGATCGAGCGCTCGCGGGGTCTGCTGCTCGTATTGGCTGCAATCGGCGCGCTCGTCGTTCTGTTCGTTCTCACCGGAGGCTTGGCCGGAATCGGCGCGCTGGGTGGCCTCGCCGTCGCCGTGCCGATTGTGCTCTGGCCGCTCTTGGGACTGGGATTGACGATCGTTGCCAACATCATGTGGATCATCGCAGCGATCGCCCCGGCCGGGATGCGGGTGTTCTCCGCGCCCATGGTCCTCATCGCGCTCACGTTCGGCGCGTGGTTCCTGTCGGTCGTGCGCTACCGGACTCCTCTCACGTTTGCGCCCCACCAACTTCCGCTCCTCGCCTTCGCCACGATCGTCATAGCATCGCCATTTACGACGGGAGCGTTCGCCGATTCGATGGTTGGGGTCCAGAAGTGGGCGCTGATCTTCGCCGTGTACTTTCTCGTGGCAAACCTGGCGATCACCCGACGATCTGTGCTCTATGTGGTCGCTGTCGTCAGCGGCACACTGACCGTGGCATCGATCCTCGGCGTGATCGAGTACTTGGTGCCGGGAATCGAGGATTTCGCCGGAGGGATCGTATTGTTCGGAGCGCATCTCGACACCGAGTCGATCGCGGGAGAATCCGTCAAGCGCGTGACCGGCGGGCTTGGCGATGCAAACTGGCTCTCCTATTCGCTCGTGACGAGCTTGCCGTTGACACTCTTCTGGTTCCGGAACGGCGCGACAGCCGGCGTACGAGCGATGGGACTCGTGATGGCAGGACTCCAGTGTGTTGCCCTGACGCTCTGCTTCACACGCTCCCCGTTCGCGGCGCTCGCGATCGTGGTCCTCTACCTCCTTTGGAAGCGGAAGCTTCCGCTGGCGCCCGTCGCAGCGGCGGGAGCCGTTCTGCTCGTCTCGGCTCCCCTCTGGATGCCGCAGGCGATGATCGATCGATTCTTGTCCGTCAAATATCTGCAAGAGGGAAGCACGCCGCACCGCCGCGAGCTCATCGTCACCGCGTTCGAACTGATTCGCGAGCGACCGCTGGTCGGATTCGGCTACCACCAATTTGGTCCAGAGTTCATCGCGCGCAATCAGAGTGAGGTCGCGCAGGCGATCGCGTACCAATCAGAGACAGGTGGCGAGCCGATCGAGAACATCAAAGCGCACAACCTCTACCTCGAGACTGCCGTCGAGTACGGGGTTCCGGGGCTCCTGGCTCTCGTTCTCGTCTACGCGATGCTGTTTCGTGATCTCCGACAAGTGGAGGTGCGTGCAGGCCCCCGAGACGCGGATCTAGCCGTGCTTCTCAGCGCTGCGTTTCTGGGTTTCCTTCTCTGCGGATTCTTCGGTCACTCGGCGGAGCTGAAGATCTTCTGGGTGTTGGCCGGAGCAGCTGCAGGACTCCGGCGCGTCGTCCTTGCTCCCGAGACCAGCAACGCAGAGCGGACGGTTCTTGCCAGCAGCCTTCCGGAAACGGCGTGAGGTTCCCATGAGCGATCTCGAAGGCTCCACCGAAGCGCTCTACCGCTCCGACGAGTACGTGAGGAAGAACCCGACCCTGCATGAGGAGGACTCTGCTTGGAAGATCGGGAAGATTCTCCCCGTCGTGGACTTGGCCTTTGCGCGCTGGCCGCGCGAGCGCGCAACGCTACTGGACGTCGGAGGCGGGGCAGGGCTGATTGGCGCAGCCGTGGCGGACCGGATCCGCATCGCGCATAGGATACCCGTAGCCACGATCGCCATGGACTTGAGCCCGGGGATGTTGGACGTGCAGCGACGAAACAATCCGCATCTCGATCGGACGCTCAACGAGGACATTCGGACCACCTCCCTGTCGGACAAGGAAGTCGATCTCACGTTGCTGATCGATGTCCTCGAGCACCTAGCCGATCCGGAGCGGGCGTTGGCCGAGGTTCGAAGGATCTCGCGGCTCGTGGTCCTCAAGGTCCCACTGGAGGACAATCTGTTCCTGCGCATGAAAGACGTGCTCACGCGCGGTCGAACGCGCCGGCAGGCGATCGAGCAACTCGGTCACATCAACGTGTACTCGCACCATTCGCTCAAGCGGCAGATCGAGTCGCACCTTGGGAACATCGTTTCGGTGTCGCTCTGCAACGCCTACGAGTACGTGATCGGGACCGACCACTTCGCGGAGCTTCCCGCGTCCGTTCGATTGCGCAATCGGATTGGTGCAGGCTTGTTCCGGCTCGCTCCGGAGTTCACCGCGCGCCTGCTGGAAGACTACTCGCTCATGCTCGTGCGATGCGAGTAGACGGCCTGCTGGACGAGGCGGGAACCTCTGGGACCCTGTCCATCTACTGCTTGATGGGCAATCGCGCTTCGGCGTAACCGATCGCCATCTCGGGCTTCTTGTTGAACCCGAAGAACCACATGCGGGCGCGATCGCCCTCGATGACCACGGTGGGCGCGAGAACGCCGGACTCGCGATACGTCCCTGGAGCGGAACCTTTCGAGGGCGTGACGATCGGATCGGGGTTGATGTCCCAGGGGCCGAATGGCGTCGAGGATCGCGCCACGCCGATGACCTTCTTCTCATCATCGCCCAGGGCGCCGGTGAGAAAGAGGTAGTAACTCCCGTCAGGGGCGCGAACGAGAGCCGGCTCCGCGACCCCGTTCTTCATCCACCAGATCGTGTCGGAGGCCTGGAGCACGGGTTCTGCGCGCTTCGTCCACGAAATCCCGTCCTGGGACGTCGCGGCGAGAAGGAACGCGCCCGCACCCTTGTCGCACTTGGAGTAGCAGTGGCCCACGTAGATCATCAGCAGGCCGCCCTCGTAGTCGATGATCGTCGGGCTATACACCGCGTCGTTGTCGTAGCCTCCGTCCGTGGGGCTCAGTACAGGGCCGTCGGAAACGCGCACGAAGTTCTTGCCATCGCTCGACCGCGCGGCGGCGAGCGACGCAGGAAACCCCTTCGCGATTCCTCCGCTATCGCGATAGCCCGAGTAGTAGAGCAAGTACTCGGAACCGCGACGCACAGCGAAACAGCCCTCGTGGTGCTCGTCCCAGTTTCCCGGGCGTGAGTCGAGAAGGCGTCCGTGTACCTCGCCGCCAACATCCACATTTTTCCAGGAAAGGCCGTCCGTGGAGGTCGCCTCGCAGATGACGGGGCCTTGGCGATTCGGGTCATAGCATGTGTAAAACATCCGATAGATGCCGGCTTCGCGGATCACGCCGGGATCGCCCACCGCCGGGTACTGCCCGCGGAACACGGGTTCGGGCCCGGTCGACCAGTTCGCCCACTGGGCGACGCCTCGCACCGGGGCGATGGATGCCAAGAGAAAGACTACGAGCGCAATGATCTTCACGGTGTGCTCCTCGACGAGTGCATGTGTCTATCTCTGAACCTGCTGGGTAGAACGAACTCGCAGCGCGCATTCTTGCACCTGAGTCGAGTCGTCACGCGCGTCGACCGCGCCACTCGGTCGACGCGAATGGCTCCGAGGGCAAGCCGGAGAAGCGGTGCATGAGTCCGACTACCCCGTCTACCGTCAGCGGCTTCCTGGCTCCAACCGCGATCAAGACCGTAGCCAGCAGCATGACCGCGTCGAGCAGCGGTGAGTAAGCCGTTCGGCACAGGCGGCAGTACTCGATCTCGATTCGCAGCCGATCCGCATCGGAGATGAGTGCGCGGCCGACTAGCTGGACCGGGCCAGTCAGGCCGCAGGGAATCTCGAAGCGGTCTTCGACGAAGGGAAACACTTCGCCGAGACACCGGATCACGTCTTCGGGAAGCGGACGGTTGCCAACGATCGACATGTCACCGCGCAGCACATGGATCAGTTGCGGGAGCTCGGTCAGGGTGAGCCGCTCGATCACCCGCCCGGCTCGCGTGTAGAGGGGAGAGTCCGGCGAGATGTTGAGAAACCGCGTTTCCACCACCGGCACCGACTCGCGGTTGACAATCCGCACGGCGTCCCGTCGCATCACGCGGAGCTTCAGGATGCTCATCGTGACGGAGCCAAAAACACGGCGACGCGACCTGTAGAAGACGGGCCTCCCGTCCAACACCAGGATCGCGAAACCACAGACCGCAATTGCCGGAACCCAAAGCACGGCCGATAGGAGGGCGACTACGATGTCGAAGAGCCGCTTTTTGGATGTCATTTCTCTCACCACTGCCTTTCCTCGGGCCGAGATGCCAACCCATCAACAATCCGCCCATTCGATCCACTTCAGTTGCGGCTACGAATCTCTCTACTCCGATCCGCGGAAGACTCCTGCTGGGAACCATGTCGACTGCCAACGAAACTAGTGGGCGCTACTCAGAGCCGATCGGATGTGCACCAGCGTCCGCGACATGAGCCACAGTCGAGCGTCGGGCCCAACGACGGATCGCCTTGGTCGATCCAGGGACTCGCTCACTACCTCCGCGAGCGCAGCATAGGTCGTGGCCAACCATGTCTCTGGGGCCGAAGCCCGCCGACGCTCGATCAAGCGTCCGGGATGAAGCACGGATAGGGTCGAGTCCGAGCAGGAACTCAGAATCCTCTCGACGGCGGGCGCAAGCAGACTCTTCCAGCCGGCGTAATAAGCCCGCTCCGCCCGTGGCGCCAGCGCCAACACGGACGAGATCAGCACGCACCGAGATACGCCAGTTCCGACGCCCTCGACGAGCCGCTCGAGAGCGGTGAGGTCACGCTCGACCCCTTTGAGGTCCGCCAAGGGCTCGGGCTCGATCGGATGAACGGGACCCAAGGCACACAGGCAAATCTGGAGGTTGCCGGATTTGGGCCAGTCTCCCTCCGGCTCGAAGATCCGTAGCACCCGAGCGCCCGGAAAGGATTCGAGCAACGACACGGCCTCGCGGGAATCCCGCGCCACCAGCCACACCTCCTGGCCTCGCCATCGCGGCTGAGAAAGGAGCGTTCGGGCGAGGCGGGTTCGAGGCCCGAATACGACGAGAGGCGCCGACGCCATCGTGTCGAGATTCAACGGATCCATCCGGCTAGCCCGTCCCATCCACTCGGTTCTCGACGGCGGCGTGCATCTCGAGCGCCGCCGAGAGGGCAAAGCGAATGTCGAACGCATCGAGCATTCCGTTTACGGGAACGCGAGGGATCCGATACGGATCGCCAGCCTTCGTGCCAAAGTCCGCCACGAATCCGGCGCGGAACCCGGCTGTGCGTGTGTCGCGCACTACCGCGTCGTCGCAAACGCCGTAGGGATAGCAGAGCACATCCGCAGGCCGGCCGATTCCGTCCTCGAGCGCGCGGCGGGATCGCGCGAAATCGGCCTGTCGGTCGTGTTCACTTAGATGTGTCAGAAATTGATGAGCAGCGGTATGCGCATGCACATCGAAGCCAGAGCGCTCGAGCTCACGTGCCTGCTCCCAGCTGAGCAGCCGGTACTTGGCAAACTGCGACCAGAGTCCGCGGTTCTGGGCGAGTTCGTCACGACTCAGGAACGAGCCTTCCAGGAAGCGCTCCGCGGCTTCGCAATCCCGGTCGAACCAGCAAGCGGTACTACCCATCAGGTCGGTCACGACGAACACGGTCGCGGGGAACCCAAACTCAGCCAACACCGGCGCGGCGTGCGTCAGGAAGTTCTCGTACCCGTCATCGAAGGTCAGCAGCAGCTCGCGCTGCGACGCCTCGACGCCGTTCTCGAGTCTCTCGAGGAACTCGGCCATCGTGAGGCCTCGAAATCCTGCGTCCCGCATGACCGTGAGATGCATGCGCAACTCCGCAGCCGAGACCGAGATGAACGACCCCGAGTCGTCCACCGAGTGATAGGCGAAGACCCTAGGGCTCGAACTCGGTCGGCCACGCGTCGCCACGTGAAGCGTTCGCTTCAGCGCGCGGCTCGCCATTCTGCGCAGCGTAGTGGGTAGTCTCACGGTACGTAGCCGCCTCCCTTGCGCGGCAGCAGATGATGGTGCTTCCAGAACCAGCGGACCGCGCTCTGCAGGTGCCAACGCCAAATCGCCCGAAGCGGCTGCGAGGCGCTGGTACGAAGGTGCCGGTGACGCAGGGCGATGCCGGGGTGATACACCGTTCGCAGTCCCATCTGACGGAGTCGGTAACAGAGGTCGACGTCCTCGTAGTAGAGTCGGAATTTCTCGTCCATGCCACCCACTGCGTCGAAGTGAGCACGACGAATCAGCACGAAGGCGCCGTAAACCCAATCAACATCGAGCGGCTGATCGGTGACGAGGCCCTCCATCAGCCCCGCTCGGTAAAAGCGCGGACGCCAACTCCACCGATCGGCTCCGAGGCCCCTCGCCATGACGAATGGAACGGTGGGAAAGCGGCGAAAACTCTGCTGCAGGCTCCCGTCCATGTTCTCCAGGCGGCAACCGAGCACGCCGATGCTTGGCCGCGCCTCGAGAAACTCCATGGCATCGGACAAATGTCCCGATACGAACTCGGTATCGGGGTTCAGCAGCAGCAGATAGCGAGAGCGCGACAGCGCGGCTGCCTCGTTCACATTCTCCGCGAATCCGAGCGGGCGATCGTTGTGCCGGAGTCGAACAGGACCCGGGTAGGCATCGAGCGCCTTCTCGACGTCTCGACCTCCCAGGTTGTCGACGACCACGATCTCGGCCTCGAGACCAGCCAATGCCTCAGGCAGCGACCGCAGGTTCGTGGGTAGCAGTGCCTCGTGTCCGTGACTGATGATCACGACTTGAAGGTCTGCGACGCCGAAAGGTCGCTTGCCCGGCACTCTCTACTCAGGCTTCTGCGGAGGCAGCTGTGCCTCCTGACCGCGAGTGGTGATTCCTTTTGTTCTCGATGACTTCATCGAAGATGTCTTCCAGCGCGCGGGCCGCGACCGCCATGGAGTAACGCGATTCGACGATGCGCCGTCCCTGCTCGCCCATCGTGCGTCGGAGCTCGCTGTCCCCGACCAGCGACGCGATCGCTGCTGCAAGCGCTTCTGCGTCTGCTGGAGGCACCACCAATCCGACGCCCGCGAGGACCTTCGGCACGTCCCCCACCGCTGTCGCGACGACGGGTCGTCCGTGCGCCATTCCTTCGAGTATGGCGAGCGGCAGGCTCTCCCGAAGCGACGGATGCACGAGGATGTCCATGGCCGCAATGTGGCGGGCCACGTCGGTTTGGAAGCCGACGAAGTGGACCGCGTCCTCGAGACCCAAGGATTGCGCCTGCTTCTCCAGCACGGGGCGTTCCTCCCCGTCTCCGACTACGAGCAAGTGAAGAGCAACGCCCGTTCGCCGAAGGCTCGCGATCGCATCGAGCAGATAGGCGACTCCTTTGCCCGGGTGCAGGCGCGTCAGCACGCCACACAAAATAGCGTCGGATCGAACGCCGAGACGAACGCGCAGCGCCGAGCGATCCGGTTCGCAGGGCACCCGTTCGGGGAGACTGACGCCATTTGCAACGACTCGGATGTTCTTCTGTCCACTCGTGCGGAGCTCCGCCGCCGCAGCCTCTGAACTGCACACGATCGCGTCCGCACGCCGGATCAGGAGCTTCGCGATCGCCTCGAAAGCCTGGAGCTGCCGAGACCCCACCGCGCCCAGGAATCCGTGCAGATGGGCGACCCAGGGCAGATCTACGACCGGCGCCAGCATTGCGGCGGTCAGGATCGAGCGGATGTCGTGGCTGTTCACCAAGTCGACCGGCTTCCGACGGATGAGACGCAACAATGGAGGGATCGTCAGTGGCGCAGCCGCGACGCCCCGCCACATGATCGTGTGTCGATCGACGACCAGCGGATCCTTGAGCAAGGCGGGCGAGTCCGGAAATCCGTTGCGTTGGAGCATCACGAGCATGGCGTGAAAGCGCTCGGGGTCCAGGTGGTCGAGAAGGGATCCGAGCAGTGTTTCTGCTCCGCCTACGGCATCGTAGTTTCCCTTTAGGAACAGAATGTTCCGCCGCACGTCGTGACCGTGGTCGCGGCTGGCAATCCCTTGCTGCGCCGTCACCCGGCAAACCCGTGATCGGCAGAATCGGCGGAAAGCGGGCTAGCAAACTGGCTCGCACCCCGGCGGCGCTTCCACTCTCTTGCCCCGAGAATGGCACGGCGCGGAAGAAGTCCGAAGGCCAATCGGGCCCACAGGGAGGGTCGCAACACGAGTTCGGGCGCGGCGCCGAGCAGCGCACCAAAGGCGGCGACGAGTTGAGTCCGGCTGCCGGCGATCCGCACCGAGTGGATCTGCTCTGCGGAACTCATGGCGATCGCGCGGAGCGCGCGCCGTCGATCTTCGGGACTGAGCCCGAGCGTGCGAGCCTCCGGCCACTCGAACGCCTCGCTCACGACTTGCAGGTGCTGGCGAAAGCCACGCCCCTCTCGATAGAGGTCACTCGAAAGACTCGCCGAATGCACGCGGTAGCGGACGAGCCGCTCTTCGAGGTATCCCGCATCGCCCATCGCGCATAGGTGCAAGAAGAGCCAAACGTCCAGGAGCCAGTCCCATCGGGGCTCGAATTCGCCGAGGCGTTCCACCAGATCGCTCCGCATCAGCATGCCGCTGAAGCAGAAGCCTTCGCGGAACACATCGACGAACGCGTCTCGCCCGGCGCTCACCGGCGCCCACTTTGCGTTGGTTCCGCCGTAGGGAATCCCATCTTCATCGATCCAGTGCGCGCCCGTGTGCAGAAAGGAGATTCCCGGGTTCGCGTCGAAGAATGCCACGGCGCGATCCAGGAGTTCCCGCTCCCAGATGTCGTCGGCGCCGACGAACACGATGAATCGTCCACGCGCGAGCCGCCTGCCTGCGCTGCAGTTACCGCGGAACCCCAGATTCTCGCGATGTCTCACGTAGCGAAGGCGCTCGTCATCGAAGCCCGCCACCCGCTCCGGCGTATCGTCGGCGGACGCATTGTCGAGCACGATCAGCTCGAAATCGCGCATCGTCTGCGCGAGGATGCTCTCGATGGTCTCTACGATGTAGTGGCCGGAATCGTAGGTGGGAACGAGCACGCTGACGCGCGGCCCGTTTCCGACGATCGGCAGCGAATCACTCCGCATCCCCCGACCTCAGGATGCGCGGCATGTAACGACCCGATCGATTCATCACAGCGCCGAGCAGGTTCGCGCCAGCCCGGTCGAACTGCTCTTTCAGCAGCTGCAAGTTGCAGGCCTTGGTCCGATCAGACTCGACCACGACGATCACGCCGTCTGTGAGATTTGCGAGGAGCGAGACGTCTGGTTGCGCGAGCGCGGCGGGTGCATCCCAAACGGCGAAATCGAAATCCTCACGGACGCGCTTGGCCAGCGACTCGAAGATGCGTCGCTTCGCTGCCGAGGCGAGCGGCTCACGCTCACGACCGGCCGGAATCAAGAACAACCCATCGAGGTGTTCGATCGGTCGAGCGACGAGTTCACCCTCGCCCGACCAGTTCAGGATCCCTGGTACCAAGGGCGCATCGAACATCGCATGAAGACCGGGGGCGCTCAGATTGGCATCCACCAACACGATGCGGCCGAGGCCGTTCCGAACGAGGGCCGCTGCCAATCGACCCGCGATGGTCGTGGTCCCTTCTGCGCCGACGGGACCCGTTACGAGCAAGCTTCGCGCCGACGGCGCGGTGGCGAGCAGCGCGTGAAGCAGGCGCTGGATCTCTTTCTCCATCTCCGGGCCGAATTCGCGCATGCCTACAGCGCTCGCGTCTCGGAAATGCGCGCCAGCACGGGCGCTCCGAGGATCTGCGCCACGTCTCGTCTGGAGAAGACGGCAGGCCGCAGGAGATCGAGGACGAGCGCGGTCACCGTCGAGCCCCCCAGTCCGACCAGAAGTGCCGCCAGCATCACGAGTTTCTTGCGGGGCCAGACCGGGAGCACCGAGGCGAGCGGCGGCGAGATCACCGACACATTGGAGATGTCGGCCACGTCCATGGCTTGCGAGACGCGGACCTCTTCCAGCCGCTTGGCGTACAGCATGTACGAGTCCTCGAGCAGAGCCAGCTCGCGCTCCTGTCGGCGTTCGCGATCCATCGCCTCGCGGAGGCTACTCAGCTCGCGTTCCTGTTCGGCTCCCTGCTGACTGAGGGTCTCCAATTGCGCGGTCAGACCCTTGAGCCGGGCCTGTTTCACTTGGAGCTCCGACTCGAGGTCCTGGTGCACCTTGTTGACGCCTCCCGTCTCGGAGTCCGTGACGAAGGTGAGCTGCTTGCCGCGCAGGGCGGCGAGCCGAGCGATCTCCTCGTCGAGGTCGCGAACGTCGCGCGTAGTCGGGCGCGACGGGTCTGCCCGCACCAGCAAGCTCTCACGTCTGGCCTGGAGCTCGACGATCTGCACGTCGAGGTTCTCGATGGCGGGGCTACGGCGCGCGACCCGTGCCTGTCGCTGCTCGGCAGGCAGATTCGCGAGGCCTTCGCGCGCGAATCTGACCTCGGCTTCCAGTCGGGAGAACTCGGCCAGCGTGGCCGCGTGCGACTGCATCGTCTGACTGTGCTGATCCGCCAGGAGTTCTTGCTGATCACCCGCCGATCCCGCCCCGAAACGCTGCTTGGCTTCATTGACCTCCTTCTGCTTCCGATCGATTGCATCGCGTCGGCTCGCAGACTCCTCCTCGAAGAACTCGTGTGCCGCGGGCGTGCGATGCACTTCGAGATGATGTCGCACATAGTGCAAGAGGAGCTTGTCGAGGATGATCTTTCCCGAATCGGGATCTGGCGTGGTCATCGAGACGACCAGCACGTCCGATTTGGGAACTGGCTCGATGGCAATCGACGCCTGGAGAACGGCGATGATCTGTTCGGTCGGGGTCAAGCGCTTGGTGAGACCGAGGAAGATCTGGACCTCGCTGATGGCCGTTCGCACGCCCTGGATCGCCGCCTTCCCGGCAGCCTTCACCTTCTGCAGGAGCGTCTCGGGCGGCGTGGTGCCCAGGAAGAAATCCTCTCCGAGATCCGCGATGACCCGCTCGATGAGAAACTGGCTGCCGAGGATCTCGACCTCTGACGCGATGTCCTCAGTCCGCCTGCCGCTCGGGACCACGGACTCGTTCGCGCCAACGGGCTGTGCCGAGTGTTCCCTGCCGAGCTTGATCAGCATGCGGGCGGACACCTCGTACTTGAGGCCGACCACCATGAGGAACCCGATGGCCGCGGTCAGCATGACCGCTGTGCTGAGCAGGATCATGCGCCAGTTCTGAACGATGATGGAGACGACGCGATCGGCGGAAGGCGCCGGGATGGTGACTCGCGGTCCGAACTGGGGATCTGCCACGGATTCACCTCGACCTGCCCCCTACCTCTCGGGCGAGGGGCGCTTGGCCAAGATACCTTTTTTGTTTGCCCGGCAAAGGAAGTGCGCATCGTTGCGCTCCGACTTGCCGAATGACTTGCCCGAGACCTGGGTTGCGCGGTCGGCTCTGCGCGAACGAGCGACTGGGATAGTCTGTCGCCTTTGCGCACCAAGCGTGGGAGAACCTCAGATGGCCACCAGTTCGGGCTCGCAGGATGGGCCCAAGAAGCGTCGCCGCATCCGGGAGTTGCTAGGGCGGGTCCGCCATCACGCAACGCTGGGGATGAGCGGCATCGGCCTGACGGGAGCCAGGGCTCCAGCAGGGCCCCTGTACGCGCAGATCGGCATCGCCGATCCCTGCAATCACCGCTGTGTAATGTGCTGGGATCACCCGCCGGAACAGCGCGAAAGCGAGTCTACGTCCGACCGCTTCGGGGGGGCGAAGCCGGGCACGATGTCACTCCGTCACTTGAAGGAGACGGTGGATGAACTCCACGCGACGGGTACCCGCCACATCGATTTCGTTGGGCGCGGCGAGCCATTGGCGAACCCGGCCGCGGTCGAGATGGTCGAGTACGCCAAGAGCAAGGACATGTACGTGTCGATCGTGAGCAACGGTTCGCTGCTCACGAGCCAGCGTGCCGAGCGTCTCGTAGCCGCGGGGCTCGACCGCCTCCAGATCTCGCTCAATGCGGGCACACCTGAGACCTATCCGTTGATTCACGTGACGGAGACCCCCGAGAACTACCTGAAGGTCAAGTCGAACTTGCGCTACCTCGCCGACTGCAAGACGAGCGCCGGCACCGAAGCGCCCTATGTGCGAGTCGGCTTCGTGATCAGTTCGCGCAACCGCCACGAACTCGAGGCGATGGTCGCCGCCGTACACGAGGTCGGCGCTGACGAAGCAATCTTCAGCCATGCGACCGTGCATGAGGGCACGCCGGATCTGGCTCTGAGCGAAGGGCAGTACGAAGAACTCCAAGCCGCTGTTCCGGGAGCCCGCAAGCGCGCCGAGGAGCTCGGCGTACGAACGAATCTCCGAAGTTTCGAGGCGACCCCCCCGACTTATCTGCACGCCGAAATGGAGGGGCTGCCCGTCGTTCCCTGCTACGCGGGCTGGTACTTCACCGTGATCCTGGGCAACGGCTCAGTCATGCCGTGCTGCCAGTGCGCCAAGCCGATCGACCAGATCGGTGACGGCAAGAGCTTCCGGGACATCTGGAACTCGGACGAGTACCAGCGCTTCCGGCAGGCGGCTCGCGCGCTACCCGCGAAAAGCGAAGCCCTCGCCAGCTGCGAATGCGACAAGTGCATGCTCCGGCCCAGGAACATTTCGTTCCACAACTTTCTCCACCCGCTGAACCGGATCGAGGGGGGCGACGACGATCAGCTCTTCACGCTGGTAGACGTGCTTCGCGGTCGGAAGCAGGACGACTAGCGCGGCGGTGTCGCCGACGCGGTGGACGCTTCGCCGACACCGGGGCCGGATCGCGCTGCCTGGCCACCAAGCCAGAGAATGCAGAGTGCGAGGATGATGCGCGTGGCGCTGTAGCCAATCGCAGCCCCAGTCACGCCAAAGAACGGAATCAGCGTCAGGCCCAACGCGGCTCGCGTGAAGAGGGATGTCGTTGCGAACAAGACCAGACGCTGCGGTGCGGTGTAGGCCACCAGCGCGCTGGCAGGCGGACCCAGCGCCATCCAGAAGAGCGCTCCGACGATCTGGATCTTGAAGATCGGAATGGCATCGACGTATCGCGGGGAGAGAAACGTCTCGATCCCCCACGGCGCGACCGCAAACGCCACGACCAGGGCGCCGAGACAGGAGGGCACGGCCCAACGGAGATAGATGCGCTGGAGCGCGCGGAAGCGTCCGGCGCTGTTTTCCTCGACGATGCGCGGGTTGAGGACCGTTCCGATGCCACCCTCGATGATCTCGGGAACGGTCGCCAAGAGCAGCGCCGCTGCGTAGATCCCGGTGTCCTCTAGCCCCCGAAAGTGCCCGAGCAGGAATAGATCCAGTCGCTCGCAGACGGCAGCCGCGGCGCCCGCCAGCACCATCCACTTGGAGTAGTGCAGGACGCTCCGCATCTCGCTTCGTCCCGACGGCTGCGGCACGAACAGGTCGCGAGGCGCAAGCATCACTCCGATCGCGAATGCCACGAACGGCACGCCGACGAAGATGGAGACCGCCTTGGATGCATCGAGTTGCCCCGCAAGGGCAACGCCCGCCACGAGCCCGAAGCGGCCTGCCTGCACCACGAACTCGACTGCAAGCAGCCGACCGAACGACTTGCTCGACTGGAAGTACGAGAGCGCCGAGCGCATCAGGAGGTCGCCGAGGATCCCGAGCGACGCGACGATGAGGAGGCTCGGAGATGCGGTCTCACCAAAGAAGTTCGGGGCGACCTGCGGCGCGAAGACGAGCGTCACGGCGAAGAGGAGCAGACCGGCAACGAGGCGCAGACTGAACGAGGACTGAATGAGCCCGATGGCGCGCGGTCGATCCTCCACCAGATAGACCGGGGCCTGTCGCACTACAGCGTTATCGAGGGCGTCCCCGAGGAAACTCGCAAAGAGCTTCACGTAAGCGATGCAGAGCGCGAAGGCTCCGAAGTCGCTCGGTCCGAGCACCCGGACCACCATGATGCTGGTGATCAAGGACAGTCCGACCAGACCGGTTCGCGCGGTTACGACGAACGCGAGTTCCCTGGCACCCCCCACGTTCGTTGCAAGCCCCCCCGACGTCGGGCCGCAACGCGCTTCGAGCGGCGGGTCCGAAAGGAACCTAGGTAAGTCCTGCGACCGTCGCAAAGACATCGATACCGGACGCGTTCACAATCCCGTCGGGTTGAATCCTGCGCGTGGGCTGTGCACGCTCACCCGCCCTGTGAGCCGAGCAGCTTCGCGACGAGACCGCCTGATCGTCGAGATTGCGATCTGAAAGTCTACGCCGGCATGCGTCGCATCTGGCAAGGGAGACTGCTACTTGCGCTCGTGCGAAGGATGAGGCGTCTCGAATCGAGACGCGTCGCCAGGGTACGTTCGCTCCTGCGACGCGAGTGTCGACGCGCCCACGCGCGTGCTCTCTCGACGCCGGTCACCGTGCCTGCGTTGCGCGTCGTAGAGGACTTGCGTCTACTGCGCGACGGATTGCGCCTCGAGGCCCGGCCGCCCACCGCCGAAGTACTGTGGGGAGGTCAGCATTGATTGCCCTCGATCTGTACAGCGGCGTGCGTGTACTCGTGCTCGGTGGCGGCGGTTTCATCGGCCGCTGGGTCGCGAAGGCGTTGCACCAAAGTGGCGCTGAAGTCGTCATCGCGGCGCGCGACGTGCGGCGCACGGAGGCTGCTCTCGCCGAGCACGGGCTGCGATGCGCGATTCGCGCGCACGACTTGAGCCAGCCAGGCGAGGCAACGGCCCTGATGCGAGCGGTCAGACCCGCCGTGGCCTTCAACCTCACCGGCTACGGAGTCGATCCAAGCGAGCGAGACCCGCGTCTGGCCGACCGACTCAACCACCGACTGGTGACCGAGCTTTGCGAGTCGGTCGTGCCCGAAGCGCAGTGGCACGGGCAAGTGCTCGTGCACATGGGATCGGCGCTGGAGTTCGGAACGAGTTCCGGCGACCTCGCGCAGCCGTGGCACTGCGCGCCGACAACGCTCTACGGCCAGACCAAGCTCAGCGGGAGTCGCTCCTTGCGCGACGTGACCTTGCGGCGTGGTATCAACGGCGTTGTGGTTCGGCTATTCACCGTCTACGGGAACGGCGAACACCCGTCGCGATTGCTGCCGAGCTTGCGCACCGCCGCTCGTGGCGCAGGTGACGTGCCCCTGACGGCCGGAAAGCAGGTACGAGACTTCACGTCGGTCGTCGATGTCGCCCAAGGATTGCTACGCATCGCCGCGCTTCACGAGGCCGTGCCAGAGCGCGCGCTCAATCTTGCCACGGGTGTGCTGACGCCAGTTCGCGAGTTCGTCGAGACCGCAGCGGAACTTTTGGGCATCGCAGCGGGGCGTCTGAGGTTTGGCGCGCTGCCGACGCGAACGGAAGAAATGTCCCATGACCCGGTCTCGACGGTCGCGCTCGAACGCCTCCTCCGCTGGAAGCCAACCACCTCGATCGTCGACGGGCTGCGCGAAATGCTTGCGTCCGAGAACCGCGGCGGTTCGGCGTGATGCGCGAGGTTCGCCGACGATGAATCCCACGAGCACGCATCGAAAGCGTACCGATTGTCGCGCGTGTGGCGGCAGCGACCTCGAGCAGTTCCTGCCGCTGGGAAACGTCGCGTTGGCGAACTCGTTCCTCGGGAGTCCCGACGAGTTCGCGAGCGAGCTGCGTTTCCCGCTCGACGTGTACTTCTGTCGCAGTTGCTCGATGGTGCAACTCCTCGATGTGATCGCGCCCGAGATCCTGTTCCGGAACTACCTCTACGTCACCGGCACGTCCGACACGATCGCCCAGCACAACGCCGCATATGCCAGAACCGTGGTCGAAGCGCTGGACATCGGGGCGCGCGACCTGGTTCTGGAGGTGGCCTCGAACGACGGTTCACTGCTGAAGCGCTTTCAGGACCACGGCGTACGCACACTCGGTGTCGAGCCTGCAACGAACATCGCCGTCAAAGCCAATGCCGAGGGTGTCGAGACCGTCAATCGCTTCTTCGACTCGCGTTGCGCCGCCGAACTACGCGATCAGTACGGCGCAGCGCGAGCGGTGATCGGCAACAACGTCCTCGCGCACGTCGACGAGCCCGTCGACTTCCTGCGCGGTTGCAAGGCCCTGCTCGACGATCAGGGTCTGGCGATCTGCGAGGTGCCCGAGCTGAGCGAGTTCGTCGAGCGCCTCGAGTACGACACTGTGTACCACGAGCATCTCTCCTACTTCTCCGTGACGTCGCTGATGCGGGTAGCTGAGGAAGCAGGGATGCGAATCGTGCGCGTCGATCATGTGCCGGTGCACGGCGGCTCGGTGCGCATCTACGCCGCGGCTGTCGAGCGCGTGCCGGAACACGCTCCCGAGGTCGTCGCGTTGGTTCAGCAAGAACGACGCACGGGCATCGCGTCCCCCGATCGCCTGCGGCGTTTCGCGCGCGAGGTCGAGTCGCAGCGCGCTGGCCTGCTCGATCTGTTGCACGACCTGAAGCGCGCGAACAAGACGCTGGCGGGCTACGGCGCTCCTGCCAAAGGCAACACCCTTCTCAACTACTGCGGAATCACCACCGACCTATTGCCGTACACCGTCGACAAAAGCCCGCTGAAGGTCGGCCTCTACACGCCTGGATCGCATCTTCCCGTGTTGCCGGTGGCGGAGTTGGTGGCGAGGATGCCCGACTACTGTGTGATCCTGGCTTGGAACTTCGCGGAAGAGATCATGCGTCAGCAGGAGGAGTACACGCGTCGCGGCGGCCGCTTCATCGTGCCGATACCGCGGGCGAGGATCGTGTGATCGCCACTCTGGCGCGCGGGCGCCACGGGAGCCCCCGAATCGCGCCGACCGCGGACGAGCGACGATCCGATCCTGGGACGCGGGGCGCCTCCGGCTTGGACAACCGATCCGTGCAGCCGACTGGATTTCGCGACTCCGCGCGATGCTGCCTGCCGATGCGTGATTGAGCGGACGTATCGACCATCGCCTCGTGTATCAGGATGGCGCGAATGGACACAGCAGCCGACAAGAGCGTGCGCAATACGCTGCGGAAACCCGGCATTCACGCGGAATGGGAGGCTTCGTTTCGGACCGAAGCGAACGAGGAGTTCTACGAGGAGGCGTTCGACTACGTCACCCGGATCCTCGACGCGCCTCCGAACGCCACGATTCTGGACGTCGGGTGTGGCGTGGGTGCCCATTCCACCCGCCTCGCCAGGCGTGGATTCTCGGTCCTGGGAGTCGATTTTTCGCGAGCTGCATTGAAGAAGGCGAGAGCGTTCCTCCTCGCCCACGGAGTATCCGAAAAAGTGCAGCTGAAACAGGAGAGTGTCCTCTCACTTTCCTTCGCGGACGGCTCCTTCGACCGCATCCTGTGCTGGGGCGTGCTGATGCACATACCGGATTGCGAACGCGCGATGTCGGAGCTGGATCGCGTACTGAGTAAGGGCGGCGTCATCGTGATCAGTGAAGCGAACGCGTTCTCGGCTCAGTCGATCCTGATGCGGGGGCTACGGGTGTTGCCGGGAAAGGATCGAGGAACCGTCACTCACAAGCCGGCTGGATTGGAGCGGTGGGAAGTAACACCGTCCGGCACGTTCATCACCAGACAGGCCAACATGCAGTGGCTGAAACGGTGGTTCAAGGACAGGGGATTCACCATCGAGCGGCATGTAGCAGGTCAGTTCACGGAGCTCTACACCAGGTTTCCTACGGGGTTTGCTGCGAAGGTCATTCATGGCTTCAATCGGATTTGGTTCCGGCACGTGAAGTTCCCGCGACTGGCCTTTGGCAACATCCTGATCCTCCGCAAGGGATGACGTGCGCGGCTTGGCTTCCTCGCGACGCTCACTCGTGTCCGAGGCAATCGAGCCGTGTGCACGGCAGCACGAACCTGCTTTTCAGGACCTTGTTGCGTCGCGGTTGCGTAGCGCAACGATCGCGAAGTAGGTGTACTGCCGCAGCGCCGGCACCGTCCCAAACCAACGGTCGGCGCTTGCAAGAGCACGAGTCGAAATGCTGTTCTTCAGGAAGGGCAGCACCGCGAGCATGCGAAAGCAGAGCAACTCCGGGAACACGAAACGAGCACCCGGAAAGTGGGTGGAAATTCGCAATTCCTGCGTGGCGTCCAGTGGGGCCTCATCATCGCTCGAGCTCTTCTCTACGCCGGCGCGACCGGGAATGGCGGAACGCGCCAACATCAGGAGACGATTGCGCCCCCACGTCTCCAAGAAGACCGCCGGCCCGTCGGGTTTGGTCACACGTCTCAGCTCAGGAAGGGTTTCGTCGAGTTGGGCGTGATGAAGCACGAAAGTGCCGGCGGCAGCGTCGAAAAACCCGTCGGGAAAATCGAGGCGTTCCCCGGGCACTCGATGCACATGCACTCGATCCCCTACGCCACTAAGTCTGGCTCGTTCTCGTGCGATGCCGAGCGAACCGTCTGAAACGTCGACGGCATGCACTTCGGCGCCGTGCAACGCGAGCAACGTGGAAAGAAAGCCCGTACCGCATCCCAGATCGAGGACTCGTCGCCCCTCGAGTGGCTGAAGCTCAGTCAGCATCGTCTCGATCAGAAGCGGAACGCCCAGATAGGGCAGCCAGGGCATGACTCGGTCGTAGCGATCACCGCGCCCAACCCGCAACAGATCTGCATCGATCGAAGACCCGGTCTGACGGGCCCTTTCGTCCCAGTACTCGCTCTCCCGCTCGATTCGCGCATCCGCTGAAGCATCAGCGTGTTTCGGGTCCAAGACAGACACCTCTCAAGTCCCGTGGAGCAGGCAGCGAAAATCGTCCGGACCGCTCTCGTTGTCGCAGGTCACGAGAATGGTGGAGATGCTCTGTGTTCGACAGGGGTTCGGAATCCGAGACTACGATATTCGTCCAGAACTCTTTGTCCAGAAACGGTCCGCCAACTTGCGTCAGACGGCAAACTGAGTGGCCAACTCGCGAGCGGAGGGAGGATCACAGACCGTTCGGATCAGATTCGCCGCCGCACCGTAACCTGGCTCCCAGGACAGTCCGATCTCCATCTGAGACACCGATATCTTGCGACACCACTGCACGGTTGCAAGCAGTTCTCCGATCGCAGCCCCGCCCCCTCCTGCGCGAACGAAGTGGCGCTCGCCCGGATACAACGACTGACGACCGACGATTCGCAATCCTCGATAGCTGAAATCAGCGACTCGATAGGGCTCCTCGTGAAGCGAAATCGTGTTCGCATCCTGGGGCATCGCGAATCGCAAGGATTCGCGGCGGCACGCGCGGAGCCCGTCTACTGGGGCAGCCGACTCGCCTGCCATGCAGCTGTGCATCAATGAACGCACCTCGGCAACGCCAAGCGGACGCCGCACCCGGAGCGCGATCAAGACGGTGTAGATCAGGATCAGCAGGTCCAATCGCATGCGGTACCCGAAGATCGAGACCATGCAATAGTCGATCTCGATACCCAGCCGGTCCTCGTCGCTGATGTCATCCCGGCCCACCAACTGCACCGGTCCCGTGAGCCCACTGCGCGTGATGAACCGATCTTCGGCGTAGGGGTAACGCGCGCAAAGCGCCCGAACGACATTCTCGGGGAGTGGGCGATTCCCAACCAACGACATGTTGCCCGCGAGAACGTCGACGAGCTGCGGGAGTTCGGTCAGCGCAAAGCGCTCGATCACGCGTCCAATACGCGTGTAGACCGGGTGCTCGATGGGGATGTTGAGAAAGCATGTGTCGGCGATCGGCACGGTCTCGCGATTCAGAATCTGTTCTGCATCGCTTGCCATCGTGCGAAACTTGACGACTCGGCGCGTGCGCAAGAGATGCGTTCGGCGTTCCGATCGATAGAAGACTGGCCGTCCTTCGCTCACCCAAATCGCGATCGCCACGAGCGCGCACGCCGGCACCCAGAGGGGTGCACATAGAAGCGTGAGCGCAACATCGAAGAACCGCTTTCGATGCGCCGTTGACGGTTCATGGTGCAGGATGCGCTTCCAGGGAGCGAATGCGAAAGTTCGCACGAGCGATGTCGAGGAGGAACCTGCACCGACCCGCGTCGAGTCCGAACGAAAATTGTGCACGGCGCGTGAACTTTGAATGAAGCGGAGAGGCAACTTGCTCATCATTGACCTCGATCTGGAACAACCCGCCACAGTGTCACGCCGGAGAGACGCTGCTATGCGGTTCAGTTGGGATCATCGAGTCCGATAAAGCTCCCCATGACAGATCAACGAAGACGAGCGTACAGGTGAGGCGTCCCTACATCGACGCGCGCCGCTTCGTCGCACGATCAGCGTCCGGAACGACCCGGAGCAACGCGGTCGCTGCTCATCTGGTGAGTGACCCTGAATCTGGATTCGGTGACAGGCTGCGCTGGCGCGTACCGTTCCTGCTCCTGTGCTGCACTTATAGGTGGGAGTGTCGCGGAGATCGAGAGCGGGCGTTCGCCGTGCGAACACGCGCAGCCGAAGCGAGAACGGCTGGGCGGGGCAATGAAAATGCGGGCGCGAAGACAAGTCGATCGAATGCCGAGGTCGCGCATGCCAGATCACTGGGAAGTGGGAAGCTCTGGCCTCGTGCGGCGTGCCGCGGGCAATCCGCAAGCGAAGCGCAGTGGATCCGGCAACCCGCGGTGTGCGGGTTGACTCCGATCGGTCGCCGTGGTCTGATGAGGGCGCGGCCGGGAGGGGATGATGCGGTCGCCTACACTGCATTCACTACTCCGCGAGTTGGCAGAAGCTGATGCGCTCTTTCCTCGTTGTCGCTGCGCTGCTGTTCGCGCTCCCCGCTGATGCGGCACCCCGATTCGTGCCGCTCGGCTTCTTGGCGCCTGGGGATCTCCAGAGCGATGCGACTGGCGTCTCAGCGGACGGCTCGACGGTCGTAGGGCGGAGTCTCAGCAGCGCCTCGCTCTGGCAAGGTTTCCGCTGGACGGAAGCCGCTGGCATGGTCGGGCTCGACTGTCCGGCGAGCGGGAGCGAGAGCAGCGCCTCCGGCGTCTCCGCAGACGGCTCTGAGGTGGTCGGCGACTGTTTCACGGGCGAGCCCCTGTTCGTCGACGAGGCGTTCCGGTGGACCGAAGTCGGCGGCGCACGTCCGCTCGGCTTCCTCCCAGGCGGGGATCGGAGCAGCAGCCGTGGCGTCTCGGCGGACGGCTCTACGGTCGTGGGCGAGGGCAACAGCGAAACGGGCCGGCAAGCATTCCTCTGGCGTGAGGAGACCGGCATGGTTGGCCTCGGCTACCTGCCAGGGGGTGACTGGAGCGTCGCCTCGGAGGTTTCCGCTGACGGCTTGACGATCGCGGGCAAGGGAAGCAGCGACTCCGGCGGGCAGGCCTTTCGCTGGACGGAGGCCACCGGCCTAGTCGGGCTCGGCAGCTTGCCCGGAGGAAAGTGGAGCTACACGTCCGGGATCTCTGCGGACGGCACGACGATCGTGGGCGATTGCTTCACCGGCGAGCCCTTCTCGGTCGGCGAGGCATTCCGCTGGACCGAGGCTGCCGGCATGGTAGGGATCGGCTTTCTCCCGGGTGGGAATTGGAGTTTCGCCTACGACGTCTCCGCGGACGGCACCACGATCGTGGGCGAAGGCGACAGCGACACGGGCGCGCAGGCGTTCCTCTGGACCGAGGCCACAGGAATGGTTGGCCTCGGTGTCCTGCGTGATGGCGATACGAGCTTCGCCAGCGCCCTCTCCATCGATGGCTCGATGATCCTAGGCAGAAGCGACCCCGCGCCCCCCAATTATTTTGGCGAAGCATTCATCTGGGACGCTACGAGTGGGGTCCGCGAACTCGATCAAGTGTTGACCGCACTCGGCGTCGACTCGACGGGCTGGAATCTCGAGACCGCAGCCGGGATCTCCGCGGACGGCCAAGCGATAGCGGGCTGGGACTCTCATCCAGGCGCCATGAGCCAGGCGTGGTTTGCCGTCGTACCGACCTGTGGCAACGGATTCATCCAGTACGGTGAGACCTGTGATGACCAGAACACCACGAGCGGTGACGGCTGCTCCGCTACCTGCGCGACTGAAGTCGCGTGCAGCGATGGATTCGACAACGACGGAGACATGCTCATCGATTTCCCTGCGGATCCGGGCTGCCAAGATGGATCGAGCGATCTGGAGAATCCGGAGTGCGACGACGACATCGACAACGAGGGAGTCGAAGGCATCGATTGGGACGGCGGCCCTCTCGCCGGAGTGCCCGATCCGCAGTGCATCGACATGCCGTGGAGCGACGACGAATGCGGCTACGGCGTGGAACTGGCGCTCGTGATGCCTCCCGTGGGATTCGCGGCGGCTCGCAGACGCCGCGCACGCTTGGCGTAGACAGCAGGCGGCGCACGGACCGTCACGCGCGCCACATTCGAGCGTCAGGCGTCGCGGAGATCGAGAATCGAGCCGTTCGGCAGATCGCGATCGAGGAGTGCCCACAGTTCTCGCGCGACGGCCGCGGGTTCGCGCAGCGTGCCATCGTCGTGGAGTTCGCGAAATCGCTCGACCTCGGGGAAGTCGCGCGCCGCGGTCATTCGAATCTCGTCCTGCATCGCCGTCGCGACGACACCGGGCGCCACGCACAGGATCCGGCGCAGGCCGCCCCGTCGGATCTGCTCGGCGCCCGCCGCGCGTGTCCAGTGTTACCGCCGCCTTGCCGGCGCCGTAGCCCGACCAGACGTCCTCCCGGTGCTCAGTGATTGGGTGGAGGTTGAGGCGATCGAGCCGCTCGTGTTTGTTCGGGCCCTCCGCCGATACTCATGGACGTGTGCGGGCGAAGTACAGGCTTGATTTCAACGTTCCTAACGAAACGGTGACGGGCGTCGTTCAGGTCGTCTACGTGAAGGACGAGCAGGACGAGTGGCATGTCGTTTCCGGTGCGGATCCGACTAGCCTCGAGCCAGACTCGCAAGCGATTGTTGAAGTACGTGGAAACTCGAAAGAGCTCGAGCAAGCCGCGCAAGATGAACTAACGATCACGCTCGATGAAGAGGTCCCGGTATCGACACAAGGCAGAAGAGCTGTCGGCTTGTTTGTGAACTTACCTACGGAAGACGAGAAGGTGCCCTCCGACCCGACCAAGGCTGGCTTCGGAGTTCCGTACCCGTGACAGCATGATCAGACGCACGACGCGTGTCGTAAGTCTCAGCCTCGTGGCTCTCCTGTCGGCAACTCTCATCGAAGTAGCTGCCGCGGAGGGCTGGAAGCAAGCACCGCCGCTCCCTGATCGCCGCTGGCTTCATCTGGCCGCTGCGGCGCCCGACGGACGAGTCGCCGTCTACGCGGGACGACTTCTCGCTGGAAAAGAAGGGTCCTACGAATTCGGGCGCGGCAAGTTTGGGATCGACATCTACGAGCGCATCTCGAACAGGTGGCGCCGTGGCCCGCCCGTAGCGGGATACCGGCTGCGATACGTCCGTGAGTACCGACGGGGAAAGGCGGATGGATCGAAGCAATGGGTCGAGGAGCGCGGCGAACACGAGGGAGTCGCCCCTGAGTTCGAAGCTCCCAATGGCGGCGGCGATGGAGGCGTTCGCGCGTATTGGTTCTCGAGTGTCGGAGCGATCTTTTTCGACATGGTCGCGGGAGTCTGGGGCCAAACGCCGAGCCCCACGTTGCAAACGCGGCAGTACTCGCCCGAGCTGGCGACTTGGACCGGGGGAAACATTCCGGCGTACCAGCGGGGAAACTCCGCCAACCGCGGCGGGACCTGATGGGCGCTTCTATCTGATAGCGGGCCTCGCGAGTCGCGGGGGGAGAACAAGGCCCCCAAAGAACTCTCCACAGCTGCGGAGACCTTCGACCCCGCGACCAACGACTGGCGTGAGATCGCGCCGCTCGAGCGAGCCCGCAACATGCACGCCGCCACGTTCGGTCCGGACGGAAAGCTCTACGTCTTCGGCGGCTGCGCCTGCGCGGGCGGATACACGGTGAAGGACGATCCCGAGTCCAGACGCAAGGCGCTGATCGAAGAACTCGAGTGGCGGCGCAGCGTGAAGGAAGTCGAGGCGTACGATCCGAAGACCAACAAGTGGACGCCGCGCGCGCCCATGCCGACGCCGCGCCAGCTCCTTTCTGCAACCCTCGGCGCAGATGGTCGCATCTATGTGATCGGCGGCTCGCGCTCGCTGGCTGGCGAAGGCACGGACGTTGTCGAGATCTACGACCCAGCCACGGACCGGTGGAGCGACGGCCCGCCACTGCGCACCGCACGAAAGAGCCATGCCTCGACCATGACTCCAGATGGACGTATCTGGGTGACCGGCGGCGTCGGCGCAAACTGCGGCGCGCTGAATCCTCTGCAAGTGCTCCCAGGGCAAGAGGCCGGCCCACTCGCGTCGGTGGAGACGCTCGGCACGAGGCCGAAGGGTTCGCGCGTTGATCAGCGGTGACGCGGATTTGCTCGCCGATACGGCGTCGAACTCGAATCCGACGCTTGCCACCATGATGAGCGCTCCTCTGCTACGGCCCCTCCCACGAAATCCATCTGACCGGAGGAACGGACGAGAACTCGTTCCCGAGCTTCTTGCAGGATTTCGAGGGTGCGACGGCACAAGACGTGGTCGCCGCGGCCGAGACGGACTCGTGGGTCGCCGTGGGCAGCATCCGAATGACGGCATCGTCCCGCTTCGAAGTGCGTTCGCCAGGACGGGCGGAGGGTCCACCGTGTCGGCGCTCGCAGGTCGCGTGCACGGAACCGAGGACGAGGACTTCAATCATCTCGATCTCGGAAAGGCCGCCCAGCGCCTCAAACGCTTCACCCCGACGAGCATCTTCCCGGCGCTCACGGACTGGGAGGTGGCGACCATCCTGAAATTCGAACAGCCGAAACCGCCGACGCTGACTGAGACCGGCAAGGCGGAGGTCACCCTTCAGATCGACTACCGCCGGTTGGCTCTCCCGCTCAGCCAGGGATTGTCATAGATCCCGTTCCCGGACAAAAAGTCCCGCTTGTACTTCCCATGCTCCTACGAGCACCACCGTCACGGGCCCCTCGACCTCGACCGTCTGCGCGCCCAACCCTAATACCGTGAGCGCCACGCTCTTCTCGCTGTCGAAGTGATCGCTGCGACCGCCGGCAAAGTCGACGGCGTGCGACCCGGTCGAGCCCAAAGGGATCGCGCCGGCCATGGCGAGAGAACGGATGCTTCGCATGATGGCCCCTCCTGCGATGCGGCCATCCTAAACCCGCCGGGTGCGGAAAAGGGTCAACGATCAGTCCCCCCACTGGCACCGGAAGTCTCGTCCGGCGTGCGAGCGCGAATCGATCGACACCAGTGCGACAATTCGTCCACTTGGCCGTTGGGCGCTCATGCCCAAGAAGGATGAACCCATGCGCTGGTTGCCCACTTCGCTGATGGTTCTCGGCGTGTCGCTTTGCTGGATCGCCCCCGACGCCGGGGCCGGAATCGCGCCCTGCACACCCGAGATCTCGGTCATCGAAGAGATCGCCGACGAGCCGGGCGGCGGGATCGAGGGCCAGTACGTGATGACGACGGGCTACCTGTGCGGCTTGCAGATCGTCGCGCTCGCGGTCGACAACGACGACAGCGTCGGCGCGCGGGGCAACCTGTCGGGCTGGTCCGGCTCGGTCGTCACCGATGACTTCTGGGACGCGGGGATCGTCGTGAGTCGCGACGACTTCGGCTCGGGCGACTCCTACTCGTTCACGACGGGACCGGAGGGCATCGGGAGCTTCGCGTCGTTCTTCGGACCGATCGCGCAACTCGCGAACCTCTACAACCTCTCGGCTCACTACGGCGGACCTGTGGTCGACGACTCCACCGCATTCACGGCGACCGGCGAACCGATCCCGCTGCCCGACGACGCCTTCTGGTTCGAGACGCAGAACCTCGCCTCGACACCGATCGCGTTCCTCTTCGATCCGGGCACGGGTGCGACGGTGGCGATGAAGGTCGTTCCCGAACCGGGAACGCTGTCGCTGCTCGCGCTCGGCCTGCTGGGTCTACGGAGCGTTCGCCGGCGCTGAGCGCGCGCGGACGGAGCGAAGCTGGCACCGCGCGCTGGCATCGTGATGGATCGTTGGCTCCCCAGTCCATCCAGGGATTGTCATAGATCCCGTTCTCGAGCAAAAAGTCCCGCTCGTACTTCCCACGCTCTGGCACATGCGGTGGCGCGGGATCGATCGCAGCGTGTGGTCTGCGGCGCGCTCGTCGCCGCGTCAGGCTCCGCGGCGGCGTTGCGCTCGCAGGCCGAGCAGCGCCGACGCCGCAGCGAGCTGCAGCAGCAGCGCGCCCGGCTCCGGGACCGAGTCGATCACGCGCAGGCCCTCGTGGCCGTTCGCAACGTATGCGCGCGTTCCGACCACCGACACGTCGTAGGCGAGTTCGAGCATGCTGATCGACTCGATCTCGACGGGTAGAGCCGGGTTCGAGACGTCGACTACGCGCAGGCCCGATTCGGAGTCCGCGATGTAGGCGAGCGTCCCCTCCACCGACACGCCGAAGGCCGGGCCGGGCGTGTCGAACGAGCCGAGTTCGACGGGCAGTGCCGGGTTCGAGACGTCGAGTACGCGTAGGCCCGAGTCGCTGTCTGCCACGTAGGCGATCGTTCCCACCACCGACACAGAAAATGCGTAGTCGGGCGTGTCGAACGAGCCGGCCTCGAGGGGCAGCGCCGGGTTCGAGACATCGATCACGCGCAGGCCCGAGTCGCCGTCCGCAACGTAGGCGCGTGTCCCCACTACCGACACGTCGTAGGCCTGGCCGGGCGTGTCGATCGCACCGAGCTCGATGGGCATCGCCGGGTTCGAGACGTCGAGTACGCGAAGGCCAGAGTTGAAGTCCGCCACGTAAGCGACTGCACCCACCACAGACACGCCGATAGCCTGGCCGGGCGTGTCGAAGAAGCCGAGCTCGACAGGCAGAACCGGGTTCGAGACGTCGATCACGCGCAGACCCGAGTCGCTGTCCGTCAGATAGGCGAGCGGCCCCACCACCGCCACGTCGCTGGCGTTTCCGGTTGTGTCGAGCGATCCGACCGCGACCGGCAGCGCCGGCTTCGAGACGTCGAGTACGCGCAGGCCAGAGAGGCCGTCCGCCACGTAGGCACGTGTCCCCACCACCGACACGCCGGCGGCGAGGCCGGGCGTGTCGATCGAGCCGAGTTCGGTGAGTACCGCCGGGAGGATCACGCGCAGCCCCGACGAACCGTCTGCCACATAAGCGAGCGTCCCCACCACCGACACGGCGATGGCCTCGCCAGGCGTGTCGAACGAGCCAATCTCGACGGGCAGCGCCGGGTTCGAGACGTCGACCACGCGCAGGCCCGAGTTGTAGTCCGCCACGTACGCACGCATCCCCACCACCGACACGCCACCGGCGCCTCCAGGCGTGTTGAACGAGCCGAGCTCGATGGGCAGCGCCGGGTTCGAGACGTCGATCACGCGGAGGCCCGAATTGCCATCCGCCACGTAAGCGCGTGTCCCCGCTACCGCCACGCCGTTCGCGTATCCGGGCGTGTCGAGGAAGCCGAGCTCGACGGGCAGCGCCGGGTTCGAGACGTCGAGTACGCGCAGTCCCGAGCCGCCGTCTGCCAGATAGGCGCGTGTACCCTCCACTGCCACGCCGATGGCGTTCCCGGACGTGTTGAACGAGCCGAGTTCGAGGGGCAACGCCGGGTTCGAGACGTCGACTACGCGCAAACCCGCGTCGCTGTCTGCGATGTAGGCGCGCGTTCCCACGACTGCCAGGCTCTGGGCGGCGCCGGGCGTGTCGAAGAAGCCGGTCTCGACGGGCAACGCCGGGTTCGAGACGTCGAGTACGCGTAGGCCCGACGTGTAGTCGGCCACGTAGGCGTGCGTACCCACCACGGCCACGCCGTAGGCGTTGCCAGGCGTGTCGATCGAGCCGAGCTCGACGGGCAGCGCCGGGTTCGCGACGTCGAGTACGCGCAGGCCCGCGGTGCTGTCCGCCACGTAGGCGCGCGTGCCCGCCAGCGCCACGCTCGAGGCGGCGCCAGGTGTGTCGATTGCACCGATCTCCAGCGGCGCCGCGGCGGCGGTCAACAGGACGCGCAGGCCCGATTCGCCGTCTGCCACGTAGGCGTGCGTCCCCACCACCGACACACCGAGGGCGTCGCCAGGCGTGTCGATCGAGCCGAGCTCGACGGGCCGCGCCGGGTTCGAGATGTCGAGTACGCGCAGGCCCGAGCCGCCATCCGCGACGTAGGCGCGCGTCCCCACCACCGACACGTCGAGGGCGTCGCCGGGCGTGTCGAACGCGCCGAGTTCGACGGGTGTTGCCGGGTTCGACACATCGATGATGCGGAGACCCGAGGTTCCGTCCGCCACGTAGGCTCGCGTCCCCACAACCGACACCTCGCGGGGCTGGCCGGGGGTGTCGAAGGAGCCGATCTGGACCGGCAGCGCCGGGTTCGAGACGTCGATCACCCGCAGACCCGAGTTGCCGTCTGCGACGTAGGCGAGCGTCCCCACGACCGACACTCTGGTGACGAGGGCTCCCGGCGTGTTGAACGAGCCGACTTCGATGGGGAGCGCCGGGTTCGAGACGTCGATCACCCGCAGACCCGAGTTGCCGTCTGCGACGTAGGCGAGCGTCCCCTCGACCGCCACGCCCGTGGCGAATCCGGATGTGACGATGACGCTGAGTACGACGGGCACTGCGGGGTTCGAGACATCGAGCAAGCGCACGGCCGAGGCGTCCGCCACGTAGGCGACCGTGCCCACGACCGCCACGTCGAAGGCGATGCCGGGCGTGGCGATCGAGCCGAGTTCGACGGGCATCGTCGGGTTCGAGACGTCGATCACGCGCAGGCCCAAGCCGTAGTCCGCCAGGTAGGCGCGCGTGCCCACCACCGCCACACCGATGGCGCCGCCGGGCGTGTCGATCGATCCGAGCTCGATCGGGTCGTCCAGGGGCTCGGCGAGAGCACCCGGCGCGAAGCCAAAGCAGCCGAGACCGAGAAGCAGCGCGACGGATCGCAAGAGGCGAGTGGGTGCCATCGCATTCTCCAGGTGCAGGGTTCGCTGCGCTCGATCGCGCTCACGCGCAGCCGGCATCGCCGGTTCCCTTCGGTCGGTCGGGAGTCTACGCGCTCTCGCCCAGAGCGCGGCGCTCAACTGGCGCACGCGGTCGCGCGGGACCGATCGCAGCGTGCGGTCTGCGGCGCGCTCGTCGCCGCGTCAGGCTCGGCGGCGGCGTTGCGCTCGCAGGCCGAGCAGCGCCGACGCCGCAGCGAGCTGCAGCAGCAGCGCGGCCGGCTCCGGGACCGGGACTGCGATCGAGTCGATCACTCGCAGCCCCGCGACGCCGTACGCCACGTAGGCGCGCGTCCCCACCACTGCCACGGCACCGGCGTAGTCGACGTCGAACGCGCCGACCTCGACGGGCAGCGCCGGGTTCGAGACGTCGATCATGCGCAGGCCCGCATCGTTGGCCCCCACGTAGGCGAGCGTTCCCTCCACCGCCACATGGAACGCGTAGAAGCTGCTGATCGATCCGAGTTCGACCGGCATCGCCGGGTTCGAGACGTCGATCACGCGCAGACCCCCGCTGTAGCCCGCGAGATAGGCGCGCGTCCCCACCACGGCTACGTCGAAGACCTGCCCGGGCGTATCGATCGAGCCGAGTTCGACCGGCATCGCTGGATTCGAGACGTCGATCACACGCAAGCCGGAGGTGTCGTCCGCCACGTAGGCGATCGTCCCCACGACCGACACGGCGTTCGCGTAGCCGGGCGTGTCGATCGAGCCGAGTTCGACGGGCATCGCGGGGTCCGAGACGTCGATCACGGCGAGACCCGCGATCGTCATCGCCACGTAGGCGCGCGTCCCCACGACCTCGACGCCGGATGCGTATCCGGTGGTTGCGATCGAGCCGACCTCCACCGGTAGCGCCGGAACCGAGACGTCGATCACGCGCAGACCGTTCACGCCGTACGCCATGTAGGCGCGCGTCCCCACGACGGACACGCCAAATGCCTGGTTGGGCAGCGCGAACGAGCCCAGCTCGACGGGCAGCGCTGGGTTCGACACGTCGATCACGCGCAAGCCGTTGTCGTCGTCCGCCACGTAGGCGCGCGTCCCGACGACCTCGACGGCGATGGCGCTTCCGGGCGTGTCGACCGCGCCGAGCTCGGTGAGTACCGCCGGAAGGATCACGCGCAGCCCCGATTCGCCGTCCGCCAGATAGGCGTGCTTCCCCGCGACCGACACGGCGTAGGCCTGACCGGGCGTGTCGATCGCGCCGAGTTCGATCGGCAGCGCCGGGTTCGAGATGTCGATCACGCGCAAGCCCGAGTAGAAGGTCGCTACGTAGGCGCGTGTCCCCACGACCGACACGCTGAAGGCGCTTCCGATCGTATTGATCCCGCCGAGTTCGACCGGCAGCGCGGGATTCGAGACGTCGATCACGCGCAGGCCGGCGGAACCCTCCGCCAGATAGGCGCGGGAGCCGACCACCGCCACGCCGGAGGCGCCTCCGAGATTGGTGTCGATCGAACCGAGTTCGACGGGCAGCGCCGGGTTCGAGGCGTCGATGATGTGCAGCCCCGCGTTTTCGTCCGCCAGATAGGCCCGCGTCCCCACCACCGACACGGCACGGATGAAGCTGCCAGGCGGGTGGATCGAGCCGAGTTCGACGGGCAGTGCCGGGTTCGAAACATCGATCACGCGCAGACCGGTGTTCCCGTCCGCGACGTAGGCGCGCGTCCCCACGACCGCCACCCCATCGGCGTATCCAGGCGTGTCGATCGAGCCGAGTTCGACGGGCAGCGCCGGGTTCGAGATGTCGATCACGCGCAGCCCCGCGAGGTAGTCCGCGACGTAGGCGCGCGTCCCCACGACCGCCACGGATCTGGCCTCGCCGGGCGTGTCGACCGAGCCGATCTCGACGGGCATCGCCGGGTTCGAGACGTCGAACACGCGCAGGCCGTAGCTCAGGTCCGTCATGTAGGCGCGCGTCCCCACCACCGACACCGACTCGGCGCGGCCGGGTGTGTCGATCGAAGCGACCGTCACCGGCACGGCCGCCGCGGACAAGATCACGCGCAGGCCGGCGGTGGCGTCTGCGACGTAGCTGCGTGTGCCCACCACCGACACACCGAAAGCGTTGCCCGGGGTGTCGAACGAGGTGATCTCGACGGGCAGCGCCGGGTTCGAGCAGTCGATCACGCGCAGGCCGGCGAGGTTGTCCGCGACGTAGGCGAGTGTCCCCACCACCGCCACGCCGTTCGCCTGGCCGGGCGTGTCGAAGAAGCCGAGCTCGACGGGCGCCGCCGGGTTCGAGACGTCGAGTACGCGCAGTCCGAAGTTGCCGTCCGCCACGTAGGCGCGCGTTCCCACGACCGCCACACCGGCGGCGCTGCCGGGCGTGTCGAAAGTGCCGAGCGCGACGGGCAGTGCCGGATTCGAGACGTCGATCACGCGCAGGCCCGAGAAGGTGTCCGCCACGTAGGCGCGTGTCCCCACCACTGCAACGCCGACGGCAATGCCGGGCGTGTCGAGCGCGCCGAGTTCGACGGGCAGCGCCGGGTTCGACACGTCGATCACGCGCAGGCCTGCGTCGGAGTCCGCCACGTAGGCGAGTGTCCCCACCACCGCCACGCCGTTCGCCTGGCCGGGCGTGTCGAAGAAGCCGAGCTCGACGGGCGCCGCCGGGTTCGAGACGTCGAGTACGCGCAGCCCTGCGTTTTCGTCTGCCACGTAGGCGCGCGTCCCCACCACTGACACGGCACGGGCGCTGCCGGGCGTGTCGAAAGCGCCGAGTGCGACGGGCGCTGCGGGGTTCGAGAAATCGATCACGCTCAGGCCCGAGACGCCTTCCGCCAGATAGGCGCGCGTCCCCACCACGGACACGCCCCAGACGATCGCATTCGTGCCGATCGAGCCGAGTGCGATCGGAGGGGCGAGGGGTTCGGCGAGCGCGCCCGGCGCGGTGCCGAAGCAAGCGCAGAAGCCGAGCAGCAGCGCGAGCGAGTTCGAGGCGCGAGCGGGCGTCATGCGGTTCTCCAGCGACAGGGGTACATCCACTCGATAGCGCTCGTGCACGCCGGCATCGCGGGGTCGCCGGTTTGGCGGCGGACACTCCGCGATGGTTGCCGCCGCGGTCGCATCCCGCAATTCAGCCGCCGCGCAGCACCCGACCGGACAGCGCGCCGTGCGGATCGACCGCGTCGCGTCCGTCTTCGCGCACGATGGTTCCTTCGATAAGTACCGCACACATGCCGATCGGATCGGCGACGAGTCGATCGGCGCCGGTCGGCAGATCGAAGACGCGCCGAACCGGCGCACACGCGACGGTTGCGGGGGCGAAGACCGCGACGTCGGCAGCGAAGCCTACGGCCAGTCGCCCGCGCTCGCGGATGCCGAACACTTCGGCCGGTTCGCTGCTGAGTCGCCGCACCGCTTCCTCGACCGTCAGCACGCGCTTCTCGCGCACCCACTTGCCGAGCAGCGTCGTCGGCGCGCCGGCGTCACAGAGTTGCGACGCGTGCGCACCGGCATCCGAGAGGCCGAGCATGTTGGCCGGGTGGGCGAGCAGCTCCGCGACGATCTCGTCGTTGGTGTTGAAGATGCCGACGCGAAAGCGCGCTTCGAGATCGGAAGCGAGCCCGTTGGCTCTCCCGCTCAGCCCGGAATCGTCATAGATCCCGTTCTCGGGCCAAAGTCCCGCTTGTGCTTCCTAAGCTCGCCGTCGTGCCGGCGTTGATCACCAGCGGCCAGGTGTCTGAGAAGTCGAAGAGCGGTCCGGTGACGATCCACGCGACGACGACCGAAACCGCGATGCCCAACGCGAGCGAGCTTCCCGCCCGCGCGGTCGCCCGCATCGAGAGGCGCTCGAGGGACGTCGGTGTCACCCGTCCGATCCCGCCTAGTGGCGGAGCAACGCTTGTACTTCCTCGTCCCGCCGCACGAGGTCCTTCCAGAGCGCTCGGACGAACGCGAGGCGCGCCGGCTCGGTCTCACTCCGCGCCAATGTGTCGGCGAGATGCGACGCGTATGTCAGCGCCTCGTTCTGGCTCCACAGGAGCTGCAGCTCGAACTCCCTCCCGCTGGCCGCGAGGAGCTGATCGCGGCGCGTGCCTGCGATCGCTCGTCGCGTCAGCACCTCGTCCGCGGGAAGGCCGGTGTCGGAGAGATCGAGGCGCGGCTTCTCCGCGGCGAGATCCTCGAGCCGGTCGTAGGCGGTGTCGCAAGTCTCGGCGATCGCCTGGATGACGGTTTCGAGCGGCTTCCGTTCCGTCTTGATGAGCAGCAGCTTCGAGACCTGCTTCTCCTGTCCGAGGATCTCATGGAGCAAGGCGTAGCCGTGCCCCGAGGTGGCCGACACTTCCTGCGGACGGCTCGGTGCGCCCGCATGGGCGCAGCCGAGCAAGCCGACGAGCGCAGCCGAAGCGAGTCGCTTCCCAGTCAATCCCACTTTCTCATCCGCCCACGCGGTACGAAGAAAGTGGTCCCAGGACACCGAACGCGGAGAGCAGCCAGAGCACCACGGCGATCACCACCACGATGTTCAGGATGTTCTTGATCTTGCCGTCCATCGGGATGTAGTTGTTCACGAGCCATAGCAACACGCCGACGACGATCAGCGCGACGATGATGTTGATGAGAGGCATGCTTTTCTCCCCAGTCCGCTTGGTGGCGTGGTGACTAGGGCGCCGTGACCGTCGTCTTCTTCTCTTCGACCTTCGTGCCCATCGAATCCGTCGTCACCGACCGCTTGATCACGACCTTCGAGGCGACGCGGGCGTCACCGTCCTGGGTGTAATACACGGTCATGGGCTCGCCGGACTTCACCGTGTCGATCGCGACCGGGTGGCCGTTCTCGTCCACGTAGGTCGTCGTCTTGGTGAACGTGTAGGGCGTCGGATCGGGCGTCGTGGTGGTCTTGATCACGATCGATCCCGGCGTGAGCGTAGAGAACGTTCCCGAGGAGCTGGTCGTCGTCTCCGTCGTCGTCGTCTCTGCGGACACACCCGTGGCAATCACCAGGGCGCCGAAGAGGGCGACACCGGCGAGCGACTTGCAGTATTTCATCGTTGGATCTCCTGAACGTGGTGGACTGATTCCCATGATCGTTGCAGGAGCCGGGCCAAACAGCGCCGGTCGTCGCACGGCGCGGGCCACTGCGATGAGCGCTCAGATGCCCTCCGGCACCGAGCTTT
Source organism: Deltaproteobacteria bacterium (assembly GCA_031396445.1). Taxonomy (GTDB): domain Bacteria; phylum Myxococcota_A; class UBA9160; order UBA9160; family PR03; genus PR03. Next base: position 58,665 of record JANNKU010000153.1, on the reverse strand, counting down.
GTAGAAAGGACGAGCCGAAGGTCGCGGCTGCGGAGCGGTCGATGCTCGGCTTCCAGCGGCTGCGCTGACGCATCGGGCGCTGCGGGATGCCGCCCAGATCTGGGCAGGTTGCTTGCATTGGAGAAGATCGAGTTCGCCGCGTGTGCGGTGTGGCGGATCAAGCAGCGCGCAAGAGCGCCTGTCGCAGCCTCTGCCCCCTCGAATCCGCAGGAACTTCAAACATGTTGTCCAAACTACGCGATCGCCTCGCTCTTGTTTCCCTCGTCCTCTCGCTAGCGCTTGGTCTCAGTGTCGGAGGGCTCGGTTGCGCTTCGCTCCCGGGCTCCAAGACAACCCAGGGCGCCGTGCTCGGTGGTCTCGTCGGAGCCGGCAGCGGCGCGGCGATCGGTCGCGATGGACACGACACGGCGGGCATCCTGATCGGCACCGCCGTCGGCGCAGTCGCGGGCGGCGTCATCGGCCACTACCTCGACAACCAGCGTCAGGAGATCGACCAGATTCCCGACGCGAGCGTGACACAGCAACAGGATCGGCTGGTCGTCACGTTCCCGGGCGACGTTCTCTTCGACAGCGGGTCGGCGATGCTTTCGCAGGGCGCGCAGCAGCGGCTGGGTTCCTTTGCGCAGACGCTTGACCGCTACCCCAACAGCAGCATCGTCGTGAGTGGGCACACCGATTCGACGGGGACGATGGCGCTCAACCAACGGCTCTCGCAGGACCGAGCCGAGAGTGTGCGGAGCTACTTGATCTCGGAGGGCGTGTCGGGCAATCGCATCACTGCGAACGGCATGGGTGCGCAGTACCAGTTGGCGAGCAACTCGAACGAAGCGGGTCGCCAGCAGAACCGGCGCGTCGAGATCGAGATCATCCCGAATCAGCAGCAGTAGCCGAACCGATGGGACGCGAGGGGCGGCGCCGAGCGCGTCAGCGGCCTTCGAAGCGCGGCCGCCGTTTCTCGAGGGACGCATTCATTCCCTCGACCTGGTCGGCCGAGCCGTTGCAACACCGTACGGAGTCACCTTCGATGCGCAGCGCAGCCTCGAGCGGGCGGTGCTCGGCGCAGACCACCGCACGCAGGACGCCCGTTGGCTCCCCAGTCCATCCAGGAATCATCATAGATCCCGTTCTCGGGCAAGAAGTCCCGCGTGTACGGACTATGCTCGTCGACGGCGTCGAAGGTCTACGCACTCTCGTTCGTGGTCTCGTCCATGGCGGTCGCGCTCCTCGCGGGAATCAGGCTACGAATGCCACACGCGATGCGAGGAGGAAAAGGTGCCGCTCTCTGATTTCAGTTCTCACGATCCGGATTTCTCCGCCGAACAGGTGGCGCAGTGCGCGCGCATCGTCGACGGGCTGCGCGCCATCAATACGAAGATCGTACGGTTGAGTGGCTCTTTCGAGGAACTCACCGCGGCTGCGGACGGCATCGAGTCGCTCTCGGCCTCTCTCGACGCGGTGACGCAGCGTCGCGCGATGGAGACCTTCCGTTTCCGGTTCGACACCGGCGAGCCCAACAGCGTGATGCCGTTCAATCCCGCCACCGGCGCGTTCAACCCGATCGCGCCGAAGCTCGAGATGAGAGTGGAGAACGAGAAACTGGTGACGGAGTTCGCCTTCGCCAGCCACTACGAGAGTTCTCCGGATTCGGTGCAGGGCGGCATGGTCGCCGCCTGCTTCGATCACTTGCTCGCGTTCGCGGTGATGGCCCACGGCAAGACCGGGCCGACGGTCTCGCTCGCGGTCCGCTTCGTGAAGCGCACGCCGATCAACCAGCCGCTGCGATTCGAGAGCTGGGTCGAAACGGTGGACGGGGAGAAGTTCTCGGCACGCGGGAGTTGCTTTCTCGGCGACGTGAAGGTGAGCGAGGCCGAGGCGCTGATCCTGGGGAAGTACGAGATGCCCGTGGTGGGCACATGAAACAGAACCGCGTCGAGATGCTGTCGCTGGAAGAATCCCTGCGCGTCGCGAAGGAGCTCGGCCTGCACGAGCGGATCGCGCGCCTGAACATCTTTCGCACGCTGTTCCACCGGCCGAGGACCGCGAAGGCCATCTCCGACCTCCTGCTCTCCCTCTTGATGGACTCGGAAATCGGCCATCGCCGCCGCGAGCTGATCATCATGCGAATCGGCTGGGTGACCGGTTCGGAATACGAGTGGACGCAACACTGGCCGCTGGCGCAGCAGATCTTCGAGTGCACCGCGGCGGAGTTGCTGGCGGTTCGCGATTGGCACGCGGCGGATTGCTTCGACGCGGTCGACCGCGCGGTGCTCACGGCGACGGACGAGCTTCTCGACACCGGTACTCTCTGCGACGCGACCTGGCGGAGCTGCTTCGAGGGGCTGGGCCGTGACGCCGCGATCGAAATGGTTGCGTCCATCGGAACGTGGTTGCTCGTCTCGAAGCTGGCCCGTGGTCTGCGGGTCCCGTTGGAGGACGGTGTCGAGGGCTGGCCGCCCGACGGCAAGATTCCGCCCACCGCGTCCGGTACTCGCAACAAAGTGTAGACGCTGGCCTGAATCGGATCCGCCGAGAGCCACTCGTTCTCCAGTCCTCGTGGCGACCGCCTTACCCATGAATTGACAGTGAACCTACGCTCGACCACGCGCGAAGACCCGCGCATCTCCGACGCCGGAGACATCATCGCGCACTGCAACATGAACTTTCCCTCGAGCGCGCAGGCATTCCTCTACCGGCCCGATGGTGGCGGTGCGTTCTACCGGCTCAGCTCCTCGGTGACCGACACCAATGGCAACATCACGGTCTTCGACTCCGGCGCCTCGGATCTCGTCCCGAACGACACCAACAACTCGCTCGCTGTGTTCTATTTCATTCCCGAGCCGGACACCGCGAGCGCGCTGCGGGTCGCGATCGCCGCGCTCGCCGTGACGGCACGCCGTCCGATAGCGCCGCAGGAATACCAGCGACGGCAGGAACAGCAGGAATCGTACGGATCAGCTCGCCGCGGCCCGGAACGCGAGACCCTCGAAGCGGCCCGATTTGCGCCACGCGTCGATGTACTGGAAGAACGCGACGGGGCCATGCGGATAGCCGCTCGCGTTGAGCTTCTCGCGCCTGCCGATGGGCTTTCCCTCGTTGTTGTAGTAGCCGGGCGTGCAGTCGGGGCTGCCGATGAAGGCCTGGCCGCTGCTCTCGAGCAAGCGCACCCACTCCTGCTCGCCGTCCTTCGTCACCTCGACTTCGTTCGCACCGATCTGCTGCGCGTGGGAGATCACCGCCGCGATCGTCGCGCCGGCCTCGGTGAGGTTGTGGGTGATGTTCGAAATCAGGTTCGCCGCCTGGCTGAGTCCCACGATGAAGAGGTTGGGGAAGCCGTGGACGTGCATGCCGTGCAGGGTCTGCATGCCGTCGGCCCAGTGCTCCGACAGCGTGACGCCGCCGCGCCCCACCGTCTCGTAGCCTGCCCTGCGGCTATAGCCGGTGCCGACCTCGAATCCCGACGCAAAGATGAGGCAGTCGAGCTGGTAGTGGACGTCGCCGACCCAGACGCCGTCCTTGTCGATGCAGCGGGCGCCCTTGCCGTCGGTGTCGACGAGGTGGGCGCCCGGCTCGTTGTAGGCCTGCAGGTATTCGTCGTGGAAGCACGGCCGCTTGCAGAGCTGGCGGTACCACGGCTTCAGCCCCTCCGCGGTCTCGGGATCCGCGACGATCGCGTCCACGCGCGCGCGGATCTCGGTCATCTTCTCGTCGTCGCTGTCCTCGTAGGCGCGCTGGATCATCTCGGGGCCGAAGGTCGCGCCGGGCTTGCCCATGTCTGCGACGACGCGGTCGCGAATGCGCTGCGCGATGTCGGTCCAGCCGTCCTTGACGAGATCCTCGTCGGCGAAGCCGCCGGTCTGCAGCGTCGCGAAATTGAGTAGCCACTTCTGCTGCCAGCCCAGCCCGAGCGTGGTGAACCACTGCGGGTCGATCGCGTGGTTGTTGCGGATGTCGATCGACGACGGCGTGCGCTGGAATACGAAGAGTTCCCCCGCGTCGCGCGCCAGGTGCGGGATGCACTGCACCGCCGTCGCGCCGGTGCCGATGATGCCGACCCTCTTGCCCGCCAGTTTGTCGAGCCGGGCACCGGCCGGATCGCCGCCGGTGTAGGCGTAGTCCCAGCGACTGGTGTGGAAGCAGTGCCCGGCGAAGCTCTCGATGCCGGGGATGCCCGGCAGCTTCGGACGGTGCAGTGGTCCCGTGCCCATCGCGACGAAGCGGGCGCGCATCTCGTCGCCCCGGTTCGTGCGGAGGATCCAGCGCGACGACGCTTCGTCCCACTCGAGGCCGGTGACCTGCGTCGAGAACAGCGCCTTCTCGTAGAGCCCGAAGTGGGTCGCGATGCGCCGCGCGTGGCCGAAGATCTCGGTGGCGGGTGTGTACTTCTGCGTGGGCACGTGCCCGGTCTCTTCGAGCAGCGGCAGGTAGATCATCGCTGCGGTGTCGCACATCGCGCCCGGGTAGCGATTCCAGTACCACGCGCCGCCGACGTCGCCGCCGCCTTCGATGATGCGGACGTCATCGACACCTGCCTGTTTCAGCCGGGCGCCGGTGCACAGACCCGCGAAGCCGCCGCCGATGATCGCCACGGTCACTTCGTCGAAGACCGGCGCGCGCGGGGCCGGCTCGACGTACGGATCGTCGAGGAAGTGCGCGAAACGGCCGGCCGGTTCGATGTACTGCTCGTTGCCGTCTTCTCGCAAGCGCTTGTCGCGCTCGGCTCGGTACTTTGCGCGCAGCGCGTCGCGATCGATCCCGTCGGTCATGCGTGCCTCCACCATGAAGTCCTACAGCCGCGGTTCACTCGAAGACGACGACCTGTCGGGCCGCTTCGCCTTTGCGCATCCGATCGAAGGCGCCGTTCACCTCGGCGAGCGGGATGCGCGACGAGATCATCTCGTCCAGGCACAGGCGGCCGTCGAGATAGAAGTCGATGTACTTCGGCATGTCGAAGCGGAAGCGGTTCGATCCCATGTACGAGCCGGTGATCTTCTTCTCCTGCAGCGTGATGTCGGCCGCCGAGAACGAGACGAGTTGCTGGATCGGGACGACACCGACCAGCACCGCGGTGCCGCCGCGGCCGGTCATCGCGATCGCCTGCTGCACGGTTGGAACGAGGCCGATGCACTCGAAGACGAAATCGGCGCCGCCGCCGGTGAGCGCGTGCACCGCGGCAACCGGATCGCCGGCCGTTGCGTCGATGCACTGTGTCGCGCCCAGTTTTTGGGCGAGATCGAACTTCCAGGCCTGCGCGTCCACCGCGATGATCTTGCCCGCGCCGATGATGCGCGCTCCCTGCACCGCGGAGAGTCCGACGCCGCCGCAGCCGATGACGACGACACTCGCGCCGGCGGGGATGTGGACCGTGTTGAGTGCTGCGCCGAGTCCCGTCATGACACCGCAGCCGATCAGGCAAGCGCGATCGAGCGGCATGTCGCTGCGGATCTTCACCAGGGAACGCTCGGGGCAGAGCATCTTCTCCGCGAACGACGACAGATTCGCGAACTGCGCGATCGGATCGCCGTTCGCCGCGCGCAGCCGCGGCTTCGCTCCGCCAGGACGACCCGAGAACTGCGTAAGACAGAGATACGGCCGTCCCTGCGTGCAGAATTTGCAGACGCCGCACCACGACGTCAGGCAGCCGATCACGGGATCGCCCGGCACGAAGTCGGTTACGCCCGCTCCCACGGCTTCCACGATGCCCGCCGGCTCGTGCCCGAGGATGCAGGGCGGCGGCACCGGCAGGCCGCCTTCGATCACCGTGAGATCGCTGTGACAGATGCCCGAAGCCGCCGTCTTCAGCAGCACCTCACCGGGGCCGGGCTCGTCGATCCGTACGTCCTCGATCACGAGCGGTGCGTTGTTCGCTCGGAACACGGCTGCCTTCATCGCGCGACTCCTCTGGCCTACTGGCCGGTATACACGGGATTGCGTTTTTCGGCGAAGGCGCGCGGCCCTTCGCGGGCGTCCTTCGTGGCGAAGATCGGTCCGCCGATCTCGAGTTCCTTCACCAGCGCGTCGGCTTCGGGGTAGCTCTCGTCGATCTCGCGCAGCATCCGGACCAGCGCGCGCACCGACAGCGGCGCGTTGTCGCAGATCTCGGCGGCGATCGTGTAGGGGATCTGACGCCGCGGCCGCACGCTGCTGCCGCCGAGCGGGAAGAGCCCGCGACGCGCTTCGGTGACGCCGAAGATCGCGTCCTCAGCCGCGACGCGCAGCTCGCGATCCGCATCGAGCATCCGCCATGCGCGGCACATGCCGGCCAGCATGCCGCTGCTCTGCGCATTCTCGGCTTCGGGGCGGTTCAGCGTGACGACGAGCACGTGGCCGTCGCGCTCGAGCCGACAATGGTCCGTGTTCATGCAGGCTCCTCATCAGCGCAGCTCGTAGTCCTCGAGGCGAGGCGCGGACATCTCCTTGCGGAAACGGTCGAAAGTGAAGGGCCACGCGGTCGGCAGGCCCTCCCGGTCGAGATACCAACTCTTGCAGCCGCTCGCCCAGATCGTGTTCCGGGCGGCGTCGCGGCGCTCCGCATCGAAGCGCTGCATCGCCGCGGGCGCCACCGCGACCTCGCTTCGAGCAGCGTCGCGCACCGACGCGACGAGTTTCAGCACATAGTTCATCTGCATCTCGGCGACTTCGATCAGCGAGAAGTTCCCGACCGGGCTGTTGGGACCCTGCAGCAGGAAGAAGTTCGGGAACCCGGGCACGCCGATCGCCAGGTAGGCGAACGGGCCGTCGCGCCACGAATCGTCGAGCGCGCTGCCGTCGCGGCCGATGACCTGCATCGGGCGCACGAAGCGATCGACACGGAAACCGGTCGCCAGCACCAGCACGTCGAGTTCGTGGAGGTGGCCGTCGCGCGTGCGCACGCCCTTCGCTTCGATGCACTCGATGCCCTCCGTGACGAGTTCCGTGTCTGGCCGCTGGATCGCGTCGTAGAAATCCGGCGAGAGGATCAGCCGCTTGCACGCGGCGCGATACTTCGGGCGCAGCTTCTCGCGCAGCATGGGATCCTTCACCGAATCCTCGAGGTTCGCGGTGCAGGCGGCCTGCATCGCCAGCAGCACGGGCGAGTCCACGTCGATCAGCACGTTCGCGAAGCCGTCGGTCATGCCGCGCGCGACCTGCTCCCGCAGCGCTTCGATCGAATCCGGGTGCAGCCGGAACGCGGCTCGCTCTTCTTCCGTGTAGGCCAGGTTCTCCGCCGACGCGATCCACTGTGGCGTCCGTTGGAAGAGCGTGAAGTGGGCGACCTTCCCGGCCAGCGCCGACGTGATCTGGATCGCGGAGGACCCCGTTCCGATTACGCCGACGCGCTTGCCATCGAGCCGCACGCCGTGATCCCAGCGCGCGCTGTGGAAGCGCGCGCCGGCGAACGAGTCGAGTCCCTCGATCTCGGGGTACGCCGGATGGTGAAGGACGCCCGTCGCCGCGATCACGAAGTCGGCCTCGTCGCGCGACCCATCGGACAGCTCGATCTTCCAGCGACCCGCCTCGAAAACGCAGCGCGCGACGTCGGCGCCGAAGCGGATGCGCGGCAGCACATCGAAGCGTCGCGCGACGTCCTCGAAGTAGGCCTGGATCTCGGCGCCCGGCGCGAAGCGATGGCTCCAGTCGGGATTCGGCGCGAAGGAGTAGCTGTAGAAATGCGAGGGGACGTCGCAGGCAATGCCCGGGTAGGTGTTCTCGCGCCAGGTTCCGCCGAGGTTCTCGGCCTTCTCGTAGATCGCGAAGTCGTCGTGGCCGGCCTTGCGCAATTCGATCGCAGCGAGAATGCCCGACATGCCGGCGCCGATGATGAGGAAGCGAGGGTTCTTGCGAGCTGAGGTCATGCGGTGTCCCGGGAATGGTGGCGCAGCACGGTACCGGAAAATCGAGCAAACGGGCCTGTCCGGCGCGGTCCGGTTGCGGGTCGCTTCCGGCCGAGGCCCTGCGCGCGCCAGATCTTCGGTCGCGAGTGTGCGCTGCGCGACGACCGCCAACCTTGCGCGGCGTTCATCGCGCGCCTCCCATCGATCTGGCGCCGCTCGATCTCGGCGGCGGTGTCTCGCAATCGGGTGCGAGCAGCGCATGGGAGCGCGGCACCGGCAGCTCCCATCGTGTGTAGCGCTGTAGCAGGCAAAGCGAGGTTTGCTGAGCGGCGCTTCGTGTACGCCGCGTGACGCACGAGATGGGAACGGACGACCGCGTCCCGCGTGCCGGCGAGCATCTCACGCCCGAACAGGTCTCTTCTGCCACGGCATGAAGCTGGCATCGACTCACTATTGTGTGCACCGCGACGGCCCCGGCCGCCCGTGCACTCGACGATTCGTGCGGCGTCGGCGGAAGGCACTACGCGCGCCGCAAGCCCGAAGCGAGCGACCTCTACCGGGTGGTGCGGCAGGAACTCGAGACACTCTTCGCAAGCACGGCAACGCGCGAACGACCGGTGCCCCGCTTCGTCGCGCGCGAGCTCCGCGCCTTCCTGCGCTGCGGGATCCTCGCGCATGGCTTCGTACGCGTGCACTGCGACGCCTGGGGTCTCGATCGCGTCGTCGCCTTCTCGTGCAAGGGACGCGGCTTCTGTCCCTCGTGCGGCGGCCGGCGCATGGCTGACACCGCTGCGCATCGGATCGATCGCGTGCTGCCCGACGTGCCAGTGCGACAGTGGGTTCTCTCGCTGCCCTTCGCTCTGCGCTACCGGCTTGCCTACGACGCGCCGCTCGTGCGCGACGTGCTCGCGATCTTCGTCCACTCCGTGTTCACCTCGCTGCGCCGCCGCGCCCGGAAGCAGTGGGCGACCCTGCGCGGGCAGGGCGGCGCCGTCACCTTCATCCAGCGCTTCGGCGACGCGCTGAATCTCAATGTCCACTTTCACTCCCTCGTGCTCGAAGGCGTCTACGCGCGGTCAGCCGGCGGAACTCCGCGAGCACAGGAAGAACAAGCGGGGTTTTGGCCCGATAACGTGATCTATGACAATTCCCGGTGTATGCACGAGAGCCAACGGCGCCAACGGGACAGCTTGGCTAGTTCACTTGCACAGCGTTCCGTGCGGGGCTGACGCGCTCTCAGGATGAATTCGCGACGTACGGTGTCGGTCCGCAATCAACGGCTGGAGTGATCCAATCGCGTTGTTTAGGTTCTCGATCTCGCGGCGCGCCTCGTTGGCAGCCGCTTCACAGCGGTCGAGCTCAGAGCGTGGTCATTCGTAGATTTAGATTGGAAGTTCCGACACGCACGGCCTCCGCTGCCCTGACCGCTGGCCCCACACTGGCACGTCGCTTGCTCTCTCGTCGTTGAGCGCGCACGTGTCAAGGCGGCTCCCGGTCCGGGAGTACCCGCTTCACGTTCAAGAATGCCGGGCTCGCGGCTGATGAATTTCCGCGCCCGCAATGGTCGGCGCGTTGATGGGGGCAACAGAATGGCAACGCGTTTTCGTCGAATACAGAGTTCAGTGATTCACAGCGGGATGCTGATCCTGATCGTTCTCTTCGCATCCGCGTGTGAACCGGTGGCGAAGGCCACGGTCCTCGTCCAGTACGGATGCGACATCGAAGACCTGGTGATCGAGACCTGGGATGGCGCGACACAAACGGAGGTCATTCGCTTCGCTCCGGGGAGTGCGCCGACGTGCTTCCAGGTCGCGATGTCCAAGGTTGCAAGCCTGCACTCGCGCTGCGTCAGCAGCCTCGTGCATGTACCCGTTCAGATCGGGGTCTTCGACACCGTGCAGGAGTGCAACTGATGAATCGCCGCACTCTCGTAACCGGCCTCGCGCTGATTGCGGCGGGGCTGATGGCCCCGCAGAACGTGGTCATCGTCAATATGCCATCGACGGCAGGCACCACCCAGACGTTGCTGAACGTGACGACGGGAGATGCATTGCCGCTGAACGCGACCACGCTCTATTCGTCGCTGGTCGGCAATGGCACAGGGGATGTGTCGTGGAGAACGACGATCGAGAGCACGCGCGGAACCTTGCTGCCGGCGGGAACACTGAACGCGCTGCGTTTCACCACGAGTTACGACACGCCCCTCTTCGACATCGGCGACGCCGGCGACACGCTCACCGCGACGGTGATGAAGAACGGCATTGCAACGAGTCTCACCTGCAGAGTGACGGGCATCACGGGAGCGGCCAACAAAGAAGAGCAGTGCGCCACCGTTCCGTTCGTGGTTTCGCCGCCCGTGACGGTCGTACAGGGAGACCGCTTCACACTCCGCATCACGACTACGGGCACCCCTTCGGTGAACGGCATGGCCACCTGGGCGATCGACTTTACGCCGGCGCTGCCGAACACGACGGTGATGGCGGGGATGCACTCGAGCTTGACGCCCGCGCGATGGCTTCCGCCGGGCGTGTCATCGCATGGGACCGGCGGCTCTTCATCGGGAGCGAACGACACCGAAGGGCGTGTCTACGTTCCGATCGCCGGCAGGATCAGCGGCATCCTGTGCCGTTCCAATGTCACTCGCGCGGTGTCAACAAAGGTCGAAGTCATCATCAACGGGAACCGGCACGCGGCGCTCGATTGCGTCGTGGCCAACGCCAACGGTGCGAATCCGGTCGCGGTTGCAGCGACCCGTGCGGTGGCGGCTGGCGACACGATTTCGCTTCGCTACGCGGGCGACAGTGGGGCAGGGTATCTCTTTGCAACGCTCCTCTTCGAGCCGACCATGACCGGGAAGTGGTGGACGGGCTTCTCGTCCGGGCCCACCGTCGCGTTCAGCGGAGTGAATCTCCAGGCGCCCCTGACTGGCTACCGGATGACGTATTGCCCGCGCAATCACGCGTGTTCGTTCTGGCCGCCGCCGAACCTCAATATCGACGCAATGCGCGTGGACATCGGGACGGTTCCGACTGGCTCGCAGCGGCTCCAGGTCTTCGTTGCGCGACACATCGAAGATCCGCCGCCGACTGACAGCACGATCGCAAGCAACCTCTCGTGCCTGTTCTCGGCGGGGAGCTGGTCGAATTGTATCGACCTGGATTCCGTGAGCGTCAATGCAGTCAATGCCGACGACTACTGGGAGATCGTGATGGTGCCCACCAACAATCCGAACGCGACGACCGTGAAGGTCTCGACGGTCTTCTCGAGGGACTAGACGCGCATAGCACTGAGAGCATAGGAAGAACGAGCGGGGTTTTGGCCCGATAGCGGGATCTATGACAATTCCCGGTGTATGCGCGAGAGCCAACGGCGCCAACGGGCAGCTCGGCGTTGCCGACGAAGAACGCCTCCACCGCGCCGGGGCCGAGCGGCTCGATGTCGCCGGCCAGGCGTCCCATCGGATCGGTGCCTCCCTCGGCGTGCGGGAAGTCGGTCGAGAACGCGTAGATCTCCGGCATCCCGTAGCGCTCGATCTGGCACGCCGTTCGCTCCCAGAAGAACGGGGTCACGCGGTCACGAGGACTCGCGCTGCCGCCAATGTCACGAGCTTCACCGTGTTTCCGATCGAAGCGATCATCGACGGCACCACCGGTCCGATGGGGAGCCAGGACTTAGGCCAGATCGTGATCACTGGTCAGCTCGGTGTCGGGACGACTGGCGCGGCCTTCCACGTCGGCTTCGCCGACCTTCCTCAGCGTGCCGGGTTCTTGGCAAGGTCCGCTGAGCAGCATTCCGTCGAGCCGGGACGAAACGAGATACGAAGCCCGCGCGAACTCCGAACGCGAGATCCGTTGGCTCTCGCGCTCAGCGCGGTGGAATCGAAGTCGATCCCGTCATCGGGTCGAGAGTCCAGCTCGTACCGACACCGCGCTGCGACGCCGCCGGAGCAGGACCAGTGCGGCCGCGCCGATCGCCATCTGCAGCGTGCTCGAGGGCTCGGGCACGACGGCGATGTTGTCACTCAACTCGAGGGTCACGGACGCTGCGTCGGGATAGCTCGGATCCACCTGGGGAATCGGGTCCAGCATCGCATCGAAAAGGGCGGTTCCGTTCCGGTTCGAATTCCCGGCGCTGGTGGAGCGGGAGGCGAATCCGGCGAGTTCCAAACTCACGCGGTAGTACTCACCCGAGTTGTTGAAATTCCGTGCGTCGATCGTGAGTAGTTCCGTATCGGCTTCGGTGAATTCGCCGATCTTGAATGGCCCGGGGAATCCCTCGCCTGAACTCAAGCTCTCGAGGATCTGATCCGTGCCATTGACCGCATTCGGATTGGCGATCGGTCTGACCCTCGCGTCGACCCGAACCTGGGCCACGCCGCCATTGACCTGTTGGCTGAGTGGGGTGAGACCCTGATCGGGAACGTTGACGTGAAGGCTCCACCTGACCGGCAGGATCGTCGGAATGCTCACCACGCTGGGATGGGCGAGCACCCTGAAGTAGTAGGTGACTTCCGCCTTCGCGTTGGCGGAAGAAAATCCCACCGCGTTCGGCCCGGAATTGAATGCATTCCCGCTGATGGTGAGAATGGGGCCGCTGAACGACGGCGAGAGCAGTGAGGTGATTCTCACGTTGGTGGAAACCGCGGAACTGTGTCCACCGCCAACGTGGTTCGCGGTGTAGCTGTCCGACTCGGGCACAACCAGATCGAGAGTCGGCCCCGTGTCGCCGGTGAAGCGCGTGATGGTTTCCCGGAACTCGGCATCCGGCAGGACGAATTGCGCTCGCACGTCGCCGGCGGTGGCGATGTCGAGCAGCACACCAGCCGTCACGGCGAGCCCGAACTTCCGCCAGGCGAACCGAGCAGCGCCGCCAGCAAATCGTCGTGAAGCTACTTTCCGCATGGCGCTCTCCTTGGCAGGCGTTGCCGACTGTGGAAGATGGCGGTGCAACGTACCTTCTGTAAGGGCCAACGCGTCAGCGCGTAGAGTCGAGGTGGCGGGCCAATCCCGCTCTCCTCTAGGCGAACCACACCTACGGGGCGCTCGATGACATGGCCCGCGAGGGACGCGGACTCGGCCTGCGGAAGATAATCGGCGCCGAGAACAGCGTGGGCCACTACGATCGGGAACCCACCTGAAACCCCGCTCCTCGGAGGTCCGTGATGAAGTCCGTGTTGCGCGTCGTGGGCGGCCTGCTGGCGTTGCTGCTCGTGATCCTAGGCGGTCTGTTCATCGGAGCGCGCTTCGCCGACGGTCCGATCGCCATCGTCGCCGGTGGACCGTTCACGAGCGGCGCGTTGGTCGGTGGCCCCGAACCCGATTGGTCCTTCGTGCGCGACGTGCCGGAGGTCGAGTTCCAACTGCTCGACCCCGCTCGCTCGCGGACGACCTGGATCCTCTACCACGATGGCAAGGCCTACATCCCGAGCGGTTACATGACTTCCTGGTGGGGCAGGCTCTGGAAGCGCTGGCCGCTCGAGGCCGAGAAGGATCCACGCATCCTTCTGCGCATTCGCGACGCGCTCTACGAACGCAAGCTCGTTCGCATCGAGGATGGCCCGAACGTGGCGCCGCTGCTGGCCGAGCTGAGTCGCAAGTACGCCGGCGGGCGGGAGATCCCGATCGAGGCCGTGACGTCGGGCTATCTCTGGCTCTACGAACTCGCTCCGCGAGGCTGATCGCCCGCCACCACGTCGAGCGCACGACGCGGGGGCCGCACGAAATGAGTCGCGCGAATGCTTGCGTCGTACTCTTCTCCGTGTCGATGCTGTTCGCATGCATCGGGAGCGACTCGGCGGCGCTCGAGAATCGCGCCAAGCCCGACGGCCGCCGGATTCGCGTCTGGGCATGCTGATTGGAAGCGCAGATCGCCAGTTGGTTGCGGCAACTCTCGGGGCAGAGCGAATCGCCATGACGGGATCGGATCGGGGTTGGCGCCGGCGCCTGCGGTGGACGGCGGCGAGCGACGCCATCGCCGCGGTGATCTCGACGCCCAGTCCGCACGCATGGGATCGCTCGGTGTTGCGCGACGGCGCACCGGCGCACTCGGGATCCGCATAGTGACCTTTTATGGTGTAGGACGGCGCCGCCGTCGTAGTCGATCGAGTCGTCCCCATCATCGTCCAAGCCGTTCTGGCAGGCGGGCGCCTCGACATCGCTCGCGGGACTGCCGCAGCCCGGGTCCTCGGGATGGTCGACCAGGCCATCCCCGTCGTCGTCGCGATCGTTCTGGCATTGCGGGCTCTCGGTCGCGCTCCAAAGTGCCGCGCAACCCCGATCCGCCGGATGATCGACGAGCCCGTCATCGTCGTCGAGCATAGGAAGAACAAGCGGGGTTTTGGCCCGATAGCGGGATCTATGACAATTCCCGGGCTGTGCGCGAGAGCCAACGGCGCCAACGGAACCGGGGTCTCCACATGCACTCGGAGTGACCCGCCCCCGGTCCGGGGATCGATGGTCTAGAGGAAAGCGCCCGCCGAGGCGACGTGCGTCGCGGAGAACACGATGCCCGATGGGTCGACCGCGAGCGCATTCTGATTGGGGTTGCCGGTCGCGCCGATGCGCTCGAGCGCGCCGGTCGACTCGTCGATCCGCCACACCTCGCCTTCCCACGTGACGCCTAGCAACGCCGCGATCGCGCCGATCGGATACCCCGTCGCGAGTGAGGCGATGAGGGCGATGCGCAGGAACCGGTTCGCCGCTCGCATGAGGTTCCCCTTTGAGTCCCTACGCGGGATCGCGCCGGTACCAAGGGGAGTGCATGGCACATGCCGGCTGCGGAGTCGTGAGAAGCGGCGCCGCGCCATTGAGTGAGACTTGCGGTGCCGTGCGCGACGCGCGGCGCGGCGGATTGTCCCACGCGACGTTGCGGCTCACGGGTCTCAGCTGCCTGGAAATGCGATCCAGAGAGGATCTCGCATGACGAGCGCGAGCGATCGTCTGCGCGCACCCTCGCGGCGCGCCCCCCGTCGTGCCTGCATGAGATCTTCTCGCGCTCGAAACCCGAGCTTCGCCATCGAAGCTGGATGCTGTGCTCTAGTTCTCTGTCCGTTCTTCGGTTCGCAACGCGCACGACGCGATCTGGGAGAGTCCGCACTGCCTTCGCACGCGAGACCGGAACATCCCATGCGGCCGCTGCTGACACCGGGTCTGCTGCTGCTCGGAGCGATCGTCGTGCGATTGGTGGCGCCGTTGCTCGCGGCGCACGCCGCGGTGCGCGAGGCCGTCCCGACCGAAGCCGTCGAGCGCGCCAGCCACGCTGCCGTCTGGCTGGCGGCGACCTTCCTCGCGGTGCGCGCATTCGAGCTGCTGCTCGCGGGACGATTCGAGCGACGCTCGGGACGGCGGCCGCCGGGCCTGGTCTTCCTGCTCGTCGCGATCGTCGCCTGGACCGGCTCGCTCACCGCGATGGCGGCGGCGGTGTTCGGCGTCTCGCTCACCGGCGCCCTCACGACGTCGAGCGTGCTGCTCGCGATTCTCGGCTTCGCCCTGCGAAGCCTGATCGCCGACCTCTTCTACGGCATCACCATGGCGCTCGAGCGTCCCTTCGAGATCGGCGACTGGATCGCCGGCGACGACGATGTCGTGGGACGCGTCGACGAGTTCAGCTGGCGCGCAGTCAAGCTCGTCACACGCGACAACGTGAAGATCGTGCTTCCCAACTCCCAGGTCGCGAGCGCACGGGTCATCAACTACGACCAGCCCGATCCCGCCTGCCGCACGAATCTCCGCATCACGCTCGGGCACGAGATCGAGCCCGCTCGCGCGAAGCGCTTGCTGCTCTCCGCGGTGCAGCAGGTACCGGAGTCGGCTTCGGTCGGCCGGCCGGCCGAGGCCGTGATCGCCGGAGCCGAAGGGCACGGCCTCAGCTGGGAGCTGCGCTTCTGGTCGCCCGACTTCCCGTCCATTTCGCGCGTCACGCAGGCCGTCTACGAGGCGCTCCTATGGAACCTCCGCGTAGCCGGCGTCGCCGTGCCGCGCGAGCAGGAGGAGATCCTCGTCGAGCCGCTCGGGCCATCGCGCGCACAGGCGACCGACGCGGCGCGCGACTGGATGCGGCGCATCCCACTCCTCGCGGCGCTCGGCGATGAAGAGCTCGCGGCCCTGCGAACGGCGGAGCGCGGCCTGTTGCTGCCAGCCGGAGCCGAGCTCTTCCGGGAGGGCGACGATGGATCCTCGCTTTTCCTGCTGCGCGAGGGGAGTCTCGAGGTCCTGAAGGAAGTCGCAGGCGAGAGCCGCTGCGTGAACCGTCTGCGGCCGGGCGACGTCCTCGGCGAGCTCTCGCTGCTCACGGGCGCATCGCGCAGCGCGACCTTGCGCGCGGCGCTCGATTCGATGCTCTTCGAGATCCGCAAGGAGGATCTGCAGCCGATCCTCGCGCGACGGCCCGAGCTTTCGGAGCGCCTCGCAGAGATCGCGAGCGCGCACCAGCAGGCCGACGCGGAGCGCGAGCTCACGGCCGCTCCGTCACTCGATCGCGAGTCACGGCGCGCGAGCTTCGTGCTCCAGCTCGCGTCGCGCATCCGCACCTACTTCAAGGTCTGAGTCGCCGCCTCGAAGCGCGCGAGCACCTGCTTCGCATAGTCACGCACCTCGAGCACGTCGCCGCGCACGGCGAAGCTTCGGACCTGGCGCAGAGGGATCGGCGGGACAAGCGGGGCTTTGACGGTGCGAGGATGCGCATCGGTCCGCGGCAGCGCATAGGAAGAACAAGCGGGGTTCTGGCCCGAGAACGGGATCTATGACAATTCCGGGGTGAGCGGGAGAGCCAACGGCACGTGCCGGGAGGGATTCGAGCCCCCGCCGCCCAATGCAAAGGCCATCGCATTAGACTCCGCCCGCTCGCGGTCGCGTACTGCGCCGCGTTCCTTGGGGGCGAGGACTTCGATGGCAGTGGCGGAAGCAGATCCCGTCCGAGCGCGGCTCGAGAACTACGTCGGCAACGCGATGGGCCCGCCTTCCGTGGCGCCCGATCCCGTCAACGTGCCGATGATCCGGCATTGGGTCGACGCGCTCGACGATCGCAATCCGGTGTATCTGGATGAGGCAATCGCCGCGACCACGCGCTTCGGCGGCATCGTGGCGCCGCCGGCGATGCTGCAGACCTGGGGCATGCCGCGCCCGAAGATCGAGGGCATCGCGGAGCGTGGCGGCGCGCCTAGCGAGATGCGCTTCGACAACCCGATCCGCGTCCTCGACGAGGCTGGCTACGTCGGCACGCTCGCCACGAACTCCGAGCTCGAGTTCGTGCGCTACCTCAGGCCGGGCGATCACCTGACGCAATCGAACGAGGTGGAGTCGATCTCGCAGCGCAAGACCACCAGCCTAGGGCAGGGCTACTTCGTGACCTGGATCACGACCTACCGGACGACCGCGGGCGAAGTCGTCGGCCGCCAGCTCTTCCGCATCCTGAAGTTCGACCCGAGCACGATCGATGTCTCGAAGCTGAAGGTGCCCCGATGACGGCGCGTTCTCCGAAGCCGACCGAGATCACGGTCGGCGACGAGCTGCCGTCCTTCGAGCTGAACGTCACCTCGACGATGATCGTGGCGGGCGCGATCGCGTCGCGCGACTTCATGCCCGCGCATCACGATCCGGTGTTCGCGAAGGCGCAGGGCGCCCCCGACACGTTCATGAACATCCTCACCACCAACGGCTACGTCGCGCGTTACGTCACCGACTGGGCGGGCCCGGAGGCGATGCTGACGAGCATCAAGGTCCGCCTCGGCGCGCCCGCCGTACCGGGCAAGCCGCTGCGCTTCTCGGGGCGCGTCGCGGCGAAGAGCGACGCGGGCGGCGCGTGCGTGCTCGAGCTGGCCGTGCGCGCCGCGAACGATCTCGGCGATCACGCGATTGGCACGGTCACGCTGTCGTTGCCGCTCGGCTGAAGTCGCGCTCGCCGAAAGCG
Organism: Deltaproteobacteria bacterium; assembly: GCA_031396445.1. GTDB lineage: Bacteria > Myxococcota_A > UBA9160 > UBA9160 > PR03 > PR03. Next base: position 40,948 of record JANNKU010000153.1, on the reverse strand, counting down.
GCGCCGCGCAAGAGGGAAACACGCGATGGCTCGGCGTACCGACCTTCGACATCTGGACGCCGCCGGCGTCGAGGCGATGCTGCGTCGTCTCCACCCAGGCGTCGCCGTTGCGTCGGTGGAGGTGCTGGAACGCGCGCGCTGCGGCGATGGGATCGCCTCCACCGCCGACCGGGTGGTAGTGGGCGTCCGTTTCGAGCCGGGCAGCGACGCGGGTCTGCCGTCGCGCATGATCCTGAAGACCTTGGTGCTGAACCCGCTACTGCGCTTCGGGCTGCCCGCCGTTCTCTCGCTCGCCGGTGCGTCACGTGCCGCCGAGTCGCTTCCCGGTGTCGGAAGGAGCGCACGCTCGCTGCTCTTCGTGCTGGTCGGCCTCTTCCAACGCTGGTTTCCCCACGCGCCGGATCCGATGTACGTGAACGAGGTGCGCTTCTACACGGAGCTGCGCCCCGAACTCGATATCGAGGCGCCTCGTGCATATGGCGGCCTCTTCGACCCGTAGAGCCGCCATTTCGGGATCTTGATGGAGGATCTCAGCCTCCGCGGAGCGCGCTTCCCAAACGCGACGATGGACGTGCCGATCGAGTCGATCCGCGATCTGCTCGCGAACCTAGCCCGGATGCACGCGTCGTTCTGGCAGAGCCCGCGATTCGAGCGCGATCTGGCGTGGCTCCCCGACCGCCTGTCGGGCGGCATGTTCCCGGTGTTCGACGGGATCGGCCGCGAGCTGATCCGCTACCAGGTCGAGCACTACGAGCCGAAGGCGGCGCTGCTGGCTCCGCTCGGGCGCAGCGTGGATCAGCTCTGGGAGGATCTCTGGACCTCGCAGCGCATCCTGGCGGCGGGTCCCTGCACGCTGCTGCACGGCGACACCCACATCGGCAACACATACTTGCTGCCCGACGGTTCGGGCGGCTTCATCGACTTCCAGCTTTCGGTGCGCGGTCACTGGGCCAACGACGTGACGTATCTGCTCGCTACGGGCCTGGCGCCCGAGGCGAGGCGGAGGCACGAGCGCGAACTGCTGGGCTTCTATCTCGACGCGCTGTCTCGTCACGGTGTAGACGAGCCGCCCAGCGCCGATGCGGCATGGCATGCCTACCGGCTGGCCGCAATCTGGGGGCTCGTGATCGGATGGCTGATCACGCCGCCGGTGAACTATGGCCCCGCGATCACCGACGCGAACGTGTCGCGCCTGGTCACCGCGTGTCGAGACCTCCAGTCCTTCGAGGCGCTGGCGTGAGCGGGAATCAGGTCTTCATCTGGTCGCGCCGCTGCGGCCGCGCAACAACGCTTCGGCGTGTGCGCCAGTCGGCCACGGCTGCAGCGCGCGCATCGGCGCGATCTCGGTCTCGCCTTGCTCGAGCAAGCCGCTCGCCGCGTCGAGGATCTGCCAGCGCATCGTGCGGCCGAAGAGCGGCTGCGACTCCACCGTCACCACGCGCAGCTCGCCCGGCTCGAAGCCACACTGTCGTTGCACCGCGTCGAGCAGCGGCGCGCCGTTCAGGTGGCCGTCGCCGAAGTTCCAGCCGAGCACCATGCCGCCGAGCACTTCGCCGTCGATCCACTCGTAGTCGTCGATGTCGTCCACGGCGCGCGGCAGCGCTTCGAGGAGCGGGCGGCCTTCGAGGTGCATGAAGCGGTGTGAGAGTGAGAGTGCGAGCGCCATCTCGACGGAGGTCGCGTCGGGCAGCAGCTTCTCGAGCTGCTCGCGCATCGTGCCCGCGGCCTTGGTGAGCTTCGCGAGCTTCGCCGTGCTGCCCTTGCGGAAGAGCCACACGTTGTAGGCCCAGTTGCCGGCGTAATAACGCATCGAAAGCAGGAACGAGACGCGCGCCGGCACGAAGTTGCCGAAGCACGGCACGACGACGAGGCAGAAGAACAGGAACAAGCAGAGCAACGGAAGCTGGCCCACCGCGAGCACGCTCGCTTCGGGATGGAAGCCGAACAGGAAGATGCCGCCGTAGATCATCAAGATGTTCCACTCGATCGGCATGCCGCTCGGATTGTTCAGCGCGATGAAGCCGTGGAAGCCCGCCATCACGAAGAGCATCGCGGCCGTGAGCAGGGGGCTCTGGCTCGTCAGCAGCAGCACCGGGATCATCCACTCGGTGAGCATTCCCATCCGCGCCATCGCCGCGGCGAGTCCGGAGGGGCGCAGGTCGTCCGGGTACGCGACGAAGAGTCGCCGCTTCAGCCACTTCGGGAAGAAGGGCCCGTTGTTCATCATCACCAGGATCACCGACGGGAAGTGATCGTTGATCTTCGACGTTGCCGCCCAGAACCAGATCGCGCACCACAGCACCTTGCACGCGGAGATCCACAGCGCGTCGCCGCTGGCGACGGTCAAGCAGACGAGCGCGACGTAGTAGTGCTCGCCACGCGCGGCGAGGAAGAGCGTCTTGTCCGCGACGCCGAGCAGTGGAATCAGCACGAGGCACGGCAGCAGCAGCTGCTGTGTGACCTCGGGCGCCACCAGCGCGCGCAGCAGCAGCACTTGGGTCGCCGCGTAGAGCGCGACATCGAACCAGCCGCGGCGGATCCCGCCGAAGAGCGGAAGCGAGGGAAAGAGCGACAGCTTCGTCGTGCCGGGGCGCAGGAAGTGGAGGAAGCCGCCGAGCGGCGGCGAGAAGCGGCCGTTCATCGGCCCCATGCCGCAGCCGAAGCCGGCGAGTTCGTAGACGATCGACCAGAGCACGGCTTTCTGGAACGCCGCGGCCGAGAACGCCCACTCGCCGATCGGGGCCGATCCCTTCGAGAACGAGACGAAGAACGCCCAGCCGCCGACGTAGAGCAGCAGGTACTTCACCCAGTAAAGGGCGATCACGACGAAGGGCGTCGGATACGCCTGCGACGCCCAGGTGCGACACAGAAGCCGGACGCGCTCGGGGAAGGGCGCGGCGAGAATGCGCGCCGGGTCGTGGGGCGGCTGGTCGAGGTCGGCAGTCATCGGCATGCGGATTTCATAGCCCGAAAGGACGCGTTCCGATCACGCCGTCGGCGTCGAGTTTCCGGAGCTCGACGGGCGTGCACTTACTTCGAGGAGTTCACCGCGGGGAAAGTGGTGGATGCGATGCGAAGCGATCGGGTGCTCTTCGCAAACGCGGCCGAGCTGAAAGGCGTTGGCGCGCCCGACCGCAGTCGGAGCCTGATCGGCGGGTAGGGAGAGCAACGCGGCGACCCCGCGTGTCGGGACGCCGCGGATCCCGCGAGAGGACCCGCGGCGCGGGCGTACCGTGTACGCGAGATGACGCGCGATTCGAGTATGCGCGACCGCGTCCCGCGTGCCGGCGAGCAGGTGGAGCGCGAAGAGGTGCTCGTTCGCACGGCATGAAGCTGGCAGATCCGCACGGGTGTGTGGCCCGGCACGCCCGCGCCCGCCCGTGCACCTGGCGATCCGCACGTCGCCCACGGGCGGAGCCACGCGCGCCGCAAGCCCGAAGCGAGCGACCTCTACCGCGTGGTGCAGCAGGAACTCGAGACATTCTTCGCAAGCACGGCAACGCGAGAACGACCGGTGCCCCGCTTCGTCGCGCGCGAGCTCCGCGCCTTCTTGCGCTGCGGAATCCTTGCGCACGGCTTCGTGCGCGTGCACTGCGACAAGTGCGGGCTCGATCGCGTCGTCGCCTTCTCGTGCAAGGGCCGCGGCTTCTGTCCCTCGTGCGGCGGCCGCCGGATGGCCGACACCGCCGCGCATCTGGTCGATCGCGCGCGGGCACTGCGGCGCCGTCACCTTCGTGCAGCGCTTCGGCGACGCGCTGAATCTGAATGTCCACTTTCACTCGCTGGTGCAGGGCGGCGTCTACGCCCGATCCGAGAACGGAGCGCTGCGCTTCCACCCGCTCCTACCACCCGACGACACCGATGTGGAGCGCGTCGCAAGGCAGGTCGCGCGGCGCCTGGCGCGTCTGCTCGAGCGTCGCGGTCTCGGCGACGGCACAGCCGAAAGCGACACGTTGGCGACGCAAGAGCCGCTACTCGCGTCGCTCTACGCCGCCTCGGTCACGAGCCGCGTCGCAACGGGTTCCCGCAGCGGCCAGCGGGTGCTCCGCATGGGCGACCGCATCGAAGCCGACGATCTCCCCGTGCTCCATGGCAAACGCTGCGCGCGCGTCGGCGGCGTGAGCGTGCACGCGAACGTCGCCGTCCCCGCGCGCGACCGCCGCCGCCTCGAACGCCTGTGTCGCTACGGAGCGCGCCCGGCGATTGCGACCGAGCGGCTCTCACGGCTCGAAGACGGCCGCCTCCTCTATCGCCTGAAGAACCGCTGGCGCGACGGCACGACGCATGTCGTCTTCACACCGCAGGAACTCATCGAGAAACTCGCCGCGCTCATCCCGCCGCCGCGCTTCCATCTCGTCCGCTACCACGGCGTGCTCGGCCCGTGCGCGAGCGATCGCGATCGCATCGTGCCGCCGGGGGCGGGTGCCCGACCAACTCAATCCTCTTCGAGTTCCGAATCCGCTTCGACACCGTCGCGGGACGGTGTCGATCCCGCGTGCGCAGCGTCCGCTGCGACGCCTGACGCCGCCTCGATCGAGATGCTCGCTTCGATGCGCGAGTTGCTCGCGACTTCGCCGCCCCTCCCGTACACCCACGCCAGCGCTGCGCCGCTGCCCGACGCCGCCAGGGCGAGGCGGCTCGCATGGCCAGAGCTGATGAAGCGCGTCTTCGCGATCGACGTACTCGAGTGTCCGCGCTGTCGCGGCCCGATGCGGATCCTCGCGGCGATCCACGCGCCCGAGACGACGTCGGCGATCCTCGCCTGCCTGGGCCTCCCGGTGCGCGCCCCACCCCTGGCGCTGGCGCGGTGCGACGACGGCGTCGACGACGAAGCGGCCGACCCCTCCTCATCCGACTTCGAGTTCTGAACCGTCTGCAGTAGTCCGCGGGACCACGCGCCAGCGCAGATCGATCAACCTACACCCGAATCGCTCACCCCGGGGCAGGCGCGTTGCACCGCCGCGTCTCGCAGTCGGACCTCGTGCGGCCCGGCCGTCAGTGCCGCGCCGCCCCGCAGCGCCGCCGACCGCTTCTTTCCCCAGCCGTTGGCTCTCCCGCTCAGCCGGGTATTGTCATAGATCCCGTTCTCGGGCCAAAACCCCGCTTGTTCTTCCTATGCTCCCGACGCGGATCCCGATGGCTACGCGGCGAGTGAGTACGTCGAACTCGCGTTCGAAGGACTCGTGCCCGCGGTGCAAGCGTCGATCATCGACGACTCGGGCAATCGCTACGGGCTCTCGACGCGATCGCGTGTCGTCACGGGCGGACCCGATCGCGGCTTCCGGTTCAAGCCGCGCTGTGATCGCGACTGGTTCCTGCTGCTCGAACTCGGCCCCGAGTTCCCGGGCTCCGACACCTTCACGCTGGTACCGCGCGTCGTGCCCGGCGGCGCCGGCACCGACAACCCGTGGACGTCGATCGCCGAGACGATCGCGCTACCGCCGCCGGACCCGCCGGCCGACGGCGATCGCGACGGCGCAGCCGACTCGACCGACAACTGCCCGCTGCGCGCGAACGCCGACCAGTACGACGCGGACGGCGACGACGTCGGCGACAACTGCTCGCGGCGCGCCAACGCGAATCAGCTCAACACCAATCGCGACAACTTCGGCAACGTCTGCGATCCCGACTACAACGACGACGGCCGCGTAGGCATCCCCGACTTCAACGTACTGCGCGCACAATTCGGCAAGCGCAGCGGCGTCCACGCCGATTTCAATCCGAACGTCGACCACAACGGTGACGGCGTGATCGGGCTGCCCGACTTCAACGTGCTGCGCACGTTCTTCGGCGGCGCGCCCGGACCGGCGGGCGCGCTGCCCTGAGCGCGGCCAGCAGGGCGAACGCGATGCAACCGCCGAGTGCCGCGCCGGGCTCGGGCACTTCGATCGCGCTTGCCGCAAACGCGCCCGACGCCGCGAGCGCGGTCAGGAACTGCACGCCTTCGGGCGCATTCGGCGGCACGACGAAGGAGCCGGTGTATTCGCCGGCGCCGTCCGTCGCGACCGGCGCGAGCGGGGTCGCGTTGAACGAGACGGCGATGCTCGCGTTCTGCGGAAGGCCAGCCAGCGCGAATGGCACCGAGTCGCCCGGATTCGCCGCTTGCTGCGCGATGGCAAAGTCGCCGAACTGCGTCCAGAGTTCGGTGTCGAAGTCGAGCGCCAGTGTGTCGGCCACCGTCACCGGGCCGGAACCCTCCGGACTGGGCGTCACTGCGGCGATCGTCATCGGCACCAGCGGAGCCGTGAAACCGAGCAGCGCGCGCGGGATCCGCATCTCGAAGAGTTCGCCGATCACGACGTCGGCGAGCGGCAGGTCGTAGCGCTTCGTCACGAAATGCAGCGACGGCGACGCGAGCGGCGTGCGCGCCGACGCCGGACTCGGCGGCCCGATCACCGCTGATAGCGTCGGCGGCGCCGAACCCGATGCGCGCTGCACCGAGATGTCGAGCGTGCGGTCGATGCCCGGCACCGTCAGCACCGTCGAGCCGGTCGCCGTGTTCGCGTCGCGGTCGAAGAGCAAGCGGTACGCGACGTCGATCGCGCCGCTCGCGGGGAAGGTTCCTTCGACCGCGAGCAGCAGATGGATCGTGTCTTCGTCGGCGAACGACGCGAGCGAGACGTGGCCTAGATCGAGGTGGCGCGCGGCGCCGATCTGGTCGTTGCCGTCGTCGGTGGCGCTGCCGCCCTGATACGGGCGCTTCGCGGCGGGACTGCGGAAGCCGCCGGTGCCGCCGCGCTGCGCGGGGATGCCGTCGCGCAACACCGTCGCGATCTGTCCCGGTGTCAGCGTCAGATTTTCGAAACCCTCCGCCGGATCGGACGACGTCGTGAAGGGATCGCGAACCGGCGACGGCATCATCACGTTCGACGGCGTGTCCTCATCGGAGAAATTCTCGGGATGCGAGAGCGTCATGATGTGCAGTAGCTCGTGAACGATCGTCGTGGCGGTCAGCTCGATCGACGCGCGCAGCGAGATCAGACAAGTCGGCTCGCGGTGGAAACCGATGCCGGGCGTGTTGGTGCCGACATCGACGCCGCCCGGCTGCGCGAATGAGAGCTTCATGCCCTTGCCGCCGGGAAACTTCGCCGCCAGCTCCTGGCTGCCGAAGCGAACCACGTTGGTGCCCTCGATCGGACCGAAGCGGCCGTCGCCGGCGATCGAGCCCTGGTCCTCGCCGTCGTCGCCGCCGGTCTGGCCGGTGCGCACGTCGACGAGCACGAGGCGGATCTTCAGCAGCCGCGCGAAGAGTTCGTTCGCCTTCTCGACTGCGTCGCGCGCCTGCTGCTCGTTGGCACCCGATCCTTGATAGATGTTGGCGATCAGCGGGATGATCGTGAACTCGGGGAGCGCGCGCGTCAGCTGGTAGTCGATGCCGTCCTTGATGCCGTCGCCATCGCTGTCAGGATTGCTCGAGTTCAGACCGTTCCAGAGCTCCTCTGCGGCGCCCATGCCGTCCTGGTCGCCGTCCTCGTTACCGTCGAGTGTGCCGTCGTTGTCCGCGTCCGGGTTCGTGTCGTTCGCTTCGGCTTCGTCGGGGAGTCCATCGCCGTCGCTGTCCTGGAGCGGCGAGTCGTAGACCTCGACGACGAAGGCCGACGCCACGAGGAGCGTCGCGTAGCCGCAGCCGTTCTGATTGGGATCGACGATCATGGCGCCGTCGAGCGCCGTCACGGTGATGCCGGTCGCTGCATGCAGATGGAACGAGGGGCACGGATCGGCCAGCGCCAAGCGGAACTGCTCGATGGGCACGAGATGCTTCCCGCCCTGGATCAGCGGCAGTACCCGGCGCTTGGGCGGCGGGTCGCCCTGCGCGGCGGCGGGCAGCGCACCCGACACGAATGTGAGCACGAGCAGGGTCGACGCGGCGAGCCGATGACAGTGCAGTCGATGCGACATGGCTGGGGATCCCCCCCGCGCCGCAGCGTAGCTCGTCGATCGCGAGATCCCGCCGCGTCGTTCGTGAATCCTGCTTCGGAACCAACTCGACAGCTGTTAGGCTGCGCCGATGTCGCTGCTCGATCGCCCGTTGGCTCTCCCGCTCAGCCGGGAACTGACATAGATCCCGTTCTCGGGCCAGAACCCCGCTTGTTCTTCCGATGCTCCGATCTACTACGCGTCGAAGGCGTTCGTGCTGTCGTTCTCGGAAGCGCTGCGGGAAGAGGCGCGCGGCACCAGTGTGAAGGTCAGTTGCCTCTGCCCGGGGCCGACCGTGAGCAAGTTCCGCGAGCGCGCGGGCACCGGCAAGACGCGGATCAGCCAAGCCGGTACGCCGATGTCGTCGATGCGTGTCGCGCGCATGGGATACGACGCGTGGCAGGACAACAAACGGGTGGAGGTCACCGGCATGCGCAATCGCGTGACGGCGTCGCTCGCACCGTTCCTGCCGCGCACGATGTTGCTGCGCATCGTGCGGAATCTTCAGTCGCCGCTCTAGGACGCACTCGATGGAGATCGCGGCGTTGAACTTCGCTTGGCGTTTGCATTGGGTATTCGGCGCGCCGCTCGACCGCGTCCGTGCCGACCCAGTCGACGGCGCATGCCGAGCGTCTGACCGCTCGTTCCCAGCGCAGCGGTTTCGAGGATGATCGCCGAGCGGGTCGTACCGGGCGTCGCGAGCAACCAGGCAACCGATACTGCAATAGCCAACCGACGTGAGATTGAAGACGCATGGGCGCGCGTCTGTTTCCCCCTTCCCAGGATCGGCCCCTCTCGGTGCCCAACAGATCCGACAATGGGCAAGTCGCAGCGGGAAGCGTCAAGGATTCGTCACGTTTCGCCGGCCGTGTCGCCGCGCAGCGCCCATCTATCCTTGCCGCAATACACGGAAGTTTGGGATGGAGACTGCCCCGTCGGAGTATCATAGGCGGCAGTGCTGAGCGGAGGTGGATCATGCGGAGCGGAGCCGGGTTGGCGGTCGGGGTGCTTTGCGCCGTTGTCTCGATGTCGCTGGGTGCGCGCTGCGGCGAGGCGCCCGTGGTGCAGGACGACGCCGACGGCGACGGCTTCGTCGCGAGCACCGACAATTGCACCGAGCGCGCCAACCCCGATCAGCGCGACAGCGATCGCGACGGCGCGGGCGACGCTTGCGACGCCGACTACGACCAGAACGGACGCGTCGGCGTGTCGGATTTCTCGGCCTTCCGCCGCGTCTTCGGTTTTGCCGAGGGCCAAACGCGCTTCGATCGCCGCTTCGATCACAACGGCGATGGCCGCATCGGCCTCCCCGATTTCAACGTGCTGCGCTCTTCGTTCGGCGGCGTCCCGGGGCCGTTCGCAGACGACGACGGTGACGGCGTTCCGGTAGCGTTCGATCTGTGCCCGGGTGGCGTCGCCGGCGAAGATGCAGTTGGTCACGGCTGCTCGGTCCTCGACATCGCCGCGCGCCCGCGCGCGATCTTCGAGCCGCTGATCGAAGGCCTCGACATGCTCCGCGACGAGATCGGTCGCGTCCCGCGACTCGAGCCTTACAACGCGACAGGCGCCCTCGGGACCGCGAGCGCGACGCTCGCCGAGGCGCTCGTGTCGGCGGGTCGCGCCAATCCGTGCGCCGGACACCGGACGGCGTTGGGCGCCGATCCGTCGCTCGAAGACGCGATCGCCGCGGTCGCCATCGCGCAGCGCCACCTGATCACCGACGGCCCGCCGGCGGGCGACGCGGACGCAGGCGACACCACCGAGTGGGACTTTCAAGTCTCCGAACTCGACCACTGGTTGAACCGATTGGTGCGCAAACGCGAAGTCGTCGCCGATGCTGTGGGTCTACTCGACATGGCGTGCCAACAGACGAGACCCTTTTCGAATCTCCGCGCCCGCATTCGTCGTTTCGACGGCGGGGAGCGCCGCATCGAACTCGACGACGGCCGCATCTTCGCGCTGGCCGAGGGCTTCCGACTCCGGCCGGTGAGCCCCATCACCGGCTACGACGGTCTTTCCGAAGGCGACGAGGCGAACTTCTACGGGCTCGCCGCGGGCAACGGCGCCGTGGTGACGGAGGCGGGCGCCCTCGCGATGCCGACGGCTCAACCCCCGCAGCCGCTGCGGAGGTGTCTCGACGCGCGCTTCGCGCCGTGGCAGCGCTTCACGCGTCCTCCGCTCGAGGTCGAGCTGCACGAACCGATCGCGTATTTCGCAGACGGTCGCTACCGCCTCGAGTCGGGCATGCGCATCGGCGCCGAGTCGTTCTGCAGAAATGAGCCCGGGCAGATGGGATCGGTCCGCTACACGATGGACATCCGCGCGACGGCCAACGGCGGCACGCAAGTGCTCGCGACCGATTACACCCCCAGCCAGGTCCCCGTCGCGCTTCCATCCGCGGGTGCAGGCACGCTCACGATCCGGATCCACGCGCAGGATTGCAGCGGCAGCCTCATCAGCTCATGCGGGCCGAAGCAGGAGCAATCGTCGACCGACTATCCGTACATCGTGCGCCCACACTGGCTCAACTGCAGGGCGGTGTACGGCAGCAGCGACCGCACCTACACCGTCGACGACCGCATCAGCGGCGACTTTGCGCGGGAGCAGCTCAGCACGTTCTTCGTGCAGGGCGACACGTACTACGACCCCGGCACGATCGCGTTCGAGGCGGAGGGGTACGAGGCGCCTGTCGGGCAGGTGAGTTCGACCTACCCGTTCGTCAACCCGATCAACGTTGGCGACTCCTTCGCGATCCACAACAGCGACTTCTTCCCGATCTTCGGTGAGCTGACGGATGCCGAGCGAACGGCACTCGTAACCAGCCAGGGCGTGCAACACGCAGCCGGCCTGCGCTGGCCGCGCATGCGCGGAACGCTTTCCGGGAGGCCCTTCGCGTATTCGTGTTACGTCCCGCCGATCACCGCGCGCGACGCGATCGATCTCTGCCCCAACGATCCCACCCATGCGTTCTATCAGTTGCCGTTCGAGAACGGCGACGACGAATGGGCGCAAGGGCAGGGCAACGACGGCTCCTTCACGCACTCGGGCGGCTTCGCCTACGACATGGGCGCCCCGCTCGACAGTCGCATCCTCGTGGCGCGTTCCGGCCGCGTCGCCGATGTGAAGGAGGACGAATACCGGCAGTGCTGCGCCAACGGCTGCGACGTCCAGGGATCCCAGGCCAATCCCTGCCCGCGAGGAAACTATCTGTTGATCGAGCACGAGGACGGCTCGGTGGGCCAGTACGTCCACATGCCCCAGAACGGTGTCGTTCCGCAGGAGGGTGACATCGTGCGGCGCGGGGATCGCGTGGGTCGCGTCGGCGTCACCGGCAACACCACCGGTCCGCACCTGCACTTCGCAGCACGAAACGAGTTCTCGAACTCGAGCACGACGCGGCTTGCGCTCTTCGAGGCGCTCAATCCCGAGGACGAATCCGAGCTTCTCACCTGCCACGAGCCGCCGAACCGCGAGCATCCAGCCCCGCCCGAGCCGCTGCGCTCGACCAACGAAGAGCGCTAGCGATCGCTGCGGGTGGGACGCATCACTGCGCCACGCTGCCGCGATCCGCGCAGAATGCCGTAGCGAGCGAAATCGGCGGCCGCCGCCAGCGCATCGAGAAACGCGTGGCGACCCGGAGGTTTCACCCGAAGCTGCAGAAGCTCGTCGACGACGTCATCGAAGCCCGCAGTCCGCTGGCGATCCGCTGCTGCGGCTCGCGGCCCGTTGGCTCTCCCGCTCAGCCGGGAACTGACATAGATCCCGTTCTCGGGCCAGAACCCCGCTTGTTCTTCCTATGCTCCTCGTCGAGACGACCGCATCCCGGCAGCACCAAGGCGATCGGCACGACGAAACGGCTTCGCCCAATCATGCGCTTCCCCGATCCGCCGCCTCGCATCCGGCGCGCGCGCTTCTCGGGTTCGCGAAGGCGGAGAGCCGGCTCATTGCGACGTCGCCGTCGCGCGGTCGCGTTCCGCACCGAGCGACTCGAGCTGCCCGCAGAGTCGTTGCAGGGTTTCGGCGTCCAACTCATCGCCGCCCAACAATGCCGCCATCTCGGCGCCGGCCGGATCGAGGATGTCCCCGCGTACGACCGCAGCCGGAATGGCCGCTCGCGCCTGCCGCAGCAGCACGCGGATCTTTCGGGCCTCCGCGCCGAGCACGGGCGTCGCAGCGCCAGCATTCGCGCGCCGCTCGGTGCGCTGTGCGGCAGCGCACACGGCATCGCGCGCGAGCAGATCGAGGCGGATCGGGCGATAGCGCTGGATCCCTCCCACCAGCGGCGGCAGCGCGTCGCCGAGCAGCGCGCGGGCGATCGTGCGGCGCAGCGGCGAGCCCGCGATGTAGAAGCCGCCGTCGGGGCCGACCGCCGACACCGCGATCGACTCCTCGCGGCCCACCGCGAAGGAACGCAGCCGGCCGGTCTCGCGATCGAGCAGCCCCATTCCAAACTTCGTCATCAACTGCTGCGAGCCGAGCGTGCGCCCGCCGCCGACGCTCACGACGACGCCATTCGCGGTGACGGTCGGCGTGAGTGCGTTGAAGTTCCCGAAGCCGGGGAACGCGTCGAGCGTCGCGCGCCAGACGATCTCGGCCGCGTTGCCGCGATCGACGAGCTTGACCACGTCGAAGCGTGTCACCGCGTAGAGTTCGCGATTCTCGGCCGAGACGGCGATCGAGGCGGCGACCTGCGAGCCGACGTCGACGCGCCAGCGCTCGCGCAGATCGCGGTCGAGTGCGATCACGAAGCCGTTGTCGTCCGAAACGATCACCGAATCGCCGGCGGCGCTGAGCGTCGGCGTCGAGCCGGTGCCGCCGTCGAATTCGAAGCTGCGCACGATCGCGAGCGCGTAGCCGCCGCTGCGATCGCCGCGCAGCTCGAGCGCGTAGAGTGCGCCGTTGCGCGAAACGCCGTCGGCGGTGCCGTCCTGCTCGTCGAGCGCCGTCGCGGCAATGAAGATGCGCCCGCTGCTCGGGTCGATCGCGTAAAAGTTGGCGACCCGGACGCCGCGGCCGAAGACCGTGTCGAGGATCGACGTGAAGAGACCGACACCGTCGGCGGTCGCGCCGAAGGCAGCGTCCGTCTCGCGGTTGGCGCGCCGCGCGAGCCACGCGGGGACTTCCCCGCTCGCGGCAGCCGGCGCGCCAGGCAGCCGGAACGGTGCGCGCAGCAGCGGCGCACCGGTCTTGCGGTCGTGCGCGAAGACGAAGCCGCCCATCGTCACACCAAAGACCGCGTCGGCTTGCGGGTGGTAGCTCATGCCCCAGACGTGGGTCTGGTCGCGTTCGCCGGGCTTTCGCTGCGGCAGGTCGAGGCCGGTCGGTGCGCTCCAGATCACGCTTCCGTCGCTGCGCAGCGCCATCGCGGTCGTGTAGGTCGCGTGATAGATGCGCTGATGTGGCAGATCGTCGGGATCGTTCAGCACCAGCGGTGCGCCACAGCCTGCACCGCGGCCCGGGATCGACCAGCGGCGACGGCCGGTCTCGCGGTCGAGCGAGACGAGCGACACGTCCTCGCGCGCGCTCACCGGTGCGAAGTAGAGGTTGCCTTCGTTGTCGAAGGTGGGGCCTTCGGCGACGAAGAGCTCCGGCTCGACGTTCCACTCGAAGTGCACCATCGGCGCGGCGACGGACCAGATCTCGTCGCTGTTGCGGGTATCGACGTGCATCGTGTGGAAGGTGTCGGGATCGGGGAGCACGGCGGAGTCGAGCGTCTCGAGCTGCCGGGTGCCGGTCGCTGCCCAGCGCGTGCGCTCCGGTGGCGCAAAGCTTCGCGCCTCGGGCGTCGCGGCGATCCAGCGGTAGCCGGCAACCCCGCCGGCGACAGCCAAAGCGATCCCCCCCATGATGACGACACCAATGCGCGGCACGAGTCTCCCGTTCTTCGCAGGGGCGGACGCGGTGCGGCGGTCGGCCCGAAATCCCATGCTCGCCCACGAGGTCGCGGAGCGCTTGCCGACGCGCGGGTCCGAGAGCTACCGCCTTTCGTGTTGCAGTCGATCGGGAATGCCGGCAGGGGAGCGCGTCGATGACCGAGTGAACCGCACGAAGTCTTCGATAGCGGGATCTATGACAATTCCGGGCTGAGCCTCCCGGTGCGCGCCCCACCACTGGCGCCGGCGCGGTGCGACGACGGCGTCGATGACGAAGCGGCCGACCAGTCATTGGCTACGTCACCGGCATGGCGCCGCGCGACGCCGTCTACCGGCACGCGCTCGACGCCGAGCTGGGCCGCATCGTGCAGTTCCTGTCACCTCGCTGAGCCGCGACCGCGCTCGGTGTTCCCGCCGGCCGCGCGCATGGCCGAAGTCGTGCGCGAGCGGCGCGGTTCGTTCGGGCTGGTCCACGCGAACGGCGGCTGGCTCGCCAGGCACGCGATCGCGATCTACTCCGCCACGCCGCCGCCGCACGGCTTCCGCTACGAGAACCTGCAAGCGCAGGTCGATGCGTACCCGCTGCGCGAAGCGCTGCTCGACTGGAACGGCCCCGTGACGATCGAGGCGTACACTGTGGCGCATCAGAAGGGCCAGCCGCGGCTCGCGCACGTCGCGTGTCTCACGGACTAGGGAATGCGCAGTTGGGCGACGCCCGAGGATCCCGCGCTGCTCGCGGCAATGATGCGCGAGGAGTTCTGTGGCCAGCGCGGTCGCATCGACGGCCACGGTAAGCTGCGGCTCGACTCGGCTACCGGAGAAGGATGACCGATGCCCGCCAGCGATTTCTCGTCCCATGATCCCGCCTTCAGCGCGCAACAGACCGAGCAGTGCGCGCGCATCGTCGCCGGCGTTCGGAAGCTCAACGCCCGCATCATGCGGTTGTCCGGTTCGCTGCCGTCGCTGACGGCGGCCGCCGAGCAGGTCGAGGCGCTGCTCGCGTCGCTCGATGAGGTCACGCAATCGCGAGCGCTGCAGACCTTCCGCTTCGCATTCGACCGCGATCATCCCAACGGCGTGCTGCCGTTCAACCCGGCGACGGGAGCCTTCAATCCGATCGCGCCGGTGGTCGAGATGGCGATCGAAGGCGAGACGCTGGTCGCGCATTGTGAGTTCGCGAGCTGCCACGAAGGCGGTCCCGACACCGTACAGGGTGGCATGCTCGCCGCCCTCTACGACCAGCTCCTGGCCTACGCCGTGATGAATCGCGGGCGAACGGGTCCGACGCTGTGGCTGAAGGTGTCGTACCTGAAGCCGACGCCCATCCATCGGCGGCTGCGCTTCGAATGCGCCGTGGAGTCGATCGACGGCAGGAAGTTCCTCGTCACCGGGAGCTGTCACTGCGGGGACGAGAAGCTCAGCGAAGCGCAGGCCCTGATGCTGGCCGCGTATCCGCTGGAAGTGACGGGCGGGGAGGGAAGGCCGTGAAGGTCAACGCCAGCCTGATCGCCGACCTCGCGTCGGTGCCGAGCCGGATCCGTGCGATCGAAGCGCTGGGCTACGACGCCGCTTTCAGCGCGGAGATCAACAGCGATCCCTTCTTTCCGTTGCTGCTCGCAGCCGAGCACAGCGAGCGCGTGGGTCTTGCGACCGCCATCAGTGTCGCGTTTGCGCGCAATCCGATGACCGTGGCCAACGTGGCCCACGATCTCAATCAATACTCGCGGGGGCGCTTCCGTCTGGGGCTCGGCTCGCAGATCGCGCCGCACATCACGAAGCGCTTCAGCATGCCGTGGTCGCAGCCGGCGGCGCGGATGCGCGAGTTCGTGCTGGCGCTGCGCGCGATCTGGGAGTGCTGGCTCCACGGCACGCCGCTCGACTTCCGCGGCGAGTTCTACCAGCACACGCTGATGACGCCGATGTTCACGCCCGCGAATCGCGAGTTCCCGGCGCCGCGCGTGATGGTTGCCGCGGTGGGGCCGCGCATGACCGAGGTGGCGGGCGAAGTCGCCGACGGGCTGATCGCCCACGGCTTCACCACCGAAAAGTACCTGCGCGAGGTGACGTTGCCGGCGCTCGAGCGCGGGTTCGCGAAGGGCGGCCGCTCGCGCGCCGGCTTCGAGATCAGCGCGCCGATCATCGTGGTGTCGGGCATGGATCGCGATGCATTCGAGCGCAGCCGCCAGCTCGTGAAGTTGCAGCTCGCGTTCTACGGATCCACGCCGGCCTACGCGCCGGTGTTGGCGCTGCACGGCTGGGACGAACTGCAGCCGGCGCTGAACCGCTTGTCGAAGCAGGGCAGGTGGCAGGAAATGGGCGAGTTGATCCGCGACGACGTACTCGACGCCTTCGCGATCGTCTGCGAAGACCCGGGAGAGATCGCTACCCGCGTCGCGCAACGCTACGGCGAGCTGATCGACACCTGGCAGTGCACCGTGGATCTGCCGGACCGCGACGCGCAGTCCGCCATGCTCCGCGCGCTGCAGGGCCTTGTTGCACTTCGATCCGCCACCGCTTTGGTGCGAAACGACGCGTGACACGGGCGATCCGGAACCTCGCGCAGTCGCTCGGACAGACCTCGGTGATTGCCGTGCTCGGGCTCACCTCTGTGATCTCGCAGCTCGCGATCCTCGTGACGCTTGCGCCGGCGAGTGCCGAGATGCTGCGGCTGCAATGCCTGGGCTTCAGCGCCGAGCGGACGCTTGAGCTGGCGCTGGCGGATTCCGAAACGCTTCCACGCGCCGGGCAACGGCACGCGCGGCATCATCTCGTCGACGATGCGGCGCTAGAGCAGCAGCGCGTCGTCGCGATGGCTCCCGCGATGGTGCAGCGCCGGTCGCCACAGCCACTCGTGGGCGTAGTCTTCGACGAACCGGCTCGCGAACGCCTGAAGCGGATCGTGCGGGATCACGGCGGGCTCCGGGTGCTGCGACTCGAACCAGTCGATCATCGGCGTGGTGTCGGTCATCCAGCGTCCGTCCGGAACTTCGATGGCGGGCATCTGCGGTGTGCCGGTGCGTCGGCCGACCTTGTTGCGCACGAGCGGCGTCATCGGCACGAACTGGAACGGGATCTGCTTGTAGCGGAGATACGCTTCGGGTTTTCCGCTGGAGTAGGAGATCGAGGAGCCGTAGACGCGCATTGGCAAGCTTGAGCGTTCCCTTCGCGTTGCAAATCGTCGCAGCCGGGGATCTATCCGATCACTTCGCCCGCCCGCAATCGCCGCGCGAAGACGGCGGCCGGCAGAACCTCGATCTGGCCGTCGCGGAGACTCACGTTCCCGCGGTAGACGCCAAAGGCGCGCTTCAGCTTGCGGGTCGCCATCAGCTCGCGCAGCGCCGCGCCGTCTTCACGCCGCCAGCGCTCCGATCCCTTCACCTCGATGCCGACGCTCTGCGACGCGCGCGTCCAGATGAAGTCCACTTCCGAGCCGGAAGGAGTTCGCCAGTAGCTGAACTCGCCGCCGCTGCTGGCGCGGTTCTGATGCGCGCGAAGCTCGTGCAGAACCCAGGTTTCGAGCAGCGTGCCGCGCTCTTCGCTGGCGAGCGGCTCGCGAAGCCGCCGCGCCAGCGCTCGCACCGCGCCGGTGTCGAAGAAGTAGAACTTCGAGTGGGCGACTTCTTTTACCTTCGCACGCGGTCTCCAGGCAGGGAGCCATACGCCAATCAGCGTATCGACGAGGATTTCGAAGAAGCCCTGCACGGTGGGCCTCGCGACACCGGCATCCCGCGCGACGCCCGCGACGTTCACGACCTGTGCATTCACGAGGCTGGCGATCTCGAGGAAGCGGCTGAAAGAGTCGAGATTCTTGACGAGTCCTTCCTGCCGGATCTCCTGGGTCAGGTAGTTCTCGGCATAGGCTTCGAGGATGTCGATTCGCGCGGCGTCGGTCGGCGCATCGGCCCAGACTGCCGGCAGACCGCCGAAACGCAGCATCCGCTCAAGATCGAATTCGGCGCCGAGTTCGCCGGCGCAGAGCGGATGGAAGCGCCGGTTCACCGCGCGACCGGCAAGGAGATTCACGCCGCTGCGGCGCAGCTTGCGCGCGCTCGATCCGGTGAGGGCGAAGCGGTAGCCGGCCCGCCCACGCACGAGCAGGTCCTGAACTTCGTCGAGCAGCGCGGGGAGCTTCTGGACCTCGTCCACCACCACCCAGCTTCCGGCTCGCAGTGCCTCGACCTCACGGGTGAAGAGCCCGGGATCGCGCAGCAGCCGCACGAGTTCCCGATCCAGCAGCAGATCTACGCAGTGCGCATCCGGCAGGACGGACCGCAGCCACGTCGTCTTCCCGGTGCCGCGCGGCCCGAACAGGAAGAAGGAGCGATCCGGCGGCGAGAGGTCTCGTGCATACATCGCCAGCAGAATAGCCGTAAAAATGCCGGCGATCTATGAGTCACGAGTGCGATGGACGTGCCCGGACCGCGGCCGCGCTCGCAAGGAGCCTTGCGCCGCGCGCCGCCTCCGCCAGCGCGCGATCAGCGGGAGCACCAGCACCAATTCCGCGCCGAGACCACAGGCTGGCGTGTGCTCCCAATACGGCCAGGACGGCGTGCTGCACTTGTCGTCAGCGAGATCTGTGAGTCCATTGCCGTCGTTGTCGATGCCGTCGTCGCACGCGAAGCGGCTGCCCGGCTCCGCTCGCTCGGAGGCATCGGTAGGGCTGTCGCAGCCGGGGTCTGCGGGATGATCGACGGCGCCGTCACCATCGTCGTCGATGCCGTTCCCGCACTCGGCAATCGGCTGCCAGGCCGGATCGCGATCGCTCTGGGCGCTGATGTATTGCCTGACCGATGGCGGTCCGTTCTCGAACTTCCAGCCTCAAAACTCCTGGTCCGGCACGGAGCCCAGCAGACCAATGAGTACTACGCGTGGCCGTTGCGAGACGGCGACACCGTTCCGGAGCCTGCAGACGCCTTGCTGTTTCTCAGCGCCGTCGCAGCGCTCGGGTGGCTGAGGCGTAGAGCCGTTAGGACGCGAAGCGACGCGCGAAGGAGTCGGTCGCTGTCTTCTCCTGCGACTCGCGGAGTCGCACGGACCGTGGCATTCGCCGCTGTGTGACTCACGCGCCGGTGGCGCGTTCGGCTGGCCCGGTGGTCGCATCGTTGCAGGCGCAGGTCCTGCTGGAAGACATCCCCGACGCGTACAATCGCGCGCTGCTCGACTGGCTGCGGGCCGCGTTCGCGTGACGGAGCGGCTGCGCGCGCCGGATGCGAAGCTCGCGAACTTCACCCAGGAGACCACGATGCGCTCACGGCTGCGAATCGCGACGACGGTGCTCGGCGCGCTCTTCACGTTGCAGGGACTTGGCTGGCTCGCGAATCCTGCGCTGGCCGCGGCGGGTCTCGGCATGCCGCTGCTCGACGGGCTCGGACGCAGCACGCAGGTCGGTGACTTCGCGGTGTTCTTCCTGACGATCGGCGTCGCGACGCTGATCGGGTCGCGGCCCGGTCGCACGCGGTGGTTGCTCGTGCCGGGGTGCATGCTCGGTGGAGCCGCCCTCGCGCGCACGCTCGCGTGGGCGCTGCACGGCGCCGACTTCGCCGCGCTCTTCATCGCGATCGAGGTGGCGGCCGCAGCGCTGGTCTTCACCGCGGCGAAGCGGCTCGACGCGAACGTCTGACGGATTCGATCGATCCGCGGCGCGTGCCCCGGACGCGCGGCGAGCGCGGCGTCACGGCGGGCACGGAGTCGTATCCGAGAGCCTCGCTGCGAGCGGCGAGGTCGTCTTGACCAGCAGCGTGTAGCAGAGCGGTCCCAGCGCAATCGTGCGAATCACGAAGATCGGTGCGCTTCCCGTCGCGAGTTCGGCGAACCGGAATTCGCCGTCCCAGCTGAACGAGCGGCCGATGATCGCCGCTTCGATCTCGGCGGGCGCAAGCAGGCGCGCCGCCGTCTCGCGCCACTTCTCCTCGCCTCGACGCAGCGATCGCCACGCGCTCATCGAGAAGTAGACGAATGGCGCTGGGGTGATGCGCCGCTCCAGCACGTGCAGCTCGGAGAATCCAGCCGCCACGACGCGCTCCGGTGGCACCAACTCCAAGAGCCGGCGAGCCAGCTCGCGCTGCTCGGTGATGCCAAAGGGCTCGGGCGTGCGCGTCGCGAGCCGGTGCGTCGCGGCCCAGCCGACTCCCGCCATGACGACGCCGACGCCGAGGATGGCGCCGCCGCGATCGCTGCCGAGTCGGCAGGGCACTGCGATGCCGCTGCACACCGTCGCCACGAAGAGTGCGAGCAGCCCCGCGCCCACGTACGCGTAGAGATCGCAGGCGCCGTCCATGTCGATGAACGCCATCGCCGTCATCGCGGCCGCGTAGACGCTGGCGAAGGCTGCCACCAGATCGCGTCGCCTGAGACCGATCCATGCGCACGCGGCGAGAGAGCCGAGCTTCGCCACGGCCGGCAGCGCAAACGACGCGTGTTCGGTCTGCCGCAGAACGCCGACGAGCCTCTCGACACGGCTGGCGAAGCTGGCTGCGGCGACTCCGATCGATTCAATCGTCCAGGCGTCGACGACGGCGGTCCGCCACAGATCCGTGGCCGCAGGGGATAGCGCGAACCATCCGGTGATCGCTGCGAGGACGATCGCGAATCCGGCGCCGGTGCGCGCCGTTCCGCGCCCATCCCATCGCGACACCCATGCGGCGGCCCCGGCGGCGAGCACTCCGCCCGCGACGAGCCACGCACGCGCCTCGATCGCGAGCTCCATCGCCCGGTGACTCCCCAGTTCATCCAGGAATTGTCATAGATCCCGTTCTCGGGCCAAATGTCCCGCTTGTACTTCCTATGCTCCGGGCGCAGCGCTCGGCGTGGTCGTTTCCAGAGGAGCAGATGTCGTCCTCACCCGATGTCGCGCAGAGCGCAACGGGCGTCGGGACGCATCTCGCGCCGCGCACTCGCAGAAGGTGGCGTTCTTAGGGCGGTCGTAGTCCTCGAACTCGGGTACCACCTTCTCTCTGCGCGCGCCGTGTGCGGCAAACATTCCGAGAGCCATCGAGTCCCATCGCGAGGTCTGCGCCTTCGGGCACATGTTGCTCGGTACCGAGCGGGTGGAGATCGAGCGCGAGGTCGCTCCCAAAGCTCTGCACCACGGTGATCCTGCGCAGATCGCGGTGCCTAGCGCTTTGCTTGCGAAGCGATAGAACATCGCAATGAGCAAGCGTTCCCTGGATCGACGAGACATACCCCGCGCGTTGATGGCGGGGGCCCGTTGGCTCGCGAACCCGGTTTCCGAGCAGGGTGCCAAGCAAGTGCCCCGCATCAAGGTCTTTGCGGGTGGACCCGAGATCCTCCACGAGGTCGAGCGAATGCGATCTCATCCAACGGGCAAGCGGCTTCTCGCCGAGCGACCCGATCTCGGTGTCGCCCTCTCGAACTCCGCCGCGCTGAAGACGATGCCCGTGGGAAGCCTCGGTCGAACGTTCTACGAGGCGATGGAAATCCCCGGAGGCGTGCCGGGCTATCTCTTGGCGGCGCTGATCTACAAGGATGGGTTCTTCGACTCCCTCGAGCTGAGCGAAGACACCCACTACTTCCTCGAACGGAGCAGGTGGCTTCATGATCTGTTCCACATCGTGACCGGGTACGGCACGGACCTGCCTGGGGAAGGTCTCCTGATCTACTTCATGCTCGGCTACGAGCACCGTCTTCCCTACTGGGCGGCTTCGCTCGCGCCATTCGGTATCGGTCCGAGATTCTTCATCCGTCCGAGTTGCGGACAGCGACGGTGGCGCGCGCTCCTTCGGGATGCCCATGCGAGGGGGCTCGCGGCCAACCGAGTCTGCCCGCCCGCTTTCGTTCCGTGGGAAGAGTGGCTTCCCCGTCCCGTCGACGAGGTACGCAAGGAACTCGGCATCGTTCCGTTCCTGGACGACACATCGGGCTGGCTCGACGACAGCTGGTTGGGGCGGCAGGCGGCCAGTGGTTTCGGCACCTACGCGCAAGCGGCAGAGCGTGCACAGCTCGCTCGTAAGGTGGTGGAGGCAGGCGTCGACTACCGAGACCTCTACCGCGCTAGCGACGCGAAGGCACAGCAACTCTCTCGCCTCGCCGCGGACGGCGCGTCCGCCGAAGAGATTCGTGCCGCCGCAGCCGCCTGACTACAAGGTTCTTCAGGGTCCGGTAGTGCAACGTCTCTTCTGTAAAAGCCGACGCATCCCAGCGTAGAGTCGAGATGGCGGGCCCAGCCGCACGTCACATTTTTGGGTCAGCCTCCTACGCCTTCTTCGACCAGGAAGTGCAGTGACCCTCGGCGCTCACCAGTCCCTTCTGGAAGAGAGCGCACTTTCCCTTCGGCGCGGCGCCGCCGAGATAGACGGCGCAGTTCGCGCAATTCGATTCCGGGATCGGAGACTTGGCCACATAGGCCAGCGCCTGCAAGAGCGGCGCGTTCTCCGCGATCTCGTTCACCATCTGCTCGTCCTCTGCCCCCGCCCGTTGCGCCGCGAGGCTCACGCCTCCCGCCGCGAGAACGAGACCGAGGCCGAGCTGCCCGAGTTCGCGCCGCGTCACGAGCAACTTCTCCGTTCGAGTCGACTCTTCCTTCATGATGCTTCTCCCTTTCTCTTTTACGGTTCGTGTCTCACAGATCATCTTTGGCAGAGCGTCCCGTCTCACCACGGGATCGGTTTGCGCGCCCAGTCGAGGAAGCTTCCGCTGTCCTCCGGCGTGAGCGACTGGATCACGTCGATCAGCTTGTGCGCAGCAGTGCGCGGATCGAAGATCCGTTCCAGCGCGATGCCATTCCGGAACGGCTCCGAGAGCGCGGTTGCGACGGTGCCCGGATGCAGCGCCACGCACACGACGTTCGGCGCGCGCCGACGCAGCTCGATCGCGAGCGTCCGCGTGAACATGTTCTGCGCGGCCTTCGAGGCGCGATAGCCGTACCAGCCGCCGATCCGGTTGTCCTCGATGCTGCCGACCCGCGCCGACAGGTTGGCGAGAACGGCGGGCTCGTCGTGGCGGAGCAGCGCGAGGAAGTGCTTCGCAACGAGCAGCGGCCCGAAGGCGTTCACTTCGAAGCTGCGCCGAAGCCGGTCGGGATCCGCGTCTTCGAGCCGTTTCTCGGGTCGCAACCCTTCGCCGTGTAGAACGCCGGCGCAGTTCACGAGCCAGTGTACGCGTGGCGCTGCCTCGCCGATGCGCTTCGCGGCGGCCTCGATCGACGCCTCGTCACGGACATCGATGCGATCGCAGACGAGGCGATTGCCGTATTGCGCGCGGAGTGCCGAGAGCTCAGCACTCGCGTCCGGCTCCCGCGCCGTCGCGAACACGCGCTCGATGTCGGGTCGTTCGAGCAGCGTCTCGACCAGCGCGAGTCCGATTCCCCGGCTCGCGCCCTGCACCACGGCGATGCGCCCGCTCGCGCTCGTCATGGCGAGATCCCTTCGATCTGCAGCAGCCCACTGGGCGAAGCGCTCCTTCCGAGGCCAGCGGTCAGCATCTTGCGCCGGAGGAAGGCATACACCTCACGCAGCGGAAGACCTTTCGGGCAGACGTCCTGGCACGCCATCAATCCGATGCAGCCGAACACGCCGTCCTCGCTCGAGACGACCTCGAACCAGTCCTCATCGGTGCGCGCGTCGCGTGGATCCATCGCGAATCGCGCGATGCGATTCATGCCGGCTGCACCGACGAAGCGCGGGTTCACGTTCGAGACGCCGCAGCCCGCGATGCAGCAGCCGCACTCGATGCAGCGCTCCCCTTCGTAGATCGCTTGCGCAAGCTCGTCTTCCATCCGCGCTTCGGGCGCCTCCGGATCGAAGGGAGCGCGCTCGTGCACCCAGGACTCCACGCGACGCGCCATCTCGCGGAACCATGTGCCGGTATCCACCGAAAGGTCGCCGATCAGCTGGAACGCCGGCAGCGGATGGAGCCGGATCAGCTCCGGTAGTTCGGCGGTGAGCGTCTTGCAGCCGAGCGTCGGGCGGCCGTTGACGAGCATCCCGCACGAGCCGCACACCGCCGAGCGACACGCGAAATCGAATTGCAGGCTCGGGTCCTGCTCTTCGCGGATGCGGTTCAGCGCCAGGAAGAGCGTCATGTAGGGCGTCTCGTCGAGGAAGAACACGTCCATGTGCGGCTCGACTTCCGGTGTCTCCGCGTTGAAGCGGAAGATCTCGAAGCGGAGCTTGCGCATCGTTCGAGCCGGTTGCTTTTCCATCACTCGCTCCGATCCGGCACGGGACGCGTGGCGCCCGCGCCTTCTGACTGCCAGACGCCCCAGCGCAGTCGCGAGCCGAGGGGCTCCGCTGTCGGCAGCGCGCCAGCGACTCGTTGCGCCGCACCGACGCGCGCGTTGTGCGCGGCAATCGACTCGCTCATCTCGGTCCGCTCGGCCTGCCCGTAGCCGCGATCGCCCGGCGGCAGATCGAGCAACCCGACGGGCTCGTACGAGAGATCGGGCTCGCTCGCGCCGCTCGGCCAGCGCGCGAGCGTTCGATTCAGCCAACGCGTGTCGTCGCGAGCCGGATGATCGGTGCGCGTATGCGCACCGCGGCTCTCGGTTCGCGCGAGCGCGCCGACTGCCGTCACGGCGGCGAGGCGCAGCATGCCGCGCAGACGCAGCGCGAGCGTCAGCTCGGGGTTCGGGCCCGGACCGCGCGAACGCAACACCGCTCGATCGAGCTCGACCCGCTGGCTGCGCAGCTCGTCGACCGCTCGTTCCAACTCAGGCCCGGTCCGGAACACGCCCACGCGCGACAGCATCGTCTCCGCCATGGCGTCGCGGATCGCATAGACGGTCGGCCCCGAGCCCGCGCGGTCGAGTAGCGTCTGCACGACTTTTCCCTGCTCGACGCAGAATCGCGTCGCAAGGGATGCTTCGACATCGAGCGAAGCCTGCGCGGAGAACGCGGCCACTCTTCGCCCGACCACGCGACCCGCGACGATCGTCTCGGCGAGGCTGTTGCCGCCGAGCCGGTTGAAGCCGTGCAGATCCCAGCACGACGCTTCCCCGATCGCGAAGAGGCCACGCATCCCGTACGCCTCGCCGTCTTTGTTGACCCGCACACCGCCCATCGAGTAGTGCTGCGTGGGACGAACCGGGATCAGGTCGCGCGCAGGATCTACGCCGAGGAAGTCACGACAGATCTCCACGACTTCACGCAGCTTGGTGTCGAGGTGCTTCCGGCCGAGGTGCCGGAGATCGAGCCACAGATGCGGACCGAACGCGCTCTCGACGCCGTTTCCGTCCTGGATCTGCTGCATCATGTGTCGGGAAACCACGTCGCGACTCGCAAGCTCCTGTTTCTCCGGCTCGAGATCCACGAGGAAGCGGTGGCCGTCGCGATCGAGCAGATACCCGCCGTCGCCTCGACATCCTTCGGTGACGAGGATCCCGCTCGGAACCAGTCCCGTCGGGTGGAACTGCACCGCCTCCATGTTGCCCAGCGGAACCACGCCCGTGTCGAGCGCGAGCACGGCGCCCATACCCTCGTTGATGACGGCGTTCGTGGTGTACTGCCCGTAGATGCGGCCGTGGCCGCCGGTCGCGATCACCGTGGCCTTCGCGAGCACCGCGCCGAGGCGTCCGGTGCGCAAGCAGCGCACGACCGCGCCCCAGCAGCGTCCGGCCTCGTGGATCAGTGCGAGCGCCTCGACGCGGTCGCGGACGTCGATGCCGAGCCGAACCACTTCTCCATCGACCGCGTAGAGCACCGCGTGTCCGGTCCCCGCCGACGCGTAGCAGGCTCGCCACTTGGCCGTTCCGCCGAAGTTGCGATGCATGATGAGCCCAGCCTTCTCCGCTGGCTCCTCGATCTCCACCTTCTTGCCCTGCACGAAGTAGTGATTCTTGCCGGGCCGCACGCGCGTCCACGGAACGCCCCAGTGCGCGACCTCGCGAACGGCGATCGGCGCTTCCTCGGCGAAGATGCGCGCCACTTCTTGATCGGCGCCCCAGTCGGAACCGCGTACGGTGTCGAGCCAATGGAGCGTCGGGCTGTCGCCCTCGGCCTTCGCACAGTTGCCGAGCGCCGCCTGCATACCGCCTTGCGCGGCACACGAGTGGCTGCGGCGGGGCGGCACGAGCGAGAGCAGCATGACGTCCTGTCCGCCGTTGGCAGCCTCGATCGCGCAGCGCTCACCCGCGAGGCCGCCGCCGATCACCAGCACGTCGGTGGTTTGGATGCGCTCCATTTCAACCTTCCGTCAGGAATGCAAGCGGCGGAGCGATCCAGCCGGCGAGCACGAAGAGCGTGAAGAAACCGAGACCGAGGAATACGACGAGCACCGCGTACTCGAGTCGGCGGAGCGCCGCGCGGGAGAGCCGCGCGCCGACGCCCCATTTGACCGCGAGTCGATAGAGTCCGGCGCTGGCGTGGAACTCGACACACAAGAGGAGCACCGCGTACACCGGCCACAAGCCGCCGCGCACGCGCTCCATGGACGAAGCTGCCTCGATCCCGGTGCGCTCCCCGAAGACCGCCGTCAGCACGTCGATTCCGACCAGCAGCAGATGGAAGGAGCCGAGGACCAGGATCATCATCCCCGTCCGCACCTGCCAGATCCAGAGCGCGGAGTCGGGGTGGGTCGCGCCGATCTCGCGCATGCGGCGGCGCTCGCGGAGCTGTGCGGGGATCTTGCGGCTCGCCAGCGCGGCATGCACCAGGAAGAGCGCCGAGATCGCAACGACCGTCGGCTGCGCGACGAAGATGCGCTCCAGACCTTCCGCCAACCAGTCGAAGCCGCGCGCGCCGAACCAGATCGACGCGACGAAGAGCATGTGTCCCCACATGAACACGGCGAGTGCGGCTCCCGACGCACCACTGACGACTTCGTAGAGAAGCTGACGACGCGCTTCACTCCGAGCAGCGACCCCGTGCGCCCCTCGGTTGCGCTCCGGGTGTTCGAGGAGACCGGCGACCTCCGTTGCCATCTCAGGCACTCCTTTGCAACACGAGCGGCGCAAGATCCGAGTGCGCCGCGATGGCTTCGAGCTCGCGTGCAAGCGCATTCGCGATGCGATCGCCGAGCTCCGGTGCGTCGAAGCCGTCGCTGATTCCGATCTGCAGTCGCCCGGCATACGTGATCGCCGCGACGGCGACGCGTTGCCCGGGGAAGAGCGGAGCGAAGGGCACGAGGGATTCGAGTCTCGCGCCGGCCAGCGAGAGTTCGCGCGCGGGACCGGACACGTTCGTGACGACGAGCTGGTAGACGCGGAGCCAGGCGGCGACAGCCATTCCAATCCGCGCAGTCCAGACTCCGAGTTTCGCCGCGAGTCGCTCCAGCACTTGACCTCCCGCAGCATCGCCTTTGCTCTTGGCGCGCTGCGTCGCTTCTCGAACCCTGCGGATGCGCGCATCGAGATCCGGTTCGTCCACCGGAAGGTCGAGCATCCACAGCGAGATGCGGTTGCCGAGGCGGTGATCGCCTCGCGTGCGCAGGTTCACCGGACAGAAAACGCGAAGTGTCGGAGCTACACAATCGAGCGACGAACGGATCGCCCCTGCCACCGCGGCGAGCAGTGCATCGTTGCGCGTTCCGCCGCGCCTTGCGGCGCCCGCATCGAGCGTCGCCAGGTCGCAGTGGATGGAGCGGTGCCGACGCTCTACACGAACCGCGCCATTGAGCGGTGTCGGGGGCCCGCGCCGCATCACCTTGCTCAGCAGTCGCGCAGTGGATCGGAGCCCCGCCGCGACTCCCAGTCCAAACGTCCGCGCGGGCCGTGCGGAGACTTCTGCTGCAGAGGCTGCTGGAGCTGCGATCCCGCCGAACAACCGCTCGATCAACGCCACGCCGGAGGCTCCGTCGAGCAGTGCGTGGTGGAATTTGCAGAGCAGCGTGAAGCAAGCGGGATCGGGTCGGCCGGGCACGTACCAGATCTCCCAAAGCGGGATCCGGAAATCGAGCGGCCTTGCAAGGAGCGCGTCGACGGTCCGATCGAAGTCGCGGGGTGAAGCCGCGGGGTCGACCTGCGCTCGGTGCACATGCTGATCGACGCTCCAGCGAGTCGACGGAATGAGGCGCTCGCCAGAGCCGAAGCGTCCGGGCACCAGGCCCTGCAGCCGGGGCTCGCTCTGGACTACCGCATCAATTGCGGCACGGACCCGTTCGAGCGGCGGTACACGACCCGAAGCACCCGCGCGAAACACCGCAATCAAGCCGACGTGCATCGGTCGAAGCGGCGACTCCCAGGCCAGGAAGGCCCGATCTGCTGCCGAGAGGGACAAGGAGTCGGTGGCGTGTGCCCGATGGCCCTCCGACATCTGGTTTCGCTCCTTCCACTAACTCGAAGCCCGTGGAATCTAGACGACTCGGAGATTCAGTCCATATTTATTCTTTACAAAATTTGACAGTTCGATACATACGAACCCAAGGCCCGAGACGGGCAACGCGCGCGCCGGCAGAATCGTGCGCAAGACTCGGTAACCAGGCTGCAAGCCCAGTCTAAAGCTACGCAACCTCTCCCTGGTGCAAGAGGTCCCATGTTCCTACGGATGCTCCGGGCCACCGAATGGGGTCAGCTCCTCGACTTCGTCTCGCCGTCGTTCTTCGAGGTGCTCTCGGCGCGCGGTCTCGCTGGCGCGGCCCGCGATCTGATCGCCAGCAGCCGCGACGCCGCCGGGATGCGTGCGGCTGGGGGCGCGATCGCCGACCGGATCGGTGCGCGCGCGATCCCGGTCCGGCTCGAGCTCGAGAGAGTCAGCGTTGGGCCCGTTGCGGCAAAGCGGAGCTCCCGAGACGCGCGGATCGCGCGGGGACAACTCGTCCTGCGACTCTATTTCGAGCAGCTCCTCGGCGCCGAGGCTGCCTTGCTCGATCTGCGCGGATCAGGCTTCAGCGTGCGCGGCGACACTCTGGTGTGGTCGCCGGCGCGCGGTTTCGTTCGCTGGGACCCCGCGTTCCTCGATGCGATCCGGCGGATGTACCGCGGCTTCTATGCGGACGACGATGCCGCGTTTCGCGCAGGGCTCGCGGCTCTACACCTCGATGCTGCGGCCGATCTTTTCCTCGATCACTTCGGCGCCGGCGAGCAGACCGCCGTGCGATTCGAAATGACGCACTTCACCAAGAGCTTCCACGCCGTCTTCGTGCGCTGTCGCGAGCAGGGCGTGCGACTGCATCCAAACTTCGTCCCGCTCGGTGTGTACCTCGCGGCGCTCTATGAGCATCTCGAAGGGCTCGACGTCCCGCTCGACGTGCGTGCGGCGTTCGCGGCCGCTTCCACATGAGCGAGAACGCGCTGCGAAGACCGCGCGTCGTCATCGCGGGCGCCAGTGGCTTCGTCGGCCGAGCGTTGATTCCGCGGCTCGCAGCGCGTTTCGACGTGGTGGCGCTTTCGCGCGCCACGACGTCGGAGGCCGCAGACCCGAGCGGCTTGCGCTGGCAGCGCTGCGATCTCTTCTCACTGCGCGAGACTCGCAGCGCGCTCGCCGGCGCGGACTACGCCGTCTATCTCGTCCACTCGATGATGCCGTCCGCGCGCCTCACGCAGGGAAGTTTCGCGGACATCGATCTGGTGATCGCCGACAACTTCGCGCGCGCCGCCGCGCAGGCCGGTATCCGGCAGATCGTGTACCTCGGCGGACTCACCGCCTCCGATCAGAGTCTCTCGCTGCATCTCCAGAGCCGGCTCGAAGTGGAGCGAACGCTCGGCTCACGCGGCGTACCGGTGACGGCCGTCCGCGCGGGGCTCGTGGTGGGCGCCGGCGGATCGTCATTCCAGATCCTGATGCGGCTGGTGCGACGCCTGCCGGTGATGCTGTGTCCGAAGTGGACGCAGACGCTGACGCAACCGATCGCGTTGGCGGACGTCGTCGAAGTGCTCGCGGGCGCGATCGCTGCGCCCGACGCAGCGGGCGCCGTGCTCGACGTGGGCGGGCCCGACGTGCTGTCGTATCGCGAGATGATGCAGCGGACCGCGGCGCTGCTCGGCAAGCGTACGCGGGCTTTTGCGGTGCCTTACTTCACGCCGGGCCTCTCGCGGCTCTGGGTCACGCTGGTCACGCAGACGCCGCGCGCGCTCGTCGCTCCGCTGATCCAGAGTCTTCGACATCCAATGGTGTCGTCGCGCGACGATCTGACGAAGCGGCTCGGTCGTCCCGGACTCGGCTTCGAGGAGTCGGTGCGCCAGGCCCTCGCCGACGAGGCCGCCTCGCCCGATGTGAAGCGCGAGACGCAGATCGCAACGCTCGCGCAGGAGCGGCGCCGTCTGCGCGTGGCGCGCACGGTGCGCTCGATCCAGCGGCTGACGTTGCCGCCGGGCCGCGATGCGGCCTGGGTTGCGCACGAGTACACCGCCTGGCTGCCGCGGCTCCTCTGGCCGCTCATCCGGGTGGACGTGGACGACACCGGATCGTGCCGCTTCCGGCTGCAACCCTTCGGCCTGCTGCTGTTGCTGCTGCGACTCGAGCACGAGCAGAGTGCGAGCGATCGACAGCTTTTCCGCATCGACGGCGGCGTCCTCGTGTACCGACGGGACGGCGTCGAGCCGGGCCGGCTCGAGTTTCGCGAGGTGCTGAATGGCCGCTTCGTGCTCGCCGCCATCCACGACTTCGAGCCCGCGCTGCCGTGGACACTTTATTCCGTCACGCAAGCGCTCGTACATCTTTGGGTGATGCGGCGCTTCGAGCGCCACCTCGCGGCAATATGACGGCACAGCGCATCGCGATCGTAGGTGCCGGAATCGCGGGACTCACGCTGGCGCGGCGCCTCGCCGATGCGCGCGCCGATCCGATGCTCTTCGACAAGGCACGGCGCCCCGGCGGGCGCGTCTCGACCCGGCGGGCGGACGACCTCGCCTTCGATCACGGCGCGCAGTACTTCACGGTTCGCGACCCCGCATTCGAGCGCGTCGTCGCGGATTGGTGTCGACGAGGCGTCGCGGCGCGTTGGGATGCTCCGATCATCACGCTCGCGAACGGAGTTCGCGGCGGGGCGCGTGGAGAGTCGACGCGCTACGTCGGTATTCCCGGCATGAGCGCAGTGGCACGCGATCTTGCGACCGATCTCGAAGTCGCGTGCGAGCAGCGGATCGAGCGCATCGAGAGCTCCTCCGGAAGGTGGCGTCTGACCTCGGACGCCGGCCGTGTTTTCGATGGCTTCGACGCCGTGGTAGTCGCGACACCTGCGCCGCAGGCCGTGCCGCTCCTCGCCGGTTTGCCGCAGCTCGCGGCGCGGGTCGCCGCCGTCGAGATGCAGGCGTGCCACGCAGCGATGGTCGCGTTCGCTGAGCCGTTGGGCGTCGACTTCGGCGGCGCCTTCGTCGCCGACTCGCCGCTTTCCTGGGTTGCCCGCAACGGCACCAAGCCGGGCCGCGCGATCGGCGAGTGCTGGGTGCTCCAGACGACACCGGAGTGGAGCACTTTGCATCTGGATGTAGCGCCCGACGCGATCACCGCGGAGCTGCTCGAAGCGCTGGGCGCAGCGCTCGGATGCGCGCTGCCACCGCCGACGCACCGCGCTTCGCACCAATGGCGTTTCGCTCGCAGTGATACGCCGCTCGGGCATCCCTTCCTCTGGGATCCGGATGCCCGCCTCGGCGTGTGTGGAGACTGGGCCTTTGGGGGTCGGATCGAGAGCGCGTTCTCGAGCGGCGAGCAGCTCGCCAACGCAATGTCCGGCTAGCGCCTCGCATGTGTCGGCGTGCCGGCCATCACGAGGCATTCGAGATGTCATCCTGATAGCGTCGCGCGCTGAGCGCGGACAAGGAGAATCCAGGCGTGACCAAAGCAAGCGAGATGTCGCCGGAAACCGAGATCATCGACGGCCGCACTCCCGTCGCGGACCGGATCCGACGGCGGCTGCAGAAGGCAGGCCAGCGCTTTCACGCGAACGACAACATCTGCGCGTACGTCGAGGAGGGCGAGCTCGAGCAACTGCAACTCGAGGTCGAAGCCAAGATGGCGGAGGTGTTGCGCACGCTCGTCATCGACACGGAGCGCGACCACAACACGCAGGGCACGGCTCGACGCGTCGCCAAGATGTACCTCCGGGAGGTCTTTGGTGGGCGCTATGTGCCCGAGCCCGCCGTGACCGAGTTCCCGAACGTCTCGCGCTTGAACGAGCTGATGATCGTGGGGCCGGTGACCGTGCGGAGCGCCTGCTCGCATCACTTCTGTCCGATCCTCGGCCGGATCTGGATCGGCGTGATGCCGAATGAACACTCCGCGCTGATCGGGCTCTCGAAGTACGCACGCCTCGTGGAGTGGTTGATGACGCGGCCGCAGATCCAGGAAGAGGCGATCGCGCAGCTGGCCGAGCTGCTGCAGGCGAAGATGCAGCCCGATGGCCTCGCGATCGTGATGGAGGCCGACCACTACTGCATGCAGTGGCGCGGCGTGAAGGACATGAACTCCAAGATGACCAACAGCATCATGCGAGGCTCGTTCTTGAAAGATCCGAATCTGCGCCGCGAATTCCTCGCGCTGTTGGCGAATCGGAAGGGCTAGGAGCAAGCCATGCTGACGCGTCTTCTCTATGTGAGCCGTGCGATCGACACGATCGACGATGCCTTCCTCAAGTCGGTTCTAGAGCGCTCCCGCTCTCACAACCTGGAGCACGGCATCACCGGGGTCCTCTGCATCTACGAGGGTGGCAAGTTCTTCTTGCAGGCGCTCGAGGGGTCGCGCAGCGAGGTGAACTCGCTCTACGGCGCCATCGTCCGCGACCCGCGCCATCGCGACATCACGCTGCTCGACTACGCCGAGATCGACGAGCGCCTCTTCGGCGGTTGGCGCATGGGCAGCGTGGACCTCGGCAAGGTCAATGTCGGCACCATCTTGCGATACTCGGAGAAGGCGACCCTCGACCCCTACTCGATGACGGGTCGGGCTGCGCTGGCGCTCCTCGTGGAACTCACCACGTCGGGCGCGATCGTGAGTCACGACTAGAAATTCGCGTCGCTCACGGACCGATCAAGAACAGCCACCACACAGCCAGGCCGCCGCGCGCTAGCCACGCGACCGTGCGGATCCAGTTCGTCGCGACGAGGGCGGCATGCGCGTGCGCATCCCAGCGCTTGCCGAGAATCGAGTGCTGTGGAACCTGCAGCAAGAACGTCGAGAGCCAGATCGCGGCCACGAGCGCGAGACCGGCAACGGCGCTCCAGCGCGGAATCACGGGGGGCGTGTAGATCACGATCGTCGATGCGAGCGCCAGCTCGAGCGCCATCAACGGCAGCACCAGCGCAGTGATCCGGGCCGAATGCGCCGCTTCGTACGCGGGGAAGTCCACCGCGCCGACCTTCGCGAACAACGGATAGTGGACCCACTGGATCGTCAGGATCAGGCCGACGAGAACCAAGGTCACGGCCGCGTGACCGATGATGAGTGTCTGCATGGATCCGCTCCTCGGCGTCGATCGCAGTGCGCGCCTGACGGGATTCCGGTCGGCTTCGATCGGGTTTTCCTGGGTGCTGCATTCTCGAAGGCCGTCCACAAAAGACTGCGGACATTGAGGAGTCGCGCCATCTCCATCGTGGAGCGCTTGCGACAGCTCCAGCGCCGGGTCTATCGCGATCCGGCTTCCGCGGCCAGGGCGCTCGCGGCGCAGTGGCGCGGCCAGCCGGGCCGGCTGACGCTCGACACCGTCGCGGCCTGCAACATCAGCTGCGTGATGTGCACGATCCACGAGTGGGGACCCTGCCGGATCATGTCGCTCGACACGTTCCGCAGCCTGCGACGCGTCTTCTCGCAAGTGGCGGGTGCGAGCTTCTCGTGCGCGGGCGAGCCGTTCCTGAACAAGAAGTTCTTCCAGAGGATCGCCGAGCTGCGCGAGATCGGCGGCGTCGTGGACGTCGATGGCACGCTTACGATCGGCCCGCTCGCGACGCTGAACCTGAATGGTGGCACGCTGCGCGTCGGCAACCTCGACAACCAGGGCATGCTCAACGAGAATGGCGGCACGCTGATCGTGCCGGAGCCCGCCATGCCTGCGTTCGCGGCGCTGCTCGCGCTGGCGCTGGTCGCGCGGCGCAATAAAGGAATCCGTTGATGAAGCTTCGACTTTCGATCGTTTGCACGCTCGTGTTTGCAGTGACGAGCGGTGTCGTGCTGCCGTCGTCGGCGTCGGAGCCGAGCGATCCGATGCTCGCGCAAGTCGGCGCCGAGATGTTCAAGCAGTACTGCGCGTCTTGTCACGGCATGGGTGGCACAGGCGATGGCCCCGTCGCAGTGGAGCTGAAGAAGCCGCCGGCCGATCTGACCCGCATCGCCGCGCGCAATGGCGGCAAGTTTCCGGACGCGGACATTGCGCGCTGGATCGACGGTCGCTTCGACGCGCCGGCTCATGGCACGCGCGAGATGCCGGTCTGGGGGCGCCAGTTCCAGGAGACTTTCGCGAAGGGAACCGATCCCGACGAGGTCGTGCGCGGTCGATTGCTGACGCTCGTCGAGTACCTGAAGACGATCCAGCAGAAATGAGCCCAGCGGCGAGCGGCCTCGAGTGACGGCCATCGCTCGCTGCGTTATCCCGCTTCCTCCCGACGCGCAGGATGAAGCCATGGACGCCAACCAGCGCGCGATCGCTCGTGAAGTCGCGCGACGCCGCACCTTCGCGATCATCTCGCATCCCGACGCGGGCAAGACGACGCTCACCGAGAAGCTCTTGCTCTACGGCGGTGCGCTGCGTGAGGCGGGCGCGGTGCGCGCGCAGAAGGCAGCGCGCTACGCCACCAGCGACTGGCTCGCGATCGAGAAGCAGCGCGGCATTTCGGTGTCGTCGTCGGTGTTGCAATTCGAACACCACGGCGCGCGCGTGAATCTGCTCGATACGCCGGGCCACCGCGACTTCAGCGAGGACACCTATCGCACGCTCGTTGCCGCCGATTCCGCGGTGATGCTGATCGACGCCGCGAAGGGCGTCGAAGCGCAGACGCGCAAGCTCTTCGAAGTCTGCCGGATGCGCCACATCCCGATCTTCACCTTCGTCAACAAGATGGATCGCCAGGGCCGCGAGCCGCTCGATCTGTTGTCGGAGATCGAGGACGTGCTCGGCATCGATGCGATTCCGATGAACTGGCCGATCGGGATGGGCAGCGACTTCCGCGGCGTCTACGACCGCGAGGGTCGCTGCGCGCGACTCTTCGAGGGCGGTCATCACGGCACGCTGCGCGTGGACGAAACGCGCGTCGATGGGGAGCCCGACGATCCGGCGGTGCGCGAGGCGTGCGGCCCGTTCGCAGCGTCGCTGATCGATTCGCTCGCGTTGCTCGAAGGCGCCGGCGCCGTCTTCGATGCCGCGCTCGTCGCACGCGGTTTGCAGACGCCGACGTTCTTTGGTTCGGCGCTGACCAATTACGGTGTACTCACCTTCCTCGACCGCTTCCTCGATCTCGCGCCGCCGCCCGGCGCGCGCACCTCCACGCGCGGCCCGATCGATCCGGTGACGAACCCGTTTTCCGGCTTCGTCTTCAAGATCCAGGCGAACATGGATCCCGATCACCGCGATCGCGTCGCTTTCCTGCGCGTCTGCTCGGGCCAGTTCGTGCGCGGCGAGACGGCGCTGCACGTGCGCACCGGCAAGCCCGTGCGCGTCACGCGCTCGACGCTGGTGCAGGCGCAGGAGCGCGAGGTGGTGGAGGAAGCGTTCCCCGGCGATGTCGTCGGGCTCTTCGATCCGGGCATCTTCCGGATCGGCGACACGCTCTCGATCGAAGGGTCGTTTGCCTTCGACGGCATCCCGAGTTTCTCGCCCGAGCATTTCTCGCGCGTCGAAGTGGCGCTGGTGCTGAATCGCAAGGCGCTCGCGAAGGGACTCTCGCAGTTGTCGCAGGAAGGTGTGGTGCAGATCTTCACGGAGCCCGGTTCTGGTTCGGCGGCGATGATCCTCGGCGCGGTCGGTCCGCTGCAGTTCGAGGTGTTGCAACACCGGATGAATGCGGAGTACGGCGTGGAGTTGAAGCTGACGCCACTGCCGTACCAGATCGCGCGCTGGCCGCGCAGCGGTTTCGATGCCGAGGCGTTCCGCTACTCGGAGTCGGTGAAGATCGTCGAAGATCGCGATCACCGGCCGGTGTTGCTCTTCCGCACTTCCTGGAACCTCGACATGACGCGGCAGAAGAATCCGGATCTCGAGCTTGCGGAGACGGGGGATGCGGTGTTGCGCGGCGCAGACGAGGCGGACGCGTAGTCCACGCGGAGGAGTTCGGCGTGCATCGGAGTCGCAACGGATCGTGGCCCGCGCTGCTCTGCCTCGCGGCACTGGCTCTCGGGGCGTGCAAGACGGACGGCGGAGTAGAGAAGAGCGAGCGCAACACCGCGGTGGCTGCTCCATCGAATTCGGCTCCCAGTGGTGCGCCGCCGGTCACCTGTTCGGGCGAAGCGGACAAAGCGAAGCCGGTCGCTCGCGCGGCGGGCCGGAAGCTCTACTGCGCCATCGACCTCGGCTCCAAGAACGCCAAGCTGCAGGTGATCTCGATCGAGCCCGGCCGCCCGCTGTCGTTCGAGGACGAACGGGTCTGCAAGTCGCCGCTGGGATTCGGCGCCAAGGTATTCGATCAGAAGACGGCGACGAAGGGTCCGCTGCCGGCCTCAGACATCGCGAACCTCGTGACGGTGGTGCAGGAGTTCGAGCGGATCTGCGCGGTGGACGAGGGCACGCTCGTCGGCGCCGACGCCACGCAATGGGCGCGCGACGCCACCAACATCGCCGAGGTCGTGGCGGCGGTGAAGGCGGGCGCCGCGATCGACATCGAGGTGCTCAGCGCCGAAGAGGAAGGGCTCTACGGCTACCTGGCGGCCACGCGCGGTGCATCGGGCCGACTGTCGCTCGACCCTGGGAGCAACAGCTTCCAACTCGGCTGGTTCGAGAAGGGCGACACGAAGCCGCGTACCGTGAGCCTGCCCTTCGGCTACGTCCGCGCGGCGGCAGAACACTATTCTGTGAGCGCGCCAGCCAGCTATGATGCCGCCCGCGCGGCGCATGCGACGCAATTGATCGGGATGATCGACAAGGCGCTCGGTGCTCTCGACCCGCCGTCCAGCATCAAGTCGCTGAGGACTGCGATTGCCGATGGCAGGCTCGAGCCAGTGATCTTCATCGCCGGCCAGGACGGTGCGCTTCATCTTGCGATGCGAGCGTTGCTGCGAACGCCGGAGGGTCGATGGATCGATACCAAGGAAGCGTATGAAGCGCGGGTCGGAAACGAGAAGCCGACCGCGCACCCGCGCTTCGGCGCCGTGACGACGCTGTTGACGCCGCCCGAGTTCGACCGCTTCTTCGCCACGGTCGTGAAACCGGGCGACTACGCGGCGCTGCGCCAGAAACCGGTGCGTGACCTCTACGGCGAGAAGACGCTCGCCAACGCGGTGCTGGTCGATACGCTGATCGATCAGCTCGGGATCACGACGGTGGTGCTCGTGCCGCAGGAGACACCGGCGGGCTTCATCCTGGGGAAGATCGGCGAGCGCTAGCAATCGTCGTCACGCGAGCGTCCGCACGGGACACTCACAGCGGGAGCAATACACACGCATGCGCAACCGACGTCTGGGAATCGCCATCATCTCGATCGTCGCCGTGCTGGTGACCTCCGTCGCCGCGGGCAAGTTCGCGAGCTGGTACTTCCATCCCACGGTGCAGGCGGATCCCCAGGACGCGCCCGACTTCGCCACCAAACAGGAGCAGCACGTCGCGAAGGGTTACGGCGCGGATTCCGCTCGCATCGACAGCCAGGTCACCTACGGCATTCCCAACGGCCAGGCCGGCGCGGTCTACGAGTACCTCAAGAGCAAATACGTGGGACAGACGGGAATCCTCGCGAAGGAGTTTCCCGGCATCGATCTGCGCGGCCAGTCGATGTCGGACGTCAGCATCTTCACGGACGAGTACTTCGACACGCCGACGCTCGACCTCTACAAAACGCGGAACAGTACGCGTCACCGAACGCGCGTGAACACGACGAATCCATTGGATCGCAAAAGCGGGCGTGAACTCGTGCAGATGAAGGTGACACCGCCCGGTCAATTCAATCTGCGCAGCGAGTTCAAATACAAGGTGAAACGCAGTGCGAAGCAAGAGAGTCCCGACGACATCCATCCGTTGATCGGCCTGGTTTCCAAGTCGCAGCGCGCGGACTTCAAGAAGGTCTTCGCCGATGCGGGCATCGACCCGATCTCGCTGCGGCATGTGTTTACGATCAGCCAGACGCGCAGCCGCGGTTACCTGAACTGGGGCGACAAGAACATCATGTCGTTCTCGGTGGACGAGGGCAGCGCCGACGTTCTCTGGGCGAAGGGGACGTTCGCGTCGGTGGATCTCGGACTCGTTGAGATCGCCTACACCGAGGCGGACGAGGCGCGGCGGAAGACGATGTGGGAGATCCGCGACGCGATCATCAAGGATCTGCTCGAGCACTTCCCGGAGCTGACGCAGACCTCGAACTCGAAGTACGGGATCGTGCTGTCGCAGTTGATGGAGCAGTTGCCGTTGATTCCGGCGCTCTTCGTTTTCCAAGTGATCTGAGGCAGCGCGGCCGCGCGATCGAGTGCGAGGCGCGCGGGGCGGTGTGTCCTCCGCCGGCGGGCCGATCGAAGGGGTTCTTCGAGTTGGCTTCGGGGAGCTTCGGTAGGACCTTCGGTGGCGATTTGGTTTGGGGGCGCCCGCTTCGATTGGGCCCGCGTATCGCCATTCGTGTCGGCTCGGTTTGCGTGGGTGTTGCACGAAGCGGCCCGCCGGCGGAGGACACACCGCCCCGCGCTTTGCGTTGCCTGGGTGGTGGCGCGGTGGCGTGGGTTGGGGGCATGCTGGCTTCATGACTTCGATGCGGCGGTTGCCTCGGCCTGCGCTTCGGGCGTTGATTCGGACGCTTTGGGTTTCCGAGGGGGATCGCGGTTCGGCGATTGGGGCGGTTCAACGCGAGCATGTGTTGCCGACGGGCGGTGTACACATCGTCGTTCGATTCGTCGGAGCGCGGCTGCGGCTCTTCGAGGGTCCCGACGATGCGGTCGGCCACACGGTGGGAACGGCGATCGTCGGCGGCGCCCGTTCGGCGTACTACGTGCGCGATGTCTCGGCGCCGGTGTGGTCCGTCGGCGCGGAGTTGTTCCCCGGCGCGGCGCCGTTGTTGCTCGGCGTGCCGGCCGACGAATTCGCCGAGCGCCACATTTCGCTCGACGATCTCTGGGGTCGTGATGCGATCGAGTTGCAGGAGCAACTCGCGCTCGCGGGTGCAGCCGACGAGCGCCTCGCGATTTTCGAATCCGTGCTTCTGGCGCGCATGCCACGCGTGCGCGGCATGCATCCTGCGATCGCCGAAGCGCTGAGTGGCTTCGACGCGCGCGGTGGTGTTCGCGCGCTGGTGGCGCGCAGTGGCTACAGCCATCGGCGTTTCGTCGCGCTCTTTCGCGCGTCCGTCGGGCTTTCGCCGAAGCGCTATGGCCGCATCCTTCGCTTCCAGTCGGCGCTTGCGCGCGTGGCGGAACGCGCTGCTCCCGCGTGGGCGGATCTCGCGCTTGCGGCGGGCTACAGCGATCAGTCGCACTTCAATCGCGATTTCCGCGCGTTCGCAGGCGTCACGCCGGGGCACTACCGCGATCTCGCTCCGCTCGAAGCGCATCACGTCCCGCTTCGCGCATAGGTCAATTTCGTTCAATCCCGGATGCGCGTGTTCGGGCAGAATTCTCCGTGAACCGCAAAGGAGCCCAGCATGGCGATCCATGAACTGTTTGCGTATCTCCGCTTGAAGGACGCCGCGAAGGCGATCGAGTTCTACAAGCAGGCCTTCGGCGCCACCGAGAAGTTTCGGCTCTGCGAGCCGAGCGGCCGCATCGGGCATGCAGAACTCGATTTCGACGGCGCGACGCTGATGCTCTCCGACGAATACCCCGAACTCGACATCCGCGGTCCGCAGTCGCTCGGTGGCACTACGCTGACGCTCCACCTCCATGTGGACGACGCCGACGAAGTGATTCGCTCCGCGGTCGCGGCCGGCGCAACGGTCGTGCGGCCTGCCGTCGATCAGTTCTACGGCGAGCGCTCCGGCACGGTGCGCGATCCCTTCGGCCACGAATGGAACATCGGCCACGAGATCGAGAAACTCACGTCGGACGAGATGCAGCGGCGCTACGACGAGGTGATGAAGGGCTAACGATTTCGACTGGGATACTCTCAGCGCCCATTCTGCGAAGGAGTTCCCATGAAACTCGGCATTGGCTCGGTCGTCGCCGGCAACCCCAAGACCACGCTCGACGATTTCGTCGCCGAGGTGAAGTCGGTCGAAGCGGATGGCTTCGACTTCTACTCGCTGCCCAACATATTTGGCCACGACGCGATCTCGGTGCTGTCGATCGCGGGGCGCGAGACGTCGCGGATCGAGCTGGCGACCGGTGTCACGCCGACACCGCCGCGGCATCCGTTCGCGATTGCGCAGCAGGCGCTGACGGCGCAAGCGGCGTGCAAGGGCCGCTTCGTGCTCGGCATCGGGCTCTCGCACAAGATCGTGATCGAGAGCATGTTCGGGCTTTCGTACGCGCAGCCGGCAAAGCAGATGCGCGAATACCTCGAAGTGCTGATGCCGCTAGCGCAGGGCAAGCCGGTGAAGTTCGAGGGCGATCTCTATCGCTCGCAGGGGCAACTGCAATGCGCGGGTGGAACGCCGCTGCCGGTGGTCGTTGCCGCGCTCGGTCCGAAGATGCTGGAAGTCGCGGGGCGACTCGCCGATGGCACCGCCACCTGGATGACGGGCGTGAAGACGCTCGCGGATCACACCGTGCCGATCATCACCAAGGCAGCGAAGGAGGCGGGTCGGCCGGCGCCGCGCGTGATCGCCGCGTTGCCCGTCGCGCTGACGACCGATGCGGCCGGCGCGCGCGACGTCGCCAACAAGGTGTTCGCGATCTACGGCCAGCTTCCGTCGTATCGCGCGATGCTCGATCGCGAAGGCGCCGCGAACCCGGCCGACGTCGGCATCGTCGGCGACGAGGCGACTCTGCGCGCTGGCATCGCACGCGCGCGCGACGCAGGCGTCACGCACTTCCTCGCCAGCGTGTACCCAGCCGACGCCGGCTGCATCGAGCGCACGAAGTCGTTCTTGAAGAGCGAATTCCTGCGCTGAACTCCGAACGGGGCCGGGCGTCAGTTTATTTTCTGTCAGGTTGTTGCCGGCGATCGGCTCGCTGCACCGCCACCTTCAACAACCTGACAAAAAATAACCTGACGCCCGGCCCCGTTCGGAGTTCAGCGCAGGAATTCGCTCTTCAAGAACGACTTCGTGCGCTCGATGC